>NZ_JBNPVV010000004.1:0-366897 GCF_050434165.1 Microbacterium sp. ZKA21
GGCGGTGATTCCCGCAGGTTTCGAGGAGTTCGAGGCCGAGTTCGCGGACGGGCCCGCAGGCGCGGGCGTGGAGCCGGCCGATGGTTCCGAGTCGTGGGGCCCCCGTGCGGGGGGGGGGGGGGGGGGGGGGGGGGGGGGGCCCCCCCCCCCCCCCCCCCCCCCGCCCGAGCCCGCCGGCGGTGACGGCGGTCATGGGACGATCAGCCAGCGGTGACGTTGTCTTCGCCGACGATGCCGATCAGCGCTTCGTCATACGCCTTCTGCGCCTCCTCGGGCGAGGACTGCCCCGTGATGATCGACTCGGTCGCGACCGGGATGTTCGACGAGATCTGCGAGTAGTCGGGGGTTGCGGGCCGGAAGTGCGTGTACTTGACCAGCGACGAGAAGAACTCGAACGACGGGTTGTAGTCGAGATACTCCTGGCTGGAGGCCACGTCGGAGCGCACCGCGATCTGTCCCGCTTCCTGGTGGTACGTGAGCGCGTTCTCGGGCGTCATCGCCTGGGCGATGAAGTCGAAGGCGGCCTGCGGGTCGTCGGCATTGGCGCCGACGGCGAGCGTCCAGCCCCCCGACATCGAGGTGAAGCCGTCGCCGTCGCCGTCCTGAGTCGGCATCGCGGCGAGGCCCATGGTGTCCTCCCACTCCGCCCACGCGTTGTCGCCTGCGATCCAGCCGCTCGGCAGCCACGAGCCGTCGATGGCGATCGCGAGCTCGCCCTGCGGGATGAGCTCGTTCTGGACCTTGGACCCCCAGCCCGGGTCGAGGGCATCGGCGGGGTCGGGGGCGAGTCCTTCGCTGAAGGCGGTCTCGTAGAAGGCGAGTGCGTCGCGGAATCCGGCTGACTCGGTCACCCACTTGTTCGACGCGGTGTCCAGGAGTTCGTCGCCGGTGCCGTACAGCAGCATCTCGAAGCCCTGCATCGAGGTGGCCTCGCCGAGGGTCTTCGACGCGTAGATGTTCAGCGGGGTGACATCGGGGTTGCTCTTCTTGATCGCGCGCGCCGCCTCGAGGATCTCGTCCCACGAGGTGGGCTGCCAGTCAGCGGACAGCCCGGCGGCCTCGAAGAGGTCCTTGTTGAAGTAGATGCCGCGTGTGTCCGTGCCGAGCGAGACCCCGTAGGTCTTGCCGTCGTCGCCCAGCCCGGCCTGCTTCGCGCCGTCGTCGTACAGGTCCCAGCCGTCCCACTCGGCCAGGTACTCGTCGATCGGAAGGAGGTAGCCGGCGGCCGCATCCGAGCGGATCTGGAAGGTGTCCTCGTAGATGACGTCCGGAGCGGTGTCCGCGGAGCCGTTCATGAGAGCGAGTTTGGTGAAGTACTGATCCTGCTCCGCCTCGATCGGCACGAGCTCGACCTCGCGGTCCGGATACTGCTTCTCGTACTCTTCCTTGACGGTCTTCATGAGATCGTCCATCGCGGTGAACGACGACGTCTTCTGGTATGCGACGCGAATCACGTCGTCGCCTCCGCCCGACGTGGCGCCGGTGCAACCGCTCAGGGCGACGGCCAGGCCGCCGACGGCGAGGATGCTCAATCCGGTCAGTGATTTCTTCATCGAAGCTCCTTTGCTCACACTTGTCGTGCGCAGACGTCGCGCTCGTGTTATTCAAACATGTTTATATATTAAGTCAAGCGTTTTCTTCACCGAAGGAGAACGGCGGTCAGGAGGCGCTGATCATCAGGTCGGAGGCGCGCGCCGTGAACATGCTGTCCAGGACGAGGCACGCGGCGCCGGCCGCCGCGAGGTCCGTGCCCAATCGCGCTTCCACGAGGCGGAGCGGGCGGGTCGTGGTGATCTGCGGGATCGTGGGCAGGGCGGCGCGTAGCGGCGGTTCCAGGAGCTCGCTGAGGCGACTCCACGCCGGGCCGCCGATCACGACTGTCCCGGTATCGAGCATGTTGTTCACGAGAACGATCGCCCGGGCGAGCGATTCGGCGGCTCGAGCGCAGACCGCGAGCGCGCGAGCGTCGCCGCCCTGCGCTCGCGTGCGGAGTTCGTCCAGACCCGCAGGCACCGCGCCCCAGGGCGTCTCGAGGGAGTCGGTGATGCCTGCATCGAAGAGCAGCCGTTCCGGCGCCACGGTGACACCGAGACAGCCTCGCATCCCGCATTGGCACGGCGGACCGCTCGGATCCACGATGAGGTGCCCGATGTCACCGGCGTTGCCGGTGCGTCCACGGACGGCATCGCCGTCATGAGCGATGCCGAGTCCTACGCCCGCACCGTAGTACAGAAGAGCGGCATCCCTGAGCGCATGGTCGGCATCCGCCCACAGCTCGCCGACCATCGCTGCGATGACATCCTTCTCCACGACAACCGGCAGCTCGGTCGATTCGATCAGGAGATCGCGGACCCGGGTGTGGTGCCAGTTCGGCAGCAGCGGCGGTGTCAGCACCATCCCCGCCGCGTCGTCGATCGGGCCGGGCAGTGCTGCGCCGATGCCGAGGACGCGGTCGAAAGGGACGTCGGCTGATCTCAGGAGCGCGTGTGCGCTGGCGGCGAGCCCCGCGATCAGATCCGGTGTCGCGTCGGTGTCCTCCGGTGGCGCCTCGATGTGCGCGACGATGCTTCCCGAGAGATCGACCACCACGAAGGTGTCGATCGACGGATCGAGGTGGATGCCGACGGCGAATCGAGCACGACGGTTCAACTGGAGCATGGTCCGCGGCTTGCCAGGGCCGGAGACGACGCGATCTCCCTCGAGGATGAGACCCGCGAGCGACAGTTTGCGCGCGACGTTGCTGAGGGTCTGTGCGGACAACCCGGTCAGTTCCGCCAGTTCGATCCGGCTCAGGCCGGAAGGCGAGCGGCGGATCATATCGAGCACGAGGGTCTGGTTGTACGTCCCGACGGCGGGCATGTTGGATCCGCGTTTCATGGTTCCTCCCGAGCGCACACTATCGTCCCCGCAGACCGTACCCGGCCTGCGCCGCGTCGACGAAGGGCCGCCCCGATGGGACGGCCCTTCGTCGATGCAGAACGCGCGTCAGTCGCCGCGGACGATCGCGATGATGCGCAGGATCTCGACGTACAGCCACACGACTGTGACCATGATGCCGAAGGCACCGAGCCAGCCGTACTTGCGGGGAGCGCCGTTGCGGACGCCCTGCTGGATCTGGTCGAAGTCCATGACCAGCGAGTACGCGGCCATGAAGACCACCAGCAGCCCGATGAGCAGGCCGACCGGGATGCCCGCGATCTTCGCGCTGTAGAGACCGAAGGTCAGCTGCGGGTCGATGAGTCCCGTCCACATGCCGATGAGGTTCAGGACGCCGAAGACGAGGTAGCCGATCATCGCGATCATGACGATCTTGGTCATCTTCTTGGACGCGCGGACCTTGCCGCTGGCGAACAGCGCCAGGGTCACACCGACGACGGCGACGGTGGCAAGCGTAGCCTGGCCGACGATGCCGGGCCACATGTACTCGAAGAACGCGGAGATCGCTCCGATGAAGAGACCCTCGAAGGCGGCGTACGCGAAGATCAGCGCCGGGCGCACCTTCTTGCGGGACGTGAACGTCACGACCATTGCGAGGATGAAGCCGACGAGCGCGCCGAGCATCCACGGCACCATCGACACAGAGACGACCTGCTCGGGGAACGGCGTTCCGCCGAACGTCCACACCCAGCCCACGGCTGCGGTGACGAGCAGGATCGCGAAGAGTCCGACGGTCTTCCAGACGGTGTCCTCGACGCTCATCCGATCCGTCTCGACCGCGCCGGCCGGGGGAGCGGCGTACATGCCCTCCAGTTGCGCGTTCGTCGCGGCATCCACTCCGGCGTGCTGGAACGACGCCGCCTGCGCACCCTGAGCCGCCTGCGGTCCGCCCGGGTACGTCGCGACATTGCGCGGGTCCTGCTGCTGGAAAGCAGGGTTGTTGAATGCGAAGTTGCTCATCGTGGCCTCACTCCAAGGGGGTCTTGATATCGCTTGTATCCACAGTACCCGGGCGGCCGGACGCGTGCGCTGTTCTACGCTGAGAGCATGCCCAGGAATGCGCCCCTCGTCATCGGTCATCGCGGCGCATCCGGGTATCGGCCGGAGCACAGCCGATCGGCCTACGAGCTCGCGCTGGCCATGGGCGTCGACGCGGTCGAGCCCGACGTCGTCGCGACAGGTGACGGCGTGCTCGTCGTCCGTCACGAGAACGAGATCTCGGGGACGACGGACGTCGCGGAGCACCCCGAGTTCGCCGACCGCAGGACGACGAAGCGGATCGACGGCCAGGCGCTGACCGGCTGGTTCACCGAGGACTTCACCTGGGCCGAGCTCTCCACCCTCCGGGTTCGGGAACGCGTGCCGGAGCTGCGTCATTCGAGTGCCAGCTTCGACAGCGCTCAGCCGATCCTGCGTCTGGTCGACGTGCTCGACATCGTCCGCGACGGCTCGGCGGAGCACGGACGCGAGATCGGCGTGGTGCTCGAGATCAAGCATGCGACCTACTTCGAGAGCATCGGTCTGGATCTGGCACCGCTGATCGCCCGTGATCTGCGTGCCGCCGGCTGGGCGGACGGCGAGCTTCCGCTGATCATCGAATCGTTCGAGTCGACCGTGCTCGCGCAGTTGCGCGCGGCCGGCATCGCGGCATCGTACGTGTACCTGATCGAGGCGAAGGGGCGCCCGTACGACCTGCTCGTCGCTCAGGGCAAGCAGGCGCTCTCGTATCCGGCGACGGTGACGCCGGCGGGTCTCGACGGGCTCGTCGGCCGGGTCGACGGCATCAGCGTGAGCAAGCGGATGCTGCTGGTGCCGAACTCGATCGTCGCCGACGCGCATGCCAGGGGTCTGACGGTCTTCACCTGGACGTGCCGCCCGGAGAACGCGTTCCTCGCGCCGGAGTTCCGCGGCGCCGGCGGGCGGAGCGACTACGGCGACTACGAGGGGGAATGGCAGGCGATCGCGCGCGCCGGCGTCGACGGGGTCTTCGTGGATCACCCGGATCTCGGCGTCGGATTCTTCCGCGGCTGAGCCCCGGAGGCGACGCTCAGAGCGTGCGGTCGAAGGCTCCGGTACCCGACTTGACGATCTCCTTGCCCAGCGGCATGAGCGAGACCGGCACGAGCTTGAAATCGGCGATTCCCATCGGGATGCCGATGATCGTGATGCACAGCGCGATGCCCGAGACGATGTGCCCGATCGCGAGCCACCAGCCGGCGAGGATCACCCAGATGACGTTGCCGAGGAACGAACCGACGCCGGCCGTCGGCCTGCTGATGACCTCGCGGCCGAACGGCCAGATCGCGTAGCCGGCGATGCGGAAGGACGCGATCGCCCACGGGATCGTGATGATCGGGATGCACAGCAGGATGCCCGCCAGCACGTAGCCGAGGAACAGAGCCCATCCGGCGAGGATCAGCCAGATGATGTTGAGGATCGTGCGCATGCTCCGATTCTGCCAGTGCGCTCCTGGGCATCCGCCTGCTCGTGTCGCCGCGGACTGCTGAGGGTCGTCTGCGAGTTCCACGGCCGGAGATCGATCGGCTGTCATGATGACCGCATGAGCGGAATCATCGCCGAGGGCGTCAGCAGA
This sequence comes from Microbacterium sp. ZKA21, assembly GCF_050434165.1. Lineage (NCBI taxonomy): Bacteria > Bacillati > Actinomycetota > Actinomycetes > Micrococcales > Microbacteriaceae > Microbacterium > Microbacterium sp. ZKA21. The sequence continues at coordinate 5,531 of NZ_JBNPVV010000004.1, forward strand.
TCATTCGGCGATGTGCACGCCGTCCGACAGGCCAGCTTCCAGGCCAGGGCGGGCCGGGTGACAGGCCTGGTCGGACCGAACGGCGCAGGCAAGACCACGCTGCTGCTGATGCTCGCGTCGCTGCTGTCGCCGGACGCCGGCAGCATCCGCATCGGAGAGATCGATCCGATCGTCGATCCGCTCGCTGCACGACGCCTTCTCGGCTGGATGCCGGATGCGCTGGGAGCATGGCCCTCGCTGACGGCCAGGGAGACCATCGTGACGACGGCCCGGCTGTACGACTTGTCCAAGCCGGATGCCGCGGCGCGCGCCGCCGAGCTGCTGGCGCTCGTCGGGCTGCAGGAGCTCGCCGACGCCCCGGCGAAGGTGCTCTCGCGCGGCCAGAAGCAGAAGCTCGGTCTGGCGCGTGCCCTCGTGCACGACCCGCGGGTGCTGCTGCTCGACGAGCCGGCCTCCGGTCTCGACCCGGAGGCGCGAGTGCAGCTGCGTCTGCTCCTGCGCCGGTTGGCGAGCGAGGGGCGGACGATCCTGATCTCCAGCCATATCCTGTCCGAGCTCGAAGAGGTCGTCGATGATGCGGTGTTCCTCGTCGCCGGCTCCGTCGTCGATGCGGCACCTGCGCAGTCCGCTGCGCGGGCGTGGCGCGTGCGGCTGGCCGGAGTGACGCCGGAGCGATTCAACGCGGATGCCTGGCAGGTGGCGTCGACCCTCGGCATCCCGGTGGAGTCCCTCGGCGCCGATCGGGGTGCCGTCCTGGTCGGCTTCCCGGGTGAGGATGCCGCGGCGGACGCCCTTCGACGCCTGGTCGAGGCGCGACTCGCGGTCTCGGAGTTCGCGCCCGCCCAAAGCGCACTGGAACACACGTTCCTCAACCTCCGCAGCACATCGCAGCCCGTGTCGCGGCCGCCGGCCGCCTCGCCGCCGGCGCAGCCCACGTCAGGAACGGAGGCGGACGCATGAGCGCCGCGCACATCGCCACGATCGCCCGCCTCGAACTGACGCAGCGACTGCGCAGCGTCGGCTGGTACGTCCTCCTCGGAGTGTTCGCGCTGGTGCTGGTCGGCGTCACCGCCCTCGCGTTCATGGTGTACTCCTGGGGCGATTTCGTCGGCGCCGGGGTGTATTCGATCGTCGTGAACGTCGTGCTGCTGCTCGTCGTGCTCGTCTCGCCGACGCTCAGCGGCAACGCGATCAACGGCGACCGGGATGCGGCGACCCTCGCGGCGATCCAGGTCACGGCGGCATCCACGGGTGACATCATGCTCGGCAAACTGCTCGCGGCGATCGCCACGGGCGGCGCCTTCCTGCTCATCGCCCTGCCGTTCCTCTCGATCGCCCTGCTCGGCGGCGGGGTGAGTCCGCTCGCCCTGCTCGTCTCCCTCGTGGTGCTGGCGATCGAGATCGTGATCGTCGCGGCGATCGGCGTCGGGCTGAGCGGTCTCATCGCACGGCCGTTGTTCTCCGTGGCCGCGACCTACCTCGTCGTCGCCGGGCTCACGATCGGAACGCTCATCGTGTTCGGACTCGGCGGTGCCGCACTCCGCAGCGAAGCGACCAACTACAGCCGTCCGTACGATGCACAGGGCGAGGTCATCTGCGACGAATGGGACACCTACACGTACGAGGTGCCACGGTTCGACCGGGTGTGGTGGGCGCTGGCCGCGAACCCGTTCGTCGTGCTGGCGGACGCGACGCCGACCGAATTCACCGATGACGGCTACCCGGTCGACCTCTTCGGCCAGATCAAATACGGCGTACGCATGGCGCAGCAGTCGCCGGTCGAACAGCGGTGGGACGAATGCGACGGCGGCTTCGAGGACTACCCGACGCCGCAGGAGTCGATGGAAGGCACGGTCCCGAGCTGGTTCGTCGGCCTCGGCATCCAGGTCCTCATCGCTGGCGGCCTGTTCGCCGGCGCCTGGTCGCGCACGCGCACGCCGGCTCGACGCCTGCCCCCGGGGACGCGCATCGCCTGAACCGCCTGCGGGATGCGCAGGGAACGGCCACCCGCCGTTCACCGCCGGTACACCGACGCGTCGTCATGCGTCCACGCGGGATCGGTGATCTGGGGGAACACCCGTTCCGTTCCGACCCAGGAGTCCCATGTCCCGCCTGCACCGCGGGGTCGCGTTCACGGCGGTCGGCGCTCTCAGCGCCGCCGCCCTGCTCGCCGCACCCCTCGCCGCCAATGCTGAAACCAGCACGGCGCCCATGATCGTCCTCAACGAGATCGTCTACGACGACGCCGCTACCGGCCTCGCCGACCAGGTCGAGCTGTTCAACGCCGGCACCGAGGCGGTCGCTCTCGACGGCTGGCGCATCGCCGACGAGAAGCGCGACGCGTTCGGTGCGGTGCCGGCCGGCACGATCCTCGAACCGGGCGGATTCGTCGTGCTCGTGAAGGACGTCGACTTCGACTTCGGGCTCGGCAAGGGCGACGAGGTCGTCCTGTTCGACGCGTCGGATGCCGAGATCGACAGCTACGCGTACGAGAACACCGCACCGCTCGCGGTGTGGGCGCGCTGCCCCGATGGCACGGGGGAGTGGGCGCCCGCGACCGCGGCGACACCCGGGGCGGCGAACGACTGCGCCATCGCGCCGGTGGACGGGTCGATCCGCATCAACGAGGTGGACTCGCAGCCTGCGGACTGGGTGGAGTTCTACAACCCCGGCACCGAGGCGCTGGACATCTCGGGCTACGAGATCCGTGACAACTCCGACGACCACCGCTGGCGGTTCCCGGCGGGGTCGGAGATCGGCGGCGGCGAGTTCCTCGTGGTCGAGGAAGGATCGATGGGCGTCGTCGACGGCACCGAGACGGCCTTCCGCGATCCGATCGGGATCGGCAGCGCCGATCGCATCCGCCTGTTCGACGCGTCGGGCGCTCTGCTGGACGACACCGAGCCGTGGGAGGGGCACGCCGAGATCGACGGCGATTCCACCTCCGCGACGCTCGCCCGGTGCCCCGACGGCGTCGGCGCGTTCGTCCTGGCGCACGCGACGCCGAACGCGGCGAACTCGTGCGTCGCACCGGACGTCGCGATCAACGAGATCGAGTCGAACGGGGACGCGACCGACTGGGTCGAGGTCGTGAACCGCGAGAGCACGGCTGTGGACCTCTCCAGCTGGACGCTCATGGACGCCGACCCCGTCGGACACGCAGCAGAGACCACGCCGTTGCCGGCGGGCACGGTGCTCGAGCCCGGCGCGTTCTTCGTGTTCGACCAGCCGCGCGACTTCGTGTTCGGGCTCGGCGGCGGCGACACCGTCACGATCCGCGACGCCGACGGCAGCACGGTCGCCGAGCACGTCTACGCGGATCACGCCGACGGCGTCTGGGCGCGGTGCCCCGACGGGACCGGTGAGTTCGTCGACATCGCCGTATCGACCAAGGGCGCGGCGAACGCGTGCGGCGACGCCGGCGGGACCCCCGGCGAGGAGCCGGGGGACGACGAGGTCGCGCCGTGGCCCGGCTCGGCCGAGGTGCGGGTGCTCGACGGCATCCCGACCTTCCTCGAGGACAGTTCCGGCCTCGACGTCCAGGAGACGTCGGACGGCGTCTTCCTGTGGGCCGTGGACAACGGCGACGGGCGCATCTGGAAGCTCGAGGCCCAGGCCGACGGCTCGGTCATCAAGGCCGACGGGTGGGACGAGGGCAAACGCGTCCGGTTCCAGCGGGATGCGTCCGATCCGGATGCCGCAGGCCCGGACACCGAGGGCATCACGGTCGCCGGCGATGGCTCGGTCTATGTCGCATCGGAGCGCGACAACAGCGCGAAGGGCGTGAACCAGAACCTCGTGCTGAAGGTGGATCCGGATGCCGCGGATGGCGATCTCGTCGCCGAGCAGGAATGGGACCTCACCTCCCTGCTGCCCTCCGTCGGCGCGAACCTCGGCATCGAGGCGGTCGAATGGATCTCGGATGACGTCCTCGCCGGCGCCCTGTTCGACGACACCACCGGCGCCGCTTACGATCCGTCCGCGCACGCGGACCACGGCGACGGCCTGTTCTTCGTCGCCGTCGAGGACACCGGGCACGTCTACGCCTTCGCGTTCCGCGCGGACGGCTCGGCGACGCTCGTGTCCGAGATCGCTCCGGGGCTCGCCGGCGTGATGGCGCTCGACTACGACAGCGTGCTGGACGTGCTGTGGGCGGTGTGCGATGACGGCTGCCATGGGCGTTCGGCGCAGATCGCACTGAACGGAACGGCGACGCCCGACATCGTCCGCTTCGCACGCCCCGCAGGGATGCCGGACATCAACAACGAGGGTTTCGCCACGGCGCCCGCGTCGCTGGCGGTCGACGGCGAGCGGCCGGTGTGGTGGTTCGCCGACGGCTTCGCCACGGAGGCGCTGCGCGTCGGGACGCTGCCGGTGGCGGACGCCGGCGAGGTCCCGGGCGAGAACCCGGGCGGCGAGACGCCGGAGGCGCCGGGCGAACCGGGTGCTGAGAACCCCGGTGCCGGGAACCCCGGTGCTGAGAACCCGGTCGCCGGCGACCCCGGTGCGGCACCGCTGCCCGGTGGCGCGGCCGCGGAGGAACTCGCGACGACGGGCGCCGAGCTCCCCGTCGCGGCGACGGCGTTCGCGGTCGTTCTGCTCGCCGCCGGTGCGCTGCTCCTGCGTGCACGTCGGGGGCACCGGGTCTGACCGTCCGTTCGTCGGAGAGATCCCGTCCGTCGGAGACTTCAGCCCGAAGTCTCCAGACGTACGGGATCTCTCCGTCCCCGGGGCTGACGGCACGGCCGGACGATCGCAGTGTCGGCGGCGCCGCCTAGACTCGAAAGGACATGACAGACGCACCCCTCATCGTTCCCGGAACCGCAGGACCCCAGGCGCAGGACGACCTCCTCGCCGGCCTCAATCCGCAGCAGCTCGAAGCCGTGACCTACCGCGGCCCCGCGCTGCTCATCGTGGCGGGAGCCGGGTCGGGAAAGACGAGCGTGCTGACGCGTCGGATCGCCTCGCTGCTGCGCGGGCGCGAGGCGTGGCCCAGCCAGATCCTCGCGATCACGTTCACGAACAAGGCGGCGGGTGAGATGCGCGAGCGGGTCGGCGCTCTCGTCGGAGAGGCCTCCCGCGGCATGTGGATCTCGACGTTCCACTCCGCCTGCGTGCGCATCCTCCGTCGCGAGGCCGAGCAGTTCGGCTTCACCAAGACGTTCACGATCTACGACTCCGGCGACTCCCGGGCCCTCATCAAGCGGCTCGTGAAGGAGCACGAGGCCGACGCGTACGGGCTCACTCCGGCATCCGTCCAGTCCCGGATCTCGAAGCTCAAGAACGAACTGTCGGATGCCGAGGCATACGCACGCCAGGCGAACATGTCGGATCCCGCCGAGCGCCTCTTCGTCGAGATCTTCGGCGACTACCAGCGTCAGCTGCAGAAGGCGAACGCCTTCGACTTCGACGATCTCATCGGCCAGACGGTGTTCCTGTTCCGGGCGTTCCCCGAGGTGGCGAACACGTACCGGCGCCGGTTCCGGCACATCCTCGTCGACGAGTACCAGGACACCAATCACGCCCAGTACGCGCTGATCCACGAGCTGACGCGACCGGTGACGTCGAGTGCGCCGGACCCGTATGCCTCGAACGGCATGATGATCTTCGAGCCCGAGACGACACCCGCGCTCGAGGGCGCATCGCTCACCGTCGTCGGCGACAGCGATCAGTCGATCTACGCGTTCCGCGGTGCCGACATCCGCAACATCAGCGAGTTCGAGCGCGACTTCCCCGGTGCGAAGGTCGTGCTCCTCGAGCAGAACTATCGGTCGACGCAGAACATCCTGTCGGCAGCGAACGCCGTGATCGGCAACAACTTCGACCGCAAGGACAAGAAGCTGTGGACGGATCGCGGCGACGGCGACCAGATCATCGGATTCACCGGCTACTCGCAGCACGATGAGGCGCAGTTCGTCGCGGACGAGGTCGAGGCGCTGCACCGCAAGGGATTCCCGTACTCCGAGATGGCGGTGTTCTACCGCACGAACTCGCAGTCCCGCGCGCTGGAGGAGATCTTCATCCGCTCGGCTGTCCCGTACAAGATCATGGGCGGCACGAAGTTCTACGAGCGGGCCGAGATCAAGGACGCCCTCGCATATCTCGTCGCGGTGGCGAACCCTGCCGACGAGATGTCGCTGCGACGCATCCTGAACAAGCCGCGACGCGGCATCGGCGACGTCACGGAGACGGCGATCGCCCGATTCGCCGACGACCACGGCATCACCTTCCGCGAGGCGCTCTCGCGACCAGCCGAACTCGGGGTCGGACCCAAGCTCCAGGCCGCCATCGGTCATCTGGACGCGGTGCTGGCCGAGGCATCCGAGATCCTGCTGCCGTCGTCCGGTGAGGTGCCGCCCGCGACGTCCGTCGCCGACGGCCTGACCGTCCTGCTCGCGAAGAGCGGCTACCTGGACGCGCTGCGGGCCAGCCGCGACCCGCAGGACGAGGCGCGTGTCGAGAACCTCGACGAGTTCGTGGCCGTGACCCGCGACTTCGCCCGCAACAACCCCGATGGGACGATCGTCGACTTCCTCACCGACGTCGCGCTGGTGTCGGATGCCGACGACCTGGACGACGAGTCCGGCTCGGTGTCGATGATGACGATGCACACGGCCAAGGGCCTCGAGTACGACGCGGTGTTCGTCACGGGCGTCGAGGAGGACCTCATCCCGCATCGGATCTCGGCGGGAGAGCCTGGTGGTCCGCAGGAGGAGCGGCGACTGTTCTACGTCGGCATCACGCGTGCGCGCAAGCGCCTGCATCTGTCGCTGGCGATGACGCGGGCCCAGTTCGGCGAGGTGACCGTGGCGATGCCGAGCCGGTTCCTGCAGGAGATCCCGGCCGGCCTGATCGACTGGCGGCAGTCACCGGGTGACGTGAACTCGCGCGGGGGGACTCAGTCGCGTGCGCTCAACGCCCGCCGGCCCGGTGGGGGCAGCGACCGCTTCGGCGTGAAGCCGCTCGGCGGCTCGCTCAAGCCGTTGTCCACCTCGATGGATCGGTTCCCGAACAAAGTCACCTCGAAAGTGCGCGACAACGGCGATCTGGAACTCGCCCCCGGCGACCGCATCCGTCACGACGACTTCGGTGAGGGGCGAGTGGATGCCGTGACCGGCGAAGGCGCCAAGCGCATCGCGCACGTCCGGTTCGACGCTGCCGGTCAGAAGAAGCTGCTCATCAAGATCGCACCGATCGAGAAGCTGTAGCGGCGACGGCGCGATCCGCGTCCCCACGGCGATTAGGCTGGCTGGCATGGCTCTGTTCTCCCGCCGCAAGAAGTCCGCCGACGACGCCGTCCCGGTCGCGGAACCGACCGCGACCGAGGCCGACGAAGCGGATCGGCCCGCGGAAGCGGCCGAGGCCGAGCCGGCCGCGCCCACGGTCGGCATCTCCGTGCAGGCCTTCCGCGGTGTCGGAGCCGAGGCAGGCCCAGAGGTGACGCTCCCCAGCGACCAGCCGGCCGAGCAGCGACCGCCGGTCCAGGCATCCGCACCGTCCGCCCCCGCGGCATCCGCCCCCGCAGCCCCCGCAGCTCCCGTCGCACGAAAGCTGCCGCTTGCTGCGGCGCTCCCACCAGAGCAGACCGAGACCGTGCCCGGCATGAAGGACAACGTCCTGCTGCGTGAGGCGCTCGCCGAGATCGAAGCGGGCGCGACCAACGAGCAGCTGCTCGGTGTGCTGCGCCAGGCGATGCAGGGCCACCTCTATCTCCGAGTCAACGGGGACGCGCGCGCTCAGATCGCCGAGGGCCAGGCGCTGTCGATCGCGGTCGTCCGCGATGAGGAGCGCTCGTTCATGCTGGCGTTCAGCAACGCCGCGTCCGTGCGCGATTCCGTGCAGCGCGAGAGCGACCCGACGGCGACGTCCGCCGTCGCGCAGCCGGTGACCTCGGTGCTCCAGCAGGTGATCGACGGCGATTTCACCGGTCTCATCCTCGACAACGCCTCCGGGGTCCACCGCGCGGTCTTCCCGACCGAGGTCGTCAAGCGCGCCCTCGATCAGGCCGACGCCGATCTGACGATCAAGACGCTGCTCGCGGCTCCGCGCGAGGCCGACACGGCTGCGAAGGTCGGCGAGGCGCTGGCGAAGACCAAGGCCTGGGTCGCGGTGAACGATGGCACATCCAGCGGCCAGGTGGGCATCGCCGAGGCGCAGACACCGGATGGCAAGCGGTTCCTGCAGCTGTTCTCGCACCCGCTCGAGGTCGTCGCACTCGGTCGCGGTGACCGGCCGATGCCGTTCACCCCCGAGCAGCTCGCGAAGGTGCTGTCCACGCATCCCGAGATGGCCGGGATCCTGGTGGACGCCGCAGGCCCGTCGATCATCGTCGAGCGCGACGCCCTCGCGCCCGTCCTGGTGCTCGCGGTCGACCTCGGCGACTGATCCGACCGGTGATGGACTCGACGATCGGACCCCTGGCCGACGTCTCCGGTTCGCAATAGGGTCGACGCATGGCCTCCGAACGCGTCACGCTGACCGTCTCCGATCCCGAGGGCGAGCGCGAGATCGCCCTTTCGAGCCCGAACCGGCTGGTGTGGCCGGCCCCCTCGGCGGGCGCGGGAGGGATCACGAAAGCCGAGCTCGCAGAGTACGCCCAGCTCGTGGCGACACCGTTCCTGAACGCCAACGGCCACCGCCCGGTGTCCCTCGAGCGGTTCCGCGACGGCATCGAGGGCGAGAGCTTCTTCTCGAAGAATCCGCCCAAGGGCACACCGGACTTCGTGGACGCCGTGACGGTGACGTACAACAGCGGACGACGACACCCTCAGATCGTCTTCAACCGGCCGAGCGCGATCGTCTGGGCGGTGCAGATGAACACGATCGTGTTCCACCCCTGGGCGTCGCTCGCCGACGACCCGGACAATCCGGTCGAACTGCGCATCGATCTCGACCCGCAGCCCGGGACGGACTTCGCGGATGCCGTCGTCGCCGCCCATGGCCTGCGCGAGGTGCTGCGCGAGGGCGGGCTCGAGCCGTTCATCAAGACGAGCGGCAACCGCGGTCTGCACGTGTTCTGCCCGATCGTCCCCGAGCACGAGTTCCTCGACGTCCGGCACGCGGTCATCGCCGCCGGACGCGAGCTCGAGCGACGGATGCCGGACCGGGTGACGATGAGCTGGTGGAAGGAAGAGCGGGGCCAGCGCATCTTCGTCGACTTCAACCAGGCCAACCGCGACCGCACGATGGCCGGCGCCTACAGTCCGCGCAGCCTTCCCGGTGCCACCGTGTCCACGCCGGTGGCCTGGGACGAGCTCGATGACGTCGACCCGAAGGGCTTCACGGTCCGAAGCATCCCCGAGCGCCTGGCCGAGGTCGGCGATCCGTGGGCGGATCTGCAGGCCGCGCCAGGGCGCATCGACACGCTGCTGGAGTGGTGGCAGCGGGATGTCGACAACGGCCTCGGCGAACTGTCGTTCCCGCCGGAGTTCCCCAAGATGCCCGGCGAGCCGCCCCGCGTGCAGCCGAGCAAGAAGGTCGCCGAGAACTGGGACTCCAACGGCGACCGGGTCGACTGATCGTCAGGCCAGCCAGGGTCGGCGAGGCAGAGGCGGATCCACCACCGGAAGCAGCGCGGACGGCTCGGGGTGGCGGATGCTGTCGGGGTCCGTTTCCATGAGCACGTCTGCGGGTGCGGATCCGTCGGCCGCAACCCACAGCAGCACGGTGCCGCCGACCACGGGCGCATCATCGACTCCGGTGAGCAGCCGCTCGCGGACCTGATGGGTGCCGGATCGCGCTGAGTACTGGGCGGTCACCTCGAACAGCATCATCGCGCCGACCCAGACCCCGGTGAACTCGGCGTCGATCACCTCGGCGCGTACGCGGCGCCCATGCGCTCGCAGGGCGTCGACCCGTGCGCGCTCGACCCGCGTTTCGACGATCTCGGAACGGAGCATCCGGGCGCGCAGCACCGTGAACACGACCGCCGCGACAGCGACCGCACCGGCGATGATCCGCATTTCGAGCTGGCCGGTGGTCGCAACCGCGCCGACGGCGCCGAGGGCGACGCCGGCGAAGCGGGCGACGGACGGAAGGTACGACTTCGCCGGAAGATCATCCAGCCACTCGTCCGCGCGGGCGAGAATCCGCGAGCCCAGCACCGCGATCGCGCCGCAGAGCACGGCCAGCAGGGCGCACCACGTGGCCGATGGCGCATCCGCCCAGGTGCGCGCTCCGATGATGTCCTCAGCGGCGGTGAAGGCCGCCCAGATCACTCCGCCGACCCCCAGCACCACCAGCGCGGTCGCCCCGCCGACTCGCCATTCTCCGCTCACGGTCGGCTCCCTCCATCGGTTCCGATCGTAGGGTGCCGCAGAGCCCGGGCGAGCCATGCCCCGCGCACGGGTGCGGTCAGACGTGCTCCAGCACGGCGTCCAGATCGTAGCCGGCGACCGTCTCGAGCTGCGCGTAGGTGCACGAGGCGGCCTCGCGATCCGGCCGCCAGCGCTCGAACTGGACCGTGTGCCGGAATCGCGCGCCCTCCATCTGGTCGTACCGCACCTCGAGAACCCGCTCGGGACGCAACCGTACGAACGATACGTCCTTGCTGCCGGCGAACCGACTGCGCTCGCCCTCGCCGGTGACGGCCGCTCCCTCGGCATCGCGCTCGACGAGAGGTGCGAGCTCGTCGACGAGCTCCTGGCGCCGCGCGTCGCTGAACGCCGCGACCCCGCCGACCTGGCGGAGCACCCCGTCCGCGCCGTACAGCCCCACCAGCAGCGAGCCTACGCCGGATCCTGATTTGTGGATGCGGTATCCCAGCGCCACGACATCGGCGGTCCTGGCGTGCTTGATCTTGATGAGCGTGCGTTTGCCCGGCGCGTACGGCTGATCCAGGGGCTTCGCGACGACGCCGTCGAGCCCAGCGCCCTCGAACTCGGCCAGCCAGTGCTGGGCGACCTCGCGTTCGCGGGTGGTGCGGGTCAGATGGAACGGATGCGGGATGCCGGAGAGCAGCCGTTCCAGCCGTTCACGGCGCTCGCGGAACGGACGATCGAGAAGCCCTTCGTCGCCGTCGGCGAGCAGATCGAACGCGATGAACATCGCCGGCGTCTCGGCGGCGAGTCGGGCGATGCGCGACGCCGCCGGATGGATGCGCTGACTGAGCGCCTCCCAGTCCAGCCGTTGCGTGCCCGGTTCACCGGTGGCGACGACGATCTCTCCGTCGAGCAGGCAGGGGCCGGGAAGCGCAGCGGCCGCGGCATCCGCCAGCTCGGGGAAGTAGCGCGTCAGCGGCTTCGCGCCCCGGGAGCCGATCTCGAGCGTTTCACCGTCCCAGGAGAGCAGCCCGCGGAAGCCATCCCACTTGGGCTCGTACAGCAGTCCGCCTGGCGTCTTCGCCGGGTCGGGGACGGCGGCTGCCGCCTTGGCGAGCATCGGGGCGGGGATGTCGTAGGCCATGCTGCCATCCTGCCCGTTGCCGGGCGGCGACGATAGGTCGGCGAGGTCAGAACAGATCGGCGAGCGTCACGCGGGTGCCCGCATCCGCCAGGGCCGTGCGCGCCGCGTGCCAGCCGGCCATGCCGTTGACGCCGGGGCCGGGGGGAGTGGATGCCGAGGCCAGGTACACCCCGGCCATCGGCGTCCGCCAGGGCGCCGTCGAGAGCGTGGGCCGGCGGAACGCCTGCGCGAGCGTGAACGCGCCGCCGAGGATGTCGCCGCCGATCTCGGCCGGATTGATCGCCTCCCTGGCGGATGCCGGCACGGCGTGGTGCGCGAGGATGCGGTCGCGGAAGCCGGGAGCGAAGCGCTCGACCTGGCGGGTGATCAGCTCGGTCGCGTCGAGTCGGGAGCCCTGCGGGACGTGGATGTAGGCCCACAGCACCGCTTTGCCCTCGGGCGCGCGCGTGTCGTCGAGCACTGACGGCTGCACCGCGAGCACATACGGACGTTCGCTGACGCGGCCGTCGGCGACCGCGTTCTCGCTGGCCCAGACCTCCGCACGGGTGCCGCCGAGGTGCACGGTCGGGGATTTCGCGACGTCGGCGTTCGCCCACGGCACCGGTCCGTCGAGAGCGAAGTCCACTTTGGCCGCTGCCGGGCCGTACTTGTACGCGTGAATCGCGCGCGAGTAGCGGGACGGGACATCCGGATGCGTCAGCAGCAGACGCGGCGACGTGTTCAGCAGCAGTACATCGCCGCGCGTCGGGTCGCCCCAATCGAGCGCGCCGAGATCGGTGACGTGGGAGTCGGTCTCGATCGTCCCGCCGTGCGCGGCGACGTCATCGGCCAGCGCATCGGCGATGCGCTGCGCCCCGCCGCGCGGATACATCCAGCCGCCGGCGTGGGCGTGCGCGGCGAGCATGAGCCCGGCTGCCGATCCGGCGAGCGAGGGGAGAGGGGTGTTCGCGTGCGCGAGGACCCCGGAGAGCAGTGCTGCGGCCTCCTCGGTGCGGAAGGCGCGGGAGGCGAGCGGCGTGCCCTGTTCCAGCATCCGCAGGGCGAAGCGGGCCGAGGTGATCGGGTCGTGCGGGATGCGCATCATCTGATTGCCGGTGAAGTCGATGACCCCGGCGATGTGCGAGCTGAGCGGGCGCAGCCGGCTCAGCCAGGCGCGCTCGTCGACTCCGAGGCCGGATGCGGTGCGCTCGATGTCGCGCCAGGCGATGCCCGCGCGGCCGTCGTCGAGAGGATGCGCGTAGGAGATCGCCGGACGGATCCACTCGATGCGCTCTCCGAGCCCGAAGGCATGGAAGAACGGCGTGGTCGGCGCAACCGGGTGCACGGCCGAGCACACGTCATGACGGAAGCCCGAGAGCGTCGAGGGCAGAGTCCGGACACCGCCGCCGATCGTGGCGGCCGCCTCGAGCACGCGCACCTCGTAGCCGGCCCGTGCCATCGTCACCGCCGCCGCCAGTCCGTTCGGACCGCTGCCGATGATCGTCGCGCGCACCATGGGGCCAGTCTTGCACGCTCGAGAACGGTGCGTGCGGACCCTGCGGCCATGAGATCCTTGAGGTAATGAACGAAGCACAGGGGCCGACCCCCGCAGGCACCTCCCGTCCGTACCGCAACCTTCCCGAGGCGTTGCGTGCGCATCGGATCGATCCCGTCAATCACGCATTCATCACGGCGATCACGGATGCCATCGGCATCTCGTCCTTCATCGACCGCGGCCGCTACATCGAGGCCGTCCGCGTCGGAGAGGGCGCGCCGCTGCACATCGGCAAGACCTACACGAACGGCTTCGAGTCGTGGGAGCAGATCGTCGTGGGCACCATCACGCTCCGTCTGCAGCCGAGCGAGGGGCGCGCGCCCTTCTTCTTCGTCACGCACCCGAGCGAGTACGCCGCGGCCACGCCGCTCAAAGCATCCACCAAGCGCACCCCCGGCTCGAACAAGCCGGCGGCTCCGCGGGCCGCAGCCGCGGCGAAGCCCGTCCGCGCGACGAAGCTCGAGGAGCGCGACTACGGCGTGTGCGACGTCTGCTTCATGGTCAAGGGGCCGTCCGGCGCCTGCGGCTGCAACGGCTGACGCCCTCCGCGAGACTTGCTCTGCAGCGTCGGACTCGGCCTGCCGGACCAAGCTTCACCCCGCAGCACAAGTCTCGCGAAGGGATGCTCAGGCGAACGCCGAGTGGCCGGTGATGTCGCGACCGAGCAGCAGCGCCTGCACGCTCTCGGTGCCTTCGTAGGTGTGAATCGCCTCGATGTCGGCCATGTGCTGGATCACGCCGTTCTCGAGCAGGATGCCGTTGCCGCCGAGCAGGTCGCGCGCCGTCGACGCGACCCGCCTGGCGGCGCGCGTGTTGTGGAACTTCGCCAATGACGCCTGCGTCGGGCGCAGTTCACCCGCCGTCTCGAGATCTGCGAGGCGGCGGCAGTACAGCTGCATCGCGGTGAGATCCTCGAGCATGTGGGTCAGGCGCTCCTGCACCATCTGGAACTTCGCCAGCGGCTTGCCGAACTGCACGCGCTGCGACGCGTACGACAGCGCCGCCTCGTAGCACGCGGTCGCGTGCCCCAGGGCCGACCACGCGACGCCGGAGCGGGTGGCGTACAGCACGGTCGACGCATCCTTGAAGCTGCGGGTACCCGGCAGCACGGCATCCAGCGGCACGCGCACGTCATCGAGCAGAATGTGCGCCTGATGGATGCCGCGCAGCGACCCCTTGCCGGGGATCACGGTGCCGACGTATCCGGTCGCAGACTGCTCGACGAGGAAGCAGCGCACCGCGCCGTGCTCGGGAGCGCCTTCGTCATCGACCCTGGCCCAGACGAACGTGATGCCGCCGGAAGCGCCGTTGCCGATCCACTTCTTGGCTCCCCGGAGGACCCAGCCGTCGTCCTCCCGACGGGCGATCGTCTCCAGCGACACCGAGTCCGACCCGTGATCCGGCTCGGTGAGCGCGAACGAACCGAGCACCGAACCGTCGGCCAGCGCCGTCAGCCACCGCTCCTGCTGCTCGTCGCTGCCGAAGAGTGCGAGCGTACGCAGCGCGAGACCGCCCTGCACGGCCAGCACCGTGCCGAGAGACCCGTCGCCGCGGGATATCTCCATGTTGACCAGGCCCGCGGCCAGCGGTGAGAACCGCGTCAGCTTCGGATGGTCGATGCCGTCGACGACGAGATCCATCTCGCCCATGCGGCGAGCGATGTCGAGCGGGTACTCGCCGCGATCCCAGGCGTCCACCATGCGAGGGCCGACCTCGTCGACGTACGCCTTCGCGCGATCCCACGCCAGGCGGTCGTCGGCGGGGATGTCGGCGAACACGGCGTAGTAGTCGCTGTCGCGGCGACTCGTCGTGTCGTATCCGGAGACGCGCTCGCCGGGGAAGGAGGTGGCTTCATCGCTCATGCGCGCCACTCTACCCGGTGGCGGCACTCGGTTTCACGTCAAAGGGCACCGAGTGTCAACGCAGCTCGGCTCCCAGCCGGCGGGTGATCTCGGCGACGGGCATCGAACGGGGGAAGACGGCGACGACGACGTCGTCGGAGGCGGAGTCGACCGCATCCGTTCCGACGCCGTACCGGCGGCGCACATCGACCAGCGCGGTCTGCAGCGTCGACACCGGCACCTTCTTCGTCTCGCGCAGCAGGCGCCGCAGCACATGGTTGTGCACGGCCGTCACGAGCGCGGCGAAGCCCACGGCATCCAGCGGGTCGATGCCGGGCAGAGCAGAGCGCAGGTACTCGTCGAACAGTCGCTCGTAGCGGAACACCGTGATGATCTCGCGCTCGCGCAGCGCGGGCACCTGCCGCACGATCTGGTAGCGCTGGCGGGCCATCTCCGGGTCGTGCGCGAAGTGCGCGTACACCCGCTCGGATGCTTCGCACACCGCGGCCCAGGGGTCGTCGTGCCCCTCGGCGAGGAATCCGCGCAACTCGGTCAGCAACACTTCGTGGTCGGCGAAGACCACATCCTCCTTGCCGCCGAACTGGCGGAAGAAGGTCGATCGACTGACGCCGGCCGCCCTCGCGATCTGCTCCACGGAGGTCTGGTCGTAGCCCTGCGCCTGGAACAGCTCGAGCGCTGCGGCGACGACGACGGAGCGCGGTTCTGCGGATTCGTGCATAGCGAGAAGCCTAGACCGGCGCGAAAGGCTGATGACAGACGGTAGTAGGCTGGTTTCTCGGGTCGATTCATCTATCGGCAACCGACATTCTTGTCGCGTCCCACCCGCCGCAACCAGCGAAGGACTGCACGTGGATCTCTACGAGTACCAGGCACGAGACCTTTTCGAGAAGTACGGGGTGCCGGTTCTCGCCGGCATCGTCGCGGACACTCCTGAGGAGGTGAAAGCGGCAGCCGAGAAGATCGGCGGTGTGGTCGTCGTCAAGGCTCAGGTCAAGACCGGTGGCCGCGGCAAGGCCGGCGGTGTGAAGGTCGCGAAGACGCCGGACGAGGCGTACGAGGCGGCCAAGGCCATCCTCGGACTCGACATCAAGGGTCACATCGTCAAGCGCGTGATGGTCGCACAGGGTGCTGCCATCGCCGAGGAGTTCTACTTCTCCGTGCTGCTGGATCGCGCCAACCGCTCCTATCTGTCGCTGTGCTCCGTCGAGGGCGGCATGGAGATCGAGGTGCTCGCCGTCGAGAAGCCCGAGGCGCTGGCGCGTGTCGAGGTCAACCCGCTGACCGGCATCGACAAGGCCAAGGCGGTCGAGATCGCCGAGGCCGCGAACTTCCCCGCCGAGCTCATCGAGAAGGTCTCCGACGTCTTCGTGAAGCTCTACGAGGTCTACAAGGGCGAGGACGCCACGCTCGTCGAGGTGAACCCGCTGGTGCGCACCGAGGCCGGTGACATCATCGCGCTGGACGGCAAGGTGACGCTCGACGAGAACGCTTCCGAGATCCGTCACCCCGAGCACGAAGAGCTCGAGGACAAGGACGCCGCCGACCCGCTCGAGGCCAAGGCCAAGAAGAGCGGTCTGAACTACGTCAAGCTCGACGGCGAGGTCGGCATCATCGGCAACGGCGCGGGCCTCGTGATGTCGACGCTCGACGTCGTCGCCTACGCCGGCGAGAACCACGGCGGCGTGAAGCCGGCGAACTTCCTCGACATCGGCGGCGGAGCGTCGGCCGAGGTCATGGCCAACGGCCTCGACGTCATCCTCGGCGACCCGCAGGTCAAGAGCGTCTTCGTGAACGTCTTCGGCGGGATCACGGCGTGCGACGCCGTCGCGAACGGCATCAAGGGCGCCCTCGAGACCCTCGGTGCCACGGCCTCCAAGCCGCTGGTCGTCCGTCTCGACGGCAACCGCGTCGAGGAGGGGCGTGCGATCCTCGCGGAGTACGCGCACCCGCTCGTGACCCTCGCCGCCACCATGGACGAGGGCGCCGACAAGGCCGCTGAGCTGGCGAACGCCTGAGACGAAGGAATCAGAGAAATGTCGATCTACCTCAACAAGGACTCCAAGGTCATCGTCCAGGGCATCACCGGCGGCGAGGGCACCAAGCACACCGCTCTGATGCTGAAGGCCGGCACGCAGGTCGTCGGCGGCGTCAACGCCCGCAAGGCCGGCACCACGGTCGCGCACACCGACAAGGACGGCAACGCGGTCGAGCTGCCCGTCTTCGGCACCGTCGAGGAGGCCATCAAGGAGACCGGCGCCGACGTGTCGATCGCCTTCGTCCCCGGCGCCTTCACCAAGGCGGCGATGGTCGAGGCCATCGACGCCGAGATCCCGCTGCTGGTGGTCATCACCGAGGGCGTTCCGGTCGGCGACAGCGCCGAAGCCTGGGCGTACGCGCAGTCCAAGGGCAACAAGACCCGCATCATCGGACCGAACTGCCCCGGCATCATCACCCCGGGTGAGGCGCTCGTCGGCATCACGCCGGCGAACATCACGGGCAAGGGGCCGATCGGCCTCGTGTCGAAGTCGGGCACCCTGACGTACCAGATGATGTTCGAGCTGCGCGACCTGGGCTTCTCCACCGCCATCGGCATCGGCGGCGACCCGGTCATCGGAACGACCCACATCGACGCGCTCGCCGCGTTCG
Organism: Microbacterium sp. ZKA21; assembly: GCF_050434165.1. Lineage (NCBI taxonomy): Bacteria > Bacillati > Actinomycetota > Actinomycetes > Micrococcales > Microbacteriaceae > Microbacterium > Microbacterium sp. ZKA21. The sequence continues at coordinate 22,976 of NZ_JBNPVV010000004.1, forward strand.
AGGCCGACCCCGAGACCAAGGCGATCGTCATGATCGGCGAGATCGGCGGCGACGCCGAGGAGCGCGCGGCGGATTACATCAAGGCGAACGTGACCAAGCCGGTCGTCGGCTACGTCGCGGGCTTCACGGCACCGGAGGGCAAGACGATGGGCCACGCCGGCGCCATCGTCTCGGGCTCGGCCGGTACGGCGCAGGCCAAGAAGGAGGCCCTCGAGGCCGCCGGTGTCAAGGTCGGCAAGACGCCGAGCGAGACCGCCGCTCTCATGCGCGAGATCGTCGAATCGCTCTGACGCGGTAAGCTGTAGACGAAGGCCCGGGCTCCACCCCGGGCCTTCGTTGCGTCTCGGGCGGAGCCAGGCCCGCGCCTCCCGGCGAGAAATCACTCCGCGCGTGAGAAACCACATCCGCGATGGTTTCTCGCGCGGCAAGTGGTTTCTCGCCAGGATGGGCCCCAGAGATCGCCGCGGCGTACGCCGCCTACTGCGCAGCACGAGACGACGGAGGGGCGGATGCCGCAGCATCCGCCCCTCCGTCGTGATCTCAATCTCAGGCGACGCCGAAGGCCGCCTCGATCGGGCCGCGGGCGAAGAACAGCACGAAGCCGATGCCGACGATCCACAGCAGCGGGTGAATCGTCTTGGCCTTGCCGGACAGGGCGTGCACGACGATCCAGCTCACGAAGCCGGCGCCGATGCCGTTGGCGATCGAGTAGGTCATCGGCATGACCGTGATCGTGAGGAACACCGGCAGCAGCACGCGGAAGTCGCTGAAGTCGATGTTCTTGATCTGCGACAGCATCATCGCTCCGACGAGCACGAGGGCGGCTCCGGCGATCGCGCCCGGTACCAGAGCCGTCAGGGGCGTGAAGAACATCGCGAGCAGGAACAGGCCGCCCGTGATGACGGTCGCGAAACCGGTCCGCGCCCCTTCGCCGATGCCGGCGCCGGACTCGACGAACACCGTGGCCGAGGACGAAGAGGTACCACCGCCGACGATCGCACCGACGCCCTCGACGACCAGCGCCGATTTGATGCGCGGGAAGTCGCCCTTCGCGTCGGCGAGGTCGGCCTCCTTGGCGAGACCGGTCATGGTGCCCATGGCGTCGAAGAAGTTCGAGAACACGAGCGTGAACACGAACATCACCAGCGCCACGAAACTGACCTTGGCGAAGTCGAACGAGAAGTCGACTGCGCCGATGAGGCTGAGATCCGGCAGGCCGACGATGCCGCCGGAGAAGTCGAAGCCGAGGCCCTCCACCTTCCAGATGAGGTTGATGAGTGCGCCGATGACGGTTCCGCCGACGAGGGCGATCAGGATCGCGCCCTTGATGCGCAGAGCGATCAGCACCCCGCCCAGCAGCAGCGTGATGACGAACAGCAGCGTCGGGACGCTGGCGACCGAGCCGCCGACGCCGAGGTCGACCGGCGGGGACGCGTTGCCCGTCGCCGTGACGAATCCGGCGTTCACGAAGCCGATGAAGGCGATGAACAGGCCGATGCCGACCGTGATCGCGAGCTTGAGCTGCACGGGCACGGCGTCGAAGATCATCTTGCGAAGCCCCGTGGCGGCCAGCAGTACGATCACGACGCCGTTGATCATGACCAGGGCCATGGCCTCGGCCCAGGTGACGGATCCGACCACCGAGAACGCCAGGAACGCATTGATCCCCAGGCCTGCTGCGAACGCGAACGGCAGGCGGGTGATGACGCCGAACAGCACCGTCATGACACCCGCGGTCAGCGCGGTCGCCGCCGCCACCGCCGGGCCGGGCAGCATCTCGCCCGCGACGTCGGGGGTGGAGAGGATGATCGGGTTGAGGATCACGATGTAGGCCATCGTCACGAAGGTGACGAGACCCCCGCGGATCTCGGTGCCGATCGTCGATCCGCGTTTGGTGATCTCGAAGAACCGGTCGAGAGCGTTCTTCGGCTCCGCGGGCTGGGTCTGAGCGGGCGCAGGGGCAGTTGTCATCGGGGGGACCTCCGCAGAAACGCTATCGTGTCGCGGGCGTCGCGCGCGCCCCCGGTGGACTGTCGGCAACTCGTCGTAGTCTCGTTGAGTCATGCAACGCCTCCTCGTCGCGCTCCTCGCCGCCGTCGATGCCGCCATCGCGGCCGCCGTGGGGCTGACTGTGCTGCTCGCGCCGCTGACGCTGCTCTGGACGTTCGCCTTCGGCGGCGCGGCCGACTGGGGTGCCCTCTGGCCGGCGACAGGGCTCCTCTGGCAATTCGGGCACGCGGTCCCGCTGGGGATCGCGCTGTCCGATGAGATGCTCGTCGCCGTCGGGATCGGATCGGATGCCGCGGCGTTCGCGCTCTCGGTCACACCGATGGTGTTCCTGCTGTTCACGCTCGTCGCCGCCGCCCGATCCGGACGGCGGGCCGCGCGATCCGGCGCCTGGGGGATCGGAGTGCTCTCCGGCACCGTCGCCTTCACCGCGATCGCGGTCGGCGTCGCCCTGACGTCGCGCATCGCCGGTGTCACCGCTTCCCCGGTGCTCGGCATCCTGCTGCCCGCCATCTGCTACCTCGCCGGTGCTCTCGGCGGTGCGGTGGTCGAGGCGTGGCGCGAGGGCGATGGGGGAATCATCGATCGCATCCATGATGCGGTCGATGCCCTGGGGGACTACGGGCCCGTCGTCGCCGAGACCGTGCGAGGCACCGCGATCGTCACCGTGATCCTCACCGGCGTCGGGGCGCTGTCGCTCGCGCTCTCCGTCCTGCTGCGCGGCAGCGAGGTCGTGACGCTGTTCGAAGCGGCCAGGGTCGACGCCCTCGGGGTGACGGTCATCACTCTCGGCCACCTCGCGTATCTGCCCACGGCCGTCGTGTGGGCGGTTTCCTGGCTGGCGGGTCCCGGCTTCGCCGTGGGCGTCGGCACAGCCGTCTCCCCGGCGAGCACGCAGCTCGGCGTCGTCCCCGGCATCCCGATCTTCGGGCTGATCCCTGAGAACAGCTCGGTCTGGATGCTCATCGTCGTCCTGATCCCGGTCGCCGCCGGTGCGGTGGCGGGCTGGATGGTGCGTTCGCGTCTGGTCTGGGAGCAGTCCGCGGTCGGTGTCCTGCCGCGCACGGCGATCGCGGTCGGCATCGCGCTGCTGTCCGCCGCCGTTGCGGCGCTCGCCGCACTGGCTGCCTCCGGGTCGATGGGGCCGGGTCGCCTGGCCGAAGTCGGCCCTCATCCCGGCTGGTTCGCTCTGGCCATCGGCGCAGAGGTGCTCGTCGGCGCAGGCATCCTGCTGCTGTCGCCGCGCAACAGGGACGAGCTGGCCGAGGAGCGCACCGATCGCTGGACCGCCCGGATGGGGATGTCGCCGGTCGCGGTGGACGAGCCGATTTCGGCACCGCACGCGGCAGGGGCGTCAGCGGCGGCGGGCTCACCCGACGACGAGACGGCGCCGATCGAGGAGTCCGAGTTCTTCCGCGGGCACCGCGGCGACAGCGGCACGCCCGACCGCCGGTAGACTGACCGGGTGCTCACGGTCGCCGTCCTCATCTCGGGCGCGGGCTCCAATCTTCGGGCCCTCCTCGAAGCCGCCCGCCACCCCGATTTCCCCGCCCGCATCGTCGTCGTCGGTGCCGATCGCGATGCGGACGGTCTCGCGCACGCCGAAGAGTTCGGGATTCCGAGCTTCGCCGTGCCGTTCCGTTCCTTCGCATCCCGTGACGAGTGGGGCGAAGAACTCGGACGCCAGCTCGAGGTCTGGTCTCCGGATCTCATCGTGCTGTCCGGGCTCATGCGCCTGCTGCCGGCCTCCCTGGTGGCGCGCTACGCGCCGCACATCATCAACACCCACCCGGCGTACCTGCCGGAGTTCCCTGGTGCGCACGGCGTCCGCGATGCTCTCGCCGCCGGCGTCACCGAGACCGGAGCGAGCGTCATCGTCGTCGATGACGGCGTCGACTCGGGGCCGATCCTGGCCCAGGAGCGCGTCATGGTGCACCCCGGCGACACCGAGCACGCTCTGCACGAACGCATCAAGCCCGTCGAGCGGCGCCTCCTGATCGAGGTCGTCCGCGCCGTCGCGACCGGCGAGATCGATCTGACCACCGCTTCCTGATACCCGACGCCCCCGACGCACGAAGGAGCCCTCCATGGCCGGCCCCCGCCACGACCCCTCTCTCTACCGTGACCGCGACATCGTCCCGATCCGGCGCGCGCTGGTGTCGGTGAGCGACAAGACCGACCTGCTGGTGCTCGCCGCGGCGCTCGCAGACGCCGGCGTCGAGATCGTGTCGACCGGCTCGACTGCGGCGACCATCCGGGATGCCGGATACGACGTCACCGACGTCGCGGCCGTCACCGGTGTGGCCGAGATGCTCGACGGCCGCGTCAAGACCCTCCACCCCAGCATCCACGGCGGCCTGCTGGCCGACCTGCGTCTGGCCGACCACGAGCGCCAGCTCGCCGATCTCGAGATCGCGCCGTTCGAGCTCGTCGTCGTGAACCTCTACCCGTTCGTCGAGACCGTCGCCTCCGGAGCCGTCGGCGACGACGTCGTGGAACAGATCGACATCGGCGGACCCGCCATGGTGCGCGCATCCGCGAAGAACCATGCGAACGTCGCGATCGTCGTCTCGCCGGAGTCGTACCCCGCGATCGTCGAGGCCGTCGCGAACGGCGGCACCACGCATTCGCAGCGGCGCGAGCTGGCCGCCCGTGCGTTCGCGCACACCGCCGCGTACGACACCGCCGTCGCCGCCTGGTTCGCCGAGGGCACGCTCTCCGACGGCGGTGAGCTGCCCGCTCATCTGACCATCAAGGCCGAGCGCCTCGCCACCCTGCGCTACGGCGAGAACTCGCACCAGCGCGGCGCGATCTACTCGCGCGTCGGCGGGCACGGCATCGCCCAGGCGGTGCAGCTGCAGGGCAAGGAGATGTCGTACAACAACTACGTCGACGCGGATGCCGCGCTGCGCGCCGCGTTCGACATGGTGCTGCCGGCCGTCGCGATCGTCAAGCACGCCAACCCGTGCGGCATCGCGACCACGGCGCCCAACGCGCTCGACCCGATCGCCAGCGCCCACCTGCGCGCGCACGAGTGCGATCCCGTGTCGGCCTACGGCGGCGTGATCGCCACCAACGGCACCGTGACGCTCAAGATGGCCGAGAATCTCAAGGACATCTTCACCGAGGTCATCGTCGCCCCGGCGTTCGAGCCGGCGGCGCTCGAGGTCTTCAAAGCGAAGAAGAACCTGCGCCTGCTGCAGCTGCCCGCCGACTGGCGTCAGGAGCAGATGGATGTGCGCCTCGTCTCCGGCGGTCTGCTGCTGCAGGACGCCGACCGGTTCCCGGACGACATCGAGTCCGTGGCGAAGAACTGGGAACTCGTCTCGGGCGAGCGTCCGGCCGAGGAGGAGATGGAGAACCTCATCTTCGCCTGGAAGGCCTGCCGTGCGGTCAAGTCCAACGCCATCGTGCTGGCCAAGGGAAACGCGACGGTCGGCATCGGCATGGGCCAGGTCAATCGCGTCGACTCGTGCCGTCTCGCGGTCGAGCGCGCCGGTGACCGGGCGGCCGGCTCGGTCGCGGCATCCGACGCGTTCTTCCCATTCGCCGACGGGCCGCAGGTGCTCCTGGATGCCGGGATCACCACCATCGTGCAGCCCGGCGGATCGGTGCGCGATGACGAGGTCGTCGCTGCGGCGAAGGCCGCCGGTGTCACGATGTTCTTCACGGGGGAACGCCACTTCTTCCACTGATCCCCGTGCTTCTGCGGACACCCCCGGCGTGCATTCGCCGGGGGTGTCCTGGTTTCTGCGGGTGATGGCGGCGCCGCCGCGCATCGACCAGGACACGCGGGGGCGCGGCGTGCGGGACCGAGCTTCGACCGCCATGTCCGATTTCCGCGCGCACGCGGCATCCGGACGTGTCAGGGTTGAGGCATGAGCCTTCCGGTGATGACCTTCGATGAGCGGTACCGCGCCATCGACGCACGCGATGTCCGCTTCGACGGGCAGTTCGTCACGGCGGTCCGCTCGACCCGGATCTACTGCCGGCCCAGCTGCCCAGCCCGTACTCCGAAGCCCGAGAACGTCACGTTCTTCCCGACCAGCGCGGCAGCCCACGAGGCCGGCTACCGGGCCTGCAAGCGATGCCTCCCCGAGGCGGCACCGGGCTCACCGGAGTGGAACCTGCGCGGCGACGCCGCGGCGCGCGCCATGCGTCTGATCGCGGACGGCGTCGTCGAGCGCGAGGGCGTACCGGGGCTCGCCGCCCGGCTGGGGTATTCGAGCCGCCACCTCACCCGGCTGCTCACCACCGAACTCGGAGCCGGCCCGCTCGCCCTCGCCAGAGCGCACCGGGCCCACACGGCGCGGATGCTGCTCGTCGGCACGGACATGCCCATCGCCGACGTCGTGTTCTCCGCCGGTTTCGCCAGCATCAGGCAGGCGGGGGACACGATCCGCGAGGTGTTCGGCATGACGCCCTCCGAGTTGCGGGCACGACGCCACCGCACCGGGGCGTGCGCCCCGGGCGAGATCGATCTGCTGCTGCCGCATCGCGAGCCGCTCGACGCCGCAGGAATCTTCGCATGGATGTCCGCGCGGGCGCTGCCTGGCGTGGAACAGGCCACACCGACGTCTTTCGCCCGTCACCTGCGGATGCCGGGCGGGCCCGCCTGGTTCGAGATCCGCGAGCAGGACGGGCGACTCCGCCTGCGCGCGCGGGTCACCAGGCTGGGCGATCTCACGCCGCTGGTCGCGACGGCGCGCCGGCTGTTCGATCTCGATGCCGACCCGATGGCGGTGGATGCCGCGCTGTCGGCGCATCCGGAGCTCGCGGACGCGGTGGCGCGCACCCCCGGCATCCGCGTCCCCGGTGCGGCCGACCCGCACGAGATGCTGATCCGCGCGATGGTCGGTCAGCAGATCACGGTCGTGGCGGCACGCACAGCGCTCACCTCGCTCGCCGATGCTCTGGGCGAGGCGTCGACAGGCTCGGAGAGCGGTGACCAAGGCATCCTGTTCCCCACCATGACGGCGATCGCCGAGCGCGGTGCCGAGGTGCTCCGGGGGCCGGCGGCGCGCATCCGCGCGATCACTCACGCCGCGGCATCCCTGGCCGACGGCAGCCTGCGCCTCACGGTCGGCGACGACGCGGCGGAGCAGCGTGCGGCGCTCATCGCCATGCCGGGGATCGGACCCTGGACAGCCGACTACGTCGGCATGCGGGTGCTCGGCGATCCCGACGTCTTCCTCCCAGGCGACGTCGCGGTGCGCGCCGGTGCCGCCGCCCTCGGCATCCCCGCGGACCCGGCAGGCCTGACCGTCTGGGCGGGCCGCACCGCCCCGTGGCGCAGCTACCTCACCGCCCATCTGTGGCGTGCGGCGCCGGTGCGCCCCACCAGAACCCGCCCGATCCGAACCCGCCCGATCCGAACCGAGGAGTCCTCATGACCGCGATCATCCAGACCATCGACACTCCGGACGGGGCCTTCACGATCCTCGCCGACGACGAGCAGCGCGTGCTGGCGTCGGGCTGGACGGCAGACCGGGATGAGATCCTCGGACGGTTGGCTGCGACCGGCCGACCCTCCGACGTGCGGCCCGGGAAGACGGATGCCGCGGACGCCGCGCTGGCCTACTACGGTGGCGACCTCGCGGCGATCGACGCCGTCCGCGTCGCCCAGTCCGGCACTCAGATGCAGTTGCGCGGCTGGGCCGCGCTGCGGCGGATCGAAGCGGGCGACCCCCTCACCTACACGGGATTCGCCGCGGCGCTCGGGCAGCCAGGGGCGGTCCGCGCCGCGGCATCCATCTGCGCCCGCAACGCACCGGCGCTGTTCGTGCCGTGCCACCGGGTGCTCCGGACCGATGGGACGCTCGGCGGCTTCGCGTGGGGCCTCGATGTGAAGGAGTCCCTGCTGGCGCGCGAAGCCGCGGCCTGACTGACACGATTCATTTCGTCCCCGCGAAGTATTGCACTCAGCCGGTTCACAGGCATAGGCTGGAGGGCTGTCGCGCCGACCGGGCGGCATCACTGAACCCGAGGAGGACATCATGATCTCGATCGCCGTCGCACAGGTCTTCGCCCCGGGTATCCGTGTGGCGATCCGCCGCGGGTAGTTCCGCACCCGTCTCCGCTTCTCCGTCGCCGCGGTGATCACCGTCGGCGCCCCTCTTCGTCACCTCTTCTCGCCTCGTCACTTCTGAGAGTCATGTCTGCCACGCCTGCTACGCACACCCCTCCTTCGTCCGCCTCTCTCTCCACTCCAGCCGCCCTCTGGCGCCTGAAGCCCTTCGTCCGTCCCATCGTCTGGCGCCTCGTCGGCGGTGCCGGAAGCGCCCTCGCCGCCGCGGTCATCGCGCTGATGGTGCCGATCGTCCTCGAGCGGGTCGTGCGCGGCCTCGACGACGACACCGGCACGGTCAACATGGGTCTGATCGTCGGCGGTGCCGCCGTCGTGCTGCTGCTCGGCTTCGGCGAGGCCGCCATGGTGTGGCTGCGCCGCTGGTTCGTGCTGACCCCAGCCACCGAGGTCGAGTACCGCATGCGGTCGGAGATCTACGCGCGCCTGCAGACCCTGCCGGTCGCATTCCACGACCGCTGGCAGTCCGGCCAGCTGCTCAGCCGCATGATGCAGGACATCGGCCTGATCCGGCGGTGGATCGCGTTCGGGCTGATCCTGTTGGTCGTCAACATCCTGACCATCATCATCGGCTCGGTGCTGCTGTTCCAGTGGCATTGGCTGCTGGGCGTCATCTTCCTCGTCACCGGCGTGCCGATGTGGATCCAGGGCTATCTCTTCGAGAAGCGCTACGGCGCCCTCGCCAGGCAGAGCCAGGATCAGGCCGGCGACCTCGCCACGAGCGTGGAGGAGAGCGTCCACGGCATCCGCGTGCTCAAGGCCTTCGGGCGTGGACAGCACGCCCTTCGCCGGTTCAGCTCGCAGGCCGAGACGCTCAGGGAGACCGAGCTCAACAAGGCCCGTGCCGTCGGCAAGATCTGGTTCTGGTTGGATCTCATGCCGCAGGTCGCCTTCGGCCTGAGCCTCATCACCGGTATCTGGCTGGTCTGGCAGGGCGCGATCGACCTGCCGCAGCTGTTCGCGTTCTTCGCGATGGCGACCGTGCTGCGGTGGCCGATCGAGTCGATCGGCTTCCTGTTCTCGTTCATGCTCGACGCCCGCACCGCGACCGATCGCGTGTTCGACATCTTCAACGAGACGAACACGATCACCGACCCGGCGAACCCGGTGCACATCGCCGAGCCCCGCGGAGAGCTCGCGTTCGAGAACGCGCACTTCCGCTACCAGGATGCCGGGGCCGCCGAGCGCGACCTGCTCGACGGCATCGACCTCGTCCTGCGCCCCGGCGAGACCATGGCGCTGGTAGGACTCACCGGTTCGGGAAAGACGACGCTCACCACGCTGCCGGCGCGCCTGTACGACGTCACGGGTGGTCGCGTGACGCTGGACGGCGTCGACGTGCGCGAGCTCCCCCTGGCCGAGCTGCGCACGCACGTCGCGATGGCGTTCGAGGACGCGACGCTGTTCTCGGCGACCGTCCGCGAGAACGTGCTGCTCGGCCGCGCCGATCTCGATCCGAACAGCGACGAGGGAGAGCGCGTGCTCCGCGAGGCGCTCGACGTCGCCCAGGCCGGCTTCGTCGACACGCTGCCCGAGGGCACCGAGACAGTCATCGGTGAAGAGGGTCTGAGCCTCTCCGGCGGCCAGCGGCAGCGTCTTGCTCTCGCACGCGCGGTCGCCGCTGCGCCGAAGGTGCTCGTGCTCGACGACCCGCTTTCGGCGCTCGACGTCGACACCGAGGCGCTCGTGGAGGAGGCCCTGCGGCACGTCCTCGCCGAGACGACGGCCCTGATCGTCGCGCACCGGCCGTCGACCGTGGCGCTGGCCGACCGGGTCGCGCTGCTGGAGGCGGGCAGAGTCACCGCCGTCGGCACGCACTCCGACCTGCTGAAGACGAGCGCGCACTACCGGCACGTGATCTCGAGCCTCGAGGCGGAGGAAGCGGCTCGCACGGGCACCATTCCGATCATCACCGAGGAGATGCTCGCCACGGAAGGATCGGCCACCGAGGACGAGGAGGTGCAGGCATGACCCTCACCGGAACCCAGGGCGAGGATCGCTCGAACTACACCCGCGAGGAGAGCCGCGCCATCCGGCAGCGTTCGCTGCGCCTGCTCGGTACGCTCGTCGCGCCGCTGCGCGGTCGGATCACGCTCGCCGCCGTGGTGCTCGTCATCTCGACCGCGCTGCAGGTGTCCGGCCCGATCCTCATCGGCATCGGGTTGGACAACGCCCTGCCCAGACTGCTGAACGAGGCGGACTGGATGCCGGCGATCGTCGTCACCGGCGTCTACCTGTTCGCCGGTGCCGCCGCCGCGGCGCTGATCGGCTGGTACGTCGTCATCGCGGCCCGCATCACCCAGGCCGTGCTGCTGGATCTGCGCAAGCGCATCTTCCTGCACACGCAGCGGCTGAGTCTTGAGTTCCACGAGTCGTACACCTCCGGACGAATCATCTCCCGCCAGACGAGCGATCTTGACTCGATCCGCGAACTGCTCGACGGCGGGCTGAACAACCTCGTCTCCGGCGTGCTGTTCGGCGCGTTCACGTTCATCGCGCTCGTCGTGTGGGACTGGCAGTCGGGAGTCATCCTGCTGCTCGCCGGCGTCCCGCTGATGCTGCTGATGCGCTGGTTCTACTCGCGATCGCAACTGGTGTACCGCGAGTCGCGGGTGATCAGCGCGAAGGTCATCGTGCAGTTCGTGGAGACCATGACCGGCATCCGCGCCGTCAAGTCGTTCCGCAAGGAGCCGCGCAACGATAAGACGTTCCAGAAGCTCGCGGGCGATTACCGTGACGTCAACCGCCGGTCGATGGTGCTGTTCGGCACGTTCGAGCCGGGGCTCATGGCCGTTGCGGCCTTCACGACCGCGCTCGTCGTGCTGTGGGGCGGGGTTCGCGTGTCGACCGGTGCGATCGGCGTCGGCGTGCTGCTGAGCGCGGTGCTGTACGTGCGCAACTTCTTCGCGCCGATGCAGGAGATCGCGATGTTCCTGAACTCCTACCAGTCGGCGACGGCTGCGCTGGAGAAGGTCTCGGGTGTCCTCGAGGAGGTGCCCACCGTTCCGGATCCGACGAAGCCTGTCGACCTGTGGGAGTCGCGCGGGCACATCTCGTTCGATGAGGTCACCTTCGGGTACAACGGCGAGAAGACGATCCTGCCGAACTTCTCGCTCGACATCCCGGCCGGTCAGACCATCGCGCTGGTCGGCACCACCGGTGCGGGCAAGTCGACCCTGGCGAAGCTGATCTCGCGCTTCTACGACCCGTCGAAGGGGCGCGTGACGCTGGACGATGTGGATCTGCGCTCGCTGCACCCGAAGGATCTGCGCCGCGCCATCGTCATGGTGACGCAGGAGGCCTACCTGTTCAGCGGGACGGTCGCGGACAACATCGCGCTCGGCAAGCCGGATGCGACGCTGGACGAGATCAGGGCTGCCGCGAAGGCGGTCGGCGCCGACGAGTTCATCTCCTCGCTGCCGGACGGCTACAGCACGGACGTCAACAAGCGCGGTGGCCGCGTGTCGGCCGGTCAGCGTCAGCTGATCTCGTTCGCGCGTGCGTTCCTCGCCGACCCGGCGGTGCTGATCCTCGATGAGGCGACGGCGTCGCTGGACATCCCGTCCGAGCGGCTCATCCAGGACGCACTGCAGACCCTGCTCGCCGACCGCACGGCGATCATCATCGCGCACCGGTTGTCGACGGTCGCGATCGCCGACCGTGTGCTCGTGATGGAGCACGGCAGGATCATCGAGGACGACACCCCTGCTGCGCTCATCGGCGGCACGGGCAAGTTCGCCCAGCTGCACGCGGCCTGGCAGGAGACACTGGTCTGATGCCTGACCGGGGGCGGATGCTTCGGCATCCGCCCCCGGTTAGCATGAAGGACATGGACCCCCTGCTGCTGGCCGAGTTCTGGTGGGCGGTGCCTGCGGTTGCCGGCGCCGTGGGGGTCGGGGCGTGGGGAGTGCACCGAGTGAACGCCGAACGACGGCTCGCGTACGACGCGGCGAGGATCGAACTGCGTGAGGCGGTCGCGGCGGCGACCGCGGCGCAGAACGCGGCACGCGTCGCCAGAGCGGATCTCGCGCGGATGTCCGCCGATCGTGCTGCATCGCGGGCGAGCCTGGAGGACGTCAACCGTGCTCGACGCGACCTGCAGACGGCACAGCGCGATGCGAAGGCGTCTTCAGCCGCCGTCAAGGCGCTGCGCGTCCGGGTGGCCGCTGCACGCACGGAGATCCCGTCGAGGTCGGAGCCGACGCCCCTGGAGCGGCTGCGCGCACAGCACGACACCGTGCTCGTGCGATGGATGCAGTACGAGACGGACCCGGCGCGACTCATCGCGTATCCGACCATGAGCGACGCGCATGCTCCGGCGACGGCGGCGTTCCTCGCAGCCCTCGAGCAGGCGCAGCAGAATCGCCCGGCGCCGGGGAAGGTCGCACCGGCCGAGTTCACCGCCTATCGGCTTGCGGTCGTGCGTCTGGAGCGCGCGTTCGACGATGCAGAGGAAGCCGCGCATGCCGCCGCCGGAGAGCGCACCCCGCCCGGCCAGGGCTGGCAGGATGCCGCACAGCAGGTCATCACGCTCTCGGCCGATGCGCTCGATCGCGCCGCAGCCGCCGCGGCATCCGCCATCGCGGCCTGGCGCGAGCGGCCGGGCTCGGGCAACGGCGGGAACGCGCGCTGACCTTCTCCGCGCCGTTCGGGCACGGAGAAGGAGGCGACGGGGTCTCGGTGGGGGAGGGGATCCGAGGCCCCGCCGCCGGTCTCAGGAGTCGATGCGGATCTCGGCGATGACCTCGCCGTACTCGGTCTCGCCGACGGGCGAGAAGCCGACGCGGTTGAAGAAGGCCTCTGGACCGCCCTCGCCCGCTTCGTAGATGACATCGACGTGATCGAAGCCGCGCTTGCGCGCTTCCTCGACGAGTGCCTCGACCGCGAAGCGGCCGACGCCGCGGCCCTGGTCGTCGGCGTCGACGTTGATCCGCCAGAGCACGGAGCGGAAGTGCTCCTCCGGCGCTTCGGGGTCGAAGTTCGCGCTGACGAAGCCGACGACCTCGTTGCGGTCGAGCACGACGCGCTGCCAGGAGGTCTTCGGGTTGATCACCGTGGCGGCGATCCCGTACGAGACCGGGGCGAGGAACTGCTCTTGCCCAGGCTTCAGGGACAGGTTGTTGACGGCGACGATCGTCGCAGCAGACAGTTCGACCACTTGCAGTTCCGACATAAGCCCAGGGTAACCGGTCACGGTGGTTCTGACACCAGAGCGCGTCATGAATCCGTCGATGAACGCCGTGTCGAGCCCTCAGGTATCTTGGTATCGAGACAAATGCCCTCGTGAACGGAGATCTCCCGGTGACCGACGACGCCATCATCTACACCTACACGGACGAGGCACCGGCTCTGGCCACCGCTTCGCTCCTGCCGATCGTGAAGGCGTACGCCGGAAAGGCGGCGATCGCGCTCGAGACCCGTGACATCTCGCTCGCCGGGCGCATCCTGTCCGCGTTCCCGCAGCGGCTGACTGCCGACCAGCAGGTCTCCGACGCGCTCGCCGAGCTGGGCGGCCTTGCCACGACGCCCGAGGCGAACATCATCAAGCTGCCGAACATCTCGGCGTCCATCCCGCAGCTGAAGGCGGCGATCGCCGAACTTCAGTCGCAGGGCTTCGACGTGCCCGACTTCCCGGACGAGCCGTCAACGCTCGAGGAGAAGGACGTCCGCGCGCGCTACGACCGCATCAAGGGCTCGGCTGTGAACCCCGTACTGCGCGAGGGCAACAGCGACCGTCGTGCTCCGCTGGCCGTGAAGAACTACGCCAAGAAGCACCCGCACCGCAACAAGCCGTTCGCGGCGGGTTCGAAGACGCGCGTCGCGACGCTCGGCCACGACGACTTCAAGGCGAACGAGAAGAGTTGGGTCGCCCCCGGTGACGATGTACTGACGATCCAGCACGTGGCCGAGGACGGCACCGCCACGGCGCTGAAGGAGAACCTCAAGGTGCTCCCCGGCGAGATCATCGACGCCACCTTCCTCTCCGCTGCGGCGCTGGACGCCTTCCTCGCCGAGACGCTCGCCGCCGCCAAGGCCGACGACGTGCTGTACTCCGTGCACCTCAAGGCGACCATGATGAAGGTCTCCGACCCGATCATCTTCGGTCACGTCGTCAAGGCCTACTTCGCCGACGTGTTCGCGCAGCACGGCGACGCGCTCGCGTCCGCCGGGCTGAGCGCGAACGACGGGCTCGGCTCGATCCTGTCGGGTCTCGCGGACCTCGAGGGCGGCGAGACGATCGCCGAGGACTTCTTCCGCGCGATCCAGAACGGACCCCGTCTCTCGTACGTGAACTCCGACAAGGGCATCACGAACCTGCACGTCCCGAGCGATGTCATCGTGGATGCCTCGATGCCGGCGCTCATCCGCAACGGCGGCAAGCTGTGGGGTGTCGACGGCGGCGAGGACGATACGCTCGCGGTCATCCCGGATTCCTCGTACGCCGGCGTCTACCAGGCGACGATCGACGACGTCATCGAGAACGGACCGCTGGACCCGGCCACGATCGGCACCGTGCCGAACGTGGGTCTCATGGCGCAGGCGGCTGAGGAGTACGGCAGCCACGACAAGACCTTCGAGGTCACCGCGGCCGGTCGCATCCAGGTCGTCGCCTCGAATGGGGAGGTCGTCCTCGAGCACACCGTGCAGCCGGGCGACATCTGGCGCGCCACGCAGACCAAGGACATCGCGATCCGCGACTGGGTGAAGCTGGCTGTGTCGCGCGCCCGCGCCACAGGGTCGCCGGCGGTGTTCTGGCTGAACCCGGAGCGCTCGCACGACGCCGCCCTGATCGCGAAGGTGAACGAGTACCTGAAGGATCACGACACCGCGGGCCTCACGATCGAGATCCTCACTCCCGAGGACGCCACGCGCTACTCGCTCGAGCGCCTGCGTCGCGGCGAGGACACCATCTCGGTCACCGGCAACGTGCTGCGCGACTACCTCACCGACCTGTTCCCGATCCTCGAGGTCGGCACTTCGGCGAAGATGCTCTCGATCGTCCCGCTGCTCGCCGGTGGCGGACTGTTCGAGACGGGTGCCGGCGGATCGGCCCCCAAGCACGTGCAGCAGCTCGTCGAGCAGAACTATCTGCGCTGGGACTCGCTGGGCGAGTTCTTCGCGCTGGCCGCGTCGCTCGAGCACTTCGCGGACTTCGCCGGGAACGAGAAGGCCCGCGTGCTGGCCGAGACGCTGGATGCCGCGACCGGCACGTTCCTCGAGGAGGACCGTTCGCCCGGACGCGCCCTCGGTACGATCGACAACCGTGGCAGCCACTTCTACCTCGCGCTGTACTGGGCGCAGGAGCTGGCCGCGCAGACGAAGGATGCCGAGCTCGCCGCCGCCTTCGCTCCCGTCGCCGAGGCGCTCGCCGCCAAGGAGCAGGAGATCGTTGCCGAGCTGAACGCCGTGCAGGGCTCGCCTGTCGACATCGGCGGGTACTACCGTCCGGATGTCGCGAAGGTGGCGACGGTCATGCGCCCGTCCGTGACGCTGAACGCGGTGATCGACTCCCTCTGACCCACTGGTACGGAAAAGGCGGATGCTGAAGCATCCGCCTTTTCCGTACCCTGCGCCTGTGGCGCAGGCGAGTGTCAGTTGTGGACGTTGACCTCGAGGCCGTCCGGCGCCCACTCGAAGACCCACTGCGCGGCCGACACCGGCATGTTCACGCAGCCGTGGCTCATCACGTTGCCGAAGTTGTTGTGCCAGTACGCGCCGTGGAAGGCCTGGTCGCCGTTGAAGTAGGTGACCCAGGGGACGTCAGGCGTGCGGTACTTCGTGCCGTCGCCGTTGTTGCCCACCATGTCCTGGATGCGCACGTGCGCGCGGATCTTGAAGTTGCCGGTCTCGGTCTCGTGTCCGGGCTTGCCGGAGGAGATGGCCCAGGAGTTGACCAGCTTGTCGTTCTCGTAGAAGTTGGCGCGCTGCGATCCGAGGTCGACCTCGGCGCGACGGACGAGTCCAGTCGTCTCGAACGGGGTCTCGGTGACGGCCAGCGCGAAGTTGGCGTTACCGTCGGCCAACTGCGCGGCGAAGTCGTCGGCCACCGCAGAGGTGTCGCCGAGGGCGCGGCCGGTCTGGCCTGCCTGGACCTCGCGCAGCACGTTGCCGCTCGAGTCGGTGATGTTCGTCGCGTTGACCGGTGCGCGATCCACCGCGGCGGCCAATCCGTCGACCGTGGGCTGGATCGCGGCGGAGTCCGCCGTGATGGCCAGCTGTCCGTCGACGTTCTCGACGGTCAGCCACGTGGCGGCGACCTCGGGTGCGACGGGAACGGTGCGCTCCTCGCCGACGTAGAAGCCGATGGTGGAGAGCATGGTGTTCAGCTGCGTCGCGGTCTCCTGCGCGGCCTCGGTGGAGATCTGGGGCAGCGCCTCGGTGGGGTCGCCGGTGAATTCCAGCTCGGACTTGCCGTCGCCGATCGCCTCGACGAAAGCGGCCGACAGCGCGTCGACGCTGATCCCGGTTCCGGGCTCGGCGGGGGTGGTGACGTAGGTGCCAGTGGCGCTGTCGAAGACGATCGTGGCATCCGTGGCTTCGGAGTACGACGCGGGCGATGCCGAACGCAGTGCGCTCTCGGCCGTTCCGGCGTCGAGTGAGATCGTCGCAGGGATCGGGTCAGCACCCCACTGGCTGATGTTCCAGAGCGGCCGGTCGGCGAAGGCCTGATCGGCCAGCGCCTCGGCGTCGACGGAGGCGCCGAGGTCGGCGCCGGTGACGACGACGTCGCCGCCCATGCCGGTCAGGGTGATCTCGGTCTCGGCGAGACGGTTGCTGATGGTCTCGGCCGCCATGCCGGGGGTGAGCCCACCGACCTGGACGCCGGCGACGCTCGTGCCGGGGGCGATGAGGACCATGGATGCCGCGGCGGCACCGAGCACGACGACGCCGGCCCCGATGCCGACCCACAGGCCGATGCGCTTCTTCTTGGGCGCCGGTTCGAGCGGAGCCCACTCCGCGTGCTGATCGGTGGGAGGCTGCTCGCCCGTGCCGGACGCGCTCAAGGTCACGGCTTCGTCGACGACCGCGGTCTTCGCGGTGTCGGAGCCGGATGCTGCAACAAGATCGGTCACGATCTCACCCCCCGTGATCGGCGTGACGCGTATGTCCCTCTATCGTACGGGATCGCTTATCACGGAATGGCAACGGTCGGCAACTTCACCGCTGTTCACCGGGAGCCGGCGGGCGATGGCGATCTCAGGCGTCGACGATGGCGATGCCGTCGATCTCGACGAGCATCTCCTCACGCGGGAGGCCGGTGAACACGGTGGTGCGCGACGGCAGGACGCCGCTGGGCGTGTGGGCTTCGACGAATGCGCCGTAGGCCTCGTTCATGATCGCGAAGTCCTCGCGCTTCGTGAGGTAGACGCGCAGCATCACGACGTCGTCGAAGGTCGCGCCGGACGCCTCGACGATCGCCTTGACGTTCTCGAGCGTGCGGGTGGTCTGCGCTGCGACATCACCGGGGAACAGATACTCGTTCGTGGCCGGGTCGACGGGACCCTGTCCGGAGACCTGCACGAACGGGCCCTTGCGGATGCCCTGCGAGAAGGTGTGCGCCGGTGCAGGGGCGGCGTCGGTCGTGACACGGATCTTCGAGCTCATGGGTCAAGCCTAGTAGCCTTGTTAGGTGCCTCTACAAATTCCGAACCCCGTGCTCGGCCCCTGGGCCAAGGCCTTCCCCGCTCGCGCCCACGGACTTCGTCTGTCGGAGGTGCCGGATGCCGGGCTGCGGCTGTCCGAGTTCTCGACGCCCGTGATGACGGTCCATGCGGACGCCCTGTCGCACAACGAGAAGACGGTGTCCAACTGGGCCGATGACCTCGGCATCCGTCTCGCGCCGCACGGCAAGACGACCATGGCACCGGCGCTCTGGCAGCGCCTTCTGGATGCAGGTGCGTGGGGCATCTCAGTCGCAACGCCCTGGCAGGCCGGCGTCGCGGTCGACGCCGGGGTGCGGACGGTGCTGATCGCCAACGGGCTGACGGATGCCGCGGCCGCCGAGCACCTGGTCGCCCTGCTCGCGCAGCACGAAGGCCTGCGCATCCTCTGCTGGGCCGATGCCGAGGCCACGGTCGCGATCCTGGCCGATGCTGCCACCGACCCAGCGCACCCGCTCGATGTGCTGGTGGAGATGGGCGGCGTCGGCGGCCGTACCGGAGCGCGCACGATCGCCGAGGGCGAGCGCATCGCCGCGGCCGTCTCGCTGGCACCCGGACTGCGATTGGCGGGTGTCGCCGGATACGAGGGCCCGTTCGGACCCGACCGCACCTCGGCATCCGTCGCGGCGGTCGACGCCTACCTGCAGACCCTGGTCGATCTGCACGAGCGGCTGACCTACCCTGCGGGCGTGCGGCCTGTCCTGTCCGCGGGCGGCAGTTCGTTCCCCGACCGCGCGGCTGCCGTGCTCGCACCGCACCGGCAGGAGGCTGACATCGTGCTCCGCTCCGGCGCCTTCCAGATCCACGACGACGGCTTCTACACGCGCATGTCCCCGCTCGGAGCAGCGCTGCCGACCGCGCCGTTGCGCTCGGCCATGCACGCCTGGGCGCGCGTCGTCTCGCATCCGGAGCCGCAGCTGGTGCTGCTGGATGCCGGACGCCGCGACGTCCCGTTCGACATCGACCTCCCGGTCCCGCAATCCGTCGCCGGGCGGGTCACCGCACTGAACGATCAGCATGCGTTCCTCGCGCTCGACGACGGCGCCGAAGTCGCCGTCGGCGATGTCGTGCGCCTCGGGCTGTCGCACCCGTGCACGGCGTTCGACAAGTGGCGGGTGGTCCCGGTGATCGACGATCCCGATGCCGAGGACCCGCACGTGATCGGGGCAGTGGCGACGTGCTTCTGAGCGCAGAGCGGGCGGCTGCGGGCCGCGTGCGCGTGTACCGCGGGGCGAGCGTCGTCGACGGCACCGGCGCCCCGCAGTACACGGCGGACGTCGCGGTCGAAGGAGCGCGGGTCGTCGGCATCCGGACCGGAGGGGTCGAGGACTTCGGGCTGCCGGACGGATCCGTCGAGATCGATGCCACGGGGCTCGTCCTCGCCCCCGGCTTCATCGACATGCACGCCCACAGCGACCTCGCTGTGCTCCGCGGTGCGGACCACACGGCCAAGATCCGGCAGGGCGTGACCTGCGAGGTCGTCGGTCAGGACGGCCTCGGCTATGCACCGCTGGACGAGTCGTCGGCCGTCGTGATCCCGGCGCAGATCGCCGGCTGGAACGGGCGGGCCGAGGTGCCCTGGCGGTCGATGGCCGAGTTCCTCGAGTCGATCGACGCCGCCACCGCGGCGAACGTCGCAGTCCTGGTCCCGCAGGGCAATCTGCGCATGATGGTGATCGGACACGAGGACCGCGCAGCCGAGCCGCATGAGCTCGCACGCATGGCAGAGCTGCTGGATGCGGCGCTTGACGCCGGGGCGTTCGGCATGTCGAGCGGGCTGACGTACACGCCGGGAATGTACGCGTCGACCACTGAGCTCGAGGTGCTGTGCCGTGTCGTCGCCGAGCGCGGCGGCTACTGGGCTCCGCACACCCGCAGCTACGGCGCCGCGGCGCTGGAGGCGTACCGCGAGGTGCTCGACATCGGGCGGCGGACCGGGTGCCCGATCCATCTCACCCACGCGACCATGAACTTCGCCCCGAATCGGGGGCGCGCGGCGGAACTGCTCGCTCTGGTCGATGAGGCCGTCGCGGACGGCGTGGACGTGACGCTCGACACGTACCCGTACCTTCCGGGTGCGACGACGCTCGCAGCGCTGCTCCCCAGCCGACTCGCGGCCGGCGGCGACCTCGTCGCCGCGATCGCAGCGCTCGATGCGTCCGGCCGTGAGCAGGTGCGCGTCGAGCTCGAGGACGTCGGCTGCGACGGCTTCCACGGGGAACGCGCCGACTGGTCGACGATCGAGATCTCCGGCGTCGGCGACCCCGCACTGGCCGGCCTCGTCGGCCGTCGCATCGACGAGATCGCGCAGTCCCTGGAACGCCCGGCGGTCGATATCGTGCTCGACATCGTCGTCCGGGATGCCGGCGCCACCGGCATCCTGATGCACATCGGCGATGAGCAGAACGTCAGAGCGATCATGCGGCATCCGCGGCACAGCGGCGGCAGCGACGGCATCCTCATCGGCGACAAGCCGCACCCGCGCGGCTACGGGACGTTCCCGCACTACCTGGGCCACTATGTCCGCGAGCGCGGGGTGCTGACCCTCGAGGAGGCCGTGCAGCACCTGTCCGCGACGCCTGCGCGCCGGCTCGGACTCGACCGGGGGGACGCGCCGCGCGGCGTCATCCGCCCTGGGGCGACGGCCGATCTCGTGCTGTTCGATCCGCAGGCCGTGGCGGCCGGTGCCACGTTCGATGACCCGCGGGCGGACCCGATCGGCATCGTCGAGGTGCTCGTCGGCGGCGTTCCTGTCGTCGAGGGCGGTGCGCCGACCGGCCGGACTCCGGGCGCGGCCCTGCGCATGCCGCCTCCGGCGCATCGTGCCACGGTCCCTCTGATCGACGCGGACATCGACGCACAGGCTCCGCCGTTCGTCCTCGTATCGGGTGCACGAGTGCAGGCCCCGGCCGAGTTCGCCGGTGTCGCGGATCGACTTCGGGATGTCTTGGCTCTGGGCGATGGTTCTGATCCGGATGCCGCGATCATCGCGCTCGTACGCGACCCTGATGAGAGCGCGCCCGAGTCGTTCCGCATCGACGTCGGCGCGACGCGCATCGAGGTGCACGCCGCCGAGCCGGTCGGCGCCTTCCGCGGCGTCATGGCGCTGCGACAGCTCCTGCCTCCCGAAGCGATCTCGGGCACGCGGCTGCCGGCAGGGCAGTGGCGGGGCGCACCCGCGTTCGGCTGGCGGGGCGCGATGCTCGATGTCGCGCGGCACTTCCGTCCGGCGGCGGACATCCGGCGTCTGATCGATGTGCTCGCCGCGCATCAGCTGAACATCCTGCATCTGCACCTCACGGACGACCAGGGCTGGCGGTTCGAGGTGCCCGGATTCCCGAGGCTCACCTCGGTGGGAGCCCGCCGGGCTGCGACCCAGCGCGGGCACGGGCCGCTCGCCACCGTCGAACAGGGCGTCCATGAGGGCCACTACACGACGGCGGAGCTGCGCGACCTGGTGCGGTACGCCGCCGAGCGGTTCATCACGCTCGTGCCGGAGGTCGAACTGCCCGGTCACGTGCAGGCGGCGCTCGCCGCGTACCCCGACCTCGGCAACACGGATGCCTCGGAGCCTGCCGACGGACCCTGGGAGCGTTTCGGGGTGAATGACCGGACCCTCGCGCCGACCGAGGAGGCGCTCGCCTTCGGCCGTGCGGCGATCGACGCTCTGTGCGACGTGTTCGATTCGCCCTGGATCGGCATCGGCGGCGACGAGGTTCCGGTGTCGGAGTGGGAGCGCAGCCCCGCTGCGGCCGCGCGGATGAGGGAATTGGGCCTGGTTTCGCCGCAGGAGATCCAGCCCTGGTTCACAGCCCATCTCGCAGCCCACGTGCGCTCCCGCGGGCGGACGACTCTGGCCTGGGATGAGGTGCTCGAGGGCGACGTCCCCGGGGGAGTCGAGATCCTCGCCTGGCGCGCACCGGTCGCGCTTCGGGAGGCGCTGGACCGAGGCATCCCGGTCATCGCGTGCCCGGACCTGGAGGTCTACTTGGACTACCGCCAATCCGAATCGGCTGACGAGCCGGTACCGGTCGGTCCGCCCCTGACCATCGAGCACGCGTACACGCTGCGCATCGATGAGCGGGCCCTCGGAGGCCAGGCGAACATCTGGACCGAGCACCTGCCGAGCCGTGATCGCGTTGACTACGCGATGTTCCCCCGGTTGTCGGCCATCGCCGAGCGACTGTGGTCCGGCGGCGAGCCGCGGGAGTGGGATGAGTTCGTGCGCCGACTGCCCGTGCAGCTGCGGCGTCTGGCGGCGATGGGGGTGCGGTATCGTCCCCTCGACGGCCCTGCACCAGACCAGCGCCGTCCGGGCGTCCCCGGCAAGCCGATGAGCGTCGAGGACCGTCGGCGGATCGTCGCCGATCTCGTCGCCGGTCTGGGATCCCACGGGGGCACGGAGAGCGCGCATCCTTAGGTAACGTTTCGGTAACCCTCCACCCCGCCATCCGCGCAGAGGTTGCGCGATCATGTGTTCGTAAGGTCTACTAACAAACATGTCCGAATCGGATGAGACACGTGTGCCGGCCGCGGCCGAGTACACCGGTGCGAGTGCGCACGGATTCGCGGGTGCCCGGCACCTCCGCTCGCGCGCGAAGGTGCTTCCCGAGCACGCACGCGGACACAATCGAGCCCTCGTCCTGCAGACGCTCTATCACGCCGGTGCCATGAGCCGTGCCGACCTGTCGCGGGGGACCGGACTCACGCGCGTCACCATCTCGGACCTCGTCGCGGAGTTCATCGCCGACGGCATCGTCGTGGAGAAGGGCATCCGCGAGACTGCGGGACCCGGCAAGCCGCCGATCCTCATCGACATCGATCGCGAGGGCCACCAGATCCTCGGCCTCGACCTGTCCGGCCCCGAGGCCTTCCTCGGCGCGGTTCTCAGCCTCGACGGCGAGGTGCTCGAGAGACGCGAGGTCCCGCGGCCCGCGCAGCCGGACGGAACGGCGACCTACGATGCGCTGCTCGACCTCGCGCGGCAGCTGAAAGCGGCGGCCACGACGACGCTGCTCGGCGTCGGTGTCGGAACCCCCGGCATCGTGCGTCCTGACGGCGTCGTGATCGAGTCGCCGAACCTCGGCTGGACGAACTTCCCGCTGGAGGCGCGTCTCGGACTGGACCTGGACCTGCCCGTGACCGCGCGCAACGACGCCAACGCCGCCGTCCTCGCCGAGTACACGTTCGGCGAGGCGCAGGCCGACGTCATGCTGATCAAGATCGGCCGCGGCGTCGGTGCGGGTCTGATCACCGGCAGCCAGCCGCTGCTGGGCAGCCGTTTCGCCGCAGGCGAGATCGGGCACGTGGTGGTCGGCACGGATGGCGGCCCGCGCTGCGTCTGCGGCAAGGACGGATGCCTGGAGGCCTGGCTCAGCGGCAGTCGGCTCGCCGCAGCGATCGCCGAGGCTCCGGAGTCGCGCGAAGCCCTGCTGCGCGATGCGGGGACGCGGATGGCTGTGGCGATCGCACCGATCGTGAGCGCACTGGACCTCTCCGAGATCGTGCTCTCCGGACCCGCCGATCTGCTGGATGACACCTTCTTCGACGCCGCCACCGCGACGCTGCGCGCGCGCACCCTGGACGGGGTCTTCGACGACGTCGTGATCCGTCTCACTGCGCAGGAGGACATCGTGCTGCGGGGGACCGCCGTCATGGTGCTGTCCGGTCAGTTGGGCGTCTCGTGATGCGCATCCCGCTCTCGTCCGTCACCGCGGCCGTCGGACAGGACAACATCCGCTGATGGTCGCGCGCGTGAGCACCGGCCGTCGTGGTCGGTCGATCCGGGTGGGCCTGGACGTCGGTGGAACCAAGACGGATGCCGTCGCCGTGACCGCCGACGGCGAGATCGTCGCACGCGTGCGCCGCGCCACCGGCTGGGGTGACGACGCCGTCATCGCCAGCATCCTGGCGAGCGTCGAGGCGCTCGTGCAGGAGGGGGATTTCACGGCGGCCGATCTCGAATCGGTCGGCGTCGGTATTCCCGGCCTCGTCGAGGCCGGCACCGGACGCGTCCTGCACGCGGTGAATCTCGGCGTCGAGTCGCTCGACATCGCGGCGCGCGCCGGCGCTGAGCTGAACGTGCCGATCGCGGTCGAGAACGACGTCAAGGCGGCGGCGCTCGGCGCGGCGGCGCTTCGCGGCGACGGAACCTCGATGGCCTACCTCAATCTCGGGACCGGCGTCGCCGCCGGGATCGTCGCCGACGGACGGATCTGGCGCGGAGCGCACGGCACGGCCGGCGAGGTGGGGCACATCAGCGTCGACCCCGGAGGACGGCTGTGCGGCTGCGGTCAGCGCGGTTGCGTCGAGACCCTCTGCGGCGGCGGTGCGCTGGCGAAGGCCTGGGGTCGGCCCGGGGCGCTGCCGGTCCGCGACATCTTCGATGCCGCGGATGCCGGCGACCCGCTGGCGTCGTCGTTGCGCGCGGATCTCGCCAGGGGAGCCGCGGCCGCCGTGCGCATTCTGGTCCTCTCCGTCGACGTCGAGACCGTCGTCATCGGCGGCGGGCTCACCGCGCTCGGCGACCGACTGCGCACCGACATCGTCGAGGCGCTGCGCCGCGAAGCCGATGGCTCGGCGTTCATGCGCTCATTGCGCCTGGATGAGAGGATCGAGCTGCTGCCGAGCGGCTCACCGGCGGCCGCACTGGGCGCGGCGCTGGTCGCGGCATCCGATTCCGCAACCGAATCTGCACCCGTCGACAAGGAGATCGTGACCCATGGCTGAAGTCGTCATCGTCGAGAACAGCGCGGCAGCGGGAGCGCTGGTCGCGGACGAGATCATCGCGCTCATCGCGGCGCGTCCGGATGCCGTGCTCGGCCTGGCGACGGGGTCGACCCCGCTGCCCGTCTACGAGGCGCTGCAGAGCAGGGTCGGCGGTGTCGACGTCTCGCAGGTGCGAGGCTTCGCGCTCGACGAGTACGTCGGCCTGGACCCCGCGCACCCGGAGAGCTACCGCTCGGTCATCACCCGCGAGGTGGTCGAGCCGCTCGGCCTGGATCCGCGGCGCATCCACGTCCCGAACGGCGCCGCTGCGGGGATCGAGCATGCCGGCGCCGACTACGAGGCCGCGATCGCCGAGGCCGGAGGAGTGGATCTGCAGATCCTCGGGATCGGCACCGACGGGCACATCGGGTTCAACGAACCGGGGTCGTCCTTCGCGTCGCGTACGCGGGTCAAGACGCTCACGCAGCAGACCCGCGAGGACAACGCGCGCTTCTTCGACTCGATCGACGACGTCCCGATGCACTGCATCACGCAGGGGCTCGGCACGATCCTGCAGGCCCGCCACCTCGTGCTGCTCGCGTTCGGCGAGAGCAAGGCCCGGGCCGTCGCGGATGCCGTTGAGGGGCCGCTCTCGGCCTTCCTGCCCGGGTCGGCGATCCAGCTGCACGCGCACGCGACGGTCGTCGTCGATGAGGCGGCCGCGTCGAAGCTGAAGCTTGCGGACTACTACCGGTACACGTTCGCGAACAAGCCGGCGTGGCAGGGGATCTGAGCTGAACCCAAGGCGGGAGCGGCCGAGGCCGGAGCGCTCGCTCAGGCGTTCGGCCACGCCAGCGGGAGCAGGTGCTCCAGGCTGAGCGGGGCCAGCGGCAAAGTCGCAACGTCGGCGGGGGTGATCCAGCGCAGTTCGGCGAGCTCGGCCTGGACCGTGACGTCGCCGGGCTCGGCGCGCATCGCGAAGGCGGTCGCGATGACGCGGTGACCCGGTTCGTTCGCGGCATCCGAGATGAACCGGCCCAGGGGAGTGAGGTCGGCCTCCGCGACCTGAAGGCCGAGTTCCTCCTCGAGCTCGCGGGCGAGCGTCTGGGCCGGGTTCTCACCAGCCTCCGGCTTGCCGCCCGGCTGCATGAACCGCACCGTGCCGTGCTTGCGCACCACGAGCACGCGATCGTCGGCGTCCCGGATGATCGCCGCGCTCACGTGAATGTCGTTCATGAGGTGAACACCTTTCCGGGATTGAGGATGCCAGCCGGATCGAACACGCGGACGACATCGCGCTGCAGCTGCCACTGGTCGTCGCCGAGTTCTTCGGCGAGCCAGCGGCTCTTCAGACTGCCGATGCCGTGCTCGCCGGTGAGCGTGCCGCCGAGGCGGATCGCGGCCCGGAAGAGCTCGTCGGCCGCTCGCCAGATGCGTTCGGGGACGTCCGGGCCGTCGAAGATGAAGTTGGGGTGCAGGTTGCCGTCGCCGGCGTGCACGACGGTCGGGATCGTCAGGCCGTAGGCCCTTTCGATCCGCGCGATCTCGTCGAACATCGCGGGCAGGGCGCTGCGGGGAACGGCGACGTCCTCGATGAGCGTCGTTCCGAGTGCGGCCATTGCGGCATGCATGGATCGGCGGATCGTGAGCAGCCGTTCGCCTTCGGCCGAGTCATCGGACACCGCGGTCGTTCCGCCGTGTGCGGTGAGGATCTCGGCGATGCGGTCGGCTTCGTCACGCGCCGCAGGGCCATCGGTCTGGATGGTCAGCTGCGCCGTCATCGGCGGGGGAGCGGCGAGACCGAGCAGCCGGTGCACGGCGGCGAGGGCCGCGGCATCCATCAGTTCCATGATCGCGGGCTGGATGCCGGCGGCCGTGACGGCAGCGGATGCCGTGGCCGCGGATCTGACATCCGGGAAGACCGCGGCGATCGTGCACGTGATTCCGGGGACGAGGCGGCGCAGCTTGAGCGTGGCGCCGACGACGACGCCGAGCTTGCCCTCCGATCCGATGACGAGGGACGTGAGATCGAGTCCGGTGACGCCTTTGACCGTGCGGTGACCGAGGCGGAGCAGGCGTCCGTCAGCCAGCACCAGGTCGACGCCGAGTACCGCGTCTCGGACGACCCCGTACTTCGCGCAGAGCAGTCCGCCCGCGCCGGTGGCGATGTTGCCGCCGACGGTCGAGATGTCGCGGCTGGCCGGGTCCGGTGCCCACCAGACGCCGTGCGGGGCGAGTGCGGCGTTCAGCTCGGCGTTCAGGATGCCGGGTTCGACGACCGCGAGGAGGTCGTCTGGGCGGATCTCGTGGATCCGGGTCATGCGCCGCAGGGACAGCACGATCTCGCCGTCGCCGGCGTTGGCCGCTCCGGCGAGTCCGGTGCCCGCGCCGCGGACGACGACGGGCGTGTGCGTCTCGGTTGCGATGCGCATCGTCTGCTGGACGTGCTCGACGGACTCGGCGTGCACGACGGCGAGCGGTCGGCCGACGGCGACGTGGCCGGAGCGATCGGCGCGGGCGGCCTCAAGCGATGCGTCGGACACGTCGACGATGTCGCCGAGTGCTGCGCGCAGCGCCGCGAGTGCGCTCATGCCAGAGTTCGCCGCCCTGCGATGACGCCCGCGGCGATGGCGATCACGGCGAAGACCGAGCCGATCACAGCCTCTCCCATCGACCACCACGCGATGGTCACCCCCACGTAGAGCAGCAGTTCGACGGCTGCGCGCAGGAACGGATGCAGGTGCACGACCGGGCGCGGGGACAGGAACAGGGCCCACACGAGCAGCACCACGACGGGTGCGCCGATGCCGACGACGATGTTCCACGGCATGTCCCACGTCGCGAGTCCCCAGATCGCGAGCGACGCGAGAGCGGCGAGCAGGACGACGACCCGGATGATGTCGAGCGGGGTGACGTTCGGGCGGTTCACGCCCGGTTCTGCCGGTGTCTCCTGGGTCATGCTCCCAGTCTATTCGGCGGGTGAGGCGGGCTCGTTTGCGGCGCTCAATTCGAGATCAGGGGAGACGACGGCCGTCATCGGCAGTTAGGGGCGAAGATCACCGTCAGCACGTTCACGCCGAGGTCGCCGAGCGTGGTGCTGTACGCCTGAACTGGGCCGTTCATCGTGACGTAATGGATCTCGACGTCGGCATCCAACAGAATCTGTTCACCGGTGGGCCGAAGGCTTACCGTCGCAGCGCCGTCCGCACCCAGCATCGCGTCGTCCGCGCCGTCGGGGCTGCCGTTCAGAAGAGCCTGAATCTGGGCACCTGGTTCGCCGAGCACATCGAGCGCTACGTAGGTCTTGTTGTCCGTGCCGATGCACATTGAGGCGTCCGTAAGAGCTACTGGTGAAGTCGGGGCCGCAGGGTCAGTCGGTGTCGGGGTGGGGCTCGGAGTCGGCTCGGGCGTCTCCGTTGGCTCCGGTGTGGGAGTCGGCGTTGGGGTGGTTGTCGGGGTGGGGCTCGGAGTCGGCTCGGGGGTCTCCGTTGGCTCCGGTGTGGGAGTCGGTGTCGGGCTCGGAGTCGGCTCGGGGGTCTCCGTTGGCTCCGGTGTGGGAGTCGGTGTCGGGCTCGGAGTCGCCCCGGGAGTCTCTGTCGGCTCGGGAGTCGGCGTCGGAGTCGGAGTCGGTGTTGGTGTGGGCGTCGGCTCCGGGGTCTCCGTCGGACCCGGCGTCGGGCTAGGAGTCGGCTCCGGGGGCTCGGTCGGTTCCGGCGTGAGAGTCTCCGTCGGTTCCGGCGTGGGCGTGGGGCTCGGCGTCGGCTCAGCAGTTTCCGTTGGTTCCGGAGTCGGCTCCGGGGCCGTCGAAGGAGTGGGCGTTGGCTCGGGAGTCGGCGTCGGCGTCGGCTCGGGCTTCGGCGCCGCGGGGGGCTCCGGCGTGGGCGTGGGAGTCGGGGTCGGCGAAGGCCCCGGCACGGGTGCCACCGGAACCTCCGGCGGATCCACGGGTTCGGCCGGCTGCTCAGGGGCGTCTTCGCCGCCCGAGCCGCCCGGATCGCCCGGCGCGGGCACGACGGGGATCGTGAGAGGCGCCTCGACGACCGGATCGGACTCGGCGATCGGCGCATCGCCGGCATCCTCGTCCTTGACCGGCTCATCGATCACGAACGGCTGGTTGTTCAGCGCCTCGAGCTTCTCATCCGGACCGACCTCGGCCGGGATCGAGGACGATTCGTCGACCTGGCTCGCGCTCGGAAGGCTCGCCACCGGGGTGGACGCCGTCAGGCCCGGAATGATCGCGGCTGCGGCGACGACACCGGCGACGATCAGCGCGGCAGAGCCGACACCGACCAGTGCACCGATGCCGGTGACGGCGCCCGCGGTCGTTCCGGCAGCTGCTCCGCCTCCTGCTGCGCCAGCGCTTCCACCGGCACCGCCCGCGCCACCGGTCGAGCCGGAACCGGCCGAGGCACCGGCCATCGCTGCGCCGCCGGTGCCGGAGACCACGACAGCACCTTCGACGACGCTCGAGGGCATCGCGGCCAGCGCGACGATCGGCGCGCCACCACCCTGCAACGCAGCCAGGTAGCCGGTCGCGCCGGTGATGCCGAGCACGAGCGGCAGCAGCACCATGGCCAGGCGATCCGAGACGTCCTTCGCCTCGGCGACGACGATCATGCAGCGGGCGCAATCCGAAAGGTGCTCGTCAAAGCGCTTCTGGTCGCGGTTGCTGAGGTTGCCCCGGGAATGGGCGCCCATGTGCTCGATGCTCCACTGGCATTCTGACCCGGGGGCGGCGCTGCGCAGGTGCGCCTGGATCCATGCCTCGCGCAGACCTTCGCGTGCTCGGAAGGCGAGTTGCGCGACCGCGCCGGCCTTCATGCCGAGCAGGGGAGCGACCTCGGCCGGCTTCATCTGCTCGATCTCGGTGTACCAGAGCACCTCCTGCCAGCGCGAGGGGAGGCTGCGGAACGCCTTCGCGGTGAGCCCGCGGTCGAGCGCCTCATCGGTGGCCTGCTCGGTCGTGTCCGGGTCGGGGACGGCATCCATCTCGTCGATGGCCGTCTCGCGGCGCGCCTTGCCCCAGCCGGCCGCGGTGTTCCGGATGCTCGTGAACAAGTAGGCGCGGAACGACCCGTTGGGTCCGCCGCCCTTGAGGATCGCGTTGTAGATGCGCGTGTACGATTCCTGGACGAGATCGTCCGGGTCGAGGGAAGACGTGATCGATCGCGCGACGGCGATGCCCGACGGGTAGTGGCGTCGCCAGAGTTCGCCGAACGCCTCGCGGTCGCCGGACCGGGTGCGCAGGATCAGATCGGCGTCAGCGATCTCCGCGTTGTCGTTGTTC
This sequence comes from Microbacterium sp. ZKA21, assembly GCF_050434165.1. NCBI lineage: Bacteria > Bacillati > Actinomycetota > Actinomycetes > Micrococcales > Microbacteriaceae > Microbacterium > Microbacterium sp. ZKA21. The sequence continues at coordinate 52,725 of NZ_JBNPVV010000004.1, forward strand.
TCGTTCGGCACAGTCATCCAGATCTCGTGGAGCATCGGGTCGGCTCCACAGGAAGAGACGCGTGAATCGGGTCCCCATCACGCGCCTCATACATTCTCACCCCGTTTTCCCAGCCTGACCAGTCCTGTGGATAACTCGGAGCGAACTCTCTGCCAGGGCCGCCGAAGAAATCTCAGAAAAAGTTCCTCGATTCGCGTGATGAATCACGACGTCGCCCGTCTCATCATCAGAGCACGCTGCACGATCACCACCGGGGGGCGGAGATCGGGCAGTGCCGGCGCGGGGGGCAACTGCGCCGGCTCAGGGCGGGCTCGGGACCCTCGGGGGAGGAGTTCCCGAGCCGCCCGCTCGTCCAGGAGGGAGTGAGGCCGCCGCGGTCTGGGGTGCGGCGGCCTCCCCTCTACTCCCGATGTGTTCGCGCGCGCCGTGGCGGTCAGACGGCGGGTCGACCGCCCACCCACACGCGTCGCACATGCAGACGGGCGTCCAGCAGGACGGCATCCGCGAGCAGCCCGTGCTCCAGACGCCCCAACCTCTCGCCTTCCCCGATGACGGATGCCGGCGTCTCCGTGAGAGCACGCACGGCGGCCGCGAGGGGCACGCCGGCCTGCACGGCGTTCCGTAGCGCGGCATCCTGCGTCAGCGTCGAGCCGGCGATCGAGCCCGTCGCATCCGTGCGGGCGATGCCGTCGGTCACGGTCACCTTGACCGCGCCGAGGTCGTACCGGCCGTCCGCGCTGCCGGCCGCGGCCATCGCGTCCGTCACCAGCGCGACGCGATCCGGCGCCACGTCGAACACCAGCTTGATCACGTGCGGGTCGAGATGCACGTTGTCGGCGATCGCCTCGAGCACCACGCGTCGGTCGGCGGCCGCCGCCAGCACAGGGCCGGGAGCCCGATGATGGATGCCCCGCATCGCGTTGAAGGCGTGCGTGAGGATCGTGGCGCCGGCGTCGAACGCGGCAGCGGCGATCTCGGCATCCGCATCGGTGTGGCCGATCGCCGCGGCGGCCCCGGCGGCCACGGTCTGACGGATCGCCTCGAGGCCGCCGGGGAGCTCCGGGGCGATCGTGACCTGGCGGACGGTTCCGCCTCCGGCGTCCAGCAGGCGCCGGACATCCGCGGCATCCGGTGCCTGAAGCAGAGTCGGTTCGTGGGCACCCTGATGCCCGGGGTCGAGGAACGGACCTTCCAGGTGCGAGCCGAGGATGTCGGCATCCGTCCTGGTCAGATCGGCGATCTCGGCGATGCGACGGGTGAGATCGTCGAGCGACGCCGTCACCAGCGAGACCACGGCGCGCGTCGTGCCGTGCGCGCGGTGCAGAGCGCGCGCGGTGCGGATCGCCTCGGCGCCGTCGTCGTAGGACGCACCGGCACCGCCATGGCCGTGGATGTCGATGAACCCGGGTGCGAGAACGGCACCGGGGCCGGCGAGCTCCGCGGCGTCGACGACGACGTCGGCAGCCGTCCACGTCGTGCCGGTTCCTGTTTCCGCGATGACACCGTCCTCGAAGCGGACCCACGCGTCGTCCGTCTCGACGCCATGCGAGACGATGCGCGCGGAGTGGATCACGGTTGCGGTCATGGCGTGCTTCCCTCGGTCGGGGTCGGTCGCTGTCCGCCCCATCCTTCGGCATCCCACACCGATCCGAGTGCTTCGACGCGCTCGCGGAACGAGGCCCAGTCCTTGGCGGATGCCGGCGACCACGCGATCTCGGCCAGGGCCGCGGCTCGGGGGAAGAACAGGTGGTCGATATCATCGAGCGTCGCGATCGTCTCGGACCACAGCGGCCCCTCGATCCCGAGGATGGCGCTCTCGTCCAGACCGGGCACGATCGCGTTCGGCTCCCAGGCGTAGGCCGACTCGAGATCGATGATCGCGGCCCAGCTGAGCCCCAGCGGGTCTTCGGGTGAAGGCTTCATGTCGAGGTACGCACGGGTGGAGGGCGAGAGGATGACCGATCCGCCGCGCTCGGCGAATCGGAGCGTGTGCTCGATGTGCTCGGCCGTGGGGGCATCGCTGCCCCAGAACTGGCCGATCGTGCCCTCGGCGACGACTGCGGACCCCGCCTCGTGCCAGGCCACCGGCGTCTTCCCCAGTTCAACGGTCAATGCGGTGACGCGCTCGATGAACGCGTCGAAATCGGCCTGCGCGGTGCCCAGGCACTCGTCGCCTCCGACGTGCAGTTGCGGGCCGGGGGTCAGTTCGGCCACCTCGCCGAGCACATCGCGGAGGAACTCCCATGTCGACTCCTCGTGGATGCGCACGGAGGAATGCCCGACGCCCCAGCCCTCGTAGGGCTCGCCGGCGACCGGCAGCGGCTGGCCCAGCGCCTCCGACTGCGCGAGGAGCATGTCGTTCATCACGGGCTCCTCGACCACGCCGGGGTACGCGAGGCCGATCGCATGCGTGTGCCCCGGCAGATCGATCTCCGGAACGACCACCATGTGGTGCGCGGCCGCGTAGCGGACGATCTCGCGGAAATCGTCCTTCGAGTAGAAGCCGCCTGGGCGGCCGAGCACCGAGGTTCCGGATGCCCTCTCGGTCAGCAGCGGACGGCTGTCGATCTGCAGACGCCAGCCCTGGTCATCGCTGAGGTGCAGGTGCAGGCGATTGAACTTCAGCGACGACGCGCGGTCGATGAACTCCTTCACGGTCGCCACGTCGAAGAACGTGCGGGCCACGTCGAGCATCACACCCCGATAGCCGAAGCGCGGCGCGTCGGTGATCGACACCTGCGCGATCGTCCAGGAACCGGCGTCCTCGCGCAGCAGCTGACGCAGCGTCTGGATGCCGTAGAAGAGTCCGGCAGCCGACCCGGCGATCTCGACGCGGTCCGTCGTCTCCAGCCGGTACGCCTCGTCTTCCGCGGCGGTCGCCCGCAGGACGATGTCGCCGGCGACGGGCTCGCCTTCCGTCGTCTCCGGCCGCAGGCCGGTGAGCTCCGCCAGGTGGTCGGAGAGAGCGGATGCCGCGGCATCCGCACCGTCGGCGATGACGATGCGCGTGGCGGGCGTGAGGACGAACGCGCCGGGGCCGGTCGTGACCGACGAGGGCAGCGGTACAAGAGTAAGGACCATGAACAAAACCTACCGGTGAGGGCTGCGACATCCAAGCGTTGCGGGCTACTCGATCCGCTATGCTCGAACCGTCGCGACTGGCGTCTGGGTGGACTACCACCGGGGAGCGACTTCTCATGGGAATCGACCGCGCGCCTGGGCCGATCAGGAACAACCCCTTTCCACCGTGAGATCAGGAGCACGTCATGACCGACCCGTACTTCAACGCCCCGCTGTCCGAAGTCGACCCGGAGATCGCCGAGGTCCTCGAGCGGGAGCTGAACCGCCAGCGCGGCTTCCTCGAGATGATCGCCTCCGAGAACTTCGTGCCCGTGTCCGTGCTGCAGTCGCAGGGCTCCGTGCTCACGAACAAGTACGCCGAGGGCTACCCCGGTCGCCGTTACTACGGCGGCTGCGAAGAGGTGGACGTCGCCGAGTCGCTCGCGATCGAGCGCGCCAAGAGCCTGTTCGGCTCGGAGTTCGCCAACGTCCAGCCGCACTCCGGTGCCACCGCCAACGCGGCAGTGCTGCACGCCATCGCCCGCCCCGGCGACACGCTGCTCGGCCTGTCGCTCGACCACGGCGGCCACCTGACGCACGGCATGAAGATCAACTTCTCCGGCCGGCTGTTCGACATCGTCGCGTACGGCGTCGACCCGGAGACCTCGCTCGTCGACATGGACGAGGTCCGTCGCCTCGCCATCGAGCACAAGCCGAAGGTCATCATCGCCGGCTGGTCGGCGTACCCGCGTCAGCTGGACTTCGCGAAGTTCCGCGAGATCGCCGACGAGGTGGGCGCGTACCTGTGGGTCGACATGGCGCACTTCGCCGGTCTCGTCGCCGCGGGCATCCACCCCAGCCCCGTCCCGCACGCGCATGTGGTCTCGTCGACCGTGCACAAGACGATCGGCGGACCCCGCTCCGGTTTCATCCTCACCAACGACGCGGACCTCGCCAAGAAGATCAACTCGGCCGTGTTCCCCGGTCAGCAGGGCGGACCGCTCATGCACGTGATCGCCGCCAAGGCGACCGCTTTCAAGATCGCGGGGACACCGGAGTTCAAGGAGCGTCAGGAGCGCACCGTCCGCGGTGCTGCGCTGCTCGCAGAGCGTCTCGGCCGTCAGGACGTCCAGGATGCCGGCATCAAGGTCCGCTCCGGCGGCACCGATGTGCACCTGGTCCTCGTCGACCTGCGCGACGCCGAGATCGACGGCAAGCAGGCCGAAGACCTGCTGCACGACATCCACATCACGGTCAACCGCAACGCGGTCCCGAACGACCCGCGTCCGCCGATGGTCACCTCCGGTCTGCGCATCGGCACTCCGGCGCTCGCGACGCGCGGATTCGGGGATGCCGAGTTCACCGAGGTCGCCGACATCATCGCACTGGCGCTGCTGCCCGGTGCGGATGTCGCGGCCCTCAAGGCCCGCGTCGACGCGCTCGCCGCCGCCTTCCCGCTCTACCCGGGACTGTCCCAGTGACTGCTGTCGTCCTGGACGGCAAGGCCGCATCGGCCGAGATCAGGGCGGAGCTCACCGAGCGGGTCGCCGCGCTCAAGGAGAAGGGGATCGTCCCCGGCATCGCCACAGTGCTCGTCGGGGCCGACCCGGCATCCCAGCTGTACGTCGGGATGAAGCACCGGCAGTCCGAGGCGATCGGGATGAACTCGATCCAGCGCGAGCTGCCGGCCGACGCCACGCAGGAGGACGTCGAGGCGCTGATCGATGAGCTCAACGCGGATCCGACCTGCCACGGATACATCGTGCAGCTGCCGCTGCCGAAGCACATCGACACCGACGCGATCCTCGAGCGCATCGACCCGGCCAAGGATGCCGACGGCCTGCACCCGACCAACCTCGGCCGACTGGTGCTGAACGTCAGCAGTCCGATCCGCACGCCGCTGCCGTGCACGCCCCGCGGCGTCATCGAACTGCTGCTCCGCAACGACTACGACCTCAAGGGCAAGCACGTCGTCGTGGTCGGGCGCGGCGTGACGATCGGTCGTCCGATGGGACTCCTGCTCACGCGTCGCGACATCAACGCGACCGTGACGCAGGTGCACACCGGCACGCCGGACATGGCACCGTACCTGCGTCAGGCCGACGTGATCGTCGCCGGTGCGGGGGTCAAGCACCTGATCCGCGCCGAGGACGTCAAGCCGGGGGCGGCAGTGCTCGACGTGGGCGTCACGCGTGAGACGGACCCCGAGACCGGCAAGTCGCGTGTGCATGGCGACGTGCACCCCGACGTCGCCTCGGTCGCCGGATGGATCTCGCCGAACCCCGGCGGCGTCGGCCCGATGACGGTCGCGCTGCTCATGACCAACGTCGTGGAGGCCGCCGAGCGCCTCGTGGCCTGACCGCTGGCACCACAGCGTCGGAAGAACCCGGATGTCGGGGCAGATCGCAGGATCTGCCCCGACATTCTGCGTTTCTCCGACGTTCCGGACGCGGATGCCGCGGCCTACAGTTCGTCCAGCATCCGGCGCTGCTCTGGCGTCAGGCCGTCGTCCGGTTCCGTCTCGGCGCGCGGAGCCGGCTGCGCAGAAGCAGCGGGTGCGGCGCCGTCCTTCGGCGTGACGCTGCCCGTGACCTTGTCGTACACCTCGCCCGCCTTGCGACGCAGGACGTCGTCGACCTGGTCGTAGATCACCCAACCGAGCAGGAGCAGCAGCGGCGGCAGAGCATAGCCCCAGAAGAACCCGTGGACTCCGACGGGGCTCAGCCACACGGTCAGCACCCAGATGATGAGCTCGACCACGTAGACGAGCGCATACTGCACGACCTTCTCGCCGGTCCTCGTGCGGTCGGCGGCGGAGCGCGCAGCCGACTTCTGGAAGGCGCCCTTCAGCAGCGGTTTGATGAACAGGGCAGCCAGCGTCAGGATCACGGATGCCCAGAGAGCATGCCATCCGACGCTCACGCTCGGCAGCACCAGCCCGATGATGAGCAGGACTGCGACGTTGAACACGTAGAGCGCGCCGAAGCGGATGATGCCGTTCCTCATATGCTCAGGTTCGCATATTCTCGGGCCGACGTGAACCGCCGCGCGGCATGCGATCGGCGCGAAGCCTGGCGCGTCGTGGCACGCACCGATAGTCTGACGCCCGAATCAGCGCCGGACGAAGGAGCACGCCATGGAAGCCGTCCTGTTCATCCTGCAACTGCTCGTCGTCCTGGGCTGCATCATCATGGGCACCCGCTCGAGCGGTGTCGGCCTCGGCCTCTGGGGCGGCGCGGGTGTCGCGATCCTCGTGTTCGTGTTCCAGCTCTCGCCGGGTTCGCCCCCGGTCGACGCGCTGCTCATCGTGCTGTCCGTGGTGCTGGCGGCATCAATGATGCAGGTCGCGGGCGGCATCGACTGGATGGTCTCGGTCGCGGCCAAGCTGATCGCGCGCAACCCCAAGCAGATCACGCTGGTGGCGCCGCTCGTGTCGTTCCTGTTCGCGGCGGGCGCCGGCACGTCGAACATCCTGTACCCGCTGCTGCCGGTGATCCAGGACCTCTCGTACCGCAACGGCATCCGACCGTCCCGGCCGCTGTCGCTCTCGGTCGTCGCCACCGGTGTGGCGCTGGCCTGCAGCCCCGTCTCCGCGGCGATGGCGGCGATGGTCACCCTCACCGACGTTCCGCCGTACGACTTCGAACTCATCGACATCCTGAAGGTCACGATCCCCGCGGCGATCGTCGGCATCGTGCTCAGCTCGCTGGTCGTGAACCGGCTCGGCAAGGACCTCGCCGACGACCCCGAGGTGCAGGCGAAGATCGCCGACGGCACCCTCGCCCCTCCTCGCTCCGACGCGGCCGAGGTCAAGGCGGACGTCACCGTGACGACGGCCGGGCGCAACGCGGCGATCATCTTCCTGCTCGGCGTGCTGACGATCGTGGTGTTCGGTCTGTTCAAGGGGATCCGTCCACTGGATGCCGACGGTGCTCCGGTCGGGATGACGCCGATCATCGAGATCATCATGTTCCTCGTCGGCACGCTCATCCTGATCGTGTCCCGGCCGAAGGTCGGCGACGTGCCGACGGCGACCGTGTTCAAGGCCGGCATGGTCTCGGCGATCGCGCTGTTCGGTCTCGCCTGGCTCACCGACACCTTCCTGTCCGCACACGTCGAGTTCATCTCCGAGAGCATCGGAGCGCTGGTCGGGGCGGCACCGTGGATCTTCGCGCTCGGCGTCTTCCTCGTCTGCGTGCTCACGACCAGCCAGTCGACCGCCACGCGGACGATCGTGCCGATCGGCCTCGCCGCGGGCATCCCGCTCGGCGTGCTCAGCGGCATGTGGGCTGGTGCGTTCGCCGGAATCTATCTGCTGCCGACCAACGGATCGCAGATCGCGGCGGCGAACTTCGACGTCTCCGGCACGACCAAGCTGGGGACGAAGCTCGTCGACCACTCGTTCTTCCTGCCGACGCTCGTGCTCGCTGTGACCACCATCGGCGCCGGTGCGGCGTTCGGTGCGCTGTGGGGCGGATGACCGTCGGCAGACCTCAGAACTCGCGGTAGAGGTCCCAGGCCGAACGGCAGGCCGCCGCGATCTCTGCGACGTGCGACGAGTCTTCGGCGATCCAGTCCGTTCCCGGCTCGTGCAACTCGGCCACGGCCGCGTCGCCGAGGAGGAACTCGCGTCGGAACTCCGCCTGGACCGCATCGAAGTGCGCGCCTCGGGCCTGCGCCTGGTCGGCGAGCTCCCGGAAGCGGATGCCGGCGGCCAGGATCTCCTGGCTGCCGAGGTAGGGCTTGTTGAGGGCCACGTCGGCGGGGGCGCGGACGCCGAACCCGGCGCGATGCGCCTCGGCGAGGATGCGCAGCCGGGACGGATCCATGGTGGGCGGGTCGGCAGGATCGCGTTCCTCGCCCTGGGCATCGCCGCGGTTGGACAGCGCGACGACATCCGGCAGCCGGTCCTTCTCGTCGCGGGGGACGTTCACGGCTCCGTCCTTCGTCGTCGTCGTGTTCATCGTGTCGTGGAACGACAGTCGCGTGAAGCGTCCGCCCGTGCGCAGCCTCTCGGCGATGAAACGCTCGGTGAGGGCGTCCCGGATGCGCTCGTACACTCCGAGTCCGCGCTCGGCCACCTCGACGAAGGCGTCGACGAGCGCATGCAGCCCGGCATCCGTATCAGGCACCTGCAGGATCGGGAAGAACGAGAACGTCACCGGGCGGATCGCGTCGACGCCGGTGAGATCGACCTTCTGCCAGGCGCCGGCGACCCTCGTGCGCTCGATCGCCTCGGTGAGGCCCGCTGCGACGTCGGCGGGCTTCGCCCGGTTCGGATCCCGAACCAGGCGCGGATGCGGGTTGAGCACCGCGACGACGCGCGGATCCTGAGATGCCCAGCGGCGCACGATCGCGTCGGTGGCGACGTCGGTGAAGTCGTACTGGAGCCGCTTGGTCAGCGCGGGGGAGAGGAACTCCGCGATCTCGGCGGGGATGGCGGCGCCGGCGTGCGGACAGCTGATGAGCACATCGGCGTCCCTGATCGCATCGTCGAGCGTGCGCCTGTCGGCGTCGGCGTAGACGACGATCTCGGCTTCCGTGAACGTCTTGCCGGCGGGGATGAGCTCCAGTGCGGACATGCGCTCATGCTAGCGATGTCGGACCGCGCACCACAGGGGCCGGAGACATCCCGCGCGTCGGAGCCGGTCGTGCGATCGCGTCCGACAGCGGGGATCTCTCCGATCGACGGGACGTGGATGCCGAGGCGGAGGTCAGGCCGTCGGGCCCATCGACCCCTCGATGCCGGTGATGCGGGCCTGCTCGTCGAAGCGGAACATCGCCGAACCGGTCGTGTCGCTCACGACCGCGCCGGAGAACGCCTCGTCGGTCCACTCCAGGTTCCAGCCGGCCAGACGCGCGGCATCCCACACCGACGACCGGGCGTCGGGCAGGGTCAGCGTCGAGAGCATCCGAGGCGCGGCGATGACGGCATCCGAGACCGTGAGCGGAGCGATCGGCGCATCGAGCAGGAAGACGGCGCGCGTGCCGCCGCCGACCGGGGCGGAGTAGTACGGCGAGCGTCCGGTGATCTCGACGGCGACCGAGCCGATCACGTGCGTCGCCTGCGCGATCCACGCCTCGGCGTCGTCTCCGGCATCCTCAGGGAAGGGCAGTTCCGATTGCGTCAGCTCGGCGATGCCGTACTGCTGGCCGTAGTCGCGCAGCTGTGCGGCGACGCCCTGCGCGTCACCCTGCGGGTGCGCCCATGCCCACAGCAGCGAGCGCGGACCCGGCGCGAGCGTCGCGATCAGATGCGGCGTGGTGACGAGCTGCCTGGTGGCGTCGGCATTGGACGTGAACGTCAGCGTCCCCGCGTTCAGGTCGGCATCCCAGCGGTGCTCGCCGAGAGCATCCGTCGCCGTGACGAGCGCGTCCTGGCGGAGGGCGGTGAACAGGGCGGCCCGATCGGCCAGGGGCTGGAGTGCGGCGAAGCTCATGGCACCAGTCTGGCCTGGGACGCTATGAATCCGCCAGTTGCCTCTCCGCGGCGACCACGCGACCCATGCGCCAGACGCTCGGCACCGCCAGGGTTGCGAGCGCGACGACCGCGTACAGGATGCCGGAGGCGATGAGGACAGTCGTGACGTCGGCGTTCGTGATCAGCCAGCCGTAGATGAGCGTGCCGATCGGCATCGCGACCCAGCTGCCCAGCATGTCGTAGCTCGACACGCGCGACAGCCGGTCCACCGGGACGTTCTCCATCATGGCGACGTTCCAGCCGGTGCTGAAGATCTCGTGCCCCGCTCCGGCGAGGAAGGCGACGATCGCCAGGAGGATCGCGGCCGGGTGCACGCCCAACATCGTCAGCGGGATCGCGAACACGGCCATGCCGATCATGCCGAGGCGCAACGGGCGCTTCAGCGGCACCCACATGAGCACGAGCGTCATCAGCAGGACGCCGACTCCCTCGGCGCTGAGCACCCACCCCCAGCCGGCGATGCCGAGTCGGTCGTCGTTCTTCGCGATGTACGGCCCTGCGACGCTCCAGGCGCCGACGTGGATCGCGTTCATGATCATGAAGGCCAGCACGATCGTCCACAGCCAGGTGCGTCCCCAGAACTCGTTCCAGCCGAGTCGGAGGTCGTGGAACAGCGACGAACCGCCGTTGCCGGCCGGCGGGGGCAGCTTCACGAGTGCGAGCACGGGGATGGCGACGAGCCATCCGGTCGCCTGGACGACCATGGCCCAGGCCGGGCCGGCCGCTGTGACGAGGATGCCGGCGATGATCGGCCCGCCGATCGTGACCGTCGAGCGCACGAACGACAGCATCGCGTTGGCCTGCTGGAGGTGCTCTGGCGTCGTGAGCTGCGGGATGATCCCCTGCATCGCCGGCATGACGAACGCCGTCGATGCGCCGCTCACGATCGACAGGATCACGAGCAGAGGCACCGTTGCCGTGCCGGTGAAGAGCAGAGCGGCCATCGCCCCGACGGAGAGGATGTCGACGACGTAGCAGGTCTGGATGACGAGCGCCCGCGGCATCCGATCCGCGACGACGCCGCCGAACAGGATGAAGACGATGTTGCTCACGGTGAACGCGGCGAGCACGTACGACAGCGAGCGGGCGTCGTTGTCGATCTCGAGGACGGCGAACGCGAGCGCGATCGAGGACATCGAGCCGGTCGTCATGGTGATCGCCCTGGCGATGAAGAACCAGCGGAAACTGCGGTCCTGCATCGCGGCGAGGCCGCGGATCATCGGAGGGCCATCTTCGTCGGCATCCGTCTATCCTGGCATCCCCGCGGTGGGTTCGAATCGCTCGAATGACCCTGTTCCGGCGTGCGGAAGGGTCATTCGAGCGATTCGAACCGGACGGGGGCTACCAGCTGGGACGGATGCCGGTGAGTGCCCAGGCCGCCTGGACGGCCGCGCCCTGAGCGACGTACTCCCCGGGCTCCGGCACCTCGACAGGTGCGTCGAAGATCTCGGCGGCGATCGCCGAGACGGCCGGGCTCTGCGCGGCGCCGCCGATGAGCAGGACGCGCTCGGCGGTGACGCCGTGCGCGCGCATCGCGTCGAGCCCGAACGCCAGGCCCTTCAGCACGCCCTCGATCGCGGCGCGGGCGAGGTTCTCGCGTGTCGTCGAGGCCAGGGTCATCCCAGACAGGGTCGCCGTGGCGTCCGGCCGGTTCGGCGTGCGCTCGCCTTCGAACCACGGCTGCAGTGAGAGCCCGTCGGCTCCGGGGCGCGCTGCGAGAGCCAGGCGCGAGAGCTCGTCGTGGTCGACGCCGAGCAGCGCCGCGGTGACGTCGAACACGCGCGCGGCGTTCAGCGTGGTCACGATCGGCAGGCGGGCCCCCGACGCGTCCGCGAAGCCGGCGACGGTGCCGCTGGGGTCGACGACCGGCGCGTCGGTGACCGCGAACACGGTCCCGCTCGTGCCGATCGACACACCGACATCACCGGGGCGCGCACCGAGCCCGAGGGCGGCAGCGGCGTTGTCGCCGGCACCCGCGGACACGACGAGACCGTCGAGCCCGGTGACGTGGTCGGATGGTCCGAGCACACGGGGGAGCACGATGTCCGCGGCATCCCGACGCAGCGCGAGCGATAGCAGGTCGCGGTCGTACTCGTCGCGCGCGGGGTCGAAGTAGCCGGTCCCGCTGGCATCCGAACGGTCGGTCACCAGCTCGGTCAGCACGGGCCCGAGGTCCGACTCGTCGACCGGCCCGTAGCCGCGCAGGCGCCAGGTCAGCCAGTCGTGCGGCAGTGCGACGGCGGCGACCCGTGCAGCATTGGCCGGTTCCGCGTCCGCGAGCCAGCGCAGCTTCGTCACCGTGAACGAGGCCACCGGGACCAGTCCGGTGCGCCGGGCGAACTCCGCGGCGCCCACCTCTTCGGTGAGCGCCGCGGCGGCATCCGCCGAGCGCGTGTCATTCCAGAGCAGCGCGTCACGGATGACGCGGCCGTCGGAATCCAGCGCGACGAGTCCGTGCTGCTGGCCGCCGATGCCGATCGCCGCGACGTCGGAGAGCCCACCGGCATCCGACAGCGCGGTCTGCAGGGCATCCCACCACGCCGCCGGATCGACCGACGTGCCGTCGGGGTGCGAAGCGCGCCCCGTCCGCATCACGGCTCCTGTCGACGCGTCGCGGATGACGACCTTGCAGCTCTGCGTCGACGAATCGACTCCGGCGACCAGCGTCATCTCAGCGGGCTCCGAGCAGGTGCTCGGTGGCGAGCTGCTGCAGACGGACGAAGCCGAAGCCCTTGCCGCCCAGATAGGCGTTCGCATCGAAGTCCTCGTACGCCGAACGGTCGGCGAGGAAGGCGTCGTAGCTCTCGCCCGGGTTCAGCGTCGGGGTCGACAGCTCGTCGACCTTGGCTGCGGCCAGAGCCTCCTGCACCTCGGGGTCGGCGCGGAAGGCCGCGGCCCGCTCCTTGAGCAGCAGGTACGTGCGCATGTTCGCCGCAGCGGACTCCCAGACGCCCTTCTCATCCTCGGTGCGGCTCGGCTTGTAGTCGAAGTGACGGGGGCCGTCGTAGGCGGGGACGCCGCCGGGGCCGCCGTTCTCGAGGAGGTCGACGAGCGAGAACGCGTTGTGCAGATCTCCGTGACCGAACACGAGGTCCTGGTCGTACTTGATGCCGCGCTGACCGTTGAGGTCGATGTGGAAGAGCTTGCCGTGGAACAGGGCCTGCGCGATGCCGGCGGTGAAGTTCAGCCCGGCCATCTGCTCGTGTCCGACCTCGGGGTTCACACCCACGAGTTCCGGTCGCTCGAGCGAGTCGATGAAGGCGATCGCGTGGCCGAGGGTCGGCAGCAGGATGTCGCCGCGGGGCTCGTTCGGCTTCGGCTCGATCGCGAAGCGGATGTCGTAGCCCTTGTCGGTGACGTAGTCGCCGAGCAGGTTGACGGCCTCGCGGTAGCGCTCGAGGGCTGCGCGGACGTCCTTGGCGGAGTCGTACTCGGCACCCTCGCGGCCGCCCCACATCACGAACGTCTTGGCGCCGAGCTCGGCACCGAGGTCGAGCTGGCGGAAGACCTTGCGCAGCGCGTAGCGGCGCACGTCGCGGTCGTTCGAGGTGAAGCCGCCGTCCTTGAAGACTGGGGCGCTGAACAGGTTGGTGGTGACCATCGGCACGATCAGGCCGGTGTCGGCGAGAGCGCCCTTGAGGCGGTCGATCTGGGTCTGACGCTCGGCGTCGGTGGATCCGAACGCGAACAGGTCGTCGTCGTGGAAGGTGAGACCGTACGCGCCGAGCTCAGCGAGCTTCTCGACGGCGTGCACGACGTCGAGAGCGGGACGGGTGGGTCCGCCGAACGGATCGGTACCGTTGTAGCCGATCGTCCAGAGGCCGAACGAGAACTTGTCTTCGCGGGTGGGTGTGAGTGCCATGGCGCATCGCTTTCAACATCGGTGGTGAATTGTTGTGAGCTCGAACATATCAACCCGATGCGCCGACCGCAAGGTCAGCCAGGAGGGGCGGACGTCGAGTTGCGCACGATGAGCTCGGCCGGCATCCGGATGTGCTCCGCATCGCCGCCGCCGAGCATGTCCAGCAGCATGCCGACGGCCGCGGATCCCATGTCGGCGAGCGGCTGGCGCACGGTCGTGAGCCGAGGGGTGTGCGACGACGCCTCCGGGATGTCGTCGAAGCCGACCACGGACAGGTCGTCCGGGACGCGCAGTCCGCGCTCCGTCGCGACCCTGATCATCTCGATGGCCGACAGATCGTTCGCGGCGAACACGGCGGTCGGCCGATCGGTCAGATCGAGCAGAGCGTTTGCTCCTGGCGTCGATGCGGCCGTCCGGTATCCGCCGTCCTCGACGAGTGCGCCGTCGAACGGGATGCCGGCGGCCGCGAGCGCCTCGCGGTATCCGCGCTCGCGCTGGTGGGCGGATTCCAGATCCGTGCGTCCGCGGAGGTGGCCGATGCGACGGTGCCCGAGGGAGATCAGATGCTCGGTCGCGGTGCGCGACGCCGTCACGTTCGCGACCGACACGGTCGCGGGTCCGTCGGGCCCGGTGTGCGGGTCGACGGCGACGAGCGGGATGGAGGTCTGGTCCGGCATCGCCGTCGGGGTCACCAGGATCGCTCCGTCGATCAGCGTCCCGCCCAGTCGCGAGAGCGATCGCCGCTCCCAGCCGAGGTGGTCGCCCGCCGAGACGCTTCCGGCGTAGGCGAGCACGTCGTATGGAGTGTTCTGCAGTGCGGCCGACACGCCCCGGAGCAGCTGCAGCGCGAACGGCTCGAACTCGGCCACGAGGACCCCGATCACGTTCGTCCGCCCTCGCCGCATGGACGTCGCCACCAGTGAGCTCTCGTACCCGAGATCCGCCACGACGCCGAGGACGTGGGCGAGCGTCGCGGCCGAGACCCCGTCCCGGCCGTTGATCGCCTTGGAGACCGTCGCGACGGAGACGCCCGCAGTGCGGGCGACGTCGGTGATGGTGGGACGTCGGTTCATGGGCACAGCCTAGCCAATCGGGGAGAAAACGTTATCGATATCGTTTGACACCGGTGCGTCGAGCGTGTGAGAGTGGGCGCACAACACATTGGTGTGGCTGGCAACAAATGCGTTCGTCCGGCCCCACGACTCGATGAAGAGGAGAACACAGCATGAAGATGCGCAAGGCATGGGCCGCCGGTGCGGCCGTCGCGGCGCTGGGAATGCTCGGCCTGACCGGCTGCACCGCCGGCGGCAGCGGCGACGGCGGCGACAGCGGCACTCTCACGATGTGGCACAACTCCACCACCGGTGACGGCAAGCAGTACTGGGAGGACGCTGCTGCCGCCTTCCACGAGGAGAACCCCGACGTCACGATCAAGGTGACGTCGATCCAGAACGAGGACATGGACGGCAAGCTGCAGACCGCCGTGAATTCTGGCGATATGCCCGACATCTTCATGGCGCGCGGCGGCGGCAAACTCGCCGACATCGTGTCCGCCGGCAAGGTGAAGGACCTCACCGACCTCATCGACGACGACGTCAAGGCATCGTTCGGCGACGCGGCCTTCAGCGCGTTCACGGTCGATGACAAGATCTACGGCGTGCCCAGCGCCGTCCTGCCCGGGGGCATCTTCTACAGCAAGGACCTGTTCGCCGAGGCCGGCATCACCGAGACGCCGACCACGCTGGACGACCTCGCCGATGCCGTCGAGAAGCTCAAGGCCGCCGGCATCCAGCCGATCGCGCTGGGCGCGAAGGACGCGTGGCCTGCCGCGCACTGGTACTACTTCTTCGCGTTGCGCGCCTGCGGCCAGGATGTGGTGCAGAACCTCGCCACCGACCCCGACTTCTCGGACGGATGCTGGCTGGAAGCGGCCGAGAACCTGAACGAGTTCGCTTCGATCGAGCCGTTCAACGCGGGCTTCCTGACCACCTCCGCGCAGGAGGGAGCCAACTCGTCCGCCGGTCTCGTCGCCAACCACAAGGCCGCGATGGAGCTCATGGGCGCGTGGAACGTCGGCGTCATCGCCAGCCTCACGCCGGACCAGGAGCCGCTCGCGGATCTCGACTGGTTCCCGTTCCCCGAGGTCGACGGCGGCGACGGCGAGGCCGGCGCCATGATGGGCGGCGCTGACGGCTACTCGTGCGCTGCGGACGCTCCGAAATCCTGCGAGGAGTTCCTGAACTTCGTCTCGTCGCAGGAATGGCAGGAGAAGTACGCGGTCGCCTTCCAGACGATTCCCGCATCGAAGGATGCCGCCGGTGCCGTGACCGACCCGTCGCTCGAGCCGCTCATGGCGGCGTACAGCGAGGCGCCGTACGTGTCGCTGTGGCTGGACACCTCGCTGGGTCAGAACGTCGGAAACGCGCTGAACACCGGTGTGGTCGAGATGCTGGCGGGTCAGGGCGACCCGCAGAAGCTCGTCGACGGCGTCGAAGCAGCCGCTGCGAGGGGCTGATCAGCGACATGACCGATTCACAGACGCTGACGGAGACGTCGGCGCCTGCGAGCAGCACCCGTGCCGGGACCGACCAGGTCCCGGCACGGCGATCCCCGCGGCCGGACTGGCGCAAGCGCGGCGAGATCGTGCTGCTGGCAGGCCCCGCGCTCCTCGTCTTCCTCGGCTTCGTCATCTTCCCGGTGCTGATGGCTGGCTTCTACGGGTTCTTCCGCTGGAACGGCTTCGGCTGGCCCACGGAATTCGTCGGACTCGACAACTACGTGCTCATGCTGCAGGACGAGACGTTCCGGCAGGCCGTGCTGCACAACTTCATCATCGTGATCCTCTCGCTGGTCATGCAGGGGCCGATCGCGATCCTGTTCGCCCTGCTGCTGAATCAGAAGATCCGCGGACGCTCCGTGATCCGCGTGCTGATCTTCGCCCCGTACGTCATCGCGGAGGTCGTCGTCGGCACCGGCTGGAGCCTGATGCTGCAGGATGCCGGTGCGCTGAATTCGTTCCTCGAGAAGATCGGTCTCGAGTCGTGGCAGCACTCGTGGATCGCGGACCCGTCGATCGCGATGTGGTCGCTCATGGTGATCATCACGTGGAAGTACATCGGCTTCGCGGTGATCCTCATGCTCGCGGGCATGCAGTCGATCCCGGAGGAGCTGTACGAGGCCGCGGCCATCGACGGCGCCGGATTCTGGCGTGCGCAGTGGAGCATCACGCTGCCGTTGCTCGGCCCGACCATCCGCATCTGGGCGTTCCTGTCGATCATCGGCTCGCTGCAGCTGTTCGACCTCGTCAACATCATCTGGGGGCAGTACATCGCCGCCACCGCCGGCACCTCGACCATGGCCACGTACATGTACCAGAACGGTCATCTGGCCGGGAACTACGGCTTCGGAAACGCCGTGGCCGTGATGCTGTTCCTCATCTCGCTGGTCGTCGCGCTCATCTATCAGCGGTTCGTGCTGCGGCGCGACACCGAGGGCGCACTGACCGGAGACAGCCGAAAGGGTCGCAGGCGATGACCGACACACTCAAGACCTCCGTGGCCATCCAGGCCGTCGGCCCGCGGCGTCGCCGTGCGGCATCCGGTGTCAAGTGGGGCAGCCCAGGCGTGTACCTGCTCGCGCTGGTGCTCATCACGATCTGCGTCACGCCGCTGCTGTACATCATCGTCGGCGGCTTCCGCACGAACTCCCAGATCACCAACGACCCGGCCGCCTGGCCGGACCCGTGGCAGATCGCGAACTACACCGATGTGCTCGCCAGCAGCGAGTTCTGGACCGCGATGCTGAACTCCACGCTCTCGGCGGTGGGCACCACGCTCGGCGCGGTCATCCTGGGCGTCATGGCGAGCTACGTGATCGCCCGATACGACTTCTCGGGCAAGGCCGTGATGTACTCCGTGTTCGCCGCCGGGCTCATGTTCCCCGTGACGGTCGCGATCACGCCGCTGTACCTGCTGATCCGCAACCTCGGCCTCGTGAACAGCCTGGCGGGCATCATCCTGCCTCAGATCGCCTTCGCGCTGCCGACGACGATCATCATCCTCGTGCCGTTCCTGCGGGCCATCCCGAAGGAGCTCGAGGAGGCGGCGTCGATCGACGGGGCCTCGCGCCTGGGCTTCTTCTGGCGCATGGTGGTTCCGCTGAGCCTGCCCGGTGTCATCACCGTCGGCATCCTGGCCTTCATCGGCGCCTGGAACGGCTACATGCTCCCGCTGTTCATCCTCAACGATTCCAGCCTGTTCACGCTGCCGCTCGGTGTGCAGAACTTCGCGTCGCAGTACTCGGTCGACACCGCTCGCGTGCTCGCGTACACGTCGCTGTCGATGCTGCCTGCGCTGATCTTCTTCAGCATGTTCGAGCGCCGCATCGTCGGCGGTCTGACCGGCGCCGTCAAGGGCTGAAGCCCGCACGCACGATCCATGGAGACCTCTATGACCGCGGACATCCCCGCATTCCCGACCCCTTCAGCGCGCGTCGCCGACCTCGTCGCGCGGATGACCCTGGAGGAGAAGGCCGCACAGATCGTCGGCTACTGGCTCGACCAGGGCGGCGACGTCGTCGCCCCGATGCAGGACGAGATGGTCGGGGATGCCGCCGGCGACACGCTCGCGGAGATCACCCGTGACGGCATCGGCCACTACACCAGGGTGTACGGCACGAGGCCGGTGGATGCCGCGGAGCGCGCCGCCTGGCTGTGGACCGAGCAGCGGCGGCTGAAGCGCGAGACGCGCCTCGGCATCCCGGCGATCGTGCACGAGGAGTGCCTGACGGGCCTCGCCGCCTGGAAGGCCGCGACCTTCCCGACGCCGTTGGCGTGGGGTGCGTCGTTCGACCCGGAGCTCGTCGCCGAGATGTCGTCGCTCATCGGGGAATCGATGCGCAGCCTCGGCATCCATCAGGGCCTGGCGCCCGTGCTCGACGTCGTGCGCGACCCTCGGTGGGGACGTGTGGACGAGTGCATCGGCGAGGACCCGTATCTGGTGGGGACGGTCGGGACGGCCTTCGTGCGCGGGCTGCAGTCGTCCGGCGTCCACGCCACGCTGAAGCACTTCCTCGGATACTCGGGCTCGCGCGCCGGGCGCAACCATGCGCCGGTGGCCGCGGGTCCGCGTGAGGTCGCCGACGTGTTCCTCCCGCCGTTCGAGATGGCGATCCGCGACGGCGGCGTGCGCAGCGTCATGAACAGCTACGCCGAGATCGACGGGATGCCGGTCGCGGCCGACCCGGATCTGCTCACGGGTCTGCTGCGCGAGAAGCTCGGCTTCGACGGCGTCGTGGTCGCGGACTACTTCGCCGTCGCGTTCCTCGAGGTGATGCACGCGGTCGCGACCGACCGCGGTCAGGCCGCTGAGCTGGCGCTCAGCGCCGGCATCGACGTCGAACTGCCCTCGGGCGACGCCTACCTCGCACCGCTGGTCGAGCGGGTCCGCGCGGGCTCATTCGACGAGCGGTACCTCGATCGGGCGGTGATCCGCGTGCTGATGCAGAAGGAGGACCTCGGTCTGCTCGACCCGGAGGCCTTCGAGGACGAGCCGCCGGCCGTCATCGATGTCGACACGCCGCGGCACCGCGAAGTGGCCCGCCGCCTGGCCGCGGAATCCCTGGTGCTGCTGTCGAACGACGGCGCGCTTCCGCTCGCGCGCACGGCGCGCCGGATCGCGCTGATCGGTCCGAACGCCGATCGCGCCGACGCCCTGCAGGGCTGCTACTCGTTCGCGAACCACGTGCTCGCCCATCACGCCGAGTACGAGGTCGGCTTCGAGATCCCCACCGTGCGCGAGGCGCTGGTCACCGCGCTGCCGGATGCCCAGATCGTCCATGTGCACGGTGCGGATGTCGAAGGCGTGGACCGGTCCGGTTTCGCCGAGGCCGCTGCGGCCGCGGCATCCTCGGACGTCGCGATCGTCGTCGTCGGCGACCAGGCCGGCCTCTTCGGCCGCGGCACGGTCGGCGAGGGGAACGACGTCGATTCGCTCGACCTGCCCGGAGTGCAGCGCGAGCTCGTCGAGACCCTGGTGGCCACGGGCACGCCGGTCGTCGTCGTGCTCATCACCGGGCGTCCGTACGCGATCGACTGGGCGCTCGACGCCGAGGGGGCGCGACCGGCAGCGGTGCTGCAGGCGTTCTTCCCCGGCGAAGCGGGTGGGACGGCGATCGCCGACGTGCTGATCGGCGACGTCTCGCCGTCCGGCCGGATGCCGGTGAGCCTGCCGCGCTCGTCCGGGTCGCAGCCGTACAGCTACCTCCGTCCGATTCTCGGCGGGCCCTCGGCGGTCACCGCGCTCGACTCGACGCCGCTGCGGCCGTTCGGCTTCGGCCTGTCGTACACGACGTTCGCGTACGACGCGTTCTCGGTGTCGGAGGATGCTGCGACCGACGGGTTCTTCACGGCATCCGTCGTGGTGACGAACACGGGCGAGCGGGACGGTGCGGACGTCGTCCAGCTGTACGGCAGGGATGTCGCGGCCTCCCTCACGCGGCCTGTCGCCCAACTGCTCGCCTATGCGCGGGTCGAGCTGGCCGCCGGTGAGAGTCGCACGGTGCGGTTCGAGGTCCCCGCGGCACGGTTCGCCTTCACGAACCGCAGCCTGACGCGGGTCGTCGAGCCGGGCGACGTGCACGTGTGGGTCGCTTCTCACGCCGAGGCCTCGGCTGCCGGCGAGATCTCCGATGCAACCGGCGGTGCCATCTCGAACGAGCGAGCCGCTGTACGTCGCGACATCGCGAGCGTCGCGACCGACGCGCGCGTCGTGGCGCTGACGGGAGACGTCCACGAGGTGACGGCCGCGGATGCGCGAATCGTGTCGGTCGTGGTCGAAGAGACGAGCGTTGCGGCGGAGCCTCGATAGCCTGGGCGGATGAGCGAACGAGCGACGACGGTGGAGGGCGTGCGCCGCACGAACCTGGGCGAGGTCCTGCGGCTGGTGCACCACCACGGCGCGCGCTCGCGCGCGACGATCACAGCGGACACCGGATTGAACCGCTCGACGGTCGCCGACCTCGTGTCGGAGCTGGCCACACGTGGCCTCGTCATCGAGCAGGAGCCGGACGCCACGCGTCGCGTCGGGCGGCCATCGCCGATCGTCGCGCCCAGCCCTGATGTCGTCGCGATCGCGGTGAACCCCGAGGTCGATGCGATCGAGATCGGCGTGATCTCGCTTGGTGGCGTCGTGCGCGAGCGCACGCGCGTCGCGTTCGCGCATCCACCGACACCCGCAGACGTCGTCGAGGCGGTCACCCGTTTCGTGCGAGCGTGGCAGGCGGGGGCGGCTCAGGCACGGATCGTCGGCGTCGGCCTCGCGGTGCCGGCGCTCGTGCGCGCGGACGACGGGATCGTGCGGCTCGCGCCGCACCTGGGGTGGCACGACGAGCCGATCGCGGAGCAGCTCGGCACGGCGCTGGAGATCCCGGTGCTCATCGACAACGATGCATCCCTCGGTGCGAGAGCGGAACGCCTGTTCGGGGCTGCCAGGGAGCACCACGACGTCGTCTACCTCAACGGCGGTGCGAGCGGCATCGGCGGTGGACTGATCCTGGACGGCCGGCTCATCTCGGGCGCCGGCGGATACGCCGGGGAGTGGGGCCAGACGCGCCCGGGCATCCTGTCGGACGAAGACCGCCGGACGGACGGCGGGGTGCTCGAGGACGAGGTCAATCGGGCGCGGCTGCTTGCGGCGGCGCAGCTCGGAGCGGTCGACGACGCGGCGCTCGCCGCCGTGCTCGCCGCGACCAGCGACGCCGGAGTCGTCGCCGAGATCGACCGGCAGCGGCGCATCCTGATCGCAACGCTGGCGAACGCGGTCAATGTGCTGAACCCGTCGATCGTGGTGCTGGGCGGATTCCTCGCCATGCTCCGCGATCGCGACGCGGGCGCCTTCGACGCGGCGGTGCGCGCCGGTGCGCTGCAGGCGCCGGCCGAGCAGGTCGAGCTGAGGGCGGCCGCGCTCGGCGCCGATCGCCTCCTGATCGGGGCCGCCGAGGCGGCGTTCGCGCCGCTGCTGTCGGATCCGCTCAGCTCGTCGGCCCGCTGAAGCGAGCAGCGAGGGCTTCCGAGCTCCGCGCGAGCATCGCGACATCCGCCCCGACCGCCACGAAGTCCGCGCCCTGCGCGATGTAGGCATCCGCGCCCGCGGGGTCGAACGCGTTCACGCCCACGGCCTTGCCGACGGCCTTCACCGCGGCGAACGTTCGTGCCACGGCATCCAGAACCTCCGGATGCGCCTGCTGACCGAGCAGTCCGAGGGAGGCCGCGAGATCCGACGGACCGACGAAGACCGCATCCACTCCATCGACCGCCGCGATCTCGGCCGCGTGCTCCACGCCGGCTGACGTCTCGATCTGCACGGTCAGGGAGACGCGGGCTGCGGCATCCTGCAGGTAGCCGTCCACGCGGTTCCAGCGGGCGCTGCGCGAAAGCGCACTGCCGACGCCACGGATCCCGAGCGGCGGATATCTCGTCGCGGCCACCGCGGCGGCGGCCTCGTCAGCCGACGACACCATCGGCACGATGATGTTCTGGGCGCCGAGGTCCAGCACCTGCTTGATGATGACGGCGTCGTTCCACGGCACGCGTACGACCGGAACGACGGGGTAGGGCGCGACCGCCTGCAGCTGGTGCAGGATGCTCTCGAGCGAGTTCGCGGCGTGCTCCATGTCGATCAGCAGCCAGTCGACGCCGGAACCGGCGGCGATCTCGGCGATCACCGGGCTGCCGGAGCAGACCCACATGCCGATCTGCGAGCGGTCGGCATCCGCGAGAGTCTCACGGAAGGTCGGGGCTAGATGAAGCGGCATTCGATCGTTCCCATCTCGCGGTAGTCGCACAGCACGGTGTCGCCCTTCGACACCCACATCGGACGTGTGAATGATCCTGCCAGGATGATCTCACCGGCCTCCAGGCGCGCGCCGTGCTGGTGGAATTTGTTCGCGAGCCAGGCGACACCGGTGGCCGGATGCCCGAGCACTCCCGCGGCGACGCCGGTCTCCTCGATCTCGCCGTTGCGACTGAGCACGCCGGGTACCCAGCGCAGATCGATCTCATCAGGGCGCTTGCGCACGGTGCCGAGCACCATCGCGCCGTAGGCGGCGTTGTCGCTGATCGTGTCGACGATCGTGCGGCCCTCGAGCTCGATGTGCGAGTTCAGCACCTCGAGCGCGGGGACGGCGTAGTCGATCGCGGCGAGGGCATCGTCCAGCGTGCAGTCCGGACCTTCGAGGGGCTGCTTGAGCACGAACGCCAGCTCCACCTCGACACGCACGTTGGAGAAGTTCGCGAACGGGATGTCGGCGCCGGAATCGTGGACGGTGTCGTCGAACATCACTCCGTAGTCCGGTTCGGTGATCCCGGTGGCCTGCTGCATCGCCTTCGACGTCAGCCCGATCTTGCGCCCGACCAGCCGGCGACCGGAGGCGATCTGCGCATCCCGCCACACGCCCTGGATCGCGTAGGAGTCGTCGATCGTCGCCTCGGGGAAACGGGCCGTGATCCGCGGGATCACGCCGTGCGTCCGATCGGCCTCAGCCAGTTCGGCGGCGATCTGTTCGATCTGCGTGGATGTCAGCATCCGGATCTCCTTCTCAGCTGGTCATGACTGGCCTTTTCACAGCTGGTGGCCGAGCTTGCCTTCGCGCTCGTCGGCGCGCGTGTAGCTGAAACCGTCGGCGCCGATGGTCACGGCCATCTCGCTGTCGTCGGTGCGGGCGACGACGGGCTGCGGGTTTCCGTCCAGGTCGAGTACGAGCGAGGCATCCGTGTACCAGGACGGCACGACCGGGTTGCCCCACCAGTCACGGCGCTGGTTGTCGTGCACGTCCCAGGTGATCACGGGGTTGTCCGGGTCGCCGGTGTAGTAGTCCTGGGTGTACACCTCGACGCGGTGCCCGTCGGGGTCGCGCAAATACAGGTAGAACGCGTTGCTCACGCCGTGCCGGCCGGGGCCGCGCTCGATGGCATCCGAGCGGCGAAGGGCGCCGAGCTTGTCGCAGATCGCGAGGATGTTGTGCTTCTCGTGCGTCGCGAAGCAGACGTGATGCATCCGCGGACCGTCTCCGCCGGTCATCGCGGTGTCGTGCACGGTGGGCTTGCGGCGCATCCAGGCGGCGTAGACGGTGCCCTCCTCGTCCTGGATGTCCTCCGTGACGCGGAATCCGAGGTCCTGCATGAACTTCACGGCCCTGGGCACGTCGGGGGTGACCTGGTTGAAGTGGTCCAGGCGCACGAGCTCGCCTGGGATGTGCAGGTCGTACCGCCACGACATCCGTTCGACGTGGTCGCTCTGGTGGAAGAACTCGTACGGGAAGCCGAGCGGGTCGACAACGCGCACCGAGTCGCCGACGCCCTTGACGAAGCCGTCCGGGTTGCGGCGGACGTCGCAGCCGAGCTCGGTGTAGAAGGCGACGGCCCTGTCGAGGTCTTCCGGAGTGCGCACGCGGTACGAGAAGGCGGCGACGGCCGCGATCGGGCCCTTGCGCAGCACGAGGTTGTGGTGGATGAACTCCTCGGTCGAGCGCAGGTAGATCGCCTCGTCGTCCTCCTCCGTCACGTACAGGCCGAGGATGTCGACGTAGAACGTGCGCGAGGCCGCGAGGTCTGTGACGACGAGCTCCATGTAGGCGCATCGCAGCACGTCCGGCGGCGTGCTGGTCGGCGTCGGAGTCGGGTTGTCGGGGTGGATCGGCGCCTCCTGGCTCACGTAGAAGCCGGAGGATGTCAGCGTCATGTCCTGGCGGTTCGTCATGTCAGCGTCCTTGCTGGTCGAAGGGTCAGTTCTTGCCGAAGGTGGGGTTGTGCACAGCGCCGAGCGTGATGTGCACGGCCTGCTGATCGGTGTAGAAGTCGATCGAGCGATAGCCTCCCTCGTGGCCGAGGCCCGACGCCTTCACGCCGCCGAACGGGGTGCGCAGGTCCCGCACGTTGTTCGAGTTGAGCCACACCATTCCGGCCTCGACGGCACCCGCGAAGTTGTGCGCGCGCTTGAGATCGTTGGTCCAGATGTAGGCGGCGAGACCGTACTTCACACCGTTCGCGAGGGCGAGGGCCTCCTCCTCGGTGTCGAACGGGGTGATCGCGACGACCGGGCCGAAGATCTCCTCCTGGAAGATCCGGGCGTCCGGGGAGACATCGGCGAACACCGTCGGGGCGACGAAGTTACCCGTCGCGAATCCTTCGGGTCGGCCGCCGCCGGCGACCAGACGACCCTCGCCCTTGCCGATCTCGACGTACGACATGACCTTGTCGTAGTGCTCCGGATGCACGAGTGCGCCCACCTCGGTCGCGGGGTCATGCGGATAGCCGACCTTCACCCGCTTCGCCTGGGCGGCGTAGCGCTCGACGAACTCGTCGTAGATGCTGCGCTCCACGAGGATGCGGGAACCTGCGGTGCAGCGCTCGCCGTTGAGGGAGAACACTCCGAAGATGGTGGCGTCGATCGCAGCATCCAGATCCGCGTCGGCGAAGACGACCGCCGGGGACTTGCCGCCCAGCTCCATCGAGAGGCCCTTGAGGAAAGGGGCGGCGTTCGCGAAGATAATCTGCCCGGTGCGGCTCTCGCCGGTGAAGGAGATCAGCGGGACGTCCGGATGCTTGACAAGCGCGTCTCCGGCATCCTCGCCGAGTCCGTTGACGAGGTTGAAGACGCCCTGGGGGAGCCCGGCCTCCTCGAAGATGCCGGCCCACAGGGATGCCGACAGCGGAGTGAACTCGGCGGGCTTGAGGACGACCGTGTTGCCGGTCGCGAGAGCGGGGCCGAGCTTCCACGACTCGAGCATGAACGGCGTGTTCCAGGGGGTGATGAGGCCGGCGACGCCGATCGGCTTGCGGTTGACGTAGTTGATCTGGCGACCGGGGACCTTGAACGTGTCGTCGGCCTGGGCGACGATGAGGTCGGCGAAGAAGCGGAAGTTCTCCGCCGCACGGCGCGCCTGTCCGAGCGCCTGCGTGATCGGCAGGCCCGAGTCGTAGCTCTCGAGTTCGGCGAGACGCTGATCGCGGGATTCCACGATGTCGGCGATGCGGTGCAGCACGCGGCTGCGCTCGCGCGGCAGCATCCGTGGCCATGGCCCCTCGTCGAACGCGCGCTTGGCGGCGGCGACGGCCAGATCGATGTCGGCCTTCTTGCCCGCGGATGCCGTCGTGTACGTCTTGTTGGTCACCGGGTCGAGCACGTCGAACGTGTCACCGTCCGCCGAGTCGACGAAGGCTCCGTCGATGTAGTGCTGGATGTGATCGGGAAGGTCTGCGGGGATGCGGGAGTCGGTCATGGCTTCTCCAGGGGATCAGAGGATGTGCATTCCGACGGCTTCGTCGGGATGCTCGTGGTCGAGGTAGGCGTCGAGGGTCGCGGCGTGATGGCGGCGTGCGGCGTGCTCGATCTCGTTCAGCGGGGCACCGTTCTCGATGAGGGCGACGATCTGCTCGTGCTCCTGAACGGACTCGTGCGCGCGACCGGGCACGAAGCTGAAGGTCGAGTCGCGCAGCCGGCTCAGTCGAGCCCACTCGAGTGTCACGAGCTCGTGCAGCCGCGGGTTGGGGCAGGGAGCGATGAGCGTCGAGTGGAAGCGCTGATTGAGGGCCGTGAAAGCAGAAGGGTTGAAGTGGTCGAGCGTGCGGACCATCTCGTCGTTGATCGCGCGGGCCGCACGCAGGTCGTCCGGTGTGAGCGCGCGGGCCGCCATGGCGGTCGCGGTGCCCTCCAGGATGCTGAGGGCCTCCATGCTGTGCCGGTACTGGGCATCGTCGACCATGGCCACGCGCGCGCCGACGTTGTGCTCGAACTCGACGAGGCCCTCGGCCTCGAGCTGACGGATGGCCTCGCGGACGGGGACCACGCTCATGTCGAGCTCGCCGGCGATCGCACCGAGCACCAGGCGATAGCCCGGCGTGTACGTCTGCGCCGCGATGCGCTCCTTGATCCAGTGATACGCGCGCTGGGACTTGCTGAGCGTCGGGGCCGTCACGAGATGCTCCGGGCCTCGTAGCGGGCGCGCCACTCGGCGTTCATCGGGAAGAGCCCATCGACGGGGTGCCCTGCGGCGACCTGTTCGGCGATCCACGCCTCCTCGGTCTCCTGCGCGAGGGTGGCATCGGCGACTTCTTCGGCCAGAGCCGCGGGGATCACGATCACGCCGTCCCCGTCGCCGACGATGATGTCGCCGGGCTGCACGGTGGCGCCGCCGCACGCGATCGTGACGTCGACCTCCCACGGGATGTGCTTGCGCCCGAGGACCGCCGGATGCGCACCGCGCGAGAACACGGCGAACCCGCTCGCGGCGACCGCATCGAAGTCGCGGACACCGCCGTCGGTGACGACGCCGGCAGCACCGCGGGTCTGTGCACGCAGGGCCATGATGTCGCCGAGTGTTCCGGTGCTCGCGTCCCCGCGGGCCTCGATCACGATGATCTCGCCCTCGTCGACGGTGTCGAATGCGCGCTTCTGCGCGTTGTAGCCGCCGCCGTGCGAAGCGAACAGATCCTCGCGGAACGGCACGAAGCGCAGTGTCTTCGCGGTGCCGACGATCTTCGCCGCGGCGATGTTCGCCGTGACGCCGTCGATGAAGCAGGCCGTGATGCCGCGCTTGCGCAGCTGGGTGGAGAGCCCCGCGGTGGGTGCGGCTTCGAGCTTGGCGCGAAGGGCAGGGTCCAGACGGGGTGCGGCATCGGGGAGGCCTGCTGCCTCGCGTGAGCCCCAGGCCTCGGCGCGCTGCAGGTCGTCGACCGAGGGGAGCGAGCCGAGCGCCGGATCGAACGGCACCTCGCCCTGCACGACGGTCGTGATGAGCCGGCCGGATGTGGCACCAGCGGCATCCACTTCGACCTCGACGACGTCACCCGGAACGATGACGCTCGAGCCGGCCGGGGTGCCGGTGAGGATGACGTCGCCGGTTTCGAGCGTGAAGTGCTGGGAGAGGTCGGCGACGAGCTGGGGGAGCGGGAAGAGCAGACCGGCGGTGGTGTCGTCCTGACGGAGCTCGCCGTTGACCCAGGTGCGGACGCGCAGGTCCGACGGGTCGACGTCCCTCGCGTCGATGAGCTGCGGGCCGAGCGGCGTGTAGCCGTCACCGCCCTTGGATCGGACGTTCGACCCCTTATCGTTCGCGCGCAGGTCGTAGAGCCCGAGATCGTTCGCGGCCGTGATCCACGCGACGTGCGCCCAGGCATCCGCGAGCTTCACGCGACGGGTGGGCGCTCCGATGATCAGGGCGATCTCGCCCTCGAAGGCGAGCAGCTCGGTTCCGGCCGGACGCTCGATGGTGCCACCGGATGCTGCGAGGGAGCTCACTGGCTTGAAGAAGTACGAGGGGTGCTCGGGGCGTCGGCCTCGCTGTTCGGCACGGGAGGCGTAGCTGAGGTGGATCGCGATGATCTTGCCGGGGCGGGCGATCGGGTCCGTCACGGGGCGCCTCCTTGCGTCGTGGCCGCCGGTCTTGTGCGGCATATTCGAAATCGTATATCATCGCCGTATCGGGTGGCAAGCAATGATCCACCCGCCCTGCAGACGATGACGTCGACCAAGGAGCATCAATGACTGATCACCCGGGCTTCACCCCGACCGGCACGATCGCGACATCCGCCGACCGGCGACGCGTCGTGTTCGCGACGGTCGTCGGCACCACCGTCGAGTGGTACGACTACTTCATCTACGCGACCGCGGTGGCGCTGGTCTTCAACGAGCTGTTCTTCTCCGCGCTCGGCGCGAACAGCGTCCTGCTCGGGTTCGCCACCGTCGGGATCAGCTTCCTGTTCCGTCCGCTCGGCGCGTTCCTCGCCGGACATTTCGGTGACAAGTACGGCCGCAAGACCGTGCTGATGTGGACGCTCGTCCTGATGGGCGCGGCCACGGCGCTCATCGGTCTGCTGCCGACAGCCGAGGCCATCGGCGTGATGGCGCCGATCCTGCTCGTGCTGCTGCGCATCCTCCAGGGGCTGTCGGCCGGCGGCGAGTGGGGCGGTGCTGTGCTCATGGCCGTCGAGCACGCGCCCAAGACGCGCCGCGGCATCTTCGGCGCCTCGCCGCAGATCGGCGTTCCCCTCGGGCTGCTGCTCGCGTCCGGTGTGATGGCGATCATGACGGCGGTCGCCCCGGGCGACCAGTTCCTCGCGTGGGGCTGGCGCATTCCGTTCCTGCTCAGCGTCGTGCTGATCCTGGTCGGCTACTACGTGCGACGTCGCGTCGAGGAGAGCCCGGTGTTCACCGAGCTCGCCGAGCGCAAGGAGAAGGCGCAGATGCCGATCGTGCAGCTGTTCCGCAAGCATGCTCTGCTCGTGGTCATCGCCGCCCTCGTCTTCGCCGGCAACAATGCGGTCGGGTACATGACCACCGGCGGGTACATCCAGAACTACTCGACGAACCCCGAGGGCCCGATCGCGCTCGACCGCGGACCGGTGCTGTGGGCGGTCACCGGGTCCGCAGTCACCTGGCTGATCACGACGCTGCTCGCGGGTTGGGTCTCGGATCGGATCGGTCGCCGCAGCACGTACATCATCGGCTGGATCCTCCAGCTCGGTGGCGTGATCCTGCTCTTCCCGCTCGTGAACACCGGCAACATCTGGCTGCTGTTCACGGCCCTCGCCGTCCTCACGATCGGCCTCGGCTTCACGTACGGCCCGCAGGCCGCGCTGTACACCGAACTCTTCCCCGCCAGCATCCGGTTCTCTGGCGTCTCGATCTCGTACGCGATCGGTGCGATCGCCGGTGGTGCCTTCGCTCCGATGATCGCCGCGTGGCTCGTGGAGAAGACGGGCTCCACCGACGCGGTCACCTGGTATCTCGCCGGCATGACCCTGATCGGTCTCGTCGCGACGCTGCTGCTGCGCGATCGCAGCGGCATCCCGCTCGGGCCCGACCACGAGGCCGAGCAGGCGGCCAGCCCGATCCGCGGGATGGCCAGGGCCTGAGACGCGTCCGTCCGCCTCGCCTTCGATCAGGAGTCATTCACTATGCAGTTCCACCACCACGGCTACGTCTCGCAGGATCCTCGGGTGCTGCCGGCATCCGGTACCGGGGTCGACCGGCCCAGGGACCTGCCGGACGAGGTCGACGTGCTCATCGTCGGATCGGGACCGGCCGGGATGCTGTTGGCGGCGCAGATGTCGCAGTTCCCCGAGATCACCACGCGGATCATCGAGAAGCGCGCCGGGAGGCTGGAGCTCGGTCAGGCCGACGGCATCCAGCCCCGCAGCGTCGAGACGTTCCAGGCGTTCGGGTTCGCGGAGCGGATCATCGCCGAGGCCTACAACATCGGCTGGATGAACTTCTGGGGGCCTGACCCCGAGAACCCTGCGAACATCCGACGGACCACGCGGACGGCCGACTACGCGTACGACATCTGCGAGTTCCCGCACCTGATCGTGAACCAGGCGCGTGTGCTGGACTACTTCGCCGAGGCGGCGGCGCACGGACCAGGGCGCATCGCACCGGACTACGGCGTGGAGTTCATCGGCCTGACGGTGCACGACGACGGCGCATTCCCTGTCGAGGTCCGGGTGCGGGATGCCGGTGGCGAGCGGGCCGTGCGTGCGAAGTTCGTCGTGGGCTGCGATGGTGCGCGCAGCGGCGTGCGGGAAGCGATCGGGCGCACGCACGTCGGCGGCGTCTCGGCGCACGCGTGGGGCGTGATGGATGTGCTCGTGAACACCGACTTCCCGGATTGGCGCACGAAATGCGCGATCAACGCCGAGGCGGGCAACATCCTGCACATCCCGCGGGAGGGCGGCTATCTCAGTCGCATGTACATCGATCTCGGCGAGGTGCCCCAGAACGACGAGCACCGCGTGCGGCAGACGCCGATCGAGTCGATCATCTCCAAGGCCAACGCGATCCTGCATCCCTACTCGATCGACGTGAAGGAGGTCGCGTGGCACAGTGTCTACGAAGTGGGGCACCGCGTCACGGACGGCTTCGACGACGTGATCGACGGATCGGGCCGCACGCCGCGCGTCTTCCTCACGGGCGATGCCTGCCATACGCACAGCGCGAAGGCGGGCCAGGGCATGAACGTGTCGATGCAGGACGGATTCAACCTGGGCTGGAAGCTCGGGGCGGTGCTGACTGGACGCTCGCCGGAGGAGTTGCTGGCGACCTATGGTGCGGAGCGGCGTCCGGTGGCGCAGCAGCTGATCGACTTCGACCGGGAGTGGTCATCGCTCATGGCGCGCAAGCCCGAGGAGATCTCGGACCCGAACGACCTGGCCACCTATTACCTCGCGACGGCGGAGTTCCCGTCGGGATTCATGACGCAGTACGGTCCGTCGATGCTGGTCAGCTCGGACGCGCACCAGGCGCTCGCGGCCGGGTTCCCGCTCGGCAAGCGGTTCAAGTCCGCCGAGGTCGTGCGGGTCTGCGACGGCAACGTCGTGCACCTCGGTCATCACGCCAGGGCGGACGGGCGCTGGAGGATCTACGCGTTCGGCGGTCGGGATGGTGCGGGGCTGTCGGCCTGGGCATCTGCGGCGTCGGAAGTGTTCGCCCGCTTCACCCCGTCGGATGCTGATGAGGATGCCGTGTTCGACGTCAAGGCGGTGTATCAGCAGCCGTTCGAGAACGTGGACTTCCCGTCGGTTCCCGCGCTGTTCCAGCCGCAGACCGGGCCTCTCGGCCTGACCGACTGGGAGAAGGTGTACGCGGCCGGGCCGTCGAAATGGACCCCGACGGACATCTACGAGGCTCGCGAACTGTCCAGGGACGGCGTCGTCGTGGTGGTACGCCCCGATCAGTATGTGGCGGCGATCCTGCCGCTGGACGATGTGGGGGAGCTGGACTCGTTCTTGAGCGGTGTGTTCCTGCAGGCATCCTGAGCCACGTCGGGGTGGTGCGTGTCGGAGGCCGGGCCTACCTTGGTCTCGGGCGGGACGGTCTCGCCGTGGAGGTGTGCGCTATGGACTGGAAGATCGAGCTGATCTTCGTGCCGGTGACCGACGTCGACCGGGCGAAGGACTTCTACGTCAAGATCGGCTTCAACGCCGACCACGATCAGAGAGTGAACGAGGAGTTGCGCTTCGTGCAGATGACCCCGCCGGGTTCGGCCTGCTCGATCGCGTTCGGCACGGGTCTCGGGGGAGGTCTGGAGCCGGGACAGCAGGATTCGATCCAGGTGGTCGTGCCGGATGCGGATGCCGCGCTCGCGCAGTTGCGCGACGCGGGTGTCGAGGCGAACGGTGTCGACGAACAGGCGTGGGGCCGGTTCGTCACCTTCCATGACCCCGACGGCAACACCTGGACGCTGCAGGAACTGCCGGACTACTCGGCGGCCGCGCAGAGCTGACGCGGACGGACGAGCGTCGTGAGCACGACGACGGCGGAGCAGGCTGCGCTGGTCGAACGCCTCCGCGGCCTGCTCTCCGCGGAGCCCACCGTGCGCGAGGTGTCGATGTTCGGCGGCAGATCGATCATGGTGAACGAGAAGATGATCGTCGCCGTGCAGCGCGACGGGGCGCTGCTGGTGCGGGTCGCTGCGGATCGGCACGAGGAGCTCCTCGCGAAGCCTGGCGCTGCGCAAGCCGAGATGGGAGCGGGGCGCGACATGGGGCCGGGCTGGATCGAGGTCGCACCTGCCGTCATCGCGGAGGACGACGGGCTGGCGTTCTGGGTCGCGGCGGCGATGGCGTACAACCGTGCCGTGACGGGTGGGGCGGTGTGATGTCGTTCGGTGGCGCATCCCTGCGCTACGCGACCGCTCACTCAGTCGTGAACTGCGGCGATTGCCTCGATCTCTACGAGCTGATCGTCGTAGCCGAGAACAGTGACACCAAGAAGCGTGCTCGGCACGTCATGATCACCGAACGCATTGCGCACGACCTCCCAAGCAGTGACGAGGTCCGATTGCTGCGTCGACGCAACAAGAACGCGAGTGGTGATGACATCGTTGATGTCAGCTCCAGCCTCGGCAAGCGCTAGAGCCATGTTCTCGATGCACTTCGCTGCCTGTGCTGCGAAGTCCCCGACTCCAGCTGTAGAGCCGTCTTCATTCAAAGGACAAGAGCCTGCGAGGAAGATCAACCTGGCCTCTGCGGGGGCGGTCGCGGCGTATGCGTACTCGGCCACATCGGAGAGAGAGGACGAGCGAATCAGCGTTACTGCTCTGGACAAGATGCGCCCTCCGAATCACGAATCGTTCTCCCATCCTTCCACGCGGGTTGCCGGAAGGAGAGCTCCGAGCCTGGCGCTGCTGGTGCGGGCCGCGGCCGTCCGTCAAGACGGCGGCTCACCGCGCTGGGACGGGGTGGCGCGAGTGAGTGTCGAACACGGTGAGTTTCAGATAGAAAACCTGCCAGATGGCTGCCAGAAGCGATCGTCAACGGTTGACGATCGGGGTGCCCTGGTGAAACATCATGCGAGGGGCGTCGCCCGTGGTATCCCAGATGGATGTATGCCGACTGCCCGTCGGATTCGATTGCTTCTGACTCAGCCTCATCTCTTCCGCCGAGTGCCGGCGATCAAGACCGCTCTTGCGGCCGGTCCAGCTGCCGCGTTCGGCACCCGCACCCCGCACTGGTTCGGGGCCACCGGTGCGGACTCGATCGAGTACCTCAGCGTCGTCGGGCGTCAAGTCCAGCGCCCCCATGTGCATGCTTATGCCGGCGCCATGAGCGACGGTCGCGCATCGCAGGAGGGTGTCGACGAACTCGGGGGTCGGTGCTACCGCAACCCACGCTCATCGCCTCCGAAGATCATTGCGGTGAAGGTTCTGAGACTCAACCGGTCACGGCGTCTGCTCGTAGTGGTCACCTAGGATCTCTGCATGCGTGGACGTTCTCTGCTTGGTGTTTCCCTGATGGCGAGTGCGCTGGCAATGACCGCGTGTGCGCCCGTCCCGCCGGTCGGTGGTCCCGATCGTTCGGAAGCGGTTCCTGTTCCAGGTGGCACGTGCGACATCAGCTGGTGGCTCAGCCCGGCGATCGACGATCCGCCCGCGGAGGCGGGCCGCATTGCTGCCAAGGCTCTCGAAGATGCGAGGGTCAGCGATTCGCAATGGTCGGACTGGTACAGCCTCCTCGATGACGACCCTGACCTCGACTCCGTTCCTGAGATCAGGCTCCGGGGCTCGGCCTACCTCGAATCTGTACGGGAGGACGTGCGGGTAGCCCTCGACGAGGCTGGCTATCCCGATACGGAGCGAGTTATCGAAGTGTATTCAAGCCTCTCCTGCACTTGACGAGTTCGAGCGACGACGGCAATGACCTCTCTCCGTGGCCGCCGAACGCGCCCGGTAAGGCAGGTTGGCGGCCTCGGGCGGTCGCGTGCAGGGGCGCCGACTATGTCCCTGCCGAAATACCCTGAAAAACGGACCGTTCGACGTTTTCGGCATGCGAATCGAGGC
Organism: Microbacterium sp. ZKA21; assembly: GCF_050434165.1. Taxonomy (NCBI): domain Bacteria; kingdom Bacillati; phylum Actinomycetota; class Actinomycetes; order Micrococcales; family Microbacteriaceae; genus Microbacterium; species Microbacterium sp. ZKA21. The sequence continues at coordinate 86,459 of NZ_JBNPVV010000004.1, forward strand.
CTCGGGCCGAAGCGCTCCAACGAAGAGGCTTCGTGAGTTTGGAGCCGTCTCGACCTCGCGCCGCTCGCGCCCTACGGCGGGGTCGGCTTTGTCTCATCAACCGCCGACTCCATACCCACCCTCGTATGTCGCGCGTCATCCGCCGACCCATTGGGGGAGGAGGGGGCGTGGGGTGCGCCATTTCTGTTCGGGGTCCCACCAGGCGGGTCCGCGGATTTGGGGTTTGCCGTCGACCATGCGGATGTGCCAGCCGGATTTGTCGATGGTGAGGTGGTGCCAGAAGCAGAGGGGGACGCCGTTGCTGGTGCAGGTGGGGCCGCCGTGGGAGTGCTCCTCGACGTGGTGGATATCGCACCAGGTGGCGGGGACGTGGCAGCTGGGGATGATGCACTCCTTGTCGCGCAGCACGATCGCTCGCCGCTGGTAGGCGTTGAAGAGGCGGTCGGTGGTCGTGATCCCCACGATGCGGCCCTCGTCGAACAGGACGCGTTGGATCATCCCCTGGCAGGTGATGTGGGAAGCGACCGAGACGGGGACGGGGGCGTCGATGCCGGCGATGTGCGCCCATCCGGTGCCGTGCGCGAAGTCGGATGCTTCGACTTGGACGACCAGGGTCGGGGCTGCCCCGCCCAACGTGGGCATCTCGTCGTGGCGGGCTGCGATCGAGAGCGCTGCGGCGAGGGCGTCGTGCTGCTTCTGCGGCCTGGTGCGGGAATCGATCACGTGGCGGGGGTCGGAGTTGAACGGGTCCTCCGGTGCTCCGCACCCACCCGCCAGGTCATCGCCCGCACCCGCACCGGCACCGGCACCGGCACCGGCACCTGCACCGGCACCGAGTCCGGCGTCGTCGGTACTGCCTGTGAAGGCGACGCCGAGGTCGGCGGGGCCGGTGGTTCTGGGGTTGGTCTGCGCGTCGATGATGAGTTTCAGCTGCGCGTAGACCTCGGGCAGCAGGGCGCCTCGGATCGGGTAGACGCCGTCGCGGAGCCGCCCGAATGTGAGTGACCGGTTCACCGCGGCCTGCGCCTCGGACGGTGCAGATCCGTCCGGGTCGAGATAGGTGGCGATCAGTTGCGCGTACTGGCGCAGGTCGTCCGGCGTCGCCGCCGGACCCGCCTCGGCCCGACGGGCCTCGGCCGCGTCCGCCTCCGCCCCGTCGGTCTCGGCATCCGCGCCGCTGGGGTCCGTGACGGTGTCGTCGATGCCGCGGGCGCAGTCCGCCAACGCGGCATCGGCTCGCAACCGATCCGTCCCGTCGATCCGGCCCCTCGTCCGGTCGATCGGATCGATCGCGGCCAACAGTCCCGCGATCCCGACCACCCCGTCCAGCAGTGCCTCCCGCAGCGCGGGCCACCGGGCCGGCAGTCGGGCCCCGGTCGTGATCTCCGCATTCCGGTGCACCGCGTCCGCGGCCTTCACGACCCGCGACGCCCCGGACGCGTCGACCCGCAGCACCCGCTGCAGCAACTCGTTCATGTTCCGGCATCCGAACACCGCCGGGAACGTCGGCACCCCCGACCCCGCCGGACGCCCATCCACGCACGCGACCGTCTCGGTCACCAGCGCATCCAACCGGCGCTGCGCCTCACCCGCGAGCCGCAGCACATCCAGCTTCTCCGCATCCGACATCCCGTCCAACCCGGACGAACGCACCGCGGACTCGATCGACCCATCCAGGTCGGAGACGACCCTTCCGAGAACTGCCGCGGTGCTGTTCATAACTACTATTGAATACCCCGCCATCGACACTCAACCATAGAACAGATGATCTGTGGATAACTTCCGACACCGGGCTCCTGCTGTAACGTTCTGTGTCATGTCGAGTCCTGAATCAGACAGGTCAGGGGCTGTCGTTCACACCGCCAGCCCCATGATCCGCTGAAACGACGCCCGCCTTCCGAGCGGGCGCGATGCGGCGTACTCCGGTTGCCGGCCGTGGTGACGAGAAGAACCCTTTCCTGATCTCTCACCTCGGAGTACTCGATGCCTTTTCCCCTCTATCTGCTCGCCCTGGCGGTCTTCGTCATGGGCACCTCGGAGTTCATGCTCGCGGGGCTGATCCCCGCAGCAGCAGCCGACCTCGACGTCACGATCGGCGTCGCAGGGTTGCTGACCTCGGCGTTCGCCGTCGGCATGGTCATCGGCGCGCCGCTCATGGCAGCCTTCGCGCGTCGGTGGCCACCGCGGCTCACCCTGCTCGTATGCCTGCTCGCCTTCGCCGGATGCCATGTGATCGGCGCCCTGACGCCGGATTTCTCCGTCCTGCTCATCAGCCGCGCGCTCAGCGCCGTGGCGACTGCCGGATTCCTGGCGGTCGCACTGAGCACGGCGACCGCGCTGGTGGCACCCGATCGGAAAGGACGCGCGCTGTCGATCCTGCTCGCCGGCACGACGATCGCCACCGTCGCCGGTGTTCCGGCCGGTGCGCTCCTCGGTGAGGTGCTGGGCTGGCGTGCGACGTTCTGGGCGATCGCGCTGCTGTGCGTTCCCGCCGCTCTCGGAGTGCTCTTCGGCATCCCGGACGGGCGCCGGGCGCACGGCCTCGGCACGCCGACGCTCCGCGCCGAGCTCGGCGTGCTGGCCTCGCCGCCGCTCATCCTCGCGATGGTGCTCGGCGCGATGATCAACGGCGGCACGTTCGCGGTGCTGACCTACCTCGCCCCCGTCGCGACCGAGACCGCAGGGCTGCCCGATGCGTGGGTGCCCGTCGTCCTGGTGGTGTTCGGCAGCGGATCGTTCCTCGGCGTCACCATCGCCGGGCGGCTGTCGGATCGCCGGCCGGGTCTCGTGCTGGCCGTCGGGGCACCACTGCTCCTGGTCGGCTGGGTCGTGCTGGCGTCGACGGCCGGCTGTCCGGCGTCGCTGATCGCGATCATCTTCGTTCAGGGGATGCTGTCGTTCGGCGTCGGCAGCACTCTGATCGCGCGGGTGCTGTACGCCGCGTCGGATGCGCCGACCATGGGCGGCTCCTACGCCACCGCCGCGCTGAACATCGGTGCCGCGGCGGGACCCGTTCTCGGTGCGGTCGCGCTCGCCGGCTGGCGGGTTCCGACCGCGCCGATCTGGGTCGCCGGGATGCTGGTCGCGACCGCCCTGATCCTCCTGGGTGCGACGCGATCCGCGCGCAGAGCGAATCCATCCCGCCGGCGACGCGGTGACGCGGTGATGCGGTGACACCGTGGCGGTGACGCGGTGACACCGGGCCGGCTCGTCGCGGCGGCGCCTCACGCGCCGTCGCGACCCGCCGATCCCCACGCCTCGAGAATCCCCACCAGCACCCGTGCAGATTCCTCCGGCGCATCCCACGTGACGATGTGCCCGGCATCCGGGACCACGTGCTCCAGGACGCCCTCCGCCCGAGCCCACGCAGGCATCGCCGTCGCGATGTTCCCGGTGCGATCCTGTGCGCCGCGCACCAGCGCGAGCGGCACGGGAGTGCGGTACTCCGGATCGGGATCCACGAACGACACGGTGGCACGCCAGACATCCAGGAACACCGGCTTGGGCATCCGTGCGAACGTCGCCTCCGTGCGCGCGATCGCGTCCGATGTGACGGCGGAGGCCCGCGCCATCAGGCCGGGGAGCCGGTGCGCGGGGACCAGCGCCAGCGACGGCGCCGCCAGCCGCAGGGCGAGGCGCTCCCACCACGCGAGCGGGCCGGCATTCCACGTCGAATCCATCACGATCAGTCCTGCCGCGCGCTGCGGATGCGCACGCACGAACGCCTGCGCGAGGTTGCCCCCGAGCGAGTGCCCCACCAGCACGGCCCGGTCGATTCCGCAAGCGTCCAGCAGAGCCGTCAGGTCCTCGAGTGCGACGGACGCCGTGAAGCGGGTCCCCGCCGGCAGCATCGATTCGCCGTGAGCGGGCAGATCCCAGGCGATGACCCGGAACCCCGCACCCGTGAGTGCCGCCGCCTGTTCCGCGAACATGCTCCGGTCCATCCCAGCGCCATGGCACAGCACCACTGGAGGGCCGGCCCCGCCGGAATCCTCGAACGCGATCTCCGCGCGCCCGCGCGCGAGTCGCCGCACGGCCGTCATCCGTCCACCAGCGCGAACAGCGCCTCAGGCGCCCCGGCCGGGAACAGCGGACGCACGCCGTCCCGCAGATCCTCGATGGGCACCCACCGCACGGGCGATCCCTCGTCGAGGATGTGCAACTCGGCATCCAGCGGCAGCGCATCCAGCGCAGCGCACTCGACGGCGAAGACGTGCGCGACTTCGTGTCCTGGCGAACTCTCGTAGGTGAAGATGTTCTCCGTCACAGTCAGCACACGGGAGCCGTCGAGCACGACGCCCAGCTCCTCCAGGAACTCTCGCCGCAGCGCCTCGTCCGCCCGCTCTCCGAACTCGATGCCACCGCCGATCGCACGATAGAAGTCCTGTCCTTTCGAGACGTCCCGACCGGACAGGACCAGGACATGACCCTCCTTCACGGGCAGACCGACGCTGATGTTGCGGATGGCAGGCATACCAAGACCCTACGGCCCCGAACTCTCGCCCCGGCTGGTCCAGGGGAATACCCTGGCGTCGACGGACGCTGTGTCCTGAGCACGTTCGCGGACCGTCACGCGGCGACAGAGGTGGTGGTTCAGATGGAAGGTCTCGAGATCACAGTCCTGCTCGGGCTGACGATCCTGGTGGGCACGATGCTCGCGCCGCGACTGCGCCTGGCGCTGCCGCTGCTCCTGGTGGTCTTCGGGCTGCTGCTCGGCTTCGTCCCTGCGCTGCGCGAAGTGCAGCTGCCGCCGGAGACCGTGCTGCTGCTGTTCCTGCCCGTGATGCTCTTCTGGGAGAGCCTCACGACCTCGCTGCGATCGATCCGTCGCGACTTCCGCTACATCCTGCCCATGAGCACGCTGCTCGTGGTCGCCTCGGCGTTCGCGGTCGCCGGCATCGCCGTGCTGTTCGGGATGCCGTGGGAGATCGCCCTCATCCTCGGAGCCGCCGTCGCGCCACCGGATGCCACAGCCGTGGCCGCTCTCGGTCGGCTGCTCCCGCGACGCAGCTTCATGAAGCTGAAGGCCGAGAGCCTCACCAACGACGGCACGGCCCTCGTCCTGTACGCCATCGCGGTGTCGCTCGCGGTCGGCGGCCAGGTGACGCCGCTGTCGGTCACCTGGACGGTCCTCGTCTCGTACGTCGGGGGCATCGCGACCGGCGTCGCGGTCGCCGCGGCCGCCTGGCTGCTGCTGCGACGCGTGCGCACGACGATCACCATCAACGTCGCCCTGCTGCTGGTGCCGTTCACCGCCTTCCTGATCGCCGAGATGATGCACGCCTCGGGCGTGCTCGCCGTCGTCGTGGCGGGGCTCATCGCGGCCTACATCAGCCCGCAGATCAGCACCGCGGCCTCGCGCAGGCAGGCGGAGGCGGTCTGGCCGTTCGGCGTGTTCCTGCTCAACGGCGCCCTGTTCGTGCTCATCGGGCTCGAGGTGCAGTGGGTGGTCCACGAGACATCGCTGCGCGAAGTGGGCAGACTCGTGCTGATCACGCTGGTCGTCTGGGCGACCCTGTTGATCGTGCGGTTCCTCTTCCAGCTGCTCTCCGTGCCCTTCCAGCGTCTGGGCGGCGGCGCCGTGCACCCGCGCGGCCTGCGCACGCGGGCGCAGGTCGTCAGCACTGTGGCCGGGATGCGGGGAGCGGTGTCCCTGGCCATCGCCCTGTCCGTTCCGCTGACGACGTCGACGGGCGCACCCCTCGAAGGGCGCAACGAGGTCATCTTCGTCACCGCCGGAGTGATCCTGCTCAGCCTCCTCGTGCAGGGGCCGCTCCTTCCGGCCATCGTGCGCTGGGCCGGTTTCCCGGTGGATCACGCCGAGGACGAGGAGTACGAACTCGCCGAGCGCGCGATCTCCGGCGCCGCAATGTCCGCCCTCGACGCCCTCGCCGCCGAACACGGCATCAGCGATGACGTCCGCGATCGGATCCGGCGCGACGGGTACGAGGCCCTGGAGCTCGCCAACGCCAAGTCGATGGCGAGGGAGCGTGCGCTCATCGACGCCGAGGTGGGCGCGATGGAAGAGCTGCTGGACGCGCCGGACCCGCTCGCTGCGCCCCGGGCGACCGAGGCCGAGGAGGGCAGAGCCGACCTCGAGCCGACCGGAGCGGCGGCCGCAGCGCCGCGCGACGGCGCGATCCTGCAGATGGTGGCGGCATCGGCCCAGGTCGATCTCGTGCAGCGCTCGCCGCTCGTGCGGCACGAGGAGTACTCCCGCCTGAAGCTCGTTCTGCTCGATCACAAGCGCGAAGTGCTGCTGAGCCTGCGCCGCTCCGGGACGGTCGATGACGTCGTCGTGCGCCGCATCGCGGCGCGCCTCGATCTGGAACAAGTGCGGCTGCAGGGCATCGAGGACATCGACTGAGCAGACGAACGGGCATGACACGCGTCATGCCCGACTGATGACATCGCCCTCCGGCATCCAGGCTCGACGCACAGCCAGGCTGGAGGCATGAACACGATCACGCAGGCGCAGCCCGCGACGACCAGCACCTCCGCCGGCGCGATCATCGACATCGCAGGACTCCGCCGTCATTTCGGGCACGGTGACCGTCGCGTCCAGGCCGTCGACGACGTCACGCTCCGCATCTCGCGCGGCGAGGTGGTGGCACTGCTCGGGCCGAACGGCGCGGGTAAGACGACCACTCTCGACATCCTGCTGGGGCTCTCCGACCCCAGCGAGGGCACGGTGCGCGTGCTCGGCGAGCGTCCTGGGCAGGCCACGGCACGGGGCGCGATCGCCGCCGTGCTGCAGACCGGCGGCCTGCTGTCCGACCTGACCGTGCGGGAGACGGTGAGCCTCGTGGCATCCCTGTACGGCCGCGCTGCGCTCGCCCGTGTGCCGGAGGTGCTCGAGCGCGCCGACATCGCGGAGCTCGCCCGCCGCCGCGTGTCGAAGTGCTCGGGCGGCGAGCAGCAGCGCATCAAGTTCGCCCTCGCCCTCGTGGCCGACCCCGAGATCCTCGTCCTCGACGAGCCCACCGCCGGGATGGACGTGACGGCCCGTCGCCACTTCTGGGACGTCATGCGCGCGGATGCCGCGGCCGGCCGCACCATCGTCTTCGCCACGCACTACCTGGAAGAGGCCGAGCAGTTCGCCCACCGCACCGTCGTCATGCACCGGGGCAGAGTGGTCGCGGACGCGCCGACCGCGCAGCTGCGCGCCGGACTGGGCGTCCGGCTCGTCTCGGCCACGCTTGCGCAGGATGCACCGGATGCCGTCGACAGCCTCCTCGCGGCGCTGCACGCCGACGACGGCGTCACCGACCTGCGTCGTGACGCGGAGCGCGTCAGCCTGCGTGCCGCCGACTCCGACGCCGTCGCCCGCGTCCTGCTGGCCGCCGGAGCGACCGATCTGGAGATCGCCGCTCCCACCCTCGAAACCGCCTTCACGGCCCTCACGGAGGACTGACCATGCTGATCTCACCGACCATGCTGCGCATCGAGGGCGTCCGCCAGTTGCGCAATCCCTACACGCTCGCGTTCACGCTCACGATGCCGGTGGTGATGTACCTCCTGTTCGGAGGCGTCGCCGCCTACGGCGACCAGTCCGCCGGCCATGGCAACGTCGCGTTCTCCGTCATGGTCTCGATGGCGGCCTACGGCACGGCGGTCGCCATGAGCTCGCTCACCTCGCTCGCCGCGGCCGAGGCGAAGCAGGGCTGGGGGCGTCAGCTCGCCATGACCCCGCTCAGCACCGCAGGGTATGCCGCCACCAAGCTGATCACCGCCGTCGCCTTCGCCGCTCTCGCAGTGCTCGCCGTCTTCGTCGCAGGTGTCCTCACCGGTGCCGAGGCCGATGACCTCTGGCGCTGGGGCGCGTGTGCCGCGATCATCCTCGGACTCGGCCTGATCTACGGGCTCTACGGCCTGGGCGTCGGCCTGTTCTTCAACTCCGATTCGGCCGCCGCGCTGGCATCGATCTCGCTGACTTTCTTCGCTTTCTTCGGCAACGTGTTCATGCCGTTGGACGGTGTCATGCTCGACATCGCCCGGTTCACGCCGCTGTACGGCTATGTCGCGCTGAGCCGCTGGCCGCTGACGGACGGTGCGTTGATGTCCGGCCAGAGCGACCAGTTGTGGGCGGTGCTGCTGAACGTCGCGGTGTGGCTGCTGGTGTTCGTCCTGCTCGTCTTCGCCGGGATGCGGCGTGCGCGTTCGCGCCGCTGACGTGGCAAGGTGTGTTCCGTGACCAGTGAGAGAGCCGATGCGCAGAAGCACCCGTGGGAGCGCTTCTCCCTGGTGATGGCCCTCATCTGGCTGGTGTTCCTGATCTATCCGATCGTCGCGCTGGTGCGCTCCCAGGCGGCGATGGGGTGGATCGTCGTCGGCTGGGTCGCCCTTGGCCTGTTCATCGCGCTCTACGTCGTCGGTGCTGTCCGTGGAATGCGCAGCGAAGCGCGGATCGGCTCACCGGTCGGACCGGGACCGTGGCTGTTCTACGCAGGACTGATCGTCTGCGCGCTGCTGTCGGTGCCGGCCGAAGGCGGCGCTGCGCTGAGCTTCCTGCCGTTCATCATGTCGTTCGCGGCTTTCGGCCTCACCCGCGTCTGGCACTGGATCACGTCCTCCGCCGCTCTCGTCATCGCGGCCCTGTTCGTCTTCCTCGCCCCCGGCGGCATCGGCTTCGTCACCGTTCTCATCATCATCGCGCTGCTCGCCGTCATGAACACCGTGTCGACGTCACTGATCAGGCGCTCAGCCGAAGCCGAGCAGCTCGGGCTCGAACTGGCCACGAGTGAGGGCCGCGAGGCCGTGGCCCGCGATGTGCACGACCTGATCGGTCACTCGCTGACGGTCGTGCGCTTGAAGTCGCAGCTCGCCAGGCGCCTGATCGACTCCGATCCGGAGCGGGCGAAGGCGGAGCTCGCCGACATCGAGTCGCTCACGGCCGAGGCGATCGCGGGGGTCAGAGCGACGGTTTCCGGCGCGCGGACGGTCACGTTGGACGAGCAGCTCGCCGCGAGCAGTGACGCGCTGCGTGCCGGAGGCGTTGCGCTCGCGGTGGACGGCGACCCGGCGGCGCTGTCGCCGGCGCAGGCGCTCACCGCGACCTGGATCCTCCGCGAAGCGACGACCAACGTGCTGCGCCATGCCGGCGCGTCCCGCGTGCGCGTGCGCGTCGCCGCAGGGCATCTGTCCATCGCGGACGACGGCCGAGGCCGCGGCGCCGGCGAAGGCAACGGCGTCCGGGGTATGCGCGAGCGCGCGGCCGCATCCGGGGCGCGATTCCGACTCGAGGACGAACCGGCCGGTGGCACGGTCGTGGAGGTGACGTGGTGAGCGACAGCATCCGATTGGTGATCGCCGACGACCAGGCCCTCGTCCGAGGCGCCCTCGCCGCGCTGCTCGAGCTCGAAGGCGACCTCGTGGTCGTGGGCGCTGCGGCGGACGGCGACGAGGCGGTGCGGCTGGTGCGCGAGCACGCGCCGGACGTGTGCCTGATGGACATCCAGATGCCGGGAACCGACGGCATCGACGCGACCACACGGATCCGGGAGGCCAGCCCCGGCACGCGAGTGCTGATCGTGACGACCTTCGCCCGCCCCGGCTACCTCCGTCAGGCACTGGATGCCGGAGCCAGCGGGTTCGTCGTTAAGGACACCCCTGCCGAGCAGCTCGCCGACGCCGTGCGGCGGGTGCACGCCGGTTATCGTGTCGTCGATCCGGCGCTGGCCGAGGAGAGCCTGTTCACCGGGACGAGCCCGTTCAGCGAGCGCGAACGCCAGGTGCTGCGGCTCGCGGCGGACGGCCGGTCGGCGGCGGCGATCGCCTCCGAGGTGTTCCTCTCGCCGGGCACCGTGCGCAACCATCTGTCGTCGGCGATCGGCAAGACCGGCGCCGCCAACCGCGCCCAGGCGGTCCGCATCGCGCAGGACAACGGCTGGATCTGAAGCGCGTCCTCGTCTTCCGCACGTGCGGTCGGAGCGGACGCCGGTCGGCAGGCACGCACGGGCCCGCGTGCGGCGGCACCCCCGGCGAGCCGGCACGAGCCGTTTCAGGAGTTCACGCGGATGATCTCCTGCTGATACGGCGCGATCACGTCGCCTGAGATGCGCAGGTCCAGCAGCAGGAAGCGCCGAGATGCGGCATCCTCCGCGGTCCACGAGCCCAGCCGGTCGAGGTCCGCCAGCGTGCGTACGACCACGCCCTCGGCGCCGACCGCCGCGGCGAAGGCGGCGAAATCGACCTCGGGGATGCGCATCGGCTCCTCGGCGAGCCCCTTCAAGCCGTACAGGTTCACCTCTGCGCCGTACGCCGCGTCGTTCCAGATCACCGCGCACCCGCGCCCGCCGGCCGTGCGGACGGCGGATTCGAGGTCCGCGATCGCCATGAGACCGCCGCCGTCACCCGAGGTGAGCACGATCGTCGCCTCCGGACGGGCGCGCGCCGCGCCGACGACGCTGGGCCAGCCCTGACCGATCGCCTGGAACGCGGTGCCGACCATCATCATGCGATCGGGTGATGCCACCGGCCAGTACATGTTGGCCCAACCGATGAAGTGGCCGCCGTCCGAGACGACGACGCGATCGTCGGGGAGCAGCTCGGCGATCCGGCGCGCGGCCGAACGCGGGTCGAGGCGGCCGTCCGCGGCGAGGGCGTCGCCGGGCGCGTACGCCCGCGCGGCGGCGACGTCGACCGACTCGCGCCACGGCGCCGACGAGGGTCGCGCAGAATCGCGCTCATCTCGCACGATCTCTCCGGAGTCCCGCGAGCTCCGCACCGTTCTGTGCGAAGCGCGCGTCGCGGCAGCCGCGCTCCGCAGCCGCGCGACCAGCTCCTCGGCGACGAGCCGCGCATCGCCGCGGACGTATCCACCCACGTGCGCGTGGGTCGCGGCCGGCGCGACATCCACCTGGTAGACCTGCGTGCCGGGCGAGAACAGGGCGCCGAAGCGCATCGTGAACTGGTTCAGAGAAGCGCCGAACACGACCGCGACATCCGCCTGCGACACCAGTTCCATCGCGCCGTCGGCGCCGAAGCCGCCCGTCACACCGAGATCGGACTCGCCGCGCGGGAAGATCCCTCGCCCGAGCGCGGTGGATGCCGTGAGCGCACCGGTCTCATCCGCCAGCCGTCCGAGCGCCGCACCGGCCCCCGCGAGCCAGGCACCGCGGCCGGCCAGCAGGAACGGCCGCTCGGCACCGGCGAGAGCCGCGGCGATCTCGTCCAGCATCCCCTCGGCGAAGGCGCCGGCAGGCGCGAGCGGCGCTGGCAGCCGGAGATCCCCGCCGTCGGCGACCGCCGCGACCTCGAGCGCCGCCACGTCGTACGGGATCGCCAGCACCACAGGGACCCGGTACCGCAGCGCGTGCTCGATCGCGATGACGGTCGTGGCCGCGGCATCCGCTCGTCCGACCGTATACGTCCGCGCGCCGACGGCCGAGGCGAGCGCGATCTGGTCGACATCCCACGGGCGAGGGCCCGAGGTCGGCTCGTCGCCGACGACCAGCACGAGGGGGATGCGCGCCTGAACCGACTCCGCGAGCGCGGTCAGCGTGTTGGTGAAGCCGGCGCCGTAGGTCGCGGTTCCGGCGGCGATGCGCCCCGAAGCGCGGTAGTGCGCATCGGCCGCGACCACCGCACCCTGTTCATGCCGGACCGCGGTGAACACGGCCGAGGTCCGGGTCTCGATGGCATCGAGGAAGTAGGCGTTGCCGTTGCCCATCACGCCGAAGACGGCGTCGATGTGCTGAGCGAGGGTGCTGGCGACGTGGGCGGAGACGGTGGGCATGCGAAGGCCTTTCGACACGGACGGAGATGAGGTTCCGTATGTGTCTCGCCCTGCGGCGTCATCGCCGCGGTCTTCGTGCCCCTTTTTCGGGCACCGGCGTCTGCTGCCGGACAGGCCGATTCTATCCCCGACGCACGGGCGACGCGACGACGTAACGTGCGCGAAACCGTCGCACGGAAACATGCCCTCATGGAGTCGTTGTTCACCGGATACGCCACGGGCCGGATCCGCAAGGGAACCGCCCCGTGGGACGAGATGTTCCCCGCGGGCGTGGTGCCAGGCGGCGCGGAGGTGCGGTCCTCGTACCGCGACATGTACCCGGCGCTGGCGCGCATGGACGACGCCGAGCTGCGGGCTCGGACCGAAGCGCTGGCGAGTTCGTATCTCGCTCAGGGCGTCACGTTCGACTTCGCGGGCGAGGAGCGGCCGTTCCCGCTCGACGTCGTCCCGCGCGTGATCGCCGCCGACGACTGGTCGTACGTCGAGGCAGGAGTCGCGCAGCGCGTCAAGGCGCTCGAGGCGTTCCTCGCCGACGTGTACGGGCCGCGTGCGGCGGTGCGCGACGGGGTCATCCCGGCATCCCTGATCAGCTCGTCCTCGCACTTCCATCGCGCGGCGGCAGGGATCGTCGGCGCCAACGGCGTGCGCATCCACGTCGCGGGCATCGACGTGATCCGCGACGAGACCGGGGCCTGGCGGGTGCTCGAGGACAACGTCCGAGTGCCCAGCGGCGTCAGCTACGTGCTCGCGAACCGGCAGGTGATGGCGCAGACGCTTCCCGAGCTGTTTACGAGCCTCCGGGTCCGGCCGGTCGTGGACTATCCGAGCCGGCTGCTCCAGGCGCTGCGCGCCGCAGCGCCGCACGGCATCGAGGATCCGACGGTCGTGGTGCTGACGCCTGGCGTGCACAACTCCGCCTACTACGAGCACACGCTGCTGGCGCGGATGATGGGCGTCGAGCTCGTCGAAGGGCGCGATCTGTTCTGCTCCGGCGGTCGGGTGTGGATGCGCACGACCGCGGGCCCCACGCGCGTGGACGTGATCTACCGCCGGGTCGACGACGAGTACCTCGACCCGCAGCACTTCCGGCCCGATTCCGTGCTCGGCGCGCCGGGGCTCATGCTCGCCGCGCGCCTGGGCAACGTCACGATCTCGAACGCCGTGGGCAACGGCGTCGCGGACGACAAGCTCGTCTACACCTATGTTCCCGAGCTCATCCGCTACTACCTCGGCGAAGAGCCGGTCCTCCCGAACGTGGACACCTGGCGCCTGGAGGAGCCGGATGCTCTGGAGGAGGTGCTGGATCGTCTCGACGAGCTCGTGGTGAAGCCCGTGGACGGATCCGGCGGCAAAGGACTGGTGGTCGGTCCGGATGCCTCGAAGCAGACGCTCGAACAACTGCGCCGCAACCTGATCGCCGACCCGCGCGGGTGGATCGCGCAGCCGGTGGTGCAGCTCTCGACGATCCCGACGCTCGTCGAGGACGGCTTCCGTCCCCGGCATGCCGATCTGCGCCCGTTCGCGGTCAACGACGGCGAGGGCGTGTGGGTGCTTCCCGGTGGCCTGACGCGGGTCGCGCTGCCGGAGGGGCAGCTGGTCGTGAACTCCAGCCAGGGCGGCGGGTCCAAGGACACCTGGGTCCTGGACCCCTCGGTGTTCACGGCGCCGACGACCGTCCTGGGCGGGATGGATGATGCGGCATCCGACGAGGTCTCGCTCGCGACAGGGGCGATCTCGGTCGTGGCCGCGGCGAGAGAAGAGCCGCACACGCCGTTCCGCTCGTCTCCGCAGGACGAGGACCTCGAACTGCGACACCACCAGCAGCAGCAGCAACAACAGCAGCAGGCCGGGGAGGTGGCGTCATGCTGAGTCGGATCGCGGAGGCGCTGTTCTGGATCGGCCGCTACGTCGAGCGCGGCGACGGCACCGCGCGGATCCTCGATGTGCACCTGCAGCTGCTCCTCGAGGACCCCTGGGTCGATGAGGACACCGCGTGCCGCGCGCTGCTGTCGGTGATGGGGACGACGGTCGAGTCCGCTCGGACGCTCGGTCGCGACGACGTCGTGCGGATGCTCGCCCTGGATCGTGAGCACGCGGCATCCATCGCGCACTCCGTCGCCTCGGCGCGCGAGAACGCGAGGCGGGCCAGGGAGATCATCTCGACCGACCTGTGGGAGACGCTGAACGAGACCAACGCCCGGATGCCGCGGCGGGTCGCCTCGGATCGCACCCACCCGTTCTTCCGCTGGGTGCGCGACCGGTCGGCGCTCGCGTTCGGCGTCGTCGACTCGTCGACCAGCCGCGACGAGGCGTGGCACTTCTTCTCGCTCGGACGCGCGATCGAGCGCGCCGACATGACGGCGCGCCTGCTCGCCACGCGCTCGCTGACCGAGGCGGGCGGACCGAGCTGGACGACCCTGCTGCGCAGCTGCGGCGCGTACGAGGCGCACCTGCGCAGCCACAGGGCGGTGCCGACGGCCGCGTCGGCGGTGGAGTTCCTGCTGGTCGACCGGCTGTTCCCCCGGTCCGTCCTCTCCAGCGTCCTGCGAGCGGAGGAGTGCCTGCGCGGCATCGACCCCGCCGTCGCTTTCGGCGGCGTCGACCGCGCGCAGCGGGTGCTGGGGCGTCTGCGCTCCGAACTGGAGTACCGCCCGATCGGCGACATCGTCCGGCAGCTGTCCGAGAGCATGGAGGAGGTCCAGGTGGGCGTGTCGATGGCGAGCGATGCGATCCGGGAACGCTATTTCCCCTCGATCGCGATGCCGATGTGGATCGGGGAGGCGCTATGAGCCGCCTGCGCATCGTGCACCGCACCGGATTCGCCTACGACGCTCCGGCGACGGCGTCCTACAACGAGGCGCGGATGCTGCCGCACTCGCGCGAGGGACAGTTCGTGCTGCAGGCATCGCTGGAGATCTCCCCGGCCGCGACCCAGCACTCGTACGTCGACTACTTCGACACGAGGGTGTCGACGTTCGAGGTGCTCACCCCGCACCAGGAGCTGGCCGTCACCGCGACGAGCATCGTGGATGTGCGCCCGAGTGCGCTCACCGAAGCCGACTTCGGCTGGGACGAGCTCGCCGCCCGCATCCCGACCTCGCTCGATCTCGCCGAGAGCCTGGAGCAGACTCCGGCCACAGAGCCGGATGACGAGATGCTCGGCATGGCCGCCAGGATGCGCGCGGCCGGCGCGTCGGTCGACATCACGGCGCGCGAGATCTGCCGCACGATCGGCAAGGACATGGAGTACCGCAGCGGCGTCACCGGAGTGAGCTCGACGGCGCGCGATGCATGGCCGACGCGTTCGGGCGTCTGCCAGGACATCGCACATGTCGCCCTCGGAGTGCTCCGCGCCGCCGGCATCCCGGCCCGGTACGTTTCCGGCTATCTGCACCCGGATGCCACGGCTCCCATAGGTCACCCCGTGGTCGGAGAGTCCCACGCGTGGGTCGAGTGGTTCGCGGGGGAATGGCGCGGCTACGACCCGACGAATCTCGTCGAGATCGGCGAATCGCACGTGTATGTCGGACACGGCCGCGACTACGGCGATGTCGCACCGCTGCGAGGCGTGTATGCCGGTCCGAGCGGTTCGGAGCTGTTCGTGTCCGTCGAGGTCACGCGGCTAGAGTGAGGGCTTCGGATACGAGGGGAACGCCAGTGACTGACGCTGCGATCGAACGCGAGACGCTCACCTGGGACGGGTTCGGTGCGGCGACGCGAGACCTCGCCCGCAGCATCCTGGACAGCGGCTTCGTGCCGGAGGTCGTCGTCGCGATCGCCCGCGGCGGTCTGCTGCCCGCCGGTGCGATCGCGTACGGGCTCGGTGCCAAGAACTGCGGCGCCATCAACGTGGAGTTCTACACCGGCATCGGCACGGTCCTGGATGAGCCGGCCGTGCTGCCGCCGGAGCTGGACATGGCCTACCTCGACGGCCGCCGAGTCCTGCTCGTGGACGACGTCGCCGACTCGGGTCGAACGCTCGCGCTCGCCGCCCACCTGCTGGAGGACATCGGCGCCGAGGTGCGCTCTGTGACCATCTACACCAAGCCATCCACGATCATCCAGCCGGACTACGCCTGGAAGGACACCGACCTGTGGATCGACTTCCCGTGGTCGTACAAGGGCACCGTGCGTGAAGAGGATGAAGGGCTCCCGCCGACGGCGTGACCCCCGGTGACATCGGCGGTGCACGTGCAGGCCCTATCGTGAGGGCATGCACACTGCCGACGTGAATCCCGTGACCGACTGGGTCGGCCGATTCGTCCGACGACCGGGGGAGACGACGATCTCACTCGAAGCCGTGGCGCTGCTCGTCGGCGCCGGATTCTTCGTGGTGGCCTTCCCCGTCGCGTTCTTCAGCTTCTGGGGCCGCACGCTCGAGATCGCAGGCCCAGGGTCGATCGGCGCCTTCGCCGCGGTCGGCGGCGCGATCGTCGCCCTGCTCGCGGTCGCGCTCGGACGCGTCGGCGTGCACGCGCGCGGCGCGCGACCGGTCGTGCGGCCTGACGGGCTCGCGCTGCCGGACGCGAATGTGCGCTGGTACGAGAGCGCCGCGATCGCCCTGGCGTACGGTGTCACGGCTCTGCTCGGCTGGGACGGGATCGCCGTGCTGCTGTCGCGCAGCTTCACCGGCGCACCGGTGTTCGCGTTCCCCGGGGCGATCCTCATCGCCGTGGCCTTCGCTCTGACCGCGTACGTCTGCTACCTCAGCGCCGCGACGCTCACGCCGATGTCGCTGTCGCTCGTGCTCGCGATCTTCCTGGTGGTCGGCGCCTTCGCGAGCATGCTCACCGCGACCGATCCGCTCTGGTGGCAGGACAACCTCTCGGCGCTGGGCATGTCGAGCAACGCCTCGGCGTGGATCTTCAACGGCACGCTCATCGTCGCGGGGATCATCGTCACCACGATCGGCCGATACGCCACAGCGCAGCTGCCCGTCGAGACGGCGAAGCAGCAGCGGGGGCGCCTGTTCGTGCGCATCGCGCTGGCGCTGATCGGACTGTTCCTCGCCTGCGTCGGAATCTTCCCCGTCGACGAGTTCTTCCTCGTGCACAACACGGTCGCCACGGGCATGGCCGTGGCCTTCGCCGGCGTCGTGATCGGACTGCCGTGGCTGCTGCCGACCATTTCGCGCGTGTTCATCGTCCTGGGCTACATCTATGTGGCGGTGATCGCCCTGCTCGGCGTCTTCTTCGCCACGGGGTACTACAACCTCACGGCCGTCGAACTGATCGCCGCGATCCTCATCTTCAGCTGGATCATCGTGTTCCTGCGCACGGCCAGCGTCGGGATGCCGGTACGCGAAAACGTAGACTGATCCCATGCGTGCAGCGGCGATCGATCTCGGCAAGACGCGCTGCCGACTCGTCATCGCCGACCCTGATTCTCCGGTCCGCCTGGACGGCGACGGCGCCCCCGGGCTTGCGGCTGCCGACGGAGTGGATGCCGCGCTCGACGCCATCCTGCCGCTGCTGGATGCCGCCGGGGGAGTCGTGGACGTGCTCGGCGTCGGCGCCGCCGGCGCCTGGGCCGCTCCTCTTGCCGCCCGCGGACTCGCCGAGGAGCTCGCCGCGCGCACTTCGGCATCCGTCGTGGTCGCATCCGACGTCGTCACGGCCCACGCCGGTGCCCTCGGCGGAGACACCGGCGTGCTGCTCATCGCCGGGACAGGGGCCGCCGCCCTCGGCGTCGACGGCGACGGCGTGCGGCTGATCGATGGATGGGGTCCGGAGCTCGGCGATCTCGGCAGCGGCTCCTGGCTCGGCCGCTCCGGCATCCGTGCGGTGCTTCGAGCGGACGCCGGGCTGGCGGAGCCGACCGCGCTCGCCGAAGCGCTGCAGGCGCATATCGCTCCCGATTCCGATGTGCACGCCTGGCTGGCAGGCCCCGTCCCCGTCGCACGTCGCCTCGCGAGTTTCGCGCCGTCGGTGCTGGATGCCGCGGCCACCGGAGACTCCATCGCCCGCGGCATCGCCGACGAGGCGGTGCGGCTGCTCGCGGCGTCCGCTGCGGCGGCATCCGGATCCACGACCGACGTCGCCCTCCATGGCGGGCTGACCGATCACGCCTGGTTCCGCGCCGCTCTCGAAACCGCTCTGCTCGCCGCAGGCCGCACGATCGTGCCGGCGCGCGGGGACGCCCTGGACGGCGCGCTGCTGCTCGCCGCGCGCTCTGATCTGCCCCACGAAAGGTATCTGCACCGTGTCGGATGACTCCTCCCGCTTCGCCGAGATGCTGGCCGAACTCTCCGGCCTGACGACCGAGGCGCACACCGCCGACCGCGGCGATCTCGATCTGCTCGGCACGATCGAACTCGTGCGGGCCATGAACGCCGAGGACCGTCGCGTCGCGGATGCCGTCGCCGAGCCAGCCGAGCAGATCGCGCTGGCCGTCGACGGGATCACCGAGCGCTTCCGCCGCGGCGGCCGCCTGATCTACATCGGCGCCGGAACCGCCGGCCGCATCGGAGTTCTGGACGCGAGCGAGTGCCCGCCCACGTTCGGCACCGATCCGTCGATGGTCGTGGGCGTGATCGCCGGTGGCGACACCGCGATCCGCTCCGCCGTGGAGGACGCCGAGGACGACGTGGATGCCGCCGTCGCCGACCTGGACCGGCTGTCCCTGACCGGAGACGACACGGTCGTCGGGATCTCGGCATCCGGACGGACGCCGTACGTGGTGAGCGGACTCGTGCACGCCCGCGAGGCCGGCGCGCTGACGGTGGCGCTCGCGGCGAACGCGGATTCCGCGATCGGAGCGGCAGCCGACATCGCGATCGAGGTCGTCACCGGCCCCGAATTCGTCTCCGGTTCGACCAGGCTCAAGTCGGGCACCGCGCAGAAGCTCGTCGTGAACATGCTGACGACGCTCTCGATGATCAAACTGGGCAAGACGTATCGCGGAGTGATGGTCGACCTGCTCGCGACGAACGAGAAGCTGCGCGTGCGCAGCGTTCGGACGGTGGCGCAGCTGGCAGGCGTCGGCGTCGCGGAAGCCTCCGACGCTCTCGGCCGGGCCGACGGCTCGGTCAAGCTCGCGCTGCTGATGCTGGCCACCGGTGCGGATGCTCCGGTGGCCGCCCTGGCGCTGGACGAGGCGAGCGGGATCCTGCGGGTGGCGATCAGCGCGCTGAGCTGAACCGGATCAACGCCGGACGAGCGCCTCGTGCGCGTCGCCGAGGTCCAGATCGGTGACGCGGACCGCCTGACCGGTCTCGAGCGACCGGTTGCCCGCGAGCCCGACGACCATGCTGCGCACCCCGTCGGTCCAGTCCGCGGTCCGACCGAGCGGATCATCGTCTTCCCCCACGAACACGTCGCGCAGCAGCAGGGCGTCTCCGCCTCCGTGCCCGCCGCCGCTGTCCGGGATCGGCACCTCTCGTGCGGTGGAGAAGTGCTGCTGCACGACCAGACGCTCTGAGACGGGACGGGCGAGGTCATCGGTGATGAGATCGGGTCGGGCGCTCGGGTCGACGACAGTCCTGCCGTCCTCGTCCACCAGCACGGATCCGCGCTCGACGACGGTCAGTTCTGCACGCCCCCTGGTCCCGTTGACGGCGACCGTGTAGCCCTCCCACGGGGAATGCGCGTTGAGCGAGTACGACATGGTGCTCCCGCGGGAGTAGTCGACGATCAGAGACAGATTGTCCTCGATCGTGATTCCGTCATCGAACACGTCGCGATCACGCAGGTAGCCGTCGAGATGCTCCTGGTCGAGGTAGAGACCGCGCCAGACGCTGTCGGTGCGCAGATCGAGGCTGAAGCGGTCACGCAACGGCGAATCCGTCGTGCCGCGTTCGGGCCGCGGCCCCATCCCGCGCCCACGGGCGTTGGCTGCTCCATAGAACCGCAGGCCGCCTGAGGCGAACACGCGGGTCGGGACGTCGTCGATCCACCAGTTGACCAGATCGAAGTGGTGGCTGGACTTGTGGATCAGCAGGCCGCCGGACTGCGACTTGTCCCGGTGCCAGCGCCGGAAGTAGTCGGCCCCGTGGCCGGTGTCCAGCACCCATTCGAAGTGGATGCTGGTGACCTCGCCGATCTCCCCGGAGGCGATGACCTGTTTCAGGGCGCTGTTCCGAGGCGAGTAGCGGTAGTTGAAAGTGAGGGTCACGGCACGCCCAGACCGCTCGACCGCCTCGGTGATGCGCCGGACTCCGTCGTCCGTCGTGGTCAGCGGCTTCTCGACCACGACGTCTGCGCCGGAGTCCGCAGCGCTCACGATCAGATCCGCGTGCGTGGAATCCGGTGAGGTGATGATGACGCGATCGATGTCGAGCTCGCGGATGATCGACGCGAGCTCGGACGGTTCGAATCTCCGCAGATCGCCGAGCGCGGGATGACGGTCCAGGGACCATTCGATGCGCCCGGGGTTCGTGTCGGCGACCGCCACCAGTTCCGCGACATCCGCGTGCGCCCCCGCCAGCGCCTCCAGATACATCTGCGCTCGTGAGCCGGTGCCGATCAGCGCATAGCGCGTCCTGCTCATTCGGGGTCCCTTCGATGGGGTCGTCGCGGTGTTCACTTGATGCCGCTGGTCGCGGCGCCCTTGATGAGGAACCGCTGCCCGAACAGGAAGACGAGGAACAGCGGCACGAGTGACACCACGCTCATCGCGAACATCGAGCCGTAGTCCGAACTGGACTGCGCATCCAGGAAGCCCTTGAGCGCCAGCGAAGCCGGGAAGAGCTCGGGCAGCCGAAGATAGATCAGCGGACCGAAGAAGTCCCCCCACGTCCAGATGAAGGTGAAGATCGCCGTCGTGGCCAGCGCCGGGACGATCAGCGGCAGTGTGATCTGGAAATAGCTGCGCGCGTGTCCGGCGCCGTCGATCCGCGCCGCCTCGAACAGTTCCTTGGGCAGCCCGCGGATGAACTGGACCATCAGGAAGACGAAGAAGGCCTCGGTGGCGAGGAACTTCGGCGCGATCAGCGGCAGGAACGTGTTCAGCCAGCCCAGCTCCTTGTAGATGATGAACTGCGGTACGAGCAGCACCTGGAAGGGGAGCATGATCGAGCCGAGCATGAGGGCGAACGCGAGATTGCGGAATCGGAACCGCATCCGGGCGAAGGCGTACGCGGCCATCGAACAGGACAGCAGATTGCCGAGGATCGCCCCGAACGCGATGATCGCCGAATTGAGCAGGAACAGTCCGAACGGATGCTGCAGGTCATTCCATCCGTTGACGTAGTTCTCGGTCGTCAGACGCGTCGTGAAGATGCTGAGGTCTCGGAAGATCTCGTCGTTCGGCTTGAGGCTGGACGCGACGAGCCAGATGAGCGGGTACACCATCACGATGCACAGGATCACCAGCGCGATGTGCTTGAGGATCGAGCGCCAGGGCGCCCGCCCCTGCCCTGGTCGGCGACGGCGCAGGGGAGCGGCGTCCGCCGGGCGGATGAGGGTCTCGGTTTCAGTCGTCATAGAACACCCAGTACTTGGAGAGCCAGAAGTTGAAGGCGGTGAAGGCGGCGATAACGACCAGGAGGAACCAGGCCATCGCCGAGGCGTAGCCCATGTCGAGCTCGGTGAACGCCTCCTTGTACAGCAGGAGCGTGAAGAACATGGTGGAGTCGCTCGGACCACCCGTCCCGCCCGAGACGACGTAGGCCTGGGTGAACGACTGGAAGGCGAAGATGATCTGCAGCACCAGGTTGAAGAAGATGACCGGGGTCAGCAGAGGGAACGTGATCGAGCGGAACTGACGGATCCGGCCCGCGCCGTCCATCGACGCCGCCTCGTAGTACATCGCCGGGATCTGCCGCAGGCCGGCGAGGAAGATCACCAGCGGAGATCCGAACGTCCAGACGTTCAGCACGATGAGCGTGCCCAGGGCGAAATCGGGGTGCCCGATCCATCCGGGACCGTCGATCCCGAACCAGGCGAGGACCCCGTTGACCAGGCCGTCCTTGCCGAAGACCTGGCGCCAGAGGATCGCGATCGCGACCGATCCGCCCAGCAGTGACGGGAGATAGAACACCGAACGGTAGAACGGCAGCCCGCGCATCCCCTTGTCCAGCAGCACCGCGAGCGCGAGCGCCAGGATGAGCTGCAGTGGCACTCCGATCAGTACGTACTCGACCGTGACGCGGAACGAGTTCCAGAACCGGGCGTCCGAGAACATCTGCACGAAGTTCTCGACGCCGGACCACGACGGCGGCTGAACCAGGTTGTAGTCGGTGAAGGACAGGTACAGGGAGGCCACGATCGGTCCGATGGTGAGCCCGAGCATGCCGATGATCCAGGGCAGCAGGAACACCAGCGCCGCCTTGTTATCGGGGTACTTCTCTCTGAAGCGCACGCCCGGACCGCGTGGGGCGCGGGTGATGGTGCGCAGTTCGCCGAGACTGCTCATTCGACCTCCTTGTCCTGCGTGAGCCGCTGCGCGAAGAGAAAGCGGTTTCACGAACAGGACGATTATTCACACCGACTGATCCGGAAGTCAAGTCGCGGAGTTTCAACGGAGGACGTCGTCTGCTCGGTACTGGGCTGATCATTGAGAAACGGAATCGTTGACAGCATCGGCGGGCGATGCTAGCTTGCGAGAAAGCGGTTTCACCGCTGATGAATCGTGACCTTTCCTCCTGCGGACGAAGCCCGCCCTATCGAAAGAGGCGCAATGACGCGTAGCACCCGGTCCCGCGCGACCGTACTGACCCTCGGATCCCTCGCTGCGGTTTCCGCTCTGGCGCTGAGCGGATGCTCGGGCGACTCGGGAACGACCGGCAACGGGTTCGACCCTGATGAGGAGATCGAACTGGAGATGTCCTGGTGGGGCGACGACGCCCGTGCGGCACTGTTCGACGAGGTCATCACGATGTTCGAAGACGAGTACCCGAACATCAGCGTGACGCAGACACCCGTCGGCTCGCCAGACGATCTGTTCAACCGTCTGGCCACGGACTTCGCGGGCGGGGGAGACACGGCGCCTGACGTGTTCGCGCTCGGCGGCGCGAAGCCTCAGGAGTACGGCGAGCTCGGTGCCCTCCTCGACCTCGCCACCGTGAGCGACGTCCTGGACTCGTCGCAGTACCCGGACTTCTCTCTCACCAACTCGACTGTCGACGACACCCTGTACGGTCTGCCGACGGGAGGGAACGCGACGGCGGCGTTCATCAACGCGGATGTGTTCGAGCAGGCCGGGGTGCCGCTGCCTGAGGAGGATTGGACCTGGGACGACCTCATCGACGCCGCCGTTGCGATCGGCTCGGCCGGTCTCACGACCGAAGGCGGTCAGCCGATCTACGGGGTCGACATGCGCATCGCCGACATCATCGGGACGTATTCCGGTCAGGTCAGCGAGGTCGGCATGTACGACTGGGACGGTCAGCTCGGAGTGGATGCCGAGCAGATCGCCGGTCTGTACGACATCGAGAAGGAGCTCTCGGACGGCGGTGGCATGCCCGACCCGTCGGTCGTGACGTCCGGCGTCGCACTCCCGCCGGATCAGCAGCTGTTCACACTCGGCCAGGCCGCGATCACCTTCGGCTACAGCAACCTGATGAACGTGTACGGCGCGGCCGGCGAGGACGTGCGGATCTCGCTGCCGCCCACGTCCACTGACGTCACAGGTGTCGCGCTGCTGCCGTCGGCATTCTGGTCGATCAACGCCGCGACCGAGCATCCGGAGGCCGCAGCCATGCTCGTGAACTGGTTCCTGAACGAACCGGCCGCCGCGGAGCTGATCCTGGACACGCGCGGCGTGCCGTTCAACCCTGACACACTCGCCGTCGTCGCCCCGCTCCTCGAGGGCCCGAGTCAGGTCGCCGCCGAGTACGTCGACGTCGTCCTCGAGAGCGGAGTCGTCGCGCCGCCGCAGCCGGCCGGCGGTTCGATCATGAACGAGCTGTCCCAGCGGATGGAGGCGGACGTGCTCTTCGACCGTGCGACGCCGCAGCAGGCGGGCGAGCAGTGGGTCGCCGAGCTCGGAGCGGCGCTGGAATGACGCGGGGCTCGGAGGGACGGCGATGACGGCTCGTGAGGCTGCGCTGCGGCGGATGCGCGTGAGCGACCCGGTCTCACGAGCCGGAATCACCGGAACCGGTCTGGGCGAGGGCATCGACGCGGCAGGGATTCGCTTCGCCGCAGTCGGAGGGCCGCTGGAGGAGCGGTGGCATGCGGCACTGACGGAACTGGCGGCCTGCGTCGCACCGGGACCGGACGGGCGGGACGTGCTCCGTGAGGGCGGCGGGTACTCCGGCACCTGGATCGAGAGCACCGGGTCCATCAGCGCCGACGTCGTGCGGCGGTGGGCGCCGGAGATCGCCACGCGGACGCTGGCCGCCTTCGCCGAGCATCAGCGCGAAGACGGCCTGCTGCCTTACAAGATCACGGCCGACGGGCCCGCCTTCAGCCAGATCCAGATCGTGACGCCATTCGCACGAGTGGTCTGGCGGCACTATCTCGCCACCGGCCGCGACCGTGCCTTCCTGCGCACGATGTACGACGCGATGGTGCGAAACGATGAATGGCTCGCGCGCCACCGCGACACCCGCGGCACCGGAGCCGTCGAGGCATTCTGCACGTACGACACCGGCCACGACCTGTCGCCCCGGTTCTGGTTCGCGCCCGAGCGCGCCTACCGATCGGACGCGCTGCACTGCGACCCGGATTCCGCGACGCTGCCCTACATCGCCCCGGATCTCACAGCCAACGTCGCCTGCCAGCGGGCCTACCTCGCTCGGATCTCCGAGGAGCTGGGCGAGGAGGGCGAACCATGGCTGGCCGCCGCAGAGCGGAGCAGTCAGGCGCTGTGGGCGGAGTGCTTCGACGAGGACGACGGCTTCTTCTACGACCTCGATCGGCGCGGTCGTCGCGTCCGGGTCCAATCGGATGTCCTGCTCCGCGTGCTCGCCTGCGAGGTCGGCGATGAGGAGTTCTTCGTCGAGAGCCTCCGCCGCTACCTGCTGAACACGAGGAAGTTCCTGGCGCACTACGGGTTCACCTCGATCGCGATGGACGATCCGCGCTTCGACAACGACGCGTCGCGGAACTCCTGGGGCGGGCCCGTGAACTTCCTCGCGCTCCTGCGTGCATCGGACGCTTTCGAGCATCACGGCCACCCCGCAGAGCTCGCGCTCGCCGCCCAGCCCGTGCTGGCCGCCCTCGCCACGGCCGATCGATTCCCGCAGTGTCTGGATCCCTGGTCCGGCGAGGCCGGTTTCGCCGAGGGGTATTCGCCGTCGATCCTGTGGCTTCTCGACGCCGTCGAGCGATGGTTCGGCATCCTGTCCGCTCCGGACGGCGATGTGTGGTTCTCGGGGCTCTCTCCGACCCGCCTCGGTCACGACGCCGCAGCGTCCGTCGTGGCCGTGTCGCGACGGACCGCCGCTGGTGCCTGGGAGCTGGCCGCGGATGACCAGCTCGTGGAGGTGCACCGCGACGGAGCTCCTGCCTTCTCGTTCCCCCGGGGGTGGCGCGTCATGACCGACGCGGACGGCGTCGTGCGGGGCGCGGTGAATCTGGCATCCGCTCCGGTCGCCGGAGAACTGGTCATCCGGGGGCGCGCACTGGCGCTGGAGCTGGCGCCGAACGAGCGGGTCGAGCTCGATGGCCTCACCGTCGTGGCACGCCATCGCACGACCTTCGTCGCGCCCGTCTTCGAGTGAGCCGCGGGCGGCGCCGCTCACTCGTGCAGCCGCAGCCCGTCTCTGGTCTCCTCGAGCGCGATGAAGCGGGCACGCTCGTCCGGGGTGCGGTTGGGTGCGTGCAGTGCGAGACGCAGCACTCCGTCGGCATCCGTGAAGATCATGCCGTGACCGCCGTCGGCCGGCCAGAGCGGCTCGCGCGCCTGGACCCACGGGCCGAGGATGCCGTCGGCGGACGTGGCAACGCCCAGCGCGTACCCCGCATCCCCGAAACTCGACCACAGCATCCGCAGAAGACCATCGGACGTGCGGTGCAGGGAGGGGCCGTCCGTCACGTAGACGGCAGGGAACTCCGGCCGCGGGATCGATCGCGCCCATGCCGCTTCGGAGGCGCGGAACAGCATCACGGGCTCGCCCGTCGCCGCACGGAGGTCGTCGCTCAGGGCGACCGCGAGGATCTCCCCATCGCCGACGTCCTTCCACTCGTGGCAGAAGACGAGGTACGGGATCCCCGCTTCGACGTGCAGAGTCCCGTCCAGGCATTCCCAGTGCGACGGCGTCAGAGGGCCGTCCGACCACGGGCGGAACGGTCCCTGCGGGTCTTCGGATCGGAGCACCTGCGTGCCCCGACGGCGGCCGGGCGCTGTGAAGGTCGCGAACAGGTAGTACGCGTCGCGGTACCGATGCACCTCAGGAGCCCAGTACTGGGTGCGCGACCAGAAGTCGTCATCCGGACGGAAGGCGGGGAAGGGCCCTGACCAGTTCTCGAGGTCCGCGCTCCAGTACGTGTCGAACCCGGTCGCCGGTCCATCCCAGATGTTCGGGTCGGTGCTTCCGTACAGCCAGTACCCGTCCTCGACGCGCAGCACGAACGGGTCCCGGATCTGGATCTGATCGAGTCGCACGGACCGCGGTCCGGAGGTCAGCGCGGGCACGGCCCGGTCGATTCGCGCAGTTCGAGCCGCGGCTGGAACTTCACATCGTGATCCGGCGTCTCGCCCGCGATCAGCGACCGCATCCTGTTCCACGCGAGGGTTCCGAGCGACTCGTGCGGCACGGACGCGGTCGTGAGCGCCGGTGTCATGAACCGCGCGAACGGGATGTCGTCGAACCCCGTGATCGACATGTCCTCCGGTACGCGGATGCCGCGCTTGGTCGCACCGTGCACCAGACCGATCGCGACGAGATCGTTGAACGCCAGGACCGCCGTCGCACCGGTCGCGATGACGTCCTCGACGGCCTCGAGGCCGGCCTGGCTGCTCGTGCCGCCCTGTACGCGCTCGAGCTGGAGGCCCTCGACGTCGCGCTGGAGATCGCCGATTCCACGAAGGCGGTTTTCGTTCGCCGGCCCCTCTGGTCCCTCGACGTAGGCGAATCGCCGATGACCCAGCGCGTAGAGGTGATGGGCCAGACGCTCGAATCCGGCTCGGGAGTCCACCGTCAGCGTCGGTGCGGAGGACGCCGGACTCGACCTGTTCAGCAGCACCACCGGGCCGAGCGTCGCGGTGGCGTTCCCGAGCGCCGCCTCCGACATCCGGGGTGCGCAGAGCACCAGCGCATCGCAGCGGTTCCTGACCTCGGCGGCGAGCTGGGGCTCGTCCTCGGCGGACTCGGCGGAGTCCGCGACGAGCACGCGATAGCCGTCCTCTGCTGCGGCCTTGCTGAGGCTGGTCAGGACGGCCTGGAAAGTCGGATTCGCCAGATCGGGCACGAGGAAGGCGATCGCGTTCGTCTGGCCCATGGCGAAACTGCGCGCCAGGTGATTGGGGGAGTAGTTCAGTTCCCTGGCGGCGGCGCGCACGCGATCCGCGATCTCCGGTTCCCCGAAGAACCGTCCGTTCATCACCCGCGACACCGTCGCGGGTGAGACCCCGGCTGCCTGCGCGACCGAGCTGATGGTCGTCGCACTCGACCGTCGCACCACTGCTGTGTCCTTCCCGACCGAGCCGCGAGGCGGGCGACGGTCCGTGTTCCGGTCAGTGTAGCGCTGAAACCGCTTTCTCCGAATGTACGCCTTCATGTCGCGAGGTGCGTGTCCGTGGCATCCGCGAGGATGTCACCGTGACCACGACCGCACAGCTGCGTACCGAGCGATTGCGCTCGCACCTGCTCACCGCACCCGCGCCGAGCCTCTCCGAAGCCGCGGGGCACATGCTCGCGGTGCAGAGCCAGGAGTTCTGGGGCGGCCGCTGGGCGCTCGCATCTCGCACACGCGGTGCTCCGACGCTTCGCCAGGTCGACGCGCTCTTCGACGACGGCACGCTCGTGCGGGGCTGGACTCAGCGCGGCACGCTGCACATCGTCCGCGCGCGCGACTTCGGCTGGATGCTGGAGGTGACCGCCGGGCGCCAGTTGCAGGCCGCCGCACCGCGCTATCGCGAGCTCGGCCTCGACGCCGAGGTGCTCGAGCGCATCGAGCGCGCCGTGCGTGCGGCGCTGAGCGGCGGCAACCGCATGACCCGTGCGGAGCTCTTCGAGGTGCTCACCGGCATCGGCATCGATCCGACCGGACAGCGCGGTGCCCACGCCATCGGCAACCTCGCCCTGAAGGGGATCATCTGCCAGGGCCCGGTCGTCCGGCGCCCTGATGGCGTCAGCCGCGAGCAGTTCTTCGTGCTGGTCGAGGAGCACATCACGGACGTGCATGCGCCCGCCGATCCCACCGCCGAGCTCTTCGCGCGCTACATCCGCGGACACGGTCCGGCGACCGTCCAGGACTTCGCATGGTGGTCCGGTCTCACGCTCACCGCATCACGAGCGGCGGCCGCCGCCGCGGCCGACCAGGTGGAGGAGATCGACGATGGCGTGTATCGGGCACCTGCCCGTCCACGGCGCAGCGCAGCGCCCGCTGTCCGGGCCCTCGCATCGTTCGAGGAGTACTACATCTCCTACGCCGACCGATCGGCGGCGGGTCCCGCGGAGCGCTTCGATGCCGTCGGGCCGGGAAAGAACGGCATGGTCCGGCCGATCCTGCTGGCCGAAGGGCAGATCGTCGGCACGTGGCGGCAGTCGACGGCACTCGGGCGTCATACCGAGCATCCGACGGTCGATCTGCTTGTCGACGTCCCGGAGGAAGACGTCGCGGCCGCGCTCGCCGGATACGCCGCGTTCGTCCGGGGCTGACCGGGCGATCAGCCGATCGTGATGTCGAATCCGTCGTCCGACGCGGTGATCCGCACCGCGGTGAGGTCATCGACGTGATGAGACGGATCGAACGACGGAGCATGCGGGCCGACACCGATCACGGTCATCCCGGCATTCAGACCCGCGCGGATGCCGGCTGCCGAGTCCTCGAAGACGACGCAGTCCGCCGGGTCGACGCCGAGCTCCGCCGCCGCACGCAGGAAGCCCTCGGGGTCCGGCTTGCTGCGTGCCACACTCTCGGCCGTGATCGCCAGGGCAGGAACGGTCAGGCCAGCCGCTCCCATCCGCGCGGTCATCAGACGCACATCGGCCGAGGTGACGATCGCGTGCGGGAACGGGGCGAGCGCCCGGAGGAACGCGGCAGCACCAGGGATCTCCACGACACCGTCGACGTCCGCGCTCTCCCGCTGCAGCATCTCCTGGTTCTCCACCAGGTTCACGGCGTGATCGCGCTCCGGCAGCAGCAGCGCCATGCTCTGATGTCCCTGCCTGCCGTGCACCGTGCGCAGCACCGTCTCGTCGTCGAGGCCGTGCGGACGCGCCCACTCCAGCCACAGCCGTTCGACGACCGCCGTCGAGTCGACGAGCGTGCCGTCCATGTCGAGCAGGGCGGCGCGGGCATGCAGCGTGATCGTCATCCCTCCAGCGTACGGCGCGTCACTCCGCGGCATGACGCGCCAGGAAGTCGTACACCTCGCTGTCATCGACGCCGGGGAAGGCGCCGCGCGGCAGCGGCGAGAACATGTGCGTGTGCACGCGAGCGCTCGGCCAGGCCTTGCCGCTCCAGCGGTCGGCGATGTCGCTCGGCGGTCGACGGCAGCACGCCTCGTCCGGGCAGGTCGATACGGCGCGATCCGGGGTCTCGCGTCCGCGCCACCAGCGCGCGTCGTCGAACGGCACCCCGACGGTGATCGAGAACTCGCCCTCGCCGCTCGACCCGGTCTGCGTCGAGCACCAGAACGTGCCGGAGGGCGTGTCGGTGTACTGATGGTGCTCCGTCGTGCGGTTCTGCTGCGAGAACGCCGCCCGCGCCTGGAACTTGCGGCATACGCGCTGTCCCTCGACCGACCCGGTGACGTCCATCGGCAGCGGCAGATCGTCGTTCTCGTACACGCGGGCGATCGCCCCCGTCTCGTCGACGCGCAGGAAGTGCAGGGGCATCCCGAAGTGCTCGGTCATCAGGTTCGTCATCCGCATCCCGGCGGCCTCGTGCGTCACACCGAACGCATCGCGGAAGTCCTCGACCGCGAGGTTGCGATCCTTCCGAGCCTGCTGCAGGAAGGCGACCCCCGCCGTCTCGGGAACCAGGCAGCACGCGGCGAAGTAGTTGATCTCGAGCCGCTGCTGCAGGAAGTCCGCGTAGTCGGTGGGGGGAGTGTGCCCGAGCAGCCGATGCGCCATCGCCTGCAGCGCCATCGAACGCAGGCCGTGCCCGCCGGGGATGGATGCCGGCGGCAGATAGATGCGGCCGTTCTCGAGATCGGTCACCGAGCGGGTCGAGTGCGGCAGATCGCCGACGTAGATGAGCTCGAATCCGAGCTTCTCGGCCATGATGCTCACCGTGCGATGGGTCAGGGCTCCGGTGACGTGGCCGGCCGCGCGCAGCTGCTTCTCGGCGAGCTTCTCGATGTCGCCGATGTAGTTGTTCTGCGCCCGCATGCGCAGCCGCAGCTCGGTGTTCGCCCTGCGCGCCTCCTCGGGCGTCGCGATGGCCTCGCGCTCGCGGCGCTGCAACTCGCGGTGCAGGCCGAGGACGGCTTCGATCGTCTCGTCGCTGGTGCCCTTCGTCACACGGACCGGCGCGATCCCGAGCTGGCGGAACACCGGGCTCGCCTGCGCCTTCTCGAGTTCGATCTCGAGCGCCGCCCTGCGGTTCGGCGGCTCACCCGAGATGAGATCGGCCACCTCGGTGCCGGTGGCCTGCGCGATGGACTGCAGCAGCGACAGCTTCGGCTCTCGCTTGCCGTTCTCGATCAGGCTCAGCTGCGACCCGGCGACCCCGACCATGGCGCCCAGCTCGTCGAGCGTGTAGCCGCGTGCGGTGCGGTGGTGACGGATGCGATGACCGAGGGTCGTGAGATGGATGCCGGAGCCGCTCATTTCTTGAGCATAGCGAAAGATTCACGATTCTTACACGTCCGGGCGCACGAAAGGTGCGTCGTGGGCGGCGGAGAATTGCCATATCGACCTACTCTTCAAAGGAGCGGACATGGCCCTCGCCGAGACCTTCACCCTTCGATCAGCATCCGTCGCCCCGGTGCGCGCGCTGGGGGCGCAGCCCTCGTACGACACCCCGGCGATGGCAGAGCTGCGCGCGTGGGTGGAGCAGATCCGCGCCCTCACCCAGCCGGACGCCGTGCACTGGGTCGACGGCTCCCGTGCCGAGAACGACACGCTGCTGCGCGGCCTCGTCGACGAGGGCAAGCTCATCAAGCTCAACCCGGAGTGGCGCCCCGGCTCCTACCTCGCCCGCTCGCACCCGAGCGATGTCGCGCGCACCGAGGGGCGCACCTTCATCGCCTCCGAGCGCGAGGAGGATGCCGGACCGACGAACAACTGGGCCGAACCCGGTGCCATGCGCACGAAGATGGACGTCCTGTTCGCGGGCTCCATGCGCGGACGCACCATGTACGTCGTCCCGTTCTCGATGGGCGCGGTCGGCGGGCCGCTCTCGCACATCGGCGTGCAGATCACCGACAGCGCGTACGCCGTGGCATCCATCGGGATCATGACCAGGGTCGGCGATGCCGTGACCCGTGAGATCGCCGGCGGAGCGCCGTGGGTGCGCACAGTCCACACCGTGGGCGCGCCGCTGGCACCAGGCGAGCAGGACGTGTCCTGGCCCTGCAATGACGAGAAGTACATCGTGCACTTCCCCGACACGCTCGAGGTGTACTCGTTCGGATCGGGTTACGGCGGCAACGCGATCCTCGCGAAGAAGTGCTTCGCGCTCCGCATCGCCTCGGTCATCGCCCGTGACGAGGGCTGGCTGGCCGAGCACATGCTGCTCATCCGGCTCATCGACCCGAACGGTCGCCGGTACCACGTCGCGGCCGCCTTCCCGTCGGCCTGCGGCAAGACGAATCTCGCCATGCTGCGGCCGACCATCCCCGGCTGGAGGGTCGAGACGATCGGCGACGACATCGCCTGGATCCGCCCCCGCGAGGACGGGCGCCTGTGGGCGATCAACCCGGAGGCCGGCTTCTTCGGCGTCGCCCCCGGTACCGGCGAATCGACCAACGTGACCGCGGTGGAGACGCTGTGGGGCAACACGATCTTCACGAACGTCGCACTGCGCCCGGATGGCGACGTGTGGTGGGAGGGCCTGACGGACACCACGCCGAGCGAGCTCATCGACTGGGAGGGCAAGGCCTGGACGCCCGAGAGCGGGCGTCCGGCCGCGCACCCCAACTCGCGCTTCACCGTCGCTGCCGCGCAGTGCCCGCAGATCTCCGACGACTGGGAGGAAGCGGTCCCGCTCGACGTCATCCTGTTCGGCGGACGGCGCGCGTCCAACGTCCCGCTCGTCGTGGAGGCGACCGACTGGGCGCACGGCGTCTTCCTCGGCTCGACCATCTCGTCCGAGCGGACCGCGGCGGCCGAGGGCACGGTCGGCGAACTGCGCCGCGACCCGTTCGCCATGCTGCCGTTCTGCGGCTACAACATGGGCGACTACTTCGCGCACTGGCTCGACGTCGGGCGCAAGCTGCGGTTCGACCGCGCGCCGCGCGTCTTCCAGGTGAACTGGTTCCGTCGCGGCGACGACGGGCGGTTCCTGTGGCCCGGCTTCGGGGACAACTCCCGCGTCGTGGACTGGATCATCCGCCGCATCGACGGTCAGGTGCCCGCCGTCGACAGTCCGATCGGCCGGCTTCCGCGGACCTCGGATCTGAATCTGGACGGCCTCGACATCCCGGATGCCGATCTCGAGGAGCTCTTCCGAGTGGATGCCGAGGCCTGGCAGGCCGAGGCCGACGGCATCGAGGAGTTCTACGACACCTTCGGCGACAAGCTGCCGGCGGCGCTGCGGGCAGAGCTCGCCTCACTGCGCTACCGGCTCGCGCGCACGAGCTGAGCGCACCGCACAGACCCGCGGCGGCGGGGTGACGGGGACGAACCCATGGCTGAGTGGTCCCCGGCATCCTGCCGTCGCGTCATGCCGGCGCGTCATGCCGGCGCGAGGCTCAGGCGAGCAGCTGGTGGCGGGCGAGGTCGCGGTACAGCGGCGTCGACTCGATCAGCTCGGTGTGCGTGCCACGGCCGACCACCTCGCCGTCCTGCAGCACGACGATCACGTCGCTGTCGACCACGGTCGACAGCCGGTGCGCGATCACGACGAGGGTGCGGTCGGTGGCGACCGCGTCGATCGCCTCCCGCATCCGCTGCTCGTTCACGCCGTCCAGCGATGACGTGGATTCATCGAGCAGAAGGATCGGCGCCTCGGTGAGCAGAGCCCTGGCGATCGCGAGACGCTGACGCTCGCCGCCGGACAGCATCACGCCGTCCTCGCCGACGGGAGTCGCGAGCCCAAGCGATCCGCGTTCGAGCACGTCCCCCAGATTGACGGCGCGCAGCACGCGCTCGCAGTCGGCATCCGTCGCTTCGGGCGATGCCAGGCGCAGATTGTCGGAGAGGGTGCCTGCAAGCGTCGGGGCGTCCTGCTCGACGTACCCGAAGTGCGCACGCAATTCGGCGCGCGGATACGTGCGGATGTCGTGGCCGTCGAGACGGATGGAGCCGCCGGTCGGGTCGTAGAAGCGCTCGATGAGCGACAGGATCGTGCTCTTGCCCGCGCCGCTCGGGCCGACCAGGGCCACCCGCGACCCTCGAGGGACCGCGAACGACACACCGCGGAGGACGTCGCTGCCGGTGTCGGTCGGCAGATGCTCGTCGCCGTCGCGCTCCAGGTGCGCGTCGACGAGGACGCTGTGCGCCTCGGTCGCTGCGGCCTTGCGCGCCGCGACGACGGCCTCCGGGTACCGGAAGCGCACGTCGCGGAACTCCAGCGCCGGGGCATTCGCGACGTCGTCGCTGCGGCCGACACGGGCGGCCGTCTCGACGTCGGCATCCGACTCCTGCGGAAGGTCGAGCACCTCCTGGATGCGCCCGAGCGCGCCGAGCGCCTGGTTGACCGACGTGATCGCGCCGAACGTCGACGCCAGCGGCATCACGAGCATGAAGAGGAACATCACGAACGTGATGAGCGAGGCGATCTCGATCGCCCCCGATGCCACCCGGAACCCGCCGACGCCCAGAACGACGAGCAGCGAGAGCTGCAGCGCGATGCCGGCGATCGGGACGACGAGGGCGGAGACCTTCGCGATCCGGACGCCGAGGCCGTACGCCTCGCTCGCCAGCTCCGACACGGCCTCGGTCTCGCGCTCCGTGGCGCCGGAGGCCCGCACGGTGCGGATCGAGCCGACCGCGCGCTCGACGCCGGAGGCGAGCTCTCCGACCTTCACCTGCTGCGCGGTCGACGCTTCGCGAATGCGTCCGCTGAGGGCGACGACCACGGCGACGGATGCTCCGATCACGATCACGATCAGCAGCAGCAGGATCGGGTCGATGACGAGCATCGCGATGAGGGCGCCGAGGAACAGGATGGCGTTGCCCACGGCATCCGCGAGTCCCTGGGTGAGCACGGCGTACAGCAGGGTGGTGTCCGTGCCGACGCGGGAGACGAGGTCTCCGGTGCGCCGGGCGTCGAACTCGCTGACCGGCAGGTGCAGGATGCGCGCGATGAGCTGGCGACGCGACGAGTGCACGACGGCCGTTCCCGTGCGCTGCAGCAGATAGTGCTGGTAGCCGGAGATGATCGACGACAGGATCACGAAGCCGATCAGCAGCCAGACGAGCGCGCCGAGCGCCTGCTGCATCTGCACGGCCGTGATGACCTGGCCGACGAGCAGCGGCTGAACCAGCGAGGTCGCGGCGCCGAACACGCTGAGCACCGCCACGATGATCAGGGTGCGCTTGTGCTCGAAGAGGAAGGGGAGGAGCTGGCGGAACGTGGCGCGCGGACCATCCTGCGGCGCGCCGCGACCGCGGCGGCGTGCGGGCGCCGTGCGGGACATGCGGGGACCTCGTTCTGAGAAAGGGAGTACTCAAACCGTACTTCCTGTCGAGCGCGACTGTGATCGGGAGCGGAGGTTCACGCGGGATGATGTCACCGCCAGGGCTCCCAGGAGTCTTGTAGGCAGAGTCGGAGGCCGTCGCTAATGTGTGGAGTACGGGGAAAGAACGCCGGGCGCCGCCCGCGTCGGGGTGGAGGCACGCGATGACATCAACGGTTCACGCGACGGCGCGACCGGCGTCGCCGGCGGCTGCGGCCTCGCCCGTCCCTGTGGGCGCGGGCATCGCTGCTCTCGCTGTGAGCCTCGTCATCGCGATCGTCGTGATCGCCGGGTTCAGCGCCCCGGTCGAGCTGTTCCTCGGCGTCCCGTTCCCGCTCGTCCTGGCGGAGTACTGGTGGCTGAGTTTCGTCGGCTATCTGCTCACGCCCCTCATCGTGATCGCCTGCTACGGGTGGGACGTGATCGCCCAGCGCAGCGGGCTGCGCCGCAACGCGAACTTCACGATCCGCACGCGCTACACCTCGATCCTGCGCTGGGCGCTCTGGCCGGCTGTCGTGGTCGGCGTCTGGCACATCCTGAATCTCAGCGTTCCACTGTCCGAGGCGTGGGGGCTCTCGTGAGGTCGAGTGCACGGTTCAGGGCGGCTGTCGCCGGTGCCGCTGTCGCCGTGCTGGCATCGCTGGGTCTCGCCGGGTCGGCTGTCGCGGCGACCGTGCCGATGGCGGCTCCCGTCGTCACGGCGGTCTCGGGAGGCGAGCTCTCCGACTCCGGCAACGCGGCGATCGCCGACCTGCGCGCGTGCCTGGCCTCGCAGAGCACCCTGAACGTCTACTACCTGATCGATTCGTCGACGTCGCTGCGGCGGGCGGACGGCGGTGGCCCAGGCTCGGATCCCGACACGGTCCGCGCGCAGATCCTCGGCAACAGCCTCGCGCAGCTGGGCGCTCTCGATGACGACATCACAGTGAACTGGGGCGCCGGCTTCTTCGCGTCCGACTACTCCGCGTCGATCGGCTGGCAGGCCTACGACGACGCCAGCCCCGAGAAGCTGGCCGAGACGATCAGGCAGAAGCGCCCTGAGGGCTACACCAACTGGCCGGATGCCCTCGCAGGCGCCCAGCAGCAGCTCGCCGGCCAGCAGAGCGCGGCGCCGGGCTGCCAGATGCTCATCTGGCTCACCGACGGCGCGCTGGACATCCAGGCACCGGACGGCCAGCAGCAGGAGGACTTCGACGCGCTCAACGCGATGTGCGGCGCCCCTCTCAGCGACCGGGGTGCGACGCCTTCCGGGTACGGCGTCTTCAACACGTTCCGCCAGTCCGGTGTCGTGGTCGTCGGCGCGCTGCTCGCGGTCGGATCGGATGCCGCGGACGCCGCGCCGACGATGCAGACGCTCGTGGAGGGCAGCGAACCGGGCGCCGATCCGGTGTGCGGGCAGCAGCCGATGCCGGACACGTTCGTGCACGGCGCGTTCGTCAACGCGGACGGGCCCGATGCCCTGTCGCTGGTGTTCCTGCAGCTGAGCGCCCAGGTGGCCGGCGGATTCCCGCAGCCGTTCGACGAGGACGGCGGATTCTGGATCGACGAGGGCGTCTCGCGCTTCCGCGTGATCGTGTCCGACGACTGGACGCTGACGCCGCCGGAGGGGTCGGGGAGGTCGCCGCTCACCGCCGGTGACGCCGAGGGGGCTGACGTCACCGAGAGCGACGGCGCGAGCACCATCGAGGTGGTCGTCGACGGCGACGATGCCGAGGGCCGGTGGCAGCTGGAAGCGGCCAATCGCGCTTCCGCGTCGCTGTACCTGTTCAGCGATCTGCGCATCGAGTTCGACGACGTCAACGAGATCGAGATGTCGCCGGACGGGTCGTTCGCGGCTGCGCTCAACGCCACCGTGCGCGACGCCGAGGGAGACGCCGTCGATCTCGGTCGGTTCGGGGAGGCGGCGTTCACCGCGTCCTACCTCGCGGACGGCGCCCGTACCGTGCTGCCGGAGGCGACCGTCGACCCCGAGTCAGGGCGCATCACCATCCCGCTGCCCGCCGACGTGAACGCCGCGACGATCGACGTCGCCGCTTCCATCGATCCGCTGCGCACTCAGGAGCACGACCTGCAGCTGGCTCCGGTGACGACGCAGAAGACGATCACGCTCACGCTCGGTGCGCAGTTCCCGCACGCCGTGACCAATCCGCCCGCGCGGCTGAGCGATCTCGAGGGTTCCGACGGCAAGGCCGAGGGCGTCGTCACGATCCTCGGACCGACCGAGGGCGGTGACGGAACGGTCTGCGTCGCCGCGGACGCGGTGGCGATCACGAGCGACGCCGGTGACCGCGCGGACGCCTGGCGCTGGAGCTTCGCGGGGCTGGACGAGAACGGGTGCATCACCGTTCCGCAGAACGGGGAGGTGCAGATCCCGGTCACCGCAGCGAACGAGATCGCCGCGGACAGCGATGTCGCCGCAGCCGTGCCGATCACGTTCACGTCCGCGAACGGCGAGAGCGTCGAGCAGAACGTGCCGCTCGAGTTCCGCTCCACGCATCCCGTGAACACGGCGGCCGTGCTGCTGCTGGCGCTGGCGCTGCTGGCGATCGGACTCCTGCTGCCGCTGCTGGTGCTGTGGGTGCTCAACTGGCTCACGACCCGCATCGACGTCCCCAAGAGCACGCAGCGCGCCGCGTTCCCGATCGAGATCGCGCCGGCCGGCGTGCAGATCACCGCACCGAACCAGGGCAGCGCTCTGTCGGACGCTTTCGCCTACCGGTCGCCGTCCGACGGCGAACGCTCGATCTCCGACCCGGTGCTCGGCACACTGCGGGCGCGCGTGCCGTGGTTCCCGCTGCGTGCCCCGTGGTACGACGTCACCGCACCGACCGGAATGGCGCTCATCACCGCCAGGGCCGGCCGGATGGTGACGGGGTCCAAGGACACCGGGCGCCGACTGCGTTTCGCGAAGCTGCCACTGGATCGCTTCTTCGGCATCGTCGTGCCCGAAGCCGAACTGCGCCGCACCGCGCGCGGCGACGCGGTCACCGGAACGGTCGTGATCTACCACCGTGCATCGCCCAGCGACCAGGGGCAGCACGCGCAGCGCCTGGCCGAGATCACGGTCGACTCGACGCTCGCCGAGGCGGTCAACCGCGCCCGCGCCGACCTCGTCGAGAGCGATCGCTCGGCGGCGCCGGTCGGCGCCCGCCGCGGCTCCGGAACGCCGAGGTCGGAGAAAGCGAGTGCCACGGCATCCGCTCCGGCGCCGCGACCGTCGTCCGACGGGGCCGCGCCTCCGCCGCTTCCGGGCCGTGCGCAGGGTTCGTCCGCTCCACCCGCTCGCGGTGGCGGCTCCGCAACGCCGCCGCGATCCGGCGGCCCCGGCACCCCGCCACCGCCGCGACCAGTCACCCCGCCGCCCCCGCGTCCCTGACACAGCGACCGATTCGACAGACAGAGAGACATCATGCTTCGTCCCTTCCTCATCATCGGCGTCGGCGGCTCCGGCGGAAAGACGCTCCGGGGCCTGAAGTACCAGCTCGAGCTCAAGCTGCAGCAGGCCGGCTGGTCCGGCGGTCTCCCCGCCGCCTGGCAGTTCCTCCATTTCGACACCCCGACCGTGCAGGACGGCGTCGACTACCCGGCGCCCTTCCTGCCTGCGCAGGAGTACAAGGGCCTCGTCTCGGCCGGCGCGAACTACGACACCGTCTACAAGACGATCGAGGGAGCGCACGCGACGAACCAGAGCGTGCACGCCGACATCCGCCGCCAGCTGCCCGACCCGCAGCGCGTCCGCGTGGACGTCACGAAGGGCGCCGGTCAGTTCCGTGCCGTCGGCCGTGCCGTCGCGCTGTCGTCGACGAGGGACATCGCCGTCGCCGCGCGCAACGCGATCGCCCGGCTCGGGGATGCCGCGGCATTGGCCGAACTCCAGACGCTGGGACGCGCCCTGCGCGCCAGGGACGAGTCGGCGAACAGCAGCCCGACCGTGATCGTCGTCTCCTCGGTGGCCGGCGGCTCGGGCGCCGGACAGTTCCTGGACATCATCGAGATCGTCAAGTCGACCGCGAAGCAGTACCCGTGGTCGAACGAGGTCTTCAGCATCCTCTACGCCCCGGACGTCTTCGATCAGCTGGGCGTCACAGCCGGTACGCCGGGCAACGCGCTCGCCGCGATCGCCGAGACCATGAACGGCTTCTGGACCGACACCCCGTCGAACTCGACGATCGAGCTGCTGCAGACGCAGGGTGTGGCACCGTCGTACGGCGGCGCCCGCGATCGTGTGGGCGCCGCGTACCCGTTCATCGTGGGGCGCAGCAACTCCAAGGTGACCTTCGCCGACCAGAGCGAGGTCTACAACGCGGTGTCGGCGAGTCTTTCGGCGTGGATCACCGACGATCGGGTGCAGGACAGCATCACGGCGTACGCGTCGGGCAACTGGCAGGCCCGCGTCGGCGCGAACGTGCTTCCGGATGCCACCGGTCTCATCAACTCGGCCCATCACTCGCCGGCCTTTTCCTCGATGGGCTTCGGGCGCGTGACGCTGGGACGCGAGAAGTTCTTCGAGTACTCGGCCGAGCGCCTCGCCCGCTCCGTCATCGATCGGATGCTGTACGCGCACACCGAGGCCGATCCGCTGTTCGCCCAGCGCACCGAAGCCGAGTGGATCTCGGTCCGCGCCGATCAGGACTATCAGCTCTTCATCCGCGAGCTGCGGCTCAACGAGGACACCGACGACCACAACGACGTGATCGACCGGTTGCGCCCAGCCGCTGAGCGTGCGGCGCTGGCCACCAAGCTGGGCCAGGACATCCAGATGCGTCTGAACGACCCGAACCAGCTCGACAAGAACGGCGGGCTCGACCTCACGACCTGGAGTCAGCGCCTGCTCGCGGAGTGGTCGGTGCGCAAGCCCGAACTGCTGCGCATCGAGCAGAACCACCGGCAGGTGCTGCTGGACACCTGGGAGCGCGAGGCACCAGGCGACATGCTGCGGGTCATCGCCGAGCACGTCGCGACCAACGGCCTGCCGGTCGTGGCAGAGCTGCTCACGCGACTGGACCGCACGCTCAAGAGCACCGTGGACGGTCTCGAGTCCGAGGCGCAGATGCATGAGGAGTGGGTGCAGTCGCTGCCGTCTCTGGTCAGCGAGCAGCTGCAGAGCGCGCCGAACCAGCAGTCGATCCGTCCGGATCAGGATGCCGTGATCGGCGCCGTCGAGCGCATCCAGCAGGCGTTCGAATGGGCGGCGGAGGCGCCGCTGCGGCGCAGCGCCGCGCAGCTGCTGAACGAGCTGCGCCGCGAGTTCCTGAGCCCGCTGCGCGTGCACCTCGAGGGTGCGTACAAGGAGCTGGCGCTGCGCGTGAAGGCACGCAAGACCGCTGACGACCGCGACAACGACTACGACTTCTGGCCCAAGCGCGAGGACTCGACGGTTCCGCGCAAGTACACCCCGGCTCCGAACGAGCGGCTGCTCGTCGAGCAGGACGAGTACCCGCGGGAGTTCGAGAGCCTGATCCGTTCGACCTTCTCGGAGGGGACGGGACGCTTCGCCGACGGTATCCTCGACGCCGTGCGAGAGCTCATCGTCGGTGTCGCGCCCGTCTCGCGCAGCGAGGAGGACGCCGGCACCTGGTCGATGATCGATCAGGCCCGCACCTGGAAGCCCTCGGTCACGGCCGACCCAGAGGCGTCGCGATCGCCGCAGAACCCGCGGTTCACGATGGCGACCACGCCGGATGCCTACGTCGACCGCGCCCGGAAGTGGATGCGCCGCGAGGGCACCGCCTTCAACTCCTACGTCACGGAGGACCTGCGCAGCTTCTTCGACGAGTCCGAGCTCGCCCCCGACGTATTCGGGCGCCGCCGGGAGAAGTTCCGCGAGCAGCTGCAGTCCGCGCTCGGGGCGAGCGAGCCGCTCGTGAAGCTGAACCCGACCCTTTTGCGCCTCGTGCACGACAAGTCGGTCAACGAGGCCACCAGCCTGGTGTTCAGCTCGATCCCGTTCAAGGCGGGCACGGAGATGTACGCCGTGACCAAGCAGGTGCTCGGCGCGATGGGATTCTGGAACGATGCGGTCTCGGACAGCTGGTTCCAGGACGCGCGGGTCGAGGGCATCGAGGTCTTCGCGATGAGCGGGTTCCCCTACCAGCCGATCGTGATGGACTCCGTCATGGAGCCGATCGCGCGCGACTGGCTGCGGCAGTCGAACACGCAGGAGAGCCGTGAGGCGTTCTGGCGCTTCAAGCGGTCCCGTCTGCTCGGCGAGGCGATCCCGGCGGATCCGACCGTGATCAACGCGATGATCCGCGGCTGGTACGTCGCCAAGGCGCTGGGCTGGCTCAAGGTCGACGCCGACGGCGGGGAGCGCGGCCCCGGACTGTCGCTGTGGGACCCGGAGTCCCGGCGGCACGCGGGCTTCCCGCGGCCGCTGCTGGACACGCGGCGCACGCAGCCGTACGACTACCCCGGTGTGGTCATGCAGTCGCTGACGATCGCGCTCGCGCTGTGCAACACGCAGGAGTCGCTGGAGCCGCTGCGCCCGTACCAGATCCTCGCGTTCCTCGGTGGTGACGACCTCGAGATGTCCGACACCCTGGTGCGCTGGGTCCAGGAGGGGCGACTCGCCCCGGATGCTCCGGTTCCGGATGCCGCGCGTGCGGGCGACCAGGCCGGCACGCTCGCATCCCGCCAGCAGGCGCTGCGCGACTACTTCGGCGACGAATACGTCAACTTCCGCTCCCAGGTCGCCGAGCACGACTTCTCGGTGTCCGTGTACGACTACCCGGTGAGCTGGGAGATCCGTCATCAGGTCGCCGCGGCGCTGCAGAGCCTGTCGTCGGCCGTGATGGCGACGCGCGCCGTCGACACCGGAGTCTGACATGGTCCGTTCGTCCTGGCCGGATCGCAAGGTCAGCGTGATCCTGCTCCCCAGCGGGCAGCAGGGGGAGTCGTTGCTCCAGCTCGCCGGGGAGTGGACGAGGATGGGCCTGCTCGGGCCCGCTCTCTGGGTGCGTCCCGAGAAGGTCCGACGCGCGCGATCGGGCCCGCCGCGCATCGGTGCGACGATCCTTCTGCTCGACCGGGATCATCGGATGACCGCGGTCGACGTCGATCTGTTCGAGACACTGGCGAGGGAGAGCCTCGCTCTCGTGCGGCTGGTCAAACTCCGCTCGGCCGTGCCGTCGCGCGAAGTCGACGCCGAGCAGGACGAGATCGCGGAGCAGGTGGGGGAGTACCTCGTCAAGTCCATGCCGATGGCGGTGCCGT
The DNA here is from genome assembly GCF_050434165.1 of Microbacterium sp. ZKA21. Taxonomy (NCBI): domain Bacteria; kingdom Bacillati; phylum Actinomycetota; class Actinomycetes; order Micrococcales; family Microbacteriaceae; genus Microbacterium; species Microbacterium sp. ZKA21. Next base: position 128,250 of record NZ_JBNPVV010000004.1, read on the forward strand.
CGGTGAGCATCGCGGATCAGCCGACCGATCTCAGCCGGCTCACGCTGATCTGCGCGCCGACCGAGTTCCAACTGCAGCAGCGCGTGGACTGGGCGGCATCCGAGTACGGGACCGTCGTCGTGGCTTCGCCGGAGGACCGCTCGACGCCGTGGTCGGGGGATGCCTTCGTCCGCGACAACGACCGCTTCGTCGGGTTCGCCCTGATGCATCTGGCGAGCGTCGCCGGGCTGTGGAACGGGGCGGGCGTCGGCAGCTTCGAGCTGGTGCAGCGCGAGGCGTCCAGCCATCAGAGCGTGTGGGTGTCGCGCGTGTTCGTCAACGCGGTGATCACCGAGGCGCTCGGCCGGCGGACGGCGGCGCAGGTGCTCGACATGGCCAGCCGTTCCGATTCGCTGCTGATCGATCCGAGCGCCGGTTCACCGCCCACGGGCACCGCGTTCATCGAGGACAGCCTCGTCTCCGGCTACGTCGACCGGATGGTGGACGCATCGATGTCGCTCGATCAGGGCGCGCTGAGCTTCCACCCGATCGACGAGGAGCGCGAGCCCGACCGCCGGCGCATCGGGATCGGCGAGCAGCTGCGTCGCTTCTCGTCGTTCGGCGTCGACAAGCTCGCGTCGATGCCGCGCTGGACGTGGCGCTGGGTCACGTCGCGCACCGGCAGAGCGCTCACGCGGCAGCTGCAGTCCGATGACGGCACGCACATCGTCGGGCAGGACTACGACGCGGTGCTGGATGCCAGGGATGCGCAGGTCATCGCGCGACGCGACGCGATCTTCGATACCGAGAAGGCCGCACGCGCGGTGATGGCGGCCCCGGTCGGCATGAGCAGCGTGCGCACGACGCCGCGGTTGTGGGCGCGGCTGCGCGAACTCGTCTTCGGCTCCCTCGACGGCAGTTCGGATCTCAGCGAGCTGGGGTTCGAGAAGATCGAGGAGAAGGTGCCGGTCTTCGGCCGCGTCTCCGATGTGTTCCCCGATCCCGACGAGGTCTGGACGATCGAAGAGGGCCCGGCGAATCTGCCCGTTCCCGTGGACTGGTACGTCCTCGCCACGGGCGAGCCCCGCACGCACCTGGCCGCGTGGGCCAGCGCCGGTGTCGGGGAGGCCCAGCAGGCGGCCAACGAGGTCGCGGCGGCCGAGCACGCGTTCCGGCTGCTTCCCGAGCCCGTCGCCGCCGCGATCCCGGGCTCGTCGGCCGCCGTCCCGCCAGCCACGGAGTCCGTGGTCGAATCGACGGTCTCGCCGATCGTCGAGCCGGTCGGCGGCGAGGAAGCGGCGCCGGTTGATGCCGCTCCGGTGACGGCGGCGCTCTCCGCCGACTCGGCATCCCGGTCGGCCGAGCTCTCCGAGCCGTCGACCCATCCGGGTGAGCAGGCGGCTTCAGAGGAGGCTGACGCGGATCCCAACGAGGTCGCGTCTCAGGGCACGTCTGTCGACCCGGAGTCGGTCGACGCGCGTCAGACGATGTCTGCCGACGAGGCCGAGATCGTGGAGCCCGACGTCGCCGAACCCGACGTCGCGGAGCCCGACGCCGCTGACGAGCCCGGCGTCGGCGCTGCGGCTGAGGCTGTCGCAACTCCGGCATCCGTTTCCACGACATCCGACACGGCGGCTGGCCAGCCGCCCGCCCCCGCCCGGGCGGTTGCTCCCGCACCCGCCCCACCGGCCGCGACAGCGCCGGAGACGCCCGAGCAGACGGCGAACCGCGAGCACCGCGAGCAGATGCAGCGCGAGATGCGCGTGCAGTGGGAGGACGCCAGAGCGCGTCGGGACGCCGCGGCGGCGCGTGCAGAGACCGCAGAGGACGAGCGTCGACGGCGCGACGGCGCACTCGCCTCGTACGACAGCTGGGCGGTGGCCAGGGATCGGTCGTTCACGTGGCGTCTGCTGTCGGCGCTCAACGCCGACCGCACCGCGGCGCAGACCGCGGTCTCGCGCTACGCCCGTGAGATCGATCGCCTGCGTGCTCCGATGCCCGGCGAACTGATCCGCCTGCGGAAGGCATTCCATCTCCGGATGCTCATCTCCTGGCTCGTGATCATCGGGGCCGTGGCCCTGGTGGAACTGCTTCCGCTGCTCATCCCGCAGCTGCGTGACTCCATGCGCCGGGTCGGCTTCTGGTATCCGGACACCTGGATGACGATCGCCGCCGCGCTCGTGATCGGTGCGATGCTGACGATGGGCTTCCTCGCCGCCTACCATCGGGGCTGGTCGACGTTCCAACGGCACGTCGACCTCACGCATGCGCACCTCGAACACATCTCGGATGCCTCGCGGCACGCCAGACGCGAGCTCGCCCGGTTGTCCTCGCTGCACCGCCAGACGGTCGACTGGCTCGACCTGCTCGCCAGAGCCGTGCACCATCCGTGGGCGATCCGACCGGAGTGGGAGTCGAAGCCGGACTACGAGGTCGCACGGGAGTCTCTGCCGTTCGCGATGAACATCGGCACCGTCGTCGAGACCGATTACGCCGCAGCGACCCGGTTGAGGCGGATGACCACCGAGCACCTGCTCCGGCGCGGCTGGCGCGCGGATGCCTTCCGGGATCTCGTGCGCGAAGTCGGCGCCGAGCTCGGCCAGGACGGAGCGTCCTTCGGCGTCGGTGCGCTGGATGATGATCTCCCGCACTCCTCGAACAACGCCAGGCGGATGCTGCGCGACGCCATGTCGCAGGAATCGGTGCTGACGCGTGTCGCGGCACCGCGGCTGCGCGAGCTGATGGGCGAGATCCAGCGGCACTCGCTGCACGGCAGCAAGCCTCGGGTCACCGCGATCGACGACGACCCCTTGGACGCGTTGGCGCAGATGACCGACCCGGTCGGCGGGGACGACGGCATCGCCTGGGATGACTTCCTGCTCGATTCGCTGGCCGGGCGCCGTGAGCCGGTGACACCGCTCAGCGCGACCTGGCTCGCTCAGCGCCAGGTGCAGGAGGGCCACCACGAGAACGTCACCAGTTACCTCGTGATGCCGGATCGTCTCGAGCGGCAGCTGGACTTCCACGATGACGCCAGGGTCGTGACGGCCCCGTTCCGCGGTTCGGGGCGGGCCGGGATCGACCTGGTGTGGCGCGTGGACGTCGCAGGTCCCCTTCCGATCGCTGCGATCGGCTTGTGGGATGCCCCGCAGCACGCGGTCGCGATCGAGGTCGACCCCGAGACCTACGACAGCGGCGTCTGACGTGGTGCCGACTCCGCCCCCGCGCGAACCGGGGGCCTACCGGTCTGCGCCCGGACGCGCCGCGCCACCGCTCGGGCGGTCTCCGGCGCGGCGCCCAGGGCGAGAGCAGGTCAGGACACGGCGTCGAGGCATCCCTGGTCGCCTGCGCGGCAGGTGGTTGCTCATCGCGATGGTCGCGGTCGTCGTCGCGGGGGCGGCGATCGGCGTCGGCATCGCGTCCCCGAATCCTTCGCCCGCGACGGGCGGACCCGCCGTGGCGCCGTCGACGGAAGCGCCGTCGGCGGGGACGGTGGTTCCGGATGCCGTGGCGACCCCCGCTCCCACGGCATCCGCACCGCAGCCCGATCCCGACGGGACTGCTCACCAGGCGCTCGGCATCCTGTCTGGCCTGGAGTCCGTCTCGGGGTACGCGCCGTACGACTACGACCGCGACCTGTTCGGTCAGCGCTGGGCGGACGTCGATCGCAACGGGTGCGATACCCGCAACGATGTCCTGGGCCGCGACCTGCTGAATCCGGTGTTCAAGGCAGGGACCCGGGACTGCAAGGTGCTGGCCGGGGATCTCATCGATCCGTACGACGGAACCGCGACCGCATTCGTCTCGGGCCAGAACACGTCGGTGCTCGTGCAGATCGATCATGTCGTGGCGCTCGGATGGGCGTGGGAGCACGGCGCCTGGGAATGGACCGACGAGCAGCGCACCGCGTTCGCGAACGACCCGGAGAATCTCGTCGCGGCCTCCCAGCACACGAATCAGTCCAAGAGCGCATCGGGGCCGTCCGACTGGCTGCCTCCCGAGCCCACCCTGCGCTGCGCGTACGTCGAGCAGTGGGTCGGAGTGCTGGGCGCCTACGCGCTGGGCATCGACGACCCCGATCGCGAAGCGGCGCGTGCTGTGCTCGAGACCTGCTGACCGGGTCGCTACGCGCGCCCGAACCGGCGGTGCGCGGCCTGCTTGCTGACGCCGAGGGCGCTCGCGATGGCCTGCCAGGAGTAGCCGGCGGTGCGCGCCCTGCGCACCTGCGCCTCCTCGGAACGGGCGATCTCGCGGCGCAGATCGGCAAGGCGGTGTAGTTCGGCGATCGGCTCGCCGGCGGGGTCCGTGGCGTTGGCTGTGCGCGTGTTCAAGATGACCTCCCGAAAGTCAACATACATTGACGGCCGTCAATCGTCAACTTCTATTGACGAATTGATGCGCCAGTTCGTGATGGGATGGAGGCATGATCGTCCCGCCCAAGCTCGTCCCCGGTGACCGCGTCGCCATCCTGTCGCCCGCATTCGCCGCACCGGCCGTCGCGCCGGCGCTGCACGATCAGGCGCTGCGCCGGCTGATCGAACTCACCGGGCTCGTCCCCGTCGAGTACCCGACCACCCGCCTGCTCGACGCGAGTCCCGAAGCGCGGGCCGCCGACGTCGATGCTGCATTCGCGGACCCGTCCATCCGCGGCATCCTGGCCACGATCGGCGGAGACGACCAGATGCTCGTCATCCCGCACCTGGATGCTGCACTCGCGCAGGCGGACCCCAAGCCGTTCATCGGCTACAGCGACAACACGAACATCCTGAACTGGCTGTGGGGCCTCGGCATCGCCGGGTACTACGGCGGCTCGACGGCCGTGCACCTGGGCCCCGGGCCCTCGGTGGATGAGATCCACGCGAGATCGCTTCGGGCCGCGCTGCTCGACGGCGGTGAGATCGAGATCACGGAGCCGGGGGAGTCCGAGGACGTCGGCCGACGCTGGGAGGACCCGCGCGCGCTGACCGAGTTCGGCGACCGCACCGCGACCGAGTCCTGGACGTGGGCGGGACCGCCCGTGCGCGTCGAAGGCCGCACCTGGGGCGGCTGCCTCGAAGTGCTCGACGAACTCGCGTGGGTCGATCGGCTGCCTGCGGCATCCGAACTGGACGGGGCGATCCTCCTCCTCGAGACGAGTGAGGAGCGCCCGAGCGCCGGCTGGGTGACGCGCTGGCTGCGCGGGCTCGGCGAACGCGGCATCCTGAACACCGTGGCCGGTGTCGTCGTCGCCCGTCCGCCGGTGAGCGACTTCGAGTTCCACCCGACGGATGCCGAGGCCCGGAGTCTGCGGGACGCGCAGCGGGATGCCGTGATCGCGACGATCGCGCGTTACAACCCGGATGCCGTGGTCTGCGTCGGCGTGCCCTTCGGACACACCCGGCCGCAGTGGGTCCTGCCGTACGGCGGCGCGCTGGTGGTCGACGGCGCGACTCGGCGCGTGTTCGCCCGCTACTGACCCGGTCAGCACCGCCCGGCGTTCGAATCGCTCGAATGACCCCGAACCGGGCTGACGAAGGGTCAATCGAGCGATTCGAACGGACGACGAAGCCGCCGCCGTGGCGTCGTTACAGCGCGGCGCCCACCCCGAGGTCGGACTCGTAGTCGTGGTCCTTGGTCTCCGGCGTGAAGATCAGGGCGATGAACGTGAGCACGCCCATCGACGACAGGTACACGCCGACGAGCCACGGCTGCCCGTCCACGAGCGCCCACAGCGCCACCGCGATGAACGGGGCGACCGCGGCGCCGAGGATCGACGACACGTTGTACGCGATCGCGGATCCCGAGTAGCGGACGTTCGTCGGGAAGAGTTCGGGCAGGAGCGCCCCCATCGGTCCGAACGTCGTTCCCATGAGCACGAAGCCGAAGATCAGGAATGCCTGCGTGAGTGCACCCGTGAACTTGGGGTCGGCCTGAGGCAGCAGGAACACGTTGAACAGCAGCCCGAAGACGATGATCGCACCCGTGGTCCACAGCAGCAGCTTGCGTCGGCCGATCGCGTCGGCGATCGGACCGGACAGCAGCGTGAAGACGCCGAAGAACACGACGCCGATGATCTGCATCAGGACGAAGTCGGTGTATCCGAATCCGAGACCCGGGTAGAACTGCGCGGCGAACGCGGCGGGATCGAACGCCTTGCCGGTCGCTTCCGCAGCGGCCTGGGCGGCGGCGGACGCCGTCTCGAGGTCGGCCGCCTTGGTGCCGTACGTGAGCGTGAAGTTCGTCATCAGGTAGAACAGTACGTAGGTCGCGAGCATGATGAACGTGCCCAGGATCAGCTGCTTCCAGTGGAAGCGGAACACGGTCACCAGCGGCAGCTTGCGGATCGCGCCCGAATCGGATGCCTTCTTGAAGGTGTCGGACTCGACGAGCTTCAGACGCACCCATAGGCCGATGATGACCATGACGGCCGAGAACAGGAACGGGATGCGCCAGCCCCACGCCAGGAACGCCTCGGACTTGAGCGCCGGGTTCTCGCCGTGCGGCAGCATCCAGTTGATGGCCAGGAACAGCACGTTCGCGATGATGAAGCCGAGCGGTGCGCCCAACTGCGGGAACGAGCCGTACCAGGCGCGCTTGCCCGCCGGAGCGTTCTCGGTCGCGACGAGCGCCGCACCCGACCACTCGCCGCCGAGCGCGAAGCCCTGAGCCAGACGCAGGATCAGCAGCAGCAGGGGAGCGACCCAGCCGATCTGCTGGAACGTGGGCAGCAGGCCGATCACGAAGGTCGCGATGCCCATGGTCAGAAGAGACGCCACCAGCGTGGCCTTGCGGCCGAACTTGTCGCCGAAATGTCCGAACACGACCGCGCCGATCGGACGGGCGACCATGGCGGCGCCGAACACGGCGAACGACGCGAGGAGTGACGCGGTGTCGTTGTCACTCGGGAAGAACAGCACCGGGAAGACAAGGACGGCCGCTGTCGCGTACGCGTAGAAGTCGTAGAACTCGATGGTCGTGCCGACCAGGCTCGCGGTGATGACGCGCGAGCGGGGGTTGGCCGGCTTGGTGACGGAACTCATGGTGCCTCCGGGGCGCTCGTGTGGGGAAAGAGCACATCGGAGTTTACGCCCGGCTGTGCGTTCCCTGTGGGATTACGACCAGTCGCGTCACTCGCTGAGGTCGCCGAGCGACGCCTCGGCGACGAAGGACGCGATCGGCTCGAGCACGTTCTCGAGCTCCAGGACGACGATGCGGTTCTCGCCGGCGACTGTCGCCGGGGCGGGCACGAACAGGGTGCTCTGCGGACCGTTGCGCCAGTACCGCCCGAGGAAGAAGCCGTTCACGAAGGCGTAGCCCTTGCTCCACGCCGACGTGTCCAGGAAGAGATCGGATGCGGCATCGAGCGTGAACGCGCCGGCGTACGCGGCGGGGCCCTCGCCGTCCGAGACGGTTCCGGTGGCGATGTCCGCTGCGATCTCCGCCACGTCCAGCGGCGTCGACGTCCAATCGGTCAGGGTCGCGCCGTCGAGGACGGGCGCGCCGATCATGCCCTTGTGCTCGCCGAGGCGATGGTCGTAGTTCACTCGGCCCTGGTCCTCGACGAGGATGCTGAGCCGCCGGCCGGCCGGGAGTTCGATGGCGCGGTCGTGGCGGGTGCGCGAGAGCGTCCCGACGCGCCGGCCGTCGACGCTCACCCACGCCAGGTCGCGGATCTCCTCGTCCACGCGCAGGATGCCGCCGGTGAAGCCCTCCGGCAGCTCGGCGTCATAACGCATCAGTGCGCTGAGGTGGCCGAGGTCGTCGAACGAGAACGGAGCATCGGATGCCGGGGCGGTGGCCGCGGCATCCGTCCACGTACCGGCGGGGTGCAGCTCGACCGAGAGCTCCGGGGCGGGCTGAGCGGCCGGCGGGACCTCGTCCGGGACGGGCGCGTACTTGGCGATCACGTCGCGCAGAGCGAAGAACTTCGCCGTCGGGTTGCCCGCCTCGTCGAGCGGGGCGTCGTAGTCGTAGGAGGTCGCCAGCGGGAGGTAGCGGCCCTTGTGGTTCGCGCCGTTAGTGAGGCCGAAGTTGGTGCCGCCGTGGAACATGTAGATGTTGACCGAGGCGCCCGCCGCGAGCAGCGCGTCGAGGTCGCCGGCCGCGGCGGCGACGTCGGTGGTGTGGTGCACGCCGCCCCACCAGTCGAACCAGCCGTCCCAGAACTCCGAGCACATGAGCGGACCGGTCCTCTGGTGCCTGCGCAGTGTCGCCAGCCGCTCGGAGCTCCGGGAGCCGAACGAACCGGTCTTGTGCAGCTCGGGAAGACTGCCGTCGGCGAGCATCTGGTCGGTGGGCTGGTCGACGCTCGTCAGCGGCACTTCGATGCCCGCGGCGCGGGTCACCCGGACGAGCTCTGCGAGGTAGGCCTTGTCGGAGCCGTAGGCGCCGTACTCGTTCTCGATCTGCACGAGAACCACGGGCCCGCCCCGGTGGATCTGTCGCGGCACGACGATCTCGTACACGCGCTCGAGGAACCCGGTCACATCGGCGAGGTAGGCCGGATCCGAGGACCGCAGCGTGCGCTCGTCGGCGTCGACCCACGTCGGCAGGCCGCCGTTGTGCCATTCGGCGCAGATGTACGGTCCAGGCCGGACGATCGCGTCCATGCCCTCGGCAGCGATGAGATCGAGGAAACGGCCCAGATCGTTCCAGCCGGTGGCATCCCACTCGCCGCGGCGCGGCTCGTGCGCGTTCCAGGCGACGTAGGTCTCGATCGTGTTCAGCCCCATCAGCCGGGCCTTGCGGATGCGGTCCTGCCACTGGTCCGGGTGCACACGGAAGTAGTGCAGTGCGCCGGAGAAGATGCGGTGGGGTGCGCCGTCGCGGAGGAAATCGGTGTCGCCGATGGAGAAGGTGGTCACGTGCCGTGCTTTCGGAGAAGAGGGTGATCGGGGTGCGGACGCACGAAGCCGTCGTTCAGCACGATGCTAGTGTGTCAACGTCAACACATGGACCGATGGGTGATCGTGTCTCCAGAGCCCCCGGCGGAATCGCCGCAGCGCCGGCGTGAACCGTCGATGGAGGACGTCGCCCGCGAGGCCGGCGTCTCAGGACAGACGGTGTCCCGTGTCGTGAACGCGCGAGGGTATGTCGGAGCCTCGACCCGGACGCGGGTCGAGGAGGCCATGCAGCGGCTGGGATACCGGCCCAACAGCGCGGCGCGGGCGCTGCGCTCAGGGCGCTTCCGCGCGATCGGCGTCGTCATGTTCTCGTTCAGCTCCTACGGCAACCAGCGCACGCTCGACGCGATCGCGGTCCGGGCGGCGCAGACCGGATACGCGCTCACGCTGATCCCGATCGAATCCAGCGCCACCGAGACCGTGGCAGGGGCCTTCCGCCGTCTCGAGGAGCACGCTGTCGACGGCATCGTGATCGTTCTCGAAGCGCACCAGCTGGACGAGTCGGCGGTGGAGATTCCGGCCGGCGTCCCCGTGGTCTTCGTCGACTCGAGCCGTGAGACCACGCGGCCCTTCGTCGACACCGACCAGGCTCAGGGAGCGCGGCTGGCGACCGAGCACCTGCTCGATCTCGGTCACGCGACGGTGTGGCATGTCGCGGGCCCGGAGAAGTCCTACTCGGCGGAGCGTCGCCGGCAGTCCTGGCAGGAGACGCTGGAGGAGCACGGATGCCGCGTGCCCGAAGCGCTCGTGGGGGACTGGTCCGCGGATTCCGGCTATCAGGCCGGCGTGCGGTTGCGGGAGGAGCCGGATGTGACCGCCGTCTTCGCCGCGAACGACCAGATGGCGATCGGCGTCCTGCGCGCATTCCGCGAGATCGGCCGGGACGTCCCGGGAGACGTCAGCATCGTCGGCTTCGACGGTCTGCCGGATGCCGCGCAGCTGTGGCCTCCGCTGACGACCGTGCAGCAGCATCCGGAGCGTGTGGGGGCTGCCGCAGTGGATCTGCTCCTCGCCGAACTGGACGGCGAGAGCATGACATCGATGCCGCTCATCGGCACGGAACTCATCATCCGCGAGAGTACGGCTCCGCCGCGCCCGCGCACCTGACGACTCCCCGCCGATCCCGGTCGCAGTTGGTGTCGGTCTCGCCTTGCTCGCGGCGTTCCGGTCGCACTTCGTGCCGCTCTGACCGCGTTTTTCCGGCGCGAAATGCGACCGGAACGCCGGTTGATCGCGCCTGACCGGCACGAACTGCGACTGGAGTGAGCGGCGTCAGCGCCAGAGCACCGCGATGGCGGCGTTCGCCGCCGTGAGAATGCCGACGAGCCAGAAGACTGCAGACGGTACCGTCGCCCCGCGCTTCTGCCGTGCCAGGCCGGAACCGACGAGGCCGCCGATCGCGATGAGGATGACGAGCTTCGTGCCGATCTTCACGTAGTTCATCTCGGCGCCCTCCGGCAGCCCCCACGGGGCCGCCAGCGCCAGCCCGGCGATGCCGGCGATCAGGAGGCCGTACTCCATGATCTTGCCGAACTGACGTTTCCCGCCGAACGCCTGCGCCGCCCACGCGCCGAACAGTGTCGCGAAGCCGATCAGGTGGATGAACAGAACGATGTGGCGCAGGGTCTCCATGACGCTCACGTTAGGCCCCTCGACGTCAATGCGCCAGGTAGGTCTGCCTGACCCCGATCAGCCGCGCAGCTGCTTCACCAGCAGCGCGGTGCGCAGCGCAGCATCCGCCGCCTCCGCGCCCTTGTCCTCCTTGGAACCCGGAAGACCCGCTCGATCGAGCCCCTGCTGCTCGTCGTCCAGCGTCAGCACGCCGAATCCGACCGGCTTTCCGGCATCCAGCGACACCCGGGTCAGGCCGTCGGTCGTCGCCGCCGAGACGTACTCGAAGTGCGGCGTCCCGCCGCGGATGATGACGCCGAGGGCGACCACGGCATCCGCTCCTCCGGCGAAGGCCGCCTGCGCGGCCAGCGCCAGTTCGAACGAACCGGGGACGCGTACGAGTCGGTGCGTGGCATGCGCGGCGTTGAGAGTCCGCTCGGCTCCCGCGATCAGGCCGTCCGTGATGACGTCGTGCCAGGTGCCGGCGATGATGACGACGTTCAGGCCGGTCGCGTCGATCGGCTCCTGCGGGGTCGGGGCTCCTGCGCCGCTCATGCCTTGTCCTTTCCGTCGGCGAGAGCCTCTGCGAGCTCCGCCTCTCCGATGATGTGACCCATCCGGTCGCGCTTGGTCTCGAGGTACTGGTGGTTGTTGGGGCCGACTCCGACGATCAGCGGCACCTGCTCGACGACATCCAGGCCGAGCTCGCGCAGCTGCTTCACCTTGTCGGTGTTGTTGGTGAGCAGACGCACCTTCGCGATGCCGAGATCGCTGAGGATGCCGGCCGCCGCCGCGTACTCACGAGCATCCGCTGGCAGCCCCAGCGCCAGGTTGGCATCGACGGTGTCGAGGCCCTCCTCCTGCAGACTGTAGGCGCGCAGCTTGTTGATCAGCCCGATGCCGCGGCCCTCGTGGCCGCGCATGTAGATCACGACGCCGCCGTCCTTCTCGATCGCGTCGAGTGCGGCATCCAGCTGCGGACCGCACTCGCACTTCAGCGAGCCGAAGGCCTCGCCGGTCAGGCATTCGGAGTGCACCCGCACCAGCGCCGTCTCGCCGGGCTCGCCCGAGACCACCGCGATGTGGTCGGTTCCGGTGACGCGATCCTTGTACGCGAGGAAGCGGAACGTCCCGTGCGCGGTGGGGACGGTCGCGTCCGCACGCAGGCTCACCCTGCGCTTGCCCGAAGCGGATGCCGCGGGCGACGTGTCGCGCGGATCGACCTCGTCCAGGTGGGCGATGAGCTGTTCGATCGTGATGACGGGGATGCCGTCGCGTTCGCCGAGCTCGATGAGGCCGGGCAGGCGCATCATGCTGCCGTCCTCGGCGACGATCTCGGCGATCGCGCCGACCGGGCGCAGGCCGGCGAGCTTCATGAGCTCGACCGCGGCCTCGGTGTGGCCGCTGCGCTCGCGGACACCGCCGTCGACGGCGCGCAGCGGCAGGACGTGCCCGGGGCGGATGATGCTCGTCGGCGTCGAGTTCGCGTTCGCCAGGACGTTCAGCGTGTGGGCGCGGTCGTGCGCGCTGATGCCGGTGGTGACGCCCTCTGCGGCATCCACACTGACCGTGTACGCGGTCGAACGGGCATCCTCGTTGGCCTCCACCATGGGCGGCAGATTCAGTTGATCGGCGAGGTCGGTGGGCATCGGAGCGCAGATGAACCCGGAGGACCACCGAACGGTCCACGCGACCCACTCCGGCGTCGCGAGCTCGGCGGACAGGATGACGTCGCCCTCGTTCTCGCGGTTCTCGTCGTCCGCGACGATCACGGGGCGGCCGGCGCGCAGGGCGTCCAGGGCCGCGGGGATGGTGGCAAGGCTCATCGCGAGCCTCCTTCCGGAGCAGAGCGGAACGCGAGCAGGCGCTCGACGTGACGGGCGACGATGTCGGTCTCGAGATTCACGGCGTCGCCGACGACGCGGGAGCCGAGCGTGGTGGCGGCGAGGGTCTCGGGGATCAGCGAGACCTCGAGCCAGTGGTCGGTCGCGCCGGCGTCGCTCACTGCGCTCACCGTCAGCGATGTGCCGTCGATCGAGATGGAGCCCTTGTCTACGACGAGCGGGGCGAGATCGACGGGGAGCGCGACCCGCAGGACGCTCCACTGGTCGCCGGGACGCACCTCCACGATGCGGCCGATACCGTCCACGTGCCCCTGCACGATGTGTCCGCCCAGGCGTGCACCCACCGGCATCGCCTTCTCGATGTTGACGGTCGCTCCGACGGATGCCGAGGCCAGCGCCGAGACGTCGAGCGTCTGCTTCATGACGTCCGCGTCGAAGGTCTCCGGCGTCGAGTCGACGACCGTGAGGCAGACGCCCGATACCGCGATGGACTCGCCGTGGAAGGCGTCTGCGGCCGCGCCTGCTGCGCGGACGGTGAGCCGCCATCCGTCTCCCGATGGGGCGATGGCGGTGATCTCGCCGATCTCGGTGATGATTCCGGTGAACATCAGCTTCCTTCTTCCCTTGCGTCGGAGTCGGCCGGGCGGGCGATGACGAGCAGATCGGCGCCGAGCGGCATCCACTCGTCGACGGTGAGGCGTCGCGCTTCGGCGATCGACCCCACACCGATATCGGTGAGGGCCAGGCGCGCACCGCCGAGCAGCACGGGGGCGACGTACACGAGGATCTCGTCGGCCAGCCCCGCAGCCACGAAGGCACTGGCCAGCGTCGGCCCGCCTTCGATGAAGACCCGCTGGATGCCGCGCCGGTGGAGTTCGGCGAGGACAGCGTGCAGATCGTGGGTGTCGAAGTGCAGCGGCGGGTGCGGATGCCGGTGGATCGCGGCATCCGCGGGGATGTCGCGCGACCCGATCACGACGGGAATCGGCTGGTCGGGCAGCAGCGCGTCGCCATCGCGGGCGGTGAGGGAGGGGTCGTCGGCGAGGAGCGTGCCCGTTCCGACGACGATCGCTCCGGATGCCGCGCGCCGGCGGTGCACATCTGCGCGCGCCGAGGGGCCGGTGATCCACTGGCTGGTGCCGTCGTCCGCCGCGGCGCGTCCGTCCAGACTCTGCGCCCACTTCACGGTGACGTGCGGGCGGCCGAGGCGCTGGGCGGTCAGCCAGTCCGCGATGACGGTGCGCGCGGCATCCGCCTGCTCGCCGGCTTCGACCTCGATACCGGCGGCGCGCAGGCGCTCGGCGCCGCCCCCGGACGCGGCCCCTGGGTCGTCCAGCGCGTAGACGACGCGGCTCACGCCGGCGTCGATCAGCGCGAGAGCGCAGGGTCCGGTGCGTCCCGTGTGGTTGCAGGGCTCGAGGGTCACGACGGCGGTCGCTCCGCGTGCGGCACCCGGTTCGAGATGGGAGAGCGCGTCGACCTCGGCGTGCGCGGTTCCGGCCCCCCGGTGCCAGCCCTCGGCGATGATCTCGCCGTCGGGGGAGAGGAACACGGCTCCGACCTGCGGGTTGGCTCCTCGTGGGCCGCGGACGGCGAGTTCGAGAGCGCGGGTCATCGCCCGGCGCTCAGACTCGGTCACTGCCATCGGTCATCCTCTTGGTCAAGGTTCCCGGGGTGGCCGAGGACGCGCGTGCGCGCCCCGTGCTGCCTCCTATCCGGACTAGCGAGATGGTTCTCGCATCACCGTCGGTTCCGGAATTCCACCGGATCGGCGTCTCGGATGAATCGAGACGTTCGCGGACTGTCACCGCCGGTTCGGATTCTCACCGACCCCGGAGCACGTGTGCTGCTCTGAGTGTAGTCAACGCGCCTGGGCGGATTTCATTCCGTGACTATTTCAGCAGCCGCGACAGCCGCCGATCGGCGAGCACCTTGCCGCCGGTCTGGCAGGTCGGGCAGTACTCGAGCGAGCGATCGGCGAAGAACACGCTGCGCACGATGTCGCCGCACACCGGGCACGTCTCACCTCTGCGGGCATGCACCTGCATCCCGCGGCGCTTGGCGTCCTTGAGATCGGCGGGCGGCTTGCCGGATGCCTCGGCAACGGCATCGCGCAGCGTCTCCTGCATCGCGGAGTACAGCCGATCGATCTCGCCGTCGTCGAGCGTCGCGGCGATCGCGTACGGCGACATGCGCGCCGCGTGCAGGATCTCGTCGCTGTAGGCGTTGCCGATGCCGGCGATCACGCCCTGGTCGCGCAGGAGCCCCTTGATCTGCATGCGCCTGCCGGAGAGCAGGCCGGCGAAGACGTCGCGGCCGAACTCGGGCGCGAGCGGATCGGGGCCGAGGCGCGCGATGCCCGGTACGTCCTGCGGGTCGCGCACGACGTGGACGGCGAGCGACTTCTTGGTTCCTGCTTCGGTCAGATCGAACCCGCTGCCGTCGTCGAGCGCGACGCGGAGGGCGATCGGGCTCTTTCCCGGCTTGATCAGGGTCGTCGGCAGTTCCTCGTACCACCGCAGCCAGCCCGCCTTCGCGAGATGGAACACGAGATGCAGGTCGTCGCCGCAGGCGAGGTCGATGAACTTGCCGTGCCGTGCGGTGCCCGTGATCGTCGCACCGTGCAGCGCCGTGTTCGGCGGATCGAACGTCTTCAGCGCGGCGATCGCACCGACGCTGGTCCTCGTGATCGTGCGACCTGTCGCGCGCTCGCCGAGGAAGTCGACGAGTCCCTGGACCTCTGGCATCTCAGGCATGAGGACATCCTGTCACCGGCATCCGACGTCGTCACCCCCTGGCCAGGTTCACGCCAGTACTGGCCAGTCCACAGGCGTGCGGTCGTCGGTCGCCAGAAGTCCCGCGAACCAGCCGTCGTCGCGGCCGCGGGGGCTGGTCAGTGCGAGCCTCTGGAAGCCCTCGTAGTGGAATCCGAGCGACCGTGCCGTGCGTGCCGACGCCACGTTGCCGGCCACAGCGCGCCAGCCGAGGCGCACCATGGCGCGATCCGCGAACGCCCAGTCGATGACCTTTCGCGCGGCCTCGGAGAGGTATCCGTGCCCGCGGGCCCCGGCGACCATCCAGAACCCGATCTCGGCATCCGTCCCTGCCGGGTGCGCGTTCACGTGGTGCAGACCGATCATGCCGATCAGTTCGCCGTCGGCACGGATGCTCCAGACGAACTCGCCCTCTTCGGCCCAGCCCGTCGCGATCAGCCCCACGAAGTCCTCTGCGTGCTCGCGCGTGTACGGGCTGGGAACGGTCGTCCACCGGGGGATCTCCGGATCCTGGCACGCCGCCGTGATCGCGTCGACATCGGATGCGGTCGGTGCACGCAGTTCGAGGCGGTCGGTTCTCAGCACGACGGGTTCCATCCCGGCATCCTATGAGGTCGGGCCCGGCTGACCCGTGCCGAATATCGGACGGCACGTGTGAGAACCGGCGTGTCCGGGGCTCCCGACGAGGCGACACACCGGCCGCACCGCGACCCTTCCGGAACTCGGCACGGCCACCGACCCGTGATGCGTCGGACGCCGCGCCGACGTCGGAGGGGCGGCATAAGCTGGTCCGGTGACTGTTCCGGGGATTCTGCGCGCCTTGGAAGAGGCGTCTCTGTATCGTGACGCCTTGACCTGGGCGCAGACCGACGCCGACCTCGGCATGGTCGACGGGCTCGACGCGCCGGCGCTCGCCGGGCTGCTCGGCAGGCGGGCGGCGAGTGGGCATCCGGCCGCCCTGCTGGCCGTCGCCCCGACCGGCCGCCGCGCCGAGTCGCTCGCCCAGGCGCTGCAGTCCTACCTGCCGGATGCCGAGATCCTCGCGTTCCCCGCGTGGGAGACGCTCCCGCACGAGCGCCTGAGCCCGAGCCCTGACACGGTCGGCCGCCGCCTGGACACGCTGCGGCGCATCACCACCTGGACCGGTGAGCGTCCGCTCGTCGTCGTCGCCTCCGTACGAGCCGCCCTCCAGCCCATCGCCGGCAATCTGGGGGACGCTGCTCCGCTCGAACTCGTCCTCGGCGGGCGCGGCATCGAGCTCGAGCAGGCGGTCGAGCAGCTCGTCGAGCGGGCGTACACGCGCGTCGACATGGTGTCGCGCCGTGGTGAGTTCGCCGTCCGCGGCGGCATCCTCGACGTGTTCCCCGCGACATCCGAGCACCCGTACCGCGTCGAGTTCTTCGGCGACGAGGTCGACCAGATCCGCGCGTTCTCGGTCGCCGACCAGCGATCGCTCCCCGGCGATGTCGACCGCGTCGATCTGCCCGCCAGCCGGGAGCTGCTGCTCACGGCGGACGTCCGCGAGCGCGCCCGAGCGCTCGTCGGCGCGTTCCCCGCGATCGCGGGGATGCTCGAGAAGATGGCCGAGGGCATCCCGGTCGAGGGCATGGAGTCGCTGCTGCCCGCTGTGGCGGGCCCGCTCCAGTCCCTGGTCGAGTACCTGCCGAAGGGGGCCGCGACGGCGATCGTCGACCCTGAGCGCTCGACAGCCCGCGCGCAGAGCCTGGGCGACACGAATCGCGAGTTCCTGGATGCCGCGTGGAGCGCCGCCACGTCCGGCGCGTCCGCGCCGATCGACCTCGGCGCCGGCGACTTCCTCACGGTCGCCCAACTGCGCGAGGTCGTCTCCGAGCGCGACGGCGTGTTCTGGCGGCTGAGCCCGTTCGCGACGGATGACACGGATGCCGAGAACATCGATGCCTCGATCATCCCGTCCTTCCACGGCAACGTGGACGGCGCGATCGCGTTCGTCGAGGCCAGGATCACGGACGGCTGGCGCGTCGTGGTCATCGCGTCCGGTGCAGGACTCGTGGACCGGGCGCGCGATGTGCTCAGCGACCGCGGCGTCGCCGCCCGCATCGTCGAGAGCCTGGACGAGGCGCCGGCCAACGGCGTCGCGACCCTCGTCACGGGATCCGTCGAGAGCGGATTCCAGGTGCCGGACGCGAAGCTCGCCGTCCTCACAGACAACGAGTTCTACGGCCGGACGATCGGCGGTGATCAGCGCGTCGTCAAGAAGCTCGCCTCGCGCCGCAAGAACGTCGTCGACCCGCTGCAGCTCAAGCCGGGCGACCACGTGGTGCACTCCACGCACGGCATCGCGCGCTTCGTGGAGATGACCCAGCGCGAGGTCTCCACCGGCGGCCGCAACGCCACCAAGACCACCCGCGACTATCTCGTGTTGGAGTACGCGCCCTCCAAACGCGGCTACCCGGGCGACAAGCTGTACGTGCCCACCGATCAGCTCGACCTGCTCTCGAAGTACGTCGGCGGCGAGGCGCCGGTGCTCTCCAAGATGGGCGGCAGCGACTGGTCGGCGGCCAAGGGCAAGGCGCGCAAGGCCGTCCGCGACATCGCGGTCGAGCTCGTGAAGCTGTACTCGGCCCGCATGTCCGCGAAGGGGCATGCCTTCGGACCGGACACCCCGTGGCAGCGGGAGCTGGAGGAGGCGTTCCCGTTCGCCGAGACGCCGGACCAGTTGCAGACGATCGATGAGATCAAGGCCGATATGGAACGGCCCATCCCGATGGACCGCCTGCTGTCCGGCGACGTCGGCTTCGGCAAGACCGAGGTCGCCGTGCGCGCGGCGTTCAAGGCGATCCAGGACGGCAAGCAGGTCGCGATGCTCGTGCCGACGACGCTGCTCGTGAAGCAGCACCTCGAGACGTTCACCGAGCGCTTCGCCGGGTTCCCGGTCAAGGTGCGTCCGTTGTCGCGCTTCCAGAGCGACAAGGAGGCACGTCTGACGCTGCAGGGCCTGATCGACGGCTCGGTCGACATGGTCATCGGCACCCACCGCATCCTCACCGATCAGGTGATGTTCAAGGACCTCGGGCTCCTGATCGTCGACGAGGAGCAGCGGTTCGGCGTCGAGCACAAGGATGCGCTGAAGAAGATGAAGACGAACGTCGACATCCTCGCGATGAGCGCGACCCCGATCCCGCGCACGCTGGAGATGGCGGTGACCGGCATCCGGGAGATGTCGACGCTGCAGACGCCTCCGGAGGACCGGCATCCGATCCTGTCCTTCGTCGGTGCGCGCAGCGACAAGCAGATCACCGCCGCGATCCGGCGCGAGATCCTCCGCGAGGGTCAGGTCTTCTTCGTGCACAACCGGGTGCAGTCGATCCAGCGGATCGCGAGCGAGCTCGCCGAGCTCGTGCCCGAGGCGCGCATCGCCGTCGCGCACGGCAAGATGGGCGAGCACCAGCTCGAGCAGGTGGTCGACGACTTCTGGGAGCGCAAGTACGACGTGCTCGTGTGCACCACGATCGTCGAGACGGGCCTGGACATCTCCAACGCCAACACGATCATCATCGACCGGGCGGACAAGTACGGGCTCAGCCAGCTGCACCAGCTGCGCGGTCGCGTCGGACGCGGCCGCGAGCGCGCGTACGCCTACTTCCTGTACGACGACGGCAAGGAACTGTCCGAGACGGCGGCCGACCGCCTGCAGACCATCGCGATCAACAACGACCTCGGCTCGGGGATGCAGGTCGCGCTGAAGGATCTCGAGCTGCGCGGCGCCGGCAATCTGCTCGGCGCCGAGCAGGCCGGCCACATCGCCGGGGTCGGGTTCGACCTGTACCTGCGGATGATCGGCGAGGCCGTTGCGACCTTCCGCGGGGAGGAGACCGAGACCGGCACCGAGCTGCGCATGGAGCTGCCGGTGGACGCCCGCATCCCCGAGAGCTACATCGACAGCGAGCGGCTGCGGTTGGAGGCCTACCAGAAGCTGTCCGCGGCGTCGGCTGCGACCGCGAAGGACGACGCGATCGACCTGGTGCGCGAGGAGCTCATCGACCGCTACGGCACGCCGTCGGACGAGGTCGAGGGCCTGTTCGCGATCGCACGTCTGCGCCGCAGGGCCGCCAAGGCAGGACTCGCTGATGTCGTCGCGATGGGTTCGAATCTTCGGGTCGCTCCGGCGCGCCTGGAGGATTCGATGAAGGTCCGCCTGCAGCGGCTGTACCCGAACGCCAAGCTCGTCGGCGGGGGAGAGGCGCTCGTCGTGCCGCTTCCACGTCCGGGCGGCGAAGCGCCGACGGATGCCGGCCTGCTCGAGTGGGTCGCTCAACTCTTCACTGCGCTTTTCCCCGAACCGGTGCCCGCGGCATCCTGACCCGCGTCGGCACGGTCTGCCGCGCAGGACGGATGCCGGAGTACGCTGACGGCATGCTGTACGAGCACCTCGGGGCTCGCCCCCGCATCGACGAGACCGCCGTCATCGCGCCCACCGCCGTCATCTCGGGGGACGTGACGATCGGCCAGGACTGCCAGATCCTGCACGGCGCCGTGATCACCGCCGAAGGCGGACCGATCACGCTCGGGACGAACGTGATCGTCATGGAGAACGCGATCGTCCGCGCGAGTTCCGCGAACCCCGTCCACATCGGCGACCACGTGCTGATCGGTCCAGGGGCGTCGGTCTCGGGGGCGATCATCGGCGACGAGGTGTTCCTCGCCACCGGGACACGGGTGTTCAACGGCGCGCACATCGGCGATCGGGCCGAGGTGCGCATCAACGCGGTGGTGCATCTGCGCACGACTCTGCCGGCTGATGCCGTCGTTCCGATCGGCTGGGTCGCCGTGGGCGAGCCCCTCCTCGTGCTTCCCCCGGATCGCCACGAGGAGATCGCCGCGGCGCAGCAGGAGCTGGACTTCCCCGGCTACGTCTTCGGAGTCGACCGTTCGACGCCGGACGTCATGGTGCAGCTCACCGAGCGCTATGCGCGCTCGCTCGCCAGGCACGCCGACGACACTCCGGCCTAGACCTCCGATCAGACCCGGTCGACCAGCTGCTGTTCGCCCTGCAGGCGTGCGCAGTGCGCGCAGCAGAAGATCTGAGACTCGGCTTCGACGCCGTGCCCGATGATGCGGCAGCCGCAATGCGCACAGGTGGGAGCCATCGCCTGGATCGCGCACTCGAAGCTGTCGAACGTGCCCACGTGGTCGCCGCGGGCCACCGTGAACACCCTGTCGTAGACGTTTCCGCAGGTGTCGCACGTCGCCGTCATCGTGCCGCCGCCGGCCGCGGCGTTCATGCTCATGATGCGGCCTCGTCGTCCTCCTCGAGGCGCGCGAGCAGCATCTGCTTCCCCTGCTCGCCGGCCTTCAGGCTGTTGTGCTGGATCTTGCGGAACCACTCCGCGAGCTCCACGTCGCCCGCTCGCTCCGCATCGTCCGCATACGTCTGCATGGTCCACGCATTGCGCAGCGAGGATTCCAGGACGGCGACGAGGTTGTAGTTCTTGTCCTTCATCGCCGATGCGGGTGCGGCAGCCATGATGCTCTCCTTCGTCTCGGTGAGGACTCAGGATGCCGCGGTACTGAGCCGCCGATGAAGGGGGTGGAATTCGAGATCGCGGAAGCGTATTCTCAGCGGGTGGCGCGAGCTCCCGACGTCACCGCGATGCGAGTCCTGCCAGCAGCTCGAGGACGCACAGCGCTGCCAGCCGCACGGTTCGGCCGTCCTCGGTGTCTGCGGTCGCATCGACCTCGGCGATGTCGGCGCTGACGACGCGCGAGTCGGACGCGACGGCGCGCGCGAGCGCGCGCAGCTCCCACGCCGCGAGCCCGCCTGGCACGCTGGCAGGGCATCCCGGAGCGACCGCGCGATCGCACACGTCGACGTCGATGTCGAGATGGATGCGCGCTCCGGCATCCGCTCCGGCGACCTCGACGGCTTCGGCCACGACGTCGGCGATGCCGCGCCGCCGCACGTCGTCCAGTGTGATCACACGGATGCCCCAGTCCGCGGCGCGCTGCGCGTAAGGGGCGGAGTTCGCGAAGTCCGCGATGCCGATCTGCACGATGCGCGACCCGTCGATCCGCTCGCCGTCCGGCGCGTCCTGGATGAGGCGGCGCACGGGAGAGCCGTTGGACACCCCATCGCGCAGATCGAAATGCGCGTCGAACGTGATGAGCCCCGTGGCGCCGGCGCCACGGGCGACCGGATAGGTCACGGAGTTGTCGCCGCCGAGGGCGATCGGGAACGCGGGGCGAAGACCGCGCACGCGGGCCACGACGCCCTCGACGTCGGTGTCCGCGTCGGCGATGTCTCCGGCATCCGCGATCCGCAGTGCCGCATTCAGGT
Source organism: Microbacterium sp. ZKA21 (assembly GCF_050434165.1). Taxonomy (NCBI): domain Bacteria; kingdom Bacillati; phylum Actinomycetota; class Actinomycetes; order Micrococcales; family Microbacteriaceae; genus Microbacterium; species Microbacterium sp. ZKA21. Next base: position 149,656 of record NZ_JBNPVV010000004.1, read on the forward strand.
CGATCGCGGGCGGACCCATGACCGTGGTGCTGTAGCGCCGCAGCGCCTCGCGGATCGCGGCGGGTGTCGCGTGCGCGCCGGTCGGCGAGAGCGACGTCCTCCAGGCGGGGATGCCGATGATCACGGCATCCGCCTCGCCATCCGGTGCAGGCCAGGCTCCGGCGCGCGGCCAGAGCGGGTCGTGCGAAAGCGCCATATCAGACTCCCGGGATCAGGTTGTGGGCGATGGTGAAGATGGCGAGGCCGGCGAGGGCTCCGACGACTGTGCCGTTCAGGCGGATGTACTGCAGATCGCGGCCGACCATGAGCTCGATCTTCTCGGTCGTCTCCGCGGGGTCCCAGCGTTCGACCGTGTCGGTGATGATCGACGCGATGTCGTGGCGGTAGCGGTCGACCAGGAACACCGCGGCATCCGTGATCCAGGTGTCCACACGTCGCTGCAGCGAGGCGTCGGTCGTCAGGCGCTCGCCGATCTCGCGGACCGCCTGCGCGGCGCGCTGACGCAGCCCGCTCTCGGGATCCGCCAGCGAAGTCAGCAGCCCCGCCTTCGCGGTGTGCCAGGCTTCGGCGGCCAGGGCGGCGACGCGCGGGCTGTCGAACAGCGCGGCCTTGGCGTTCTCGAGCTTCGTGCGCGTCGCCGGGTCGTGCTGCAACCCGTCCGCGAGACGGCCGAGGTAGCCGTCGATCGCGATGCGGGCCGGATGCTGCGGATCGGACTGCACCGCACGGACGAACGTCACCGCCTCGCGGTACACCGTGTCGTCGACGAATCGATGCGCGAGCTTCGGCACCCACCCCGGCAGCCGACGCGAGACGAGACCGGCGAAGGCCTCGGCGTTCGCGTCCAGCCAGGTCGCGATGCTGTCCACGGCGAGGTCGACGGCACCGTGATGGGCATCCGTCTCGACGATGCGCTGCAGCCATACGCCGGCCGGCGTCCCCCAGTCCGGGTCGATCAGATGCTCGCGGGCGAGATCGCCGATGAGGTCGCGGACGTCGTCGTCGCTGAGCGCGTTGAGCACGGCGGTCGCGACCGTCGCGCCCTCGGCGGCGACGCGCTCGGCATGCGCGGGAACGCGCAGCCACTCGCCGGCGCGTTCGGCGATACGGGTGCGCGAGAGCTTGTCGCGGACGACGTCCGCTGCCAGGAAATTGGTCTCGACGAACTCGCCGAGCGTGCGGCCGATCTCGTCCTTGCGGTTCGGGATGATGGCGGTGTGCGGGATCGGCAGCCCGAGAGGCCTGCGGAACAGCGCGGTGACGGCGAACCAGTCGGCGAGGGCGCCCACCATGCCGCCCTCCGCGGCGGCACGGACGTACTGCAGCCAGGTGTAGCGCTCCTGCAGCCAGAACGCGATCACGAATGCGATCGCCATCGCGATCAGCGCGCCGAGGGCGACGGTCTTCATCCGGCGCAGGGCCCGCGCGCGCTCCTGATCGGCCGGAGAGAGCAGAGCCATCGGTGTGCGCGCCATGTCGTCATCCTCGCACGCGAGCACGTCCCGGGACGCGAGCACGCGCTCTCACGCGAGTACGCTCGGAAGGGTGATCGAAGACATCAAGAAGCGCGCCATGCATCGCACCAGCATCCTCGAGGGTCAGCTGCGCGGAGTCGCGCGGATGATCGAGAACGAGGAGTACTGCATGGACATCATCACGCAGTCCCGCGCCATCCAGAAGTCCTTGGAATCGCTGAACCGGCTGCTGCTGGAGAACCACCTGCGCACGCACGTCACGCACATGTTCGAGCACGGGGGAGACGAGCGCGATCAGGCCGTGACCGAGCTCCTCAAGGCATTCGACTTCGACCGTCGGTAATCGGCTCAGCCCTCGAGCGGCCCCAGCCAGGCACTCGCCGCGGTGGAGTGCGCTGATTCCGGATCCGACGGGTGGAACATGCCGGCTAGCACGTCCCGATAGAGCCGCGACAGCTCGTTCGACGAGAAGTACGAGCCGCCGCCCGCGGTCAGGATCGCTTCGTCGACGACGCGCTTCGCCATCGACACGGCCCGGTGCTTGACCCCGGACAGCAGCGTGAACCAGCGGCCGCCATGATCCGCGAGAGCGTCGACGTCGCGCGCCAGAGCGGCGATCTGCGGCGGCAGAGCGTCGTAGTCCAGCCCCATGCCGGCGATGCGCCAGCGGATGTCCGGATCCTGACTGTATGCGAGCCCGGTCTTCTTCGACCGGCGCTTGTGCACCGTCTCGACCGCGACATCCAAGGCGCGCCGGGCGATCCCCGTGTAGACGGACGCGAGCAGGATCTCGAACACGCTGAAGATACCGAACACGATCGGATCGGGGTTCGGTCCGGGGTCGATGCGGCGCACGACGTGCTCGGCAGCGGCGACCGCGCCGTCGAGCCGCGTCGTCCTGCTCTGCGTCCCGCGCATGCCGAGGGTGTCCCAGTCATCGCTGGTGGTCACGGCATCCGTGCGATCGACGAAGGCGAAGACCAGCTTCGGGGCATCCGGGCTCGTGGTGTCGAGACCGTGCAGACCCAGCTTCGTCCAGACGGGCGCGAGCGAGGTGAAGATCTTCGTGCCGGTGAAGGCGTAGCCGCCATCAGCCTGCGGCACGGCAACGGTGTCGCTGCCGAACAGCACCAGATCGTTGCCGCCCTCGCTGATGCCGAAGGCGAAGACCTCGCCGGCGACGGCGCCGTCCTGGACGAATTCGAGCCCTGGCACGCCGCGATCGCTGAAGACCTTCGCGACGCCGGTCCACACCAGGTGCATGTTGATCGCCAGGGCGGTCGCGGGGGCGGCGGTCGCGAGCCGCTGCTGCAGGATCGCCGCCTGCTCGAGTCCGAGTCCCGCGCCGCCACGGTCCTTCGGGACGAGGATGCCGAGGTATCCGGCATCCCTCAACTCCTCCAGATCCTGCTGCGGGAACGTGTTCTCCCGGTCATGGATCGGAGCGCGTTCGCGGATGCGCTCGAGCAGATCGTCGGGCAGGTGGACGGAGGGATCGAACGTCATGAGAGCGCCTCCAGGATCTGCTGCATGGTCTCGTCCGGCTCGTCGCGGTGCGGGGAGTGTCCCGCACCAGGGACGGTCGACATCGTGATGCGGGGATTCGCCGCCAGGACGCCCTCGGCGGTCGGGCCGGTGAACAGGCTGTACACCTCGGGATCGGCGCCGATCACGTGAGTCGGGATCGCCAGCCGGGCGGCGTCGTCGCGGACGTCCCACGGCTGGTTCTGCGCGCTGGTCTGCTCGATCGCCCATGCGCTCGCGCGGGTGACGGCGTCGATCTTCAGCTCGAGATCCTGCTCGTGCCAGTGCGGATGCTCTTCGCGGACGACCTCGATGCGGTTGTCCGCGAAGGCGCGCTCCTGACTGCGCCGCACGATCGTCGCGTTGCGCCCGTCGACCAGGATGGCCGGGTCGATCAGGACGAGGCGCTCCGTCCAGGCCGGATCGGATGCCGCGGCTGCAGTGCTCGCTGCGCCGCCGAGGGAGTGGCCGATCACGGCATCCCATGCCCGGCCGTGGTGAGGGCGGGTGGTGCCGAGATCCTCGGCGTACGCCCCGACCGTGTAGTCCAGAGCCCGCGGCGCATCCCCGTGGCCGCGCAGGTCGACCGCGACGGCGAGCCAGCCCGCGTTCGCGAGTGCGTCTCCGATGCGCCACATGAGAGCGCCGGAGGAGCCGAGGCCGTGCACGAGCAGGGCGGTCTTCGCAGAATCCGGTGCACCCCAGGAGAGTCGGGGAAGAGTCACAGCAGCCACGCGCCCAGCCTACTCAGGAAGGCGTGACCGCCACGGGCTCGGTGTCGGGGAACGGGCTCGGGTCGCGGTGGCGGAGGTCGGGGAAGGCACGGACGAACACGACGGACACGAGCAGGCCGACGACGGCGAAGAGCGCGGCGGCAAGATAGGCGCCCTGCGCGCCGCCGGTGCTGTCGACGAGGAACCCGGCGATCGCGGAACCCGCCGCCGCGCCGATCAACTGGCCGGTCCCCGCCCAGCCGAACGCCTCGGCGGTCTCGCTGAACTTCACGCTCGCGGTGGTGATCGCGAACATCACCGCCAGGGCGGGGGCGATGCCGATTCCGGCGAGCAGCAGGGTGCCGCCCAGCCAATAGGCGTTGAGCATCACCATGGTCAGCGACAGGCCGACGGTGACGATGGCGAGTCGGCGGGCCATCGCCCACGGGCCGATCGGGATGTGGCCGAACGAGAGACCGCCGACGAGGCTGCCGACCGCGAAGACGGCGAGGACGAGGCCCGCCTCGAGGCTGCCGTGCTCGAAGGTGGCGACGACGCCCACTTCGACGGCCGAGCACGCGCCGATGAGCAGGAACCCGATCACGGTGGCCAGCAGCACTGGAGGCTTGAGGACGACGACGCCGAAGGCGCGGCGGCTGCGCGGGATGCGGACCCGACCGACCTCGGGGGAGAGGATGAACCAGCTGCACCCGCCGACGAGGAAGGCCGCGACGAGCAGCAGTCCCTGCGTCGTGCCGATCTGCGTGGAGACGAGGGTGATGACCACCGGCGCGAGGATCCAGATGATCTCCTGCAGCGAGGCGTCGAGCGAGAAGAGCGGCGTCAGCTGGGACGAGTTGACGAGCTTGGGGTAGATCGTGCGCACGGCCGACTGGATCGGCGGCGTGGACAGGCCCGTGAGCAGACCGAAGAGCATGTACCCAGGGAGGCTCAGCGGCAGCAGCGCCAGGCAGAGCACGGCGGTGACGCAGACGGCGGCCGTGAGGGTGAGAACGCGTCGCATGCCCCACGCGCCCATCCATCGGCTGGTGACGGGGCCGGCGACGGCCTGCCCCACCGAGGTCGCGGCGAGCACGAGGCCTGCGGCCCCGTACGATCCGGTCTGCTGCTCGACGTGCAGCAGGATAGCGAGCGAGGCCATGCCGTTGGGGAATCGCGCCGTCAGCTGGGCCGCGATCATGCGCGCCACGCCAGGCGTGCGAAGAAGGTCCCGATATCCCGCCACCAGACAACGGTACCGGGGTGCGCGATCGCCGTCAGCACGGTGGCTGCGGCGACACGCCGCGACACGCCGGAGAGCCTTCTCCACAGGAAATCGGATGTCCGAACCCCGGCGTAGCGTCCTGCCTGTGGATGGATTCTCGACGGCCGTCCGCGAGCCGCGATCTGACGCGGTTCGCGGGGCTTCGAGAAAGGTCGCCGGCTGTGGATGAAACGGTGGACAACCTGTGTTGTATCAGTGGAGAGCGGTGGAAAACTACACGGATGTAACTACTATCCCTTGTGGTCAGTCCTAATGTCCGTCCCTATATGTAGTATTGAAGTCCGGCGGGGGGCCTGCCGGCAAAACCAGGATTTGAGGGGAAGCGATATGTCGATCACGGTCTACACCAAGCCTTCGTGCGTGCAGTGCAACGCCACCTACCGGGCGCTGGATGCCAAGGGCATCGAGTACGAGATCCACGACCTCTCCGAGGACGCTGCGGCGCTCGAGCAGGTCAAGGCGCTCGGTTACATGCAGGCTCCGGTCGTCGTGACCGACGAGGGGCACTGGTCGGGCTTCCGCCCGGACAAGATCGACGAGCTCGCCGCTCGCCTGGCCTGAGGGGATGAGGTCATGAGCGCCGTCGCAACAGCAGCGCCGCTCCTGGTCTACTTCTCCAGCGTCTCCGGGAACACGGCGCGCTTCATCGAGAAGCTCGGTCTTCCCGCTCGCCGCATCCCGCTGCACCGCACCGACGAGGAGTTCGTGGTCGATGAGCCGTTCGTGCTCGTGACCCCGACGTACGGCGGAGGGCAGGGACGCGGCGAGGAGAAGGGCGCCGTACCCAAGCAGGTGATCCGGTTCCTCAATGACGAGCGCAACCGGCGCCACATCCGCGGGGTCATCTCCGCGGGGAACACCAACTTCGGCGACGCCTTCTGCGTCGCCGGCGACATCATCAGCCGCAAGTGCCACGTGCCTCACTTGTATCGGCTTGAAATCTTCGGCACACAGGACGATGTCGATCGCGTGACCGACGGATTGGAACGACGGTGGGTACTTCAGTGACCGAGACGGTGGCTTTCAAGGCGAACCCTGCATACGAGGGGCTCGACTATCACGCGCTCAACGCGATGCTCAACCTCTACGACGCGGACGGGAAGATCCAGTTCGACGCCGACAAGCGCGCCGCTCGGGAGTACTTCCTGCAGCACGTGAACCAGAACACCGTGTTCTTCCACTCGCTCAAGGAGCGCCTGGACTACCTGGTGGAGAAGGAGTACTACGAGGGCGCCGTCATCGAGAAGTACTCGTTCGACTTCGTCCAGCGCCTCAACGACCTCGCCTACTCGAAGAAGTTCCGCTTCGAGACCTTCCTCGGCGCGTTCAAGTACTACACCAGCTACACGCTGAAGACCTTCGACGGCAAGCGCTACCTCGAGCGCTTCGAGGACCGCGTCGTGATGACAGCGCTCGCTCTGGCCGACGGCGACGAGCAGGTCGCGATCGACCTCGTCGAGGAGATCATCTCCGGCCGCTTCCAGCCGGCGACCCCCACGTTCCTCAATGCGGGCAAGGCGCAGCGCGGCGAGCTCGTCAGCTGCTTCCTGCTGCGCATCGAGGACAACATGGAGTCGATCGCCCGCGGCATCAACTCCGCGCTGCAGCTCAGCAAGCGCGGTGGCGGCGTCGCACTGCTGCTGTCGAACATCCGCGAGTCGGGTGCGCCGATCAAGCAGATCGAGAACCAGTCCTCGGGCATCATCCCCGTGATGAAGCTCCTCGAAGACAGCTTCAGCTACGCCAACCAGCTCGGTGCGCGTCAGGGCGCCGGTGCGGTGTACCTCAACGCCCACCACCCGGACATCATGCGCTTCCTCGACACCAAGCGCGAGAACGCCGACGAGAAGATCCGCATCAAGACGCTGTCGCTCGGCGTCGTCGTGCCGGACATCACGTTCGAGCTCGCCAAGAACGACGAGGACATGTACCTGTTCTCGCCCTACGACGTCGAGAAGGTCTACGGCGTGCCGTTCGGCGACATCTCCGTCACCGAGAAGTACCGCGAGATGGTCGACGACCCGCGGATCAAGAAGACGAAGATCAACGCGCGCGAGTTCTTCCAGACCATCGCCGAGATCCAGTTCGAGTCGGGTTACCCGTACATCATGTTCGAGGACACGGTGAACAAGGCCAACCCGATCAAGGGCCGCATCAACATGTCCAACCTCTGCAGCGAGATCCTGCAGGTGAACACGCCGACCACGTACAACGAGGACCTCTCGTACGACCAGATCGGCAAGGACATCTCGTGCAACCTGGGCTCGATGAACATCGCCCTGGCGATGGACGGCGGCGACCTCGGCGCGACGGTCGAGACCGCGATCCGCGGCCTCACCGCGGTGAGCAACCAGAGTCACATCACCTCGGTGCGCTCGATCGAGGACGGCAACGACCGCTCGCACGCGATCGGTCTCGGCCAGATGAACCTGCACGGCTACCTCGCTCGCGAGCACGTCTACTACGGGTCCGAAGAGGGCATCGACTTCACGAACATCTACTTCTACACGGTGCTGTTCCACGCGCTTCGTGCGTCGAACAAGCTCTCGATCGAGCGCGGCGTGGCCTTCGACGGCTTCGAGGACTCCACGTACGCTTCGGGTGCGTTCTTCGACAAGTACATCGACCAGGCCTGGCAGCCGGCGACCGAGAAGGTCAAGGAGATGTTCGCGGGTCAGTTCATCCCGACGCAGGCCGACTGGGTCGAACTGCGTGACAGCATCCAGAAGCACGGCATCTACAACCAGAACCTGCAGGCGGTGCCGCCGACCGGCTCGATCTCGTACATCAACAACTCCACGTCGTCGATCCACCCGATCGCGTCGAAGATCGAGATCCGCAAGGAAGGCAAGCTCGGTCGCGTCTACTACCCGGCGGCGTTCATGACGAACGACAACCTGGAGTACTACCAGGACGCGTACGAGATCGGCTACGAGAAGGTCATCGACACGTACGCCGCGGCCACGCAGCACGTCGACCAGGGTCTGTCGCTGACGCTGTTCTTCAAGGACACCGCCACCACGCGCGACATCAACCGCGCGCAGATCTACGCATGGCGCAAGGGCATCAAGACGATCTACTACATCCGTCTGCGCCAGATGGCACTCGAGGGCACGGACATGGCCGAGTGCGTTTCGTGCATGTTGTAATTGTCGTCTGATCAGGGATTTTGACAGGAAGAATGATGACACCTCACGAACCGCTCAAGCTGGTCGACAGCGTTCAGGCGATCAACTGGAACCGCATCCAGGACGACAAGGACCTCGAGGTCTGGAACCGTCTGGTGAACAACTTCTGGTTGCCCGAGAAGGTGCCGCTGTCCAACGACATCCAGTCGTGGAACACGCTGACTCCGGACGAACAGACGCTGACGATGCGCGTCTTCACCGGTCTGACGCTGCTGGACACCATCCAGGGAACGGTCGGCGCCGTCTCGCTGATCCCGGATGCGATCACTCCTCATGAGGAGGCCGTCTACACGAACATCGCGTTCATGGAGTCGGTGCACGCGAAGAGCTACTCGTCGATCTTCTCGACGCTGTGCTCGACGAAGGAGATCGACGAGGCGTTCCGCTGGTCGGTGGAGAACCCGAACCTTCAGAAGAAGGCTCAGATCGTCACCGACTACTACCGCGGTGACGACCCGCTCAAGCGCAAGGTCGCCTCGACCCTGCTCGAGAGCTTCCTGTTCTACTCCGGCTTCTACCTGCCGATGCACTGGTCGTCGCGGGCCAAGCTCACCAACACCGCCGACCTCATCCGCCTCATCATCCGCGACGAGGCCGTGCACGGCTACTACATTGGCTACAAGTTCCAGCGCGGCCTCGAGACGCTCGACCAGGCCAAGCGGGACGAGCTGAAGGACTACACCTTCTCGCTGCTGTACGAGCTCTACGACAACGAGGTGCAGTACACGCAGGACCTCTACGACGGCGTCGGCCTGACCGAGGACGTCAAGAAGTTCCTGCACTACAACGCCAACAAGGCGCTCATGAACCTCGGCTACGAAGCGATGTTCCCCTCCAGCGTCACGAACGTGAACCCGGCGATCCTGTCGGCGCTCTCGCCGAATGCTGACGAGAACCACGACTTCTTCTCGGGGTCGGGCTCGTCGTACGTGATCGGCAAGGCCGAGGCGACGGAAGACGACGACTGGGACTTCTGAGTTCCCGCACGAGTAAGACGGAGGGCCCGCGATCGCGATCGCGGGCCCTCCGTCGTATCAGGCCCGACTTCTCGCCTGCAGGACGAGGGCGACGGATGCCGGGATCGAACGGACGAAGGCTGCACGGCGTGCAGCCGCAGCGCTTCGTCGTGCCGTGCGCTCCTTCTGACGCTCCCAGCGCATCTCCCTGATCCGATCGCTGAACTCGCGGGCTTCGGCGGGGCTCATGACGTCGTTTCGCATGGTGATCCTCTCCTATGAGGCTGCCGTCGGCGACCTCCTCATCACCTCTACGAATGAGCGGAGCGGGCTTCGACACGGCCGGTCGAGAATCTCTTGCGATTTTCTCGCCGTCCCTGTCGAATCGAGAGCAGCGCGTTCGTGGTGATGATGAGGGTCGCCGCACGTGCGATCGAGAGGAGCACGATGAGTGCACGGCAGAAGTTCCTTGTCATCCACATGACCGACCCTGCGGGTGCCGAATGGGACCCGAGCGTCGACGGCACCCGGCTGCAGCGCTGGCTGGAGTTCCGCGACGGGCCGGACGGCTGGGAGGCGAACGGCCAGACCGTCGCGGGTCCTGATCAGGCGCGACGCATCACGGCGCACGACGGTGACCTCGTCGTGACGGACGGCCCGTTCCCGGAGTTCGCGGAGTGGTTCCTCGGTGTCGAATGGATCGAGGCCGCCGACATGGAAGAGGCGACGCGGCTTCTTGCCGAGCATTCGACGGCGCGCATCGGCCGGATGTACGTCATCCCCGCGAGCGGTGCGTAGATGATCGAGGTCGACGCCGAGATCGCCCGCACCCACCGTGCGGAATGGAGCATGATCGTCGGCGGGCTCGCCCGCCGCTACGGAGACCTGGACCTCGCCGAGGAGACAGCCGCCGAGGCGTTCGCCACCGCGGTCGAGCGCTGGCCCATTGACGGAGTGCCGCCGAATCCAGGCGCCTGGATCACCACCACCGCACACCGCAAGGCGATCGATCGACTGCGCCGCGAGGCGCGGCGCGACGACAAGCACAGGGAGGCGTTCATGCTGCACGACGACTCGCCTCTCGAGCCGACGGGTGCCATCGACGACGATCGGCTGAGACTGATCTTCACCTGCTGCCATCCGGTGCTCTCGATCCAGGACCGTGTCGCGCTCACCCTGCGCATGGTCGGCGGACTCACGGTCGCGGAGATCGCTCGGGCCTTCCTCGTGCAGGAGACGACGATGGGGCAGCGGATCAGCCGGGCCAAGGCGAAGATCAAGGCGGCTCGCGTCCCGTTCACCATGCCGGAGAGGGAGGATGTGCAGCCTCGCGTGGCCGGGGTGCTCGCGGTGCTGTACCTGATCTTCAACGAGGGGTACTTCGCCTCCGGAGGGAACGTCGACCCGATCCGTCGTGATCTCACCGAGGAGGCGATCCGTCTCGCCCGGCTGGTGAGGACGCTTCTGCCCGCGGAATCTCCTCAGGATGCCGAGGCGACCGGCCTGCTGGCACTGATGCTGCTCACGCAGGCGCGCGCCGATGCCCGTCTCTCCGCAGGCGGAGAGCTCGTGCGATTGGACGAGCAGGACCGCATGGCATGGGATCGGACACTGATCCAGGAGGGCATCGTGCTCCTGGACGCGCTGCTGGAGGCATCCGGGCGGGATATCGGCGCGCTGGGGCGCTACCAGCTCCTGGCCGCGATCAACGCCGTGCACGTATCAGCCGTTCGGGCACAGGACACCGACTGGGCGCAGATCGTCGCGCTGTACAACGCGCTCGAACGCATCGACCCGAGTCCGGTCGTCCGGCTCAACAGGGCCATCGCGATCTCCGAGTACGACTCGCCGGACGTCGCTCTCGCGATCGTGGACCAGCTCGGCGGCGAACTCGACACCCATCACGCGTTCCATACGACACGCGCCGAACTACTGCGGCTGACCGGCCGGGATGACGCTGCACGCGCGGCATACGACCGCGCGATCGCGCTGGCGGTCAACTCCGCCGAACACGAGCATCTCAGCCGTCGGCGGGACCAGCTCGCCGCGAGTACCACCACCAAGAGCATCACCGACGATGAAGGAGCACTCTCATGACCAGCACGTACCTCGTCATCCACATGACCGATTCGCAGGGAACCGCCCTTCCCGAGTCAGAGGACCGGCAGAAGCTCGGCGAATGGGCCGAACAGGGCAAGGCCGCCGGGATGCTCGGACCCGGCGCCCCGGTCGCTGGGCCCGAGCAGGCGAAATCCGTCGCGATCCGTGCGGGCGAACTGCTCATCACGGATGGCCCTTTCCCGGAGTTCAAGGAATGGTTCGCGGGCTACGACCTCATCGAGGCGGAATCCATCGATGAGGCGGCAGCGTACATGGGCGGACACCCGACGGCCGTGGCAGGGCGGATGTACATCCTTCCTGTCGTGACGCTCCCCTGGGAGCAGCCAAGCGGGTCGGGCGCGTCCTGAACAGCGTTGTGGGCGTAGCGTGCTCTTCATGGGAACCCTCGAATACAACAGCACGCGTCCGGCGATCGACGTGGATGACGACACTCTGGCGCATCTGAAGATCGTGATCGGAACGAAGCTGCGCCGCCAGGAGAGCTTCATGATGACCTGGCTCCCTGAGGACCATGACAAGTCTCCTGGGCGGCTAACGATCTGGATGAACCCCAGCATCCCGTTGATCATCGCCTTCGACGGACCGACGATGCCGGCGATCGATCCGAAGCGCATCGAACGCATGATGGAGAACCTGAGCGTGCGCGGCGAACTCGTGCTCGACCAGCTCGGCTGACTACTGCATGCGCCCCGTGAAAAGCAACCCCTGCGCATCGACGTCGACTTGTGCGTAACGTGTTGATCGGCGTCGTTCGGGCGCTCCCGCGGGGGCGGGAGCACTTTCGGGTCTGAACGTCCGCGCGCCGGTGGCCCATCCATCCTGCCGATGGGTGGGTCGCCGGTCACTCACCGGTCGGGTACCCCCGGTCGCGCAGCAGTCGCGCGAGATGCGCGGCGTTCGCTGCGGCGGTCGCAGTGGCCTGCGTGACCTTCTCGGGCGTCTCCGGCAGATCCTTGTAGTCGGTCGTCTGCATCGCCTCGCCGTTCCAGTACACCGAACCCTGCGCCGGGACGGTGAAGCCGACGTCGTCCAGCGCCTGGAACAGGACGGCGGCGATGTGATGCGCGCCGTCCTCGTTGCCGACCACGGCGGCGATCGCGACCTTGTCGAAAAGGATCGGGCGACCCTGGGCGTCCGTCTCGCCGAGCTCGGCGTCCAGGCGCTCGAGCACGCGCTGAGCCACGCTGGAGTGCTGACCCAGCCACGTCGGCGTGGCGAACACGACGATGTCCGCCGCGAGCACCTTCGCGCGCAGCGTCGGCCATTCGTCGCCATCGCCCATGTCGGCCTTCACGCCGGGATGGATGCGGTGATCGACGGCCCTGATGCGGTCGCCGGCCACATCGTGCTCGGCGAGGGCGGCGAGAATCTGCTCGCCGAGAACCTCGGTGCTCGACTCCGCGGGCGACGGCTTGAGCGTGCAGTTGATCAGGAGTGCGGTCAGTTGCGTGTCCATGCCCGTACGCTAAGCCGCGTCCCGCACCGGCTACAGGGGCTTTCGTGGATCCGGGGGCTGCGCTAGGCGAACGGCCCAGGATGCCGGGGCAACCGCGGCGGAGCCGTGCTTCACCGTGCGTCCTGGCACGATGGACAGCAGTGCCCGGGCGATGAGCGCCGGGGCCGAGCTGCGGCAGGGCCCGTGGCGGACCCAGTGGGAAGGAGTGCGCGTGGAATCGCCGCAGAAGGCTCGGGAGCACGGGCACCGGTCGCCCGGACGCGCGCTGCTCGTCGGTTGCGGGAAGCTCGGCGTCCAGGTCGGCGAGCGGCTGCTCGCCGATGGGCACGACGTGCTCGCGATCCGTCGAACTGCCGGGGCGCTTCCGTCCGGCTTCCACGCGATCACGCAGGACCTGGGTGTCGCCGCGCCGCGAGATCTTCCGCCGTGCGACATGGTCGTCATCACCTTGCCTCCGGTCGACGCTGACGGCGCCGAAGGAGGCTTCTACGCCGCGGCGCTCGCCCACCTCGCCGAGGCGCTGCCGTCGCGACCGACCCGGGTGCTGTTCGTCTCCTCGACACGAGTTCTCGAGGGCCGGGCGGGCCCGCGCCCTCTCACCGAGGCGGATGCGCCGGCTCCGGCCAGCTCTCGGGCAAACGCCCTGTTGGAGGGGGAAGCGCTCGCTGTTCGGCTGTTCGACGCCTGCATCATCCGCCCAGCCGGCATCTACGGACCGGGGCGGGACTCGGTGATCCGTCGTGTCCGCGCGCACACGCCGGTGGACTATTCGCGGCGGACGAATCGCATTCACGAACTCGATCTCGTCGACCTGCTGCACACGATGCTGCGCGCCGAGAACCCGCCGGCGCTCATCCATGCGGTCGATCAGGCGCCGGTGGCGATGGGCGAGGTCGTGACCTTCATCGCAGACCGTCTCGGGATCGAGCGGCCGCCGCACGTGACGCCGGAGAACGGCGGCGGAACAGTGCTGCGCGGCGACCTGATGCTCGACGTCGTCGGCGCACTCCGCTACCCGTCGTTCCGTGAGGGATACGCGCCGATGCTCGACGAGGCCGTCTGACGGACACGACGAAGCGGGCGCCCCTCCGAGGAGGACCGCCCGCCGTCGTGAGAGAACCCGGGACTACTTCCGATTGGCGGCGTAGTACGCCAGCAGCGCCTTCGTCGAGGCATCCTGAGCGGCCACGGCATCCGCATCGCCCGAGATCGCCGGAGCGATCTGCATGGCCAGCTGCTTGCCGAGCTCGACACCCCACTGGTCGAACGAGTTGATGCCCCAGATCGTGCCCTGCGTGAACGTGATGTGCTCGTACAGCGCGATGAGCTGGCCGAGCACCTGCGGGGTCAGCGCGGGGGCGAAGATCGACGTCGTCGGACGGTTGCCCGCGAACGTGCGGGCCGCGACCAGTGCTCCGGTCGTGCCCTCGGCCTCGACCTTGTCGGCGGTCTTGCCGAACGCGAGCGCCTTGGTCTGCGCGAGGAAGTTCGCCAGGAACAGCTCGTGCACGTCCTGGCCGCCGTCGGCGAGCGGATAGGCCGGGTTCACGAACGCGATGAAGTCCGCCGGGATCAGGCGAGTGCCCTGGTGGATGAGCTGGTAGAACGCGTGCTGACCGTTCGTCCCCGGCTCGCCCCAGAACACCTCGCCGGTGTCGGTGGTGACCGGCGACCCGTCCCAGCGGACGGACTTGCCGTTGGACTCCATCGTCAGCTGCTGCAGGTACGCGGGGAAGCGGCTCAGCTGCTGGGCATAGGGGAGCACGGCGTGCGACTGCGCGCCGAAGAAGTTCACGTACCAGACGTTGAGCAGGCCCATCAGCACCGGAACGTTCTCGGCCAACGGCGTGGTGCGCACGTGCTCGTCGACCGCGTGGAAGCCGGCCAGCAGATCGCGGAACGCCTGCGGTCCCAGGACGATCGCGAGCGACAGCCCGATCGCGGAATCGACCGAGTAGCGGCCGCCCACCCAGTCCCAGAAACCGAACGCGTTGGTCGGATCGATCCCGAACGCGGCGACCTTGTCGAGAGCAGTCGAGACGGCGACGAAGTGGTGCGCCACGGCATCCGTGCGGGAGGCATCGTCATCGGCGATGGCACCGGATGCCGCAAGACCCGCCCACAGCCAATCACGCGCGAGGCGTGCGTTGGTCAGGGTCTCCAGCGTCGTGAACGTCTTCGACGCGACGATGAACAGCGTGGTCTCGGGGTCGAGGCCCGCGGTCTTCTGCGCCAGGTCGGTCGGGTCGATGTTCGAGACGAAGAGCGCCTGGATCCCCGCATCCGCGTACGGCTTCAGCGCCTCGTAGACCATGACCGGCCCGAGATCCGACCCGCCGATGCCGATGTTGACGACATGCGTGACCTTCTTGCCCGTCACGCCGAGCCACTCGCCGGAGCGGACACGGTCGGCGAACGCCGAGAGCGCGTCGAGGACTCCGTGCACATCGGCATCCACCTCCTGCCCGTCCACGACCAGCGCCGGCGTCGCGCCGGCAGGGCGGCGCAGCGCGGTGTGCAGCACCGCGCGATCCTCGGTCGTGTTGATGTGGGAGCCGGTCAGCATTGCGGCGTAGCGTTCGGCGACGCCGGTCTGCTCGGCGAGCCGGACGAGGGCTGCGAGAACCTCGTCGGTGACGAGGTTCTTCGACAGATCGACGTGCAGATCCGCGAGCGGCAGCGACAGCCGGTCGGCGCGATCGGCATCCGCCGCGAACCAGCCGCGCAGGTCGGCGGAGAACGAGGAATGGAGGGCGCTGAGTTCGGCCCAGGCCGGGGTCTTGGTGGGATCGATCGGTGCAGTCACGCCTCCACGGTAGCGCTGCGGACTGTTCCGGTGTTCTCACATGACGGGGATTCGACGTGTGAGGAGTTCGGCAGACCCGTGCGACGGTAGGCTGTCAGACGGTACCGACGACAGGAGCTCCCGTGATCCTCAGCTTGATCTTCTTCATGATCCTCTTCCTCGCAGGATTCTGGCTGATGGGCATCTCGTTCGGCCTGCCGGAGTGGCAGGCGCTCGCGTTCGTCGCCGGTCTGTCGCTGATCTGCATCGCCATGGCGTTCATGATGCGCCAGGGCCGGAACGGCGCCACGCGCCGCTCGAACAACTGGGACGGCGGCCCCTCGGCGACCTGACGCCGCTCGCGGCTCATGCCCGTTTCGCCAGCCGCATCTCCAGGTTCGCCTTCACCGCGGGCCACTCGGGTTCGATGATCGAGTACTCCACGCTGTCGCGCAGCGCCCCGTTGCGGTAGCGCAGGACCGCGCGCATCACGCCGTCCTGCTTGGCGCCGAGGCGTTCGATCGCCGTTCGCGACTGGAAGTTCACCCACTGGGTCGTCAGCCCCACCCGGAAGACGCCGAGCTCCTCGAACGCGTGCCGCATGAGCAGGTACTTCGACTCGGCGTTCGTCCCGGTGCCGTGCGCGGACGGTCGGTTCCAGGTGTAGCCGATGTGCAGTCGCGGAACCTCGGTGACCAGGTCGTAGAACGACGTGAGCCCGATGATGCGCCCCGAGGCGTCGAACGCGGTGAACGGCACCATCTCGCCGCGCTCCGCCATGGCCAGGCGCTGCTCGATCGCGGCGGCGACCCCACTCGGTTCCGGTACCGAGGTGTACCACGCCGTCTTCCAGAGCTCGCCCTCTTCGACGGCTTCGACCAGGCCGTCGTGGTGAGCCCGCTCGAGCGGGCGCAGCTCGACCAGCCGACCGGTGAGCGTGAGCGGGGCAGGGGCGATGAGGAATGCCATTCGGCCATTCAACCAGTCGGATGTCGCCGGTCCGCGCTAGCGTGGCAGACATGAAGACAGTGCCGTTCGCCGCCGCATCCGCCCCCGCCGTCGTCGCCGGAATGATGCGGATCAACGAGAAGGACGATGCCGAGATCCGCGCGCTGTACGACGCGGCGCGCGGCGCAGGGATCGACTTCTTCGATCACGCCGACATCTACGGCGGCCGCATGCACGCCTGCGAGGAGCGCTTCGCCGGGGCACTGCAGCTCTCCGCCGCCGAGCGCGATGAGATCGCACTGCAGACCAAGTGCGGCATCGTGCCCGCCGAGGGCGCCTACGACTTCTCGTACGAGCACATCATGCGCCAGGTCGACGACTCGCTCGCCGCGCTGCGCACGGATCGGATCGACGTCCTGCTGCTGCACCGCCCAGACGCGCTGGTCGAGCCGGAGGAGGTCGCCCGCGCATTCGACGAGCTCGAAGCGGCGGGCAAGGTGCGCGCGTTCGGCGTCTCCAACCACACGCCGCGGCAGATCGACCTGCTCCGAACGGCCGTGTCCCAGCCGTTCGTCGCCAACCAGTTGCAGCTCTCGCTCACGCACGCGTCGATGATCGCCGGCCCCATCGCGGCCAACCGCGAGGCCACCGAGCAGAGCATCACTCGCGACGGCGGTGGCATCCTGGAGTACTGCCGGACGAACGGCATCACGATCCAGGCGTGGTCGCCCATGCAGGCGGGCGGCGGTCTCGGACCGTTCGTCGGCAACGCGGCGTATCCCGAGCTGAATGCCGCGCTCGACCGCATCGCCGCCGCGCACGGCAGCACGCCGACCGGCATCGCGGTCGCGTGGATCACGCGGCATCCCGCGCAGATGCAGGTCGTGATGGGCACCACGACGCCCGAGCGGCTCGTGGCAGCGGCGGATGGATCGGACGTGCAGCTCAGCCGAGCCGAGTGGTACGAGCTCTACCGCGCCGCAGGACACCTGCTGCCCTGACCGACGCACCGTCGTCTACCCTGGTTCTCATGCCGTTCATCTTCATGCTGCTGACGATCGCGCTGATGATCGGCGCGCTGATCGACATCATCACCCGCGATGACTCGAGGGTGCGGTTCCTGCCGAAGATGGTCTGGCTCATCATCGTCATCCTGCTGCCGCTGATCGGCAGCATCCTGTGGTTCCTCCTCGGTCGCGAGTACGACGCGCAGGGGGTCTCGATGCCGCGGATGCCGCGACGACAGAGCACGAGCCGGCAGCCGTCCGCTCCGCCCGCGACGCCGCCGACGCCGGTGGACACGCGCACCACCGAGCAGCAGATCGCCGACCTCGATCGGGAGATCGAGGAATGGCGGCTCCGTGAGGAGATCGAGAAGCGCAAGCAGGAGCGCGGCGAGGACTGACCGCCCTCAGCGCGCGACCTGATCCCGATCGAAGGACTCGCGCAGCGCGCCCTCCAGCGTCGGGTGGCGGAACTCGTACCCCGCGGCGGTCAGCTTTTCCGGCAGCACCCAGCGGCTCTTGAGGATCAGCTCGGTCTCGGTGCGGATGCCGATGGCGCCGAGCTCCAGCATCCAGCGCGGCATGGGCGGACCGAACCGGACCCCGAGAACCTCGCGCACCGTCGCCATGAACGTCGTGTTGTCCACCGGATTCGGAGACGAGGCGTTCACGGGACCGTTCAGCTCCGGGTGGTCCTCGAGGAAGTCGATGATGCCCGCGACATCGTCGACATGGATCCAACTGAACCGCTGCCGCCCCCGCCGCGCCCCGGGCAGGTGCGCGGTACCGGCCTCCCGGCGACGCCTGCTCACCGGCCAGCGGCCGTCGTGCTGAGCGCCGCCCAGGCCGAGACGCGCCAGGTTCCGCAGCGGGCCGAGTACGCCGCCGTGCCCGAGCACGATCGCGCTGCGCAGGGCCACGCGCCGCGTGGCTGGAAGGTCATCGGCGAACAGCGCCCGCTCCCAGGCCTTCGCGACCTCCACCGAGAAGCCGGTGCCGATGTCGCCGGTCGACTCGGTCATGGGACGATCTTCGGAGTGCCGGTAGATCGTCGCGGTCGACGAGTTCACCCACAGCGCGGGTGGGCTCGAGGCACGGGAGATCGCGTCGCTCAGAGCGGCGGTCGTCTCGAGCCGAGATGAGAAGATCTCGGCGCGGTTGGCGGGCGTGTAGCGGCAGTTGACGCTCTTGCCCGCCAGACCGATCACGAGGGCCGCGCCGTCGACGGCGGCATCGATGCCGCTCTGGTCCGCCCAGGCGAGGTCCGCCCCGGAGCGCGAGATGGTGACCACCTCGCGTCCGTCGGCACGGTACTTCGCGGTCAGGTGGCGCCCCATGAACCCGGACGATCCACCGATGACGATGCGCCCGGCATTCATGCGTCCTCCTCGATCCGGTAGCGGAACGTGCCGGAGTACTCGTAGAGCCGGCCGATCAGCGGTGCGTCGATCGTCAGCTCGATCCGCTGATCTCCCGTGTCCGCCTCCAGCCCCTCCCGCAATCGGATGCGGGGGATGAGCCTTCCCGAGACCCGGGGCCGGAAGCGCCCCAGGCGCAGGCCGATCGCGCGACTGGTCAGACGCAGTGCGCCCGCGTCGGTTGCGACATCGAAGCTCGCGGCGACCAGGGGCGGTTCGCCCAGTTCGTCGACCAGGCGGCCGTGCGGCTTCAGCGCCACGGCATCCCGCATGACCCAGTTGCCCGTGGGGAGCAGGAGAGTGCGCTCCGAGATCGCACGACCCGCGATCGTGCGGTTCTCGATGCGGAACGGCACGTCGGTGTACCAGCCGGCGACGACGATACCGCGCCGCTGCAGGCGGCGCATGAGCGGCAGCAGCCAGCGGCGTCGCGTCCCGACGCGCTCGAACACGCCCTCGCCGATGCCGACGTGTCCCTCCGGAACGGCCTGGAAGTAGCGCTGCGTCGGCGGATCGAGCAGGGAAAGCCGCGTCCCCAGCGCTCGTGCGTACGGGGACGTCGAGGGATGCCGCATGTGTCGAGCGTACTCGGGCGGACAGCGCGTCAGCGCTCGCGCAGCCGGACCAGCCGCTCGTGGCCGGTCTCCTCGAGCTCCGTGATCGCATCACGGGATTTCAGGAAGTCCGAGAACGACCGGTACCCGAGCGCCTTCTCGCTGAAGGAAGGGTCCATGCGGCGCATGTGGGTCTTGACCGCGGAACTGTGCAGCCATTCGTCCGCGTCCGCCTTGTCGTGGCCGAGGCGCAGCGCGCGCTCGAGCAGCTGCGTCGCCTCCTCCTGCTCGGTGAGCGCGGGAGTCTCGGGCTCGACGGCCTTGGGTGCCTTCTTGGCGCGCGACCGAGGGGCCTTCGTCTTGACGGGGGCCTCTGCGGCGGCATCCGGCTCCGCAGCGGTCTCCGGCTCGGGAACCGGGGCGGGGGCCACCGCCGGAGCCTTTGCCGCCGGTCGCACGACACCGGGAAGCGAATCGTACGCCTCGAATTCGTCGCAGGCGGCCGCCAGCGACTTCGCGGTCGAGCCGGCGACGCCGACGCCGATGACGTAGCGGCCGAGACGCTTGCACCGCTGCGCGAGCGGCACGTAGTCGCTGTCGCCGGCGACGATCACGACGTGCGTGAGGTCGGGCAGACGGAACATGTCCTCGACGGCATCGACCGCGAGGCGGATGTCCGCACCGTTCTTCGCATATGCGGCGGCAGGGAACAGCTGCACGAGATCGACCGCGCGTGCGACCAGCTGGGACCGGTAGACGGCGTTCACCGGCGAGGACCAGTCCGCGTATGCGCGGGTGAGCACGAGGGTTCCGAACGACGCCGCGTAGTCGATGATCGCGCCGACCTCGATCATCGCCCGCTTCAGGCGCTCGGCGACCTCCGGGTCGCTGGGGTTCTCGGTGATGCGCTGACGGTCCTTGCCGTAGGCGTTGCGTCCGTGGACGCGGTCGTACCAGGAGATGACGATGTTGTCGAAGTCCAGGTAGACGGCGACGCGGGTGTTCTGCGGTTCGGCCATGGTGTCATCCCTCGCTCGGGTACCGCACGCCGATCTGGGCGCGGATCTCATCCAGCGTCCCCATGATGGCGGCGCTCTCGGCGATCGGGAGGACGTCGCCCTCGATCGTGTCACTCGCGACGAGTCGTTCGGCCGCGAGCGCCTGGTACTGCATGCCGCGGCCGGTCACCTCGGAGGTGTAACTCTCGCGGATGGTGCCATCGGGGCCGACCACGCGGAACGAGGTCGGGGTGTACCAGACGCGGTCGATGTCGATGCGCGCTTCGGTGCCGATGATGGATGCCGCGTTGGGGCCGGATCCTCGGGCGGACGACAGGCTCGTCGACACCGCCCCGCCGGCGTGCGTCATGACGGTGGCGACCTCGGCATCCGCTCCGGTCTCGCCCAGCCGGGCGACGGCCTTGATCGTCTCGGGCTCGCCGAGGATGTCCCAGATAAACGAGATCGGGTAGATGCCGAGGTCGAGCAGCGCGCCGCCGCCGAGCTCGAGCGCGTTCAGGCGGTGGGACGGATCGGAGGTGATGAGCTGCGTGTGGTCGGCGGTGACCGCGCGGATCTCGCCGAGAGCACCTTCGGCGATGAGCTCGCGGATGCGGATCATGTGCGGCAGATAGCGGGTCCACATGGCCTCCATGATGAGGAGGCCGTTCTCGGCGGCGAGGCTCTGCAGGTCGTCGGCCTCGGCGCGGTTCACCGTGAACGCCTTCTCGACGAGGGCGTGCTTGCCGTGCTCGAGAGCGAGACGCGCATCCGCGTGGTGCATGGGGTGAGGAGTGGCGACGTAGATGATGTCGACGTCGGGGTCGGCAGCCAGCGCTTCATACGAACCGTGTGCGCGCGGGATGTCGAATCGAGCGGCGAACGCGTCGGCTGATTCCTGTGATCGTGAGCCGACGGCCACGAGGTCCAGGCCTTCGGTGCGGAGATCGGCGGCGAACGAGGCGGCGATGCCGCCGGTGGCGAGGATTCCCCAGCGCAGTCCAGTCATGCTCTCAGCGTACCGGCCGGCCCTGACTCGGGATCCCGTCAGAGGCGCGCCAGTGCCTGGTTCAGATCGGCGATGAGGTCGGCCGGGTCCTCGAGGCCCGCCGAGAACCGGATGGTGTTCAGGGAGATGCCGGCCGCCGCCCGCTGGGCGGGGGTCAGGTGGGAGTGCGTCATGGATGCCGGATGCGCCACCATGCTGCGCGCATCGCCGATGTTCGCGATGAGCCGGACGACTTCGAGGCCGTCGATCACCCTGGCGGCACGCGCGTGGGCTGCGGGGTCCTCGTCGCCGGCGATGCCGCCCGCGAGATCGAAGGAGAACACCGACGGCACTCCGCGCGGCAGGTAGCGCTGGGCGAGCGCGTTCCAGGGGTTGCCCGGAAGGCCGGGGTGGTGGACGGCCGCGACCTTCGGATGCTGAGCGAGGTGCTCGGCGACCGTGAGCGCCGTCGCCGACTGACGGGACACCCGCAGATCGAGCGTCTCGATGCCCTGCAGGATCTGCCAGGCGTTGAAGGGCGACAGCGAAGGGCCGAGGTCGTGGACGTACTTGGACTTCACGAGAGCGCCGAAGGCGAAGCCCCGACCGAAGCGCTCCCACAGCACGAGCCCCGGCACGCGCTTGTACTCGGCGGTGAAGTGCGGCCACCGTTCGGGCTGCGCACCGAAGTCGAACGTGCCCTGATCGACGACCACGCCGCCGAGCGACGTGCCATGACCGGACAGGAACTTCGTCGCCGAATGCACGACGAAGTCGGCCCCGTGCTCGCCCGGACGAACGAGATACGGCGTGCCGACGGTGTTGTCGATCACGAGAGGGACGCCCGCGTCGTGCGCGATGTCGGCGACCAGACGGATGTCGAGCACCTGGGCGATCGGGTTCGCGACCGATTCGGCGAACAGCACGCGGGTGTCGGGTCGGATGGCGGCGCGCCAGGCATCCGCGTCGTCCTGGTCGACGAACGTCACCGGGATGCCGAAGTCGTCGAACGTGTCCTGCAGCAGGTCGACCGTGCCGCCGTAGAGCTGGTCGGCCGCGACGATGTGTCCGCCGCGACCCGCGAGGGCGAGCAGCGTGACCGCGACGGCCGCCTGACCCGATGCCACAGCCACGGCCGAGACGCCGCCCTCGAGGGCGGCGACGCGGTCCTCGAGCACCTGCTGGGTGGGACTGGCGTTGCGGCTGTACAGGTTGCCCGCCTTGCGGAGCGCGAACAGGTCGGCGGCATCCGCCAGCGAGGCGAACTGGAACGCGGCGGTCTGGTAGATCGGCGGAACGGCGCTGTTCTGAGGGGTACCCGGAACGTAGCCGGCCTGGATCTGCCGGGTGGCGAAAGCGGTCGGGCCGTGCTCGGCGGGTGCGGTCATCCGTCCATTGTCGCGGCGTGCCTCGCGCGCCCGCGTGCGTGTGTCGAAGTGTTGCGGCCGACGCCCCGCTGGCCCGTCTGTTCGGCGCTTGTGCACGCGACACACCGGCTCGGGCGTGCACGAGCGCCAGATGGACGGGGTCTAGGGGATGAGCACGATCTTGCCGCGGGCGGCGTGCTGCTCGATCAGCTCGTGCGCGTGGGCGGCCTCGGCCAGCGGAAGCTCCGGTCCGAGTTCGACCTGGAAGTCGCCGTCCGCCAGGAGTGCGATCGCCGTGGGCACGGCTTCGGCGCGCCAGGCCAGCTCCTGCGCCGTCAGCGGTTGCGGTGCGCCGCCGCTGAAGGCTCGGATGCCGAGGGCCGCGGCATCCGGACCGCGCACGATCGTCGCGATGCGATCGTGATCGGCGACCAGCTGCTTCGACACCTCGATCGCCTCGTCCGTGCCGATGCAGTCCAAGGCGGCCGTGACGCCGTGAGGCGCCGCCTCGCGGACCTGATCGGCGAGGCCGTCTCCGTACGCGACCGGGATCGCGCCGAGCTCGCGCAACTGTGCATGACGTGCGGGACTCCCGGTCGCCACGACCGTGGCGCCGCGCGCGATGGCGAACTGGATCGCGGCCTGCCCGACGGCACCGGATCCGGCGTGGATCAGCAGGGTGTCTCCGGTCTCGACCCCCAGCGACCGGACGCACTGGTAGGCCGTGCCGATCGGGATGCCGAGGCTCGCGCCCTCTTCCGTGGTGACGGCATCCGGAAGCGGCGATACGTGCTCCGCCCGGACCGCCAGGTGCGTGGCGTACGTGCCGACCGTGTCGCGGATCGCGACCCGGTCGTCGATCGCGAAACCGGTGACGCCGTCGCCGATCGCCTGGATGGTGCCCGCGCCGTCGAAGCCGACTCGTCGCGGCTCGGTGATCGGCGGGGAAGGGCGAGCGCCGCGGCGCAGCTTCGCGTCGAGAGGGTTGACTCCGGCAGCTTCGATCCGCACCACCACCTCACCGGGACCGGCGACGGGATCCGGGATGTCGACGAGCTGCAGAACGTCAGGGGTGCCGATTTCGGTGTAGACGATCGCGCGTGCCATGCGGCCAGGCTATCGCGCGCCGGACAGCACTTTCTGGATGCGCTGCGGCGACACCGGTTGAGCCGTGCCGAGCCGCTGAGCGAAGACGCTGATCCGGTATTCCTCGAGCAGCCAGCGCGCCTCCACGAGCGCCGGTGATGCATCCGCGGGCAGCGGGATGCTCCCGCCGGCCTCCTCGAAGACCCGCGCCATGCGCTCGTACTCGCTCAAGCGGGTGCGGTCCTTGCCCGGTTCGTTCGCGAGGGTGTTGAGGCGCTCGAGCATCCCGTCGAGGTAGCGCGGCAGGTGGGCGAGGCGCTCGACGCCCATCGCCGAGACGAATCCGGGGCGCACGAGAGCCGCGAGCTGCGAGCGGATGTCGTTCAGCGGCCCGAGCAGGGCGAGCGAATTCTGCGACTTGATGCCGCGCTCGACGTCTCTGGCCTTTGTCAGGATCCTCGCGACGAGCGAGACGCAGTTGAACAGCTGGTCGACGAGACCGGCGTTCACCGCATCGCGGACGCGGGCGAAGTCGGCCTCGGTGCGGACGATTCCGCTCACCGCCGCGGGGGCTGCCGAGCTCGTCGAAGCATCGATCATCGTGCGGACGACCGCCGCGCGCGCGTCTTCGATCAGGGCCGCGACGTTCTGGTAGGGCGAGGCCGCCAGCGCCAGCTTCTCCTGGCTCGTCAGGTGCCCCTGGACGTAGGACGACGGCGACGGGACGTTGAGCAGGACGAGGCGCAGGATGCCGGCGCGCGTCGCCTTCGCTGCGGCATCCGCGGTGGCCTCCACGCGGACGGACACCGTCTTGCCGGCATCCACGATCGCGGGGTACCCGCGCACGACGCCGCCGGCGACGCGGGTGTCGAGGACTTCGGGGAGGTCGCCGAACGTCCATGCGGTGAGGCCGTCCTGGGCGACGAACCCCGATGCGCTCGCGGACGGCGGGTTCTGCACGCCCTGCCAGGGTGCGCCCTGCGCACCACCTGCACCCCGCGCACCCTGAGCCTCACCTTCAGCGCCCTGAGCCTGTCGAAGGGCGGCCGCCATCGCCGTCTCCGGTCCGCGACCGCGCTCCGGTCGGGCGATCGAACGCGCGACGCTGTCGCGGGCGCGGTCGGCCAGCTCGTCCTGAAGACGGGAGAGGTTCCGGGCCGAACCCGCCACACGGCCCCGCTCGTCGACGGCGCGGAAGTTCATCCGCAGATGCCCAGGCACGCGTTCCTCGTCGAAGTCGGATGCCGTGACGGGCTGATTCGCGAGCGGCTGGATCAGCTTCGCCAGCGATTCCTTGAGCGTCACGGGCGGCAGGCCGCTGTGATGCTCCGGAGCGTCGGCGGCGATCTCCGCCCCGAACTTCTCGGCCCAGTCGGCTGCGGGTACGACGTGCCGGCGGATGACCTTGGGGAGCGCGCGCAGCAGGGCGGTCACGAGCTCGGCGCGGAGCCCCGGCACCTGCCAGTCGAAGCCGCGGTCCTCGACCTGGGCGAGCAGCGCCAGCGGGATGACCACGCTCACGCCGTCGTCCGGTGCGCCCGGCTCGAAGCGGTAGGCGAGGCCGAGCACCTGGTCGCCTTGCATCCAGCGGGTCGGGAACTCGCTCTGATCGGCGCGGTCGTCGTCGTCGAGAAGGTCCTTCTCGCGCATCACGAGCAGCTTCGGCGTCTTCTGCAGCGCCTCGCGCCACCAGCGCTCGAAGGAGCGGACGTCGAAGACATCGGCCGGGATGCGCTCGTCGTAGAAGCGGAAGACGGCTTCATCACCCGCGAGGATGTCGCGGCGCCGTTCGCGCTCTTCGAGCTTCTCGAGGCGCTTGCGCAGCTCGCGGTTGCTGCGCCAGAACGCGCTCACGCGCTTGTCGATCCGGCTCGGGTCCCATTCGCCCTCGACGAGCGCGTGTCGCAGGAACAGCTCGCGGGCCGCCGGGCGATCGATGCGCGCGAACTGCACGCGGCGGCGGGGGATGATCTCGACGCCGAAGAGGATCACCTTCTCGAAGGCGACAGCGGCGCCGGCATCCTTCGACCAGTGCGGCTCCGAGACCTGGCGCTTGGCGAGGTCTCCGGCGAGTGCCTCGGCCCACGCCGGGTCGATCGCGGCCGCTGTGCGGGCGAACATGCGAGACGTCTCCACGATCTCGGCCGCCATGACCGCGCTCGGGCTCTTCTTGCGCAGGGCCGAGCCGGGGAAGATCGAGAAGCGGATGCCGCGGGCGCCGCGGTACTCGGTGACCCGGCGTCTGGCATCCTTCGGCGGTGTCTTGTTCGTCCCCTTCGCGGCGGCCGTGCGCTCGTCCAGGATGCCGATCTGCGACAGCAGCCCGGACAGCAGCGCCCGGTGGATCGCGTCGCCTCGTTCGCCCCATGAGGACGGCGAGGCCGACATCACACCCCGTTCGCCCCGCGCAGACGGCGCAGCCGACCGCATCGGAACGCGTTCCTCGTCGCGACCGCGTTTCGACTCGCTCCGCTCGCTCGACGAACGAGACGGGACCAGCGAACGCAGCTGGCGGTGCACATCGAACCATTCCCGCACGCGTACATAGTTCAGGTGCTCGGCGCGGCACATCCGCCGGAATGCGCTCGATCCCAGCTCTCGCTGCTGCTCGCGCAGGTGGTTCCAGAGGTTGAGGATCGAGAGGAAGTCGCTGGTCGGGTCGGCGAAGCGTGCGTGCGCGCGGTCGGCTTCGTCGCGCATGCCCTGTGGGGCATCCTGCGATGGGCGTTCCCGGACGTCCTGGATCGAGAGTCCGGCGACGATGGCCAGCACGTCCGGGACGACGCCGGTCTTCGCCGCCTCCACGAGCATGCGGGCGAAGCGCGGGTCGATCGGTATCCGGGAGATGTCGCGACCGATGCGGGTGAGACGCGGCGTCTCGCCGGACAGCGTGATCGCTCCGAGCTCGGTCAGCAGATCGAACGCCGCCTTGATGCCTCGCGAGTCCGGGGGAGTGAGGAACGGAAAGGCCTGGATGTCGCCGAAGCCGAGCGAGAGCATCTGCAGCACGACCGCCGCGAGCGAGGTGCGCAGGATCTCGGGTTCGGTGTACTCCGGCCGTCCTGCGAAGTCCTCCTCCGAGTAGAGCCGGATCGCGATGCCGTCGCTCGTGCGCCCCGCGCGTCCGGACCGCTGGTTCGCCGAGGCCTGCGAGATCGCCTCGATCGGCAGACGCTGCACCTTCGAGCGGTGGCTGTAGCGCGAGATGCGCGCCGTGCCGACGTCGATGACGTACTTGATCCCCGGGACCGTGAGGCTCGTCTCGGCGACGTTCGTGGCGAGGACGACGCGGCGGCGCACACCGGCGACGCGGCTGCGTTCGAACACACGGTGCTGCTCGGCGGCGGACAGCCGCCCGTACAGCGGCAGGACCTCGGTGGGGGAGCGGTCCTTCGCATACGCGGCGCGCACGGCATCCGCGGCATCCCGGATCTCCGCCTCGCCGGGGAGGAACACGAGAACGTCGCCGGCGGCCTCGCGATCGAGTTCGCGCAGGGCCGTGACGATCGCGGAGACCTCGTCGTCCGGCTCGGAATTCCGAGGTGTCGGCTTCCGGCCGGCCGGATCGGTTCGATTCGGAGTCGCTCCGGCCGCCTCGGCAGGAGTCGGGGATTCATCGACGAGCGGGCGGTACCGGATCTCGACCGGGAACGTCCGCCCCGACACCTCGATCACAGGCGCAGGTGTGCCCTCGGCATCCGCGAAGTGCCGGGCGAAGCTCTCCGGATCGATCGTCGCCGAGGTGATGATCACCTTCAGATCCGGACGCTCAGGCAGGATGCGGGTGAGATAGCCGAGCAGGAAGTCGACGTTCAGCGACCGCTCGTGCGCCTCGTCGATGATGATCGTGTCGTAGCGGCGCAGCAGACGGTCGCGATGGATCTCGTTCAGCAGTATGCCGTCGGTCATCAGAGCGATCTGCGTGGCGTCCGAGACCTGATCCGTGAAGCGGACCTTATAGCCGACGAGCCCTCCGAGCTCGACCTGCAGCTCCTCCGCCACGCGCTCCGCGATCGTGCGGGCGGCGAGGCGTCGCGGCTGCGTGTGCGCGATCTTCGTGCGACCGAGTTCGAGGCAGATCTTGGGCAGCTGGGTCGTCTTGCCCGATCCGGTGGCGCCTGCCACGATGACGACCTGATTCGCGCGGATCGCGCCGGCGATCTCGTCCCTGGCCGCGCTGACGGGCAGCTCGGCGGGGTACGTGATCACGGGGGAGGACATAGCCCTCCATCGTACGACGTGGAGAGCGTCACTGGCCTCGATTCTCTTGACTTGCAAAGAAGTTTGCGTTACAAAGTTGATGTGAGCGAGCAGCGGACGATCTCTGGATGGGCCATCGGCCTGCCTCTGCTGCGCGTCGCGTCGGTGGCCGCGGCATCCGCACTCGCCTGGCTCGTGATCAGCGCGGTCGACCCCGGCGTCGCGTTTCCGCCGCCCGCGGTCATCGCCGTGATCGCCATGCTGCCGGTGAACATCGTGTGCCTGATTCTCGTGGCCCGGCTGCTGCGCAGGGACGGTCGAACGCTGCGCGAGGTGCTCGGCTACGAGCCTCGTCGCATCGGCAGAGACGTGCTCTGGGGACTGCTCTGGGTCGCCGTGATGTATCTGCCGTTCGCCGGAGCGATCATCCTCGTGGTCTGGCTGCAGCACGGAAACCAGGTGTTCGTGGCCATGGAGACCGTGTTCTTCGATCCTTCGAGCATCCCGTCGCTCGATCCGGTCTTCTGGTCCGTCATCGCAGTCGTCGCGGTGCTCACGTTCGCCCCGCTGAACGCTCCGGTCGAGGAGCTCGTCTACCGCGGCTATTCCCAGGGGATGCTGTCGCGACGAGTGCCGACGGCCTTCGCGATCGTCGTCTCCGCGGCGATCTTCGCCGTTCAGCACGTCTGGTACGCCCCGAGCCCCGACGCCGTGGTCGCCTTCGTCTGCGCATTCTTCGTGTGGGGCGTGGGATCCGGAGTCATCTACCGGCTCCAGGGGCGGTTGATGCCGCTCGTGTTCGCGCACGGTCTGGTCAATCTGGGCTTCACCCTGCCCGCTCTCGCGATCCCCTTCCTCCTCACGTAGAACGGAGCCTGACATGACTGATCACGACCCGACGCTGGATCCGGCCGAGATGCTCGCGCTCGCGCGCGATCAGCAGCGCAGCGTCAGCGGTCGGATGGGTGTCTTCGTGCCGTACATCCTGCTCGCGTGGGGGATCGCCTGGTCGGGCGGCTTCCTCGCGCTCTGGCTCGAGGCGGGGCCGGCATCTCTGCCGATGGTCGTCGCCGGACCGCTGTGCATCCTGCTGTTCGTCGCTGCGGGCGCGGTGTCCGTCATCCTCGGCATCCGCTCGAGCCGGGGCGTGCGCACTGGGAAGGATGCGGCGTTCGTCGGCATCGTCTACGGGCAGGCCTGGTGGATCGGCGGGCTCGCCATATTCGCCATCGCGCAGGCCATGGTCGCGAACGGCATGGATGACGCGCTGCTCGGCATCCTCTACCCGTCGGCCTATGTGTTCTTCGCGGGACTCATGTACTTCCTGGGAGGGGCGCTGTGGCGTGCCGTGCCGATGGTCTTCCTCGGTGCGTGGGCGATCCTCGTGAGCGCCGTCGCACCGTTCGCGGGCGCTCCGACGCACTTCCTGGTGTTCGCCATCGCCGGAGGCGGGGGGTTCCTCGCCGGGGCGGTCTGGACCTTCGTGTGGACGGCGCGCGCGCGCCATCGGGTCGGCGGCGGGGGTGCCGCATGACCGAGCTCGACCCTGTCATCCATGCCGCGGCGCGTCTGCGGATCACCGCGGCGCTCGCGACGCTGGCCGCGGACGAGAGCGTCACGTTCCCTCGGTTGCAGGAGCTGCTCGACATGACGGCGGGCAACCTGTCGACGCACCTGCGCAAGCTGGAGGACGCCGGGTACGTCGTCGTGGAGAAAGCGCATCGCGGTCGCACCCCCGTCACCTACGTCGCGCTCTCCGTTCGCGGCCGGCGGGCGTTCGAGGACTACACGACCGCTTTGCGCGACGTGCTCGACGGCGCATCCTGATGCGATCCCTGCCGTGTCCGCCCGATCGGTTCTAGGGTTGATCCCATGACGATTCCCACGCTCTCCCTCAACGACGGACACTCGATCCCCCAGCTCGGCTACGGCGTCTTCAAGGTCGACCCGGCCGACACCGAGCGTGCTGTCTCCGAAGCTCTCGAAGTCGGCTACCGCCACATCGACACCGCCGCGATCTACGGCAACGAGGAGGGAGTCGGTGCGGCGATCGCGTCCAGCGGCATCCCGCGCGATGAGCTGTTCATCACCACGAAGCTCTGGAACGACCGCCACGACGGCGAGGAGCCGCACGCCGCGATCGCCCAGAGCCTCGAGAAGCTCGGCCTCGATCGCGTCGATCTGTACCTCGTGCACTGGCCGACCCCGGCCAAGGAGAACTACGTCAACGCCTGGCAGAAGCTCATCGAGATCCGTCAGCAGGGGCTCGCCCGCTCCATCGGCGTCTCGAACTTCCTCGTGCCGCATCTCGAGCGCATCGTCGCCGAGACCCAGGTCATCCCGGCGGTCGACCAGATCGAACTGCACCCGGCCTACCAGCAGCGCGAAGTGACGACGTGGGCGAGCGAACACGGCATCCGCATCGAGTCGTGGGGTCCGCTCGGGCAGGGCAAGTACGACCTGTTCGGCACGCAGGCCGTCACCGAGGCGGCAACCGCGCACGGCAAGTCTCCGGCCCAGGTGGTGCTGCGCTGGCACCTGCAGAAGGACTTCATCGTGTTCCCGAAGTCGGTGCACCCCGAGCGGCTCCGCGAGAACATCGACGTCTTCGACTTCACCCTGTCGGATGCCGAAGTGGACGCGATCGACGCTCTCGACCCGCTGGATGGAACGGGCCGCGTGGGCACGCACCCGAACGAGTTCAACTGAGTCATCTCACGTCACATGACGCCCCGTGTCGCCTGGTGCGCCACGGGGCGTCATCGCGAGTACCGTCCTCAGACATGACAGCTCCCTACCGCATCGTGGCCGTTTCCGGTTCGCTCCACGAGCCCAGCAAGACGACCGCCCTCGTCCGTGCGATCGCGGATGCCGTCGCCGAGCGCGCACCAGCCGAAGTCACGATCATCGAACTCACGGCGATCGGCCCGGCGCTCGCCGGCGCACTGCGCCGCGACGATCTGTCCCCCGATGTGGAGGCGCAACTGGTCGCCATCGAGCAGGCCGATCTGCTCATCGTCGGAAGCCCGGTGTACCGGGCATCCTTCACGGGGCTGTTCAAGCACCTCTTCGATTTCATCGGCCAGTACGACCTGGTCGGCAAACCCGTGCTGCTCGCCGCGACGGGCGGCGGCGAGCGGCACGCTCTCATCATCGAGCATCAGCTGCGACCGCTGTTCGCGTTCTTCCAGTCGCTCACGCTGCCGATCGGCGTTTACGCGAGCGACACCGACTTCGATCGGTACACGATCACCTCGGAGATCCTGCAGAACCGCATCGCGCTCGCCGCCGACCGGGCTCTGCCGCTGGTCGGCTATGCCGCGACGCGGTCGGTCGAGGTGCTCGCCGGCTGACGCGCGCCGCGATCGGGCACGACCTGTCCCCGAGACCCGTCGTGTCTGCGAAGCCCGCCGTCGCAATCCCGCGGATACCGAGAGCTCTCGCCGACACGGAGAGGTTTCGAACCGCTGAGGCTGTGCGCCGGGCGCGACTTCCCGCAGCGGCGTACCGTGGCATCATGACGAACCGGCTCGCCGACACATTGAGCCCGTACCTGCGCGCGCACGCCGAGAACCCCGTCGACTGGTACCCGTGGGGGACGGAGGCGTTCGAGGAGGCCCGCCGCCGCGGGGTGCCGCTGCTGATCTCGATCGGATACTCCACGTGCCACTGGTGCCATGTCATGGCCAGGGAATCCTTCTCGGATCCGGAGATCGCGGCCACGATGAACCGCGACTTCGTGAACGTCAAGGTCGATCGCGAGGAGCATCCGGACGTCGACGGGGCGTACATGGCCGCGGCATCCGCCTTCACCCAGAATCTGGGCTGGCCGCTGACGGTGTTCGCGACGGGCGACGGGCACACGTTCTACGCCGGGACCTACTGGCCGCCGCAGGCGCGGGGCCAACTGCCGGCGTACCGTGACGTGCTCGCCGCCGTGCAGGAGGCCTGGACGGTGCGGCACGACAGAGTGGTGGAGTCGGCGGATGCCGTCGCGCACGCGCTCGCCGAAGCATCCGCCTCGGTGCCGAGCGACCTCCCGACGGCACAGGACCTGGCCGAGGCGGCACGGTCGATCGCCGCGCAGGAGGATCGTGCGTACGGCGGGTTCGGCGGGGCGCCCAAGTTCCCGGTCGCGACGACGCTGGTCTACCTGCAGTCCCCGGTCGTGCAGGCCGAGGCGTCGGATGCCGCGGCATCCGCTTCGCGCGCGCTGGAGGCGATGGCTGCTTCCGCCCTGCGCGATGCCGACGGCGGGTTCTTCCGGTATGCGACCCAGCGGGATTGGTCGGTTCCGCACTACGAGCGGATGCTGACCGACAACGCCCAGTTGCTGGACGTCGCCGTGCGCGCGGGCGATGAGGAGACCGCGCGCGGAGTCTCATCGTTCCTGCTCGACACGCTCCGCCGCGACGGCGGAGGGTTCGGTGCGGCACAGGATTCGGAATCGTGGATCGACGGCGAGCGCAGCGAGGGCGGCTACTACCTGCGCGGCCGTGGGGAGCGCGCCGAGCTCGAGCCGCCGGCGGTCGACGGCAAGGTCATCACGGGCTGGAACGGCCTGGCGATCGGTGCGCTCGCGCGTGCGGGCGCGGCGCTGGGGGAACAGGCGTGGGTGGATGCCGCGGTCGGCGCAGCGTCTTTCGTGCTGGTGACGAACCGTGGTGACGACGGTCGACTCGTGCGCCTGTCGCTGGAAGGCTCGGCATCGCGCGCCGTGGCCACGGCCGCTGATCTCGGGCTGCTGGCGGACGGACTCCTCTCGCTGGCAGTGGCGACCGGCGATGCCACGTGGGCGGTGACGGCGCTGTCGCTCCTCGACGGCATCCTGACAGAGGGTGCGGACATCGACCCGGTGCTGACCGCGCAGGGCATCGCGGCAGCTCCGGACCAGACCGATGGAGACCTGCCGTCCGGCGTCTCGGCCGTCGCGCAGGCGGCGCTGGCGGCATGGCGCCTCGGAGCGGGCGAGCGGTACCGCGCGGCGGCCGAAGCGCGGGTGCGGGATCAGGGGGAGGCGGCTCTTCGGCATCCGTTCGGGCGCGGCAGCCTGCTGCGGGTCGCGGCCGGGCTCGCCGAGTCGCCGCGTCAATTGGTGGTTGTGACGTCGGATCCGACGTCTGCGTTGGCCGCCGCTGCGCGCCGAGTGGATGCCGACGTGATCGCCGTGGTCACCCCGGCGCAGGCGCAGGCGTTCGAGGATGCCGGGTTCGAGCTGTTCGCGGGCAAGGCCGCGGAAGAAGATGTCGCCTACGACTGCCGGGCGTTCGTGTGCCGGCTGCCGACGTCGGATCCTTCCGCGATCCCGCAGGTGCGCTGACCCCGCCTCTCGTTCGCTGAGCGAGTGGAGTGAGTCGAAACGGGGTCACGACACAGCCCGTGACCGCCCCTGCCGTTCACTCTGAAACTGGGTTCAACCTGAGATTGAAGGTTTCATGAGAACATGCGTTCGAATGTCGGTGCCCCCAGGTTGAATGATGGGTATGAACAGCATCGTCGCTCGTCTGGAGGAAACGGAGGCCCGCGTCGCCTCCGTGCTGGACGATGCGTTCACCGGCGAGCAGATTCCGGACCTGTCCGATGACGACGTGGTGCGTCTGCTGGCTGTGGCAGGCCGGATTCAGCGGAGACTGGACGCGGTCGTCGTCGAGGCGGCAGTGCAGGTGCGCGGTCGATCCGAGGGACTCCGTGAGGAACGACTCACCACGCGGTACGGATGCGCGAAGCCGCTCGATCTGGTGCAGGTGCTTCTCGGCACGGATCGCCATGGTGCAAGCCGGGTCGTGAAGGCGGCAGGACTGAATGCGCGCTATCGCCGCATCACCGATGGTGAGTTCCAGCCGGCGCGGTTCCCCGCCCTGCGGCGGGCGATGCTCGCGGGAGAGTTGTCATTGGCGGGGGTGCTGGCCGCCACCGGGCCGTTGGAAAAGGCGGCCAAGCGGATCAGCGACGACGATCGTCGACGGGCGGATATCCATCTCGCGGCACTCGCATCCGGCCGAGAGCTCGACGACCCCGACTTCGAGGCCACGGAGGTCGAAGTGGACGGCGCGCAGCGCCCATCGGCCTCACCTGAAGAGCTGGGCGTGTACGCGCAGGTCATCGTGGCGTATCTCGACCCGGACGGGGCGGAGCCATCTGCAGAAGAGGACGCGCGGGGGCGGTTCCTGACGATCGGTGCGTTGAAGAACGGAGTGCATCCGGTCCGGGGTGCGTTGCTGCCCGAAGCCGCCGGACAACTGAAGCTGTTGATGGACAGCATCCTCAACCCTCGCAACGACGGGCCGACCGACCCGACGGCGGCGGGGGACGCGCCCGACACTGAAGTGGGCCGAGACGCCGGAGTCCGATTCGAGCCGTCCGGCGATGATGATCTCTCGTTCGACCACGCGCCCGAGGATCCCACGCTGGTAGATGGACGTACCCGGCCGCAGCGCCTGCACGACGCACTGGCGATGATCCTGGCGGCCGCGGCCGCGTCGGGCGGGTTTCCGCAGGTCGGCGGCGCGGCGCCGACGCTGGTCGTGACCGCGACCGCCGAAGATCTGACCCGGGGTGCGGGGTGGGCCACCATCCTGAGCACCGGAGATCCGATTCCGGTGTCCTCAGCGGCGCAGACCGGATGCGCGGGCGGGATCCAGCGTGTGCTGTTCGACGATCACGGACGGATCGTCTCGATCGGGACCAGCAACCGCATCTTCAACGCACTGCAGCGTCGGGCGATCACCGTCCGCGATGGCGGGTGCGTGATCCCCGGGTGCACCGTCCCGGCTGACTGGTGTGAAATCCACCACGTGCAGGAATGGGCCGACGGAGGGCCCACCCATACCGACAACGGCGTGCTGCTGTGTTGGTGGCATCACCGCACTCTGCATCTGACCGAGTGGGTCATCCGGATGAACCGAGGCGTTCCCGAAGTCCGCGGCCCTGCCTGGTGGGATCCCCATCAGAGCTGGCATCGCGCCCGTTCGCCCCACCTCGCCATTCCTCCGCGACGACGAAAGCGCACGCCGGCCTGACGGGCGCGATCAGCCCGCGTTGCGCGGGTGCTGCTTGGCTGTGCGTTCGTTGCCGTGTCGGTAGTTGCCCGTCGCCTTGGCCATGAGCATTTGCGGGTCGGCACTCTCCACGGCATCGAGGAAGGCGGCAGCCTTCGCACCCCGAAGGAGACCGGCGCGCGCACCATGGTGCGTGATCACGACCTCTGCGCCGCGCACGGTGTACGCGAACCCGCTCGGACCGGATCGCATCGCTACACCCACCCCGGCAGCCAGTTGTGCACGAGCCAGAATCCGTACGGCACGTTGATCCCGGCCCAGAGCGGGTAGAAGAACACCGACGCGAGCACCGCGAGCACGAGGAACACCATGACAGTCCGCTCGCCGGCCTGTCGCCGATGCAGCGGTTCACGTCGGCGTCCGGCGAGATCCCGCAGCGCGAGCGCGAGCGCGATCACGAGGAACGGCATCATCGCCACGGTGTAGAACTGGAAGATCGTCCGCCCCGGCGTCAGCAGCCACGGCACATAGGTGACGGTGAGGCCGACCAGTGGGATCCCGTACTGCCACGGCATCGCTTTCCGCTCGATCAGACCGCGCACGAACCGGTACATCAGGTACACGGCAGCGGCGACGCCGGCGTACCAGATCAGCGGATTCGGCAGGGCGGTGATCACGGCGATGCAATGGTCGGTTCCCCAGCAGGACTGGTCGGAGCTGTCCACCCAGACCGCCGTCGGCCGCAGCAGCAGCGGCCACTGCCAGGCCGGGCTCGCGTACGGATGGCCGGTGGCGAGGCCGACGTGGAACCCGTACATCGCCTGGTGGTAGTTCCACAGGGCCGTCAGGGGATTCGGGTCGCTGGAGCGGTCGTATCCCGCGCTCGTCACCAACCAACCGGTCCACGACACCAGATACACGAGCAGTGCCGGTGGTACGAGCAGCAGGAACGTCACCGGGCCCTGGCGCACCGCGGCATCCGTCGGCCAGAACACAATCCCGGCGCGACGGCGGGCGAGAGCATCCGTGACGACGAGGTAGATGCCGAGACCGGCGAGCGCGTACAGTCCGGACCACTTGACGGCCGTCGCGGCACCCAGCGCGAGGCCGGCCGCGACGATCCACGGGCGCCGCCAGAGGATGCGGCCCCAGAGCGGGTCGGGCGCCTCGGCATCCCGCCGCTCCAGGTCGGGGATCGTGCGCCGCCGATCCAGGATCACGAACAGGAAGCCCAGCATGATGAAGAAGGTGAGGATGCCGTCGAGCAACGCGATCCGGCTCATCACGATGCTCAGGCCATCGATCGCCAGCATCCCGCTCGCGATCGCCGCGACCGGGATCGAACGGGTCATCGCGAGCGCGATCAGATACACGACGAGTACCGTTGCGGTGCCCAGGATCGCCGTCGTCAGGCGCCAGCCCCCGCTCGACCCAGGACCGAACAGCGCCATGCCGAGAGCGATGATCCACTTGCCCAGCGGGGGATGCACGATGAAGCTGCCCTCGTCGCCGAGTGCGCTCGCGTCCCCGGACGGCAGCTGCTCGTTCGCGCCGTCGCCCCAGACGCCTTCATATCCCTGAGCCCACAGCGCCCAGGCATCCTTGACGTAGTACGTCTCGTCGAACGCCAGCGTGTGCGGTCGGTCGAGGTTCACCAGCCGCAGCACCGCCGCGAGCGCGGTGATGATGAGCGGGACGAACCAGCGCAGGAGCCTGATCCACTCCGGGTCCTCGAGGAACCGGGTGCCGAAGCGCCCCCACAGCGTCGATCGCTGGGCCGGGGGCGGCAGCAGGGGCACAGGGGCGGTCACGGCTCAAGCCTAGATCGTGCCGCCTAAGCTGAACGTGTGATCATCCTGGCCGCCACCCCGATCGGCAATCTCGGCGACGCATCGCGGCGCCTGATCGAGGTGCTCGAGAATGCCGAGGTGGTCGCCGCCGAGGACACCCGCACCACGCAGCGGCTCCTGCGGGCGCTGCAGATCGCGAACCGCCCGCGGCTGATCGCGCTGCACGACCACAACGAGAAGCACAAGGCGGCAGAACTCGTCGCCCTCGCCGCCGACCAGGACGTCGTGCTCGTCAGTGACGCCGGGATGCCGGCGGTCAGCGATCCCGGCTACGGCGTCGTCGCCGCGGCGGTCGACGCCGGCGTGACCGTGACGGCGATCCCCGGTCCGAGCGCGGTGCTCATGGCGTTGGCGATCTCGGGACTGCCGACCGACCGGTTCACGTTCGAGGGATTCCTGCCGCGCAAGCCGGGGGAGCGGCGCTCGACGATGGTCGCGCTCGCCGCCGAACCGCGCACCATGGTCTTCTTCGAGTCGCCGTCGCGCCTCGCGGCGTCGCTCGCCGACATGGGCGCGGCCTTCGGATCGGACCGGCGCATCGCGGTCTGCCGTGAACTGACGAAACTGTATGAAGAGGTGAGGCGGGGGACGGCATCCGAACTCGTCGACTGGGCCGAGCAGGGAGTCAAGGGCGAGATCGTCGTCGTCGTGGAAGGTGCGTCGCCGGTCGAGATCTCCGCGGAGGACGCCTCAGCGCAGGTGCAGGCGCTCGTCGCGTCCGGCATGCGCTTGAAGGATGCCTGTGCCGAGGTTGCCGCAGTCACTGGCCTGAGCTCTCGGGACCTGTACCAGCAGGCGCTGGCGTCGCGGCAGCGCTGATCTCGCAGAAGCGCACGCAGCTCGCAGGAATCGGTCGCATACGTACGAGATCCATGTCGATCTGCGAGAGTCGTGGGCGTGCCGCCGCTCATAGGCTGGTGCGATGACCGACGCCTCGATCGCCGAAGCCTACGACGCCCGCGCCGCCGAGTACACCGCGCTGCTCGGTTCGATCGAGCAGATGGATGCCGCAGACCGACGCTGCATCGAAGCATGGCGCGACGCGACGCCGGGGCGACTGCTGGACGCCGGGTGCGGTCCGGGGCACTGGACGCAGCTCCTCCACGACGGCGGCCGCGATGCGGTCGGCGTCGATCTTTCGGCGCAGTTCGTCACGACTGCGCGGTCGCGGTACCCCGATCTGCGCTTCGAACAGGCGAACCTGCGGGACGTTCCCTTCGAGGATGCGGTGTTCGACGGCATCCTCGCCTGGTACGCAATGATCCACGTGCCGCCCGCGGAGCTTCCCGAGATCCTGGCGGAGCTCGCCCGCGTGCTCGCGCCGGGCGGCTCGCTGCTGATCGGATACTTCGACGGCATCCCTCACGAGCCGTTCGGGCACGCGATCACGACCGCGTACTTCTGGGATGCTGAGTCGCTCGGCATCCTGCTGCAGGATGCCGGGTTCGCCGTCGTCCGCTCCGAACGCCGCGAGCGGGCACCCGGCGAGGTCAGCGGTCGCCCGCACGGTGCTCTCATGGCGCGGCGCGCCTGACGCGCCGTAATCCGGTCGAGCGCGACCTCGGTACCCTGGGGGACAGCCCGGGCGAAGGGATCTCATGGTGACGAAGGCAGCGACGGTCTACGACGTCGCCGACCGTGCGGGCGTGTCGATCGCGACCGTCTCGCGAGTGCTGCGCACGCCGGATGCCGTGCGGCCGGTCACGCGCGACCGCGTCCTGGATGCCGTCGCGGCGCTCGGATATGTCCCCAGCGGCAGCGCCCGCGGACTCGCGGAGCGGCGCACGGGAGTCCTGGGGCTGTATTTCCCCGGCTTCGATGCGGCGGAGGAAGCGCCCGCCCTCGACGTTCTCGCGTCGGGCACCTCGAAAGCGCGGCCGTTCACCGTGCTCGACGATCAGGACGGCCAGCCGGATGAGCATCCGACGAACCTGTTCCTCGACGAGGTGCTGCGTGGTGCGGAGCTGGAAGCCTGGAAGCAGGGCTTCGTGCTCATGATCGGCGTCGGCAGGGACGACCCGCAGCGCGCGACGGTGCGGGACATGGCGGGGCGCGTCGACGGTCTGGTGGTGCTCGCCAGCAGTGTGCCGGATGACGTTCTCGCCCGGCTCGCCCGGCGGATCCCGGTCGTCGTTCTCGCGGGTCCTCCTCGTGGCGATCGCTATGACCACGTCACGGTCAACAACGCCGAGGCGATGGCGGAGCTCACCCGCCTCGTGCTGGCGCAGACCGGTGGGCGTCCTCCGGCATTCCTGACGGGGCCGGCCGACTCGCCCGACGGCATGCAGCGATGGCAGGGATTCGCTTCGGCCATCACCGGGGCCGGCATACCGATCGATGACGTGACCGTCCTGCGCGGCGACTTCACCCGAGCATCCGGACGTCGCGCGGCGGGGGAACTGCTCACGGGGAGCCTTCCTCCCGCGCTGATGTCGGCGAACGATCAGATGGCTCTCGGTGCTCTCGACACCCTGCGATCCGCGGGTGTGCGCGTGCCGGAGGACCTGCTCGTGACCGGGTTCGACGGCATCGACGCCGCCGCGCTCTCGGACCCGCGGCTCACGACCGTCCGGCAGCCGATGATCGACCTCGGGCGCGCGTCCGTGCAGGTGCTCGCACGTCGGCTGGAGCAGCCGGATGCCGACCCGATGTTCGTTCGTCTTCCGCTCGCGATCA
This sequence comes from Microbacterium sp. ZKA21, assembly GCF_050434165.1. Classification (NCBI taxonomy): domain Bacteria; kingdom Bacillati; phylum Actinomycetota; class Actinomycetes; order Micrococcales; family Microbacteriaceae; genus Microbacterium; species Microbacterium sp. ZKA21. The sequence continues at coordinate 189,246 of NZ_JBNPVV010000004.1, forward strand.
CCCTGCGCGAGAGCTCGCGGCGCCGCTCCTGACGTCTGCGTCGAGACCGAGCCCGGTCGGCGTCGGGGGGTTGCGGACCAGAAATGTATGCGCTTACAATCGGGGAAGCGGATGCGATCCGCACGGGTGCCCCGACAGAGGGCCCGTCATGACAGAGACGACATGAGGTTCCCAGGTGGCGAAGATGCGCAGGTTCCAGCGCTGGCGGAGGGCCGCGGCGATCGGTCTGACAGCGGCGGCGATCGCTCTCAGCGGTTGCAGCATCCAGATCACGTCCCAGCCCGATCCGTCGATCGGCGATGACACGATGCTGATCAACGCCGACCACGGCAACCCGTTCTTCACACGGAACTTCAACCCGTATCTCACCAACACGCGCACGGCGGCACGGTGGATCTACGAACCGCTCATCCTCATCAACCCGCTCGACGGCGAGCGCATCCCGTGGCTGGCCGCCGAATGGTCCCAGCCGGACGCCCGCACGATCGTCATGACGATCCGCGACGACGTCGATTGGAGCGACGGCGAGAGCCTGACACCTGAAGACGTCGCCTTCACCTTCGACCTGCTGAAGGAGAACCCCTCGCTCGACATCAAGGGCGCCTGGCAGCACCTGGAGAGCGTCGAGGTCGACGGGGATGACATCGTCTTCCATCTGAAGAGCGAGGATGCTCCGTCGCTGTCGATCATCGGTCAGACCATGATCGTCCCCGAGCACCTCTGGTCGGACGTCGCCGACCCGGGCACATGGCGCAACGAGGAGCCGGTGGGCACCGGTCCTTTCGTGCTGGGCAACTACAACGATCAGCAGTACTCGATGGACAAGAACCCGGAATACTGGCAGGCCGATTCGATCGAGATCGAGCACATCCTGCTTCCGGCCACGAACTCGCAGCTCGACACGGTCACGCGCGGGTACGACTGGGCGTACTCGTTCATCTCGGATGTCGAGGGGACCTGGGGCGCGGCCAGTCCGGACAACACCTGGTGGTTCCCACCGGGCGGGGTGATCTCGCTCGTTCCGAATCTCGAGGTCGCGCCGTTCGACGACGTGAACGTCCGCCGCGGCATCGCCCTCGCGCTCGACCGCGAGGAGATCGCGGAAACGGCATCCGAGGGCTACATGGAGCCCGCCGGCCAGACCGGCCTCATCCTGCCCAACCAGGAGCAGTATCTGGACCCCGGCATCCCTGATCAGGGCATGATCGCTCAGGATCGGGATGCCGCGCTGGAGGCCTTCGCCGAGTCCGGCTACGCGCTGCAGGGCGACCGGCTGGTCGGTGCGGACGGTGCACAGCTCGAGTTCGCCCTCACGACCGCGAACGGCTATTCCGACTGGACCAGAGCGGCGCAGGCGGTGCAGCGCCAGCTCGCCGACGTCGGCGTGAAGGTCACCCTGAACCTGCCGCAGCCCGCCGGCTACCAGAGTGCGATCGGCAACGGCGATTTCGAGATGGCGATCGGCGGCATGGGCAACGGCGACGTCTATCAGGCGTTCAACAGTCTGCTCTCGAGCGACTTCTACGTCCCGGCCGGTGAGACGACGTCGAACAACTTCCAGCGCTATCGCTCGGACGAGGCGGACGCGCTGCTGGCCGAGTTCCGATCCACGGTGGACCCGGTCAGGCAGGACGAGATCGTGCGCGAGCTGCAGAACATCGTGTACGACGAACTGCCCGTGATCGGCCTCTACTACGGCGGCATCTGGGGACTCTTCAGCGACGCGAAGTTCACCGGCTGGCCCTCCGAGGAAGACCCCTACATGATCCCGCAGAACTACGACTCGGCACCCCTCGGGATCTTCCCGCGGCTCGAGCGCGTGAAGGGAGAGGACCAGTGAAGTACGCACTCCAGAAACTCGGCCTCTTCGCCCTCACGCTCTGGGCGGCCGTCACGCTGAACTTCTTCCTCCCGAGGATGATGCCCGGCTCGCCGGCGGACGCCGCGATCGCCAAACTCGCCCAGAACGGCCCCGTCTCCGAGGCCACCCGAGCGGCCATCGAGGCGCAGCTCGGCGTGCCCACGGGCTCGCTGTGGGACCAGTACGTCACGTATCTCGGCCAGGTCGCCACCCTCGACTTCGGCGTCTCGTACACGTTCTACCCGCAGACCGTCGCCAGCATGGTGTCGACGGCGCTGCCGTACACGATCGTCCTGGTGGGCGTCGTCACCGTGCTCGCGTTCGTCATCGGCACGCTCATCGGCGTCGCCGCCGCGTGGCGCCGCGGCACCTGGCTGGATTCCCTGCCGACGCTGACCGGGTCCTTCCTCAGCACGTTCCCGTATTTCTGGACCGCGCTGCTGCTGCTGTTCTTCCTCGGTTACGTCCTGCACTGGTTCCCGACGACCGGGGCGTATTCGGCGACCACGACACCAGGGTTCACGCTCGACTTCATCGTCGACCTGATCCGTCATGCCGCACTTCCCGCGCTGACGATCCTGCTCACCTCTCTCGGCGGCTGGATCATCGGCATGCGCAACGCGATGATCAACACACTGGGTGAGGACTATGTCACCTTCGCCGAGGCCAACGGCCTGCGCGGCCGTACGATCGCGCTGCGCTACGCCGCACGCAACGCGATCCTGCCGAACCTCACCGGCTTCGGGCTCACACTCGGCGGTGTGGTCGGAGGATCGATCCTCGTCGAGCAGGTGTTCGGCTATCCCGGCATCGGGTACCTGCTGTTCAACGCCGTGATCGGACAGGACTATCCGCTCATGCAGGCGCTCTTCCTGATGATCACGGTCAGCGTGCTCATCGCCAACTTCCTCGTCGACATCCTGTACGGCGTGCTGGACCCAAGGACCCGCCGATGACCTCCACGATGAACGTCAAAGTGCCCTCCTCCCGCATCGCGGCCCCCAGCCGATGGCGCTCCCTCGGGCGCATGGTCGGGACCCTCTGGGGCAACGGCAAGGCGCGGATCGGGCTGTGCCTGCTCGCCGTGTTCGTCCTCGTCGCGGTCTTCGCGCCCTGGCTCGCTCCGTACGATCCGAAGGACAACGGCTTCGAGCGCAACGCCGGAGCCAGCCCGGAGCACTGGCTGGGCACCACCGCCGCCGGAGAAGACGTGCTGAGTCAGCTCATCCACGGCGCGCAGGTCAGCCTGCTGGTCGGCTTCGCCGCCGGCATCCTCTCCACGATCGTGGCCGTGCTCATCGGGCTGAGCTGGGGGTATCTGCGCGGCATCGCCTCCGAGACGGTCGGCTTCTTCGTCAACCTGTTCCTCGTCATCCCCGGCCTGCCGCTCATGATCGTCATCGCCGCCTACCTCCAGAACGGCGGGATCCTCATGATCATCGCCGTGATCGTGGTCACCGGGTGGGCGTGGGGGGCGCGGGTGCTCCGCAGCCAGACGCAGTCCCTGCGCGGCAACGACTTCGTCGCGTCCGCGCAGTTCTCCGGCGACAGTTCGGCCCGCATCATCTTCCGCGAGATCCTCCCGAACATGACGTCGATCATCGCCGGAACGCTGTTCGGCGCGGCCACGGCGGCGATCCTCGCCGAGGCAGGACTGGAGTTCCTCGGGCTCGGAGACTCGAGCATCGTCAGCTGGGGCACGATGCTCTACTGGGCGCAGAACTCGAACTCGCTGCTCACCGGGCAATGGCTGCTGCTGTTCGCTCCTGGACTCTGCATCGCCCTCCTCGCGCTGAGTCTCACACTCATCAACTTCGGCGTGGACGGCATATCCAATCCGCGCCTGCGGGAAGGGAAGGGACGATGAACCCGACGATCGATGCGGCGACCGCCGCGGACGAGCGGGAGATCCTGCTCGAGGTCCAGGGGCTGTCCGTCGAGTACGCCTCGCCGGGTGCGACACCGGTCTCAGCCGTCGAGGACGTCTCTTTCACGCTGCGGCGCGGCGAGTTCGTCGGGCTGGTCGGCGAGTCCGGTTCGGGCAAGTCGACGCTCGGCTTCGCTCTGACGCGTCTGCAGAAACCACCGGCCCGCATCAGCGGCGGTCGGATCCTGTTCGGTGGTCGCGACATCCGGGGTCTGGATGCCGAGGAGCTGCGCCGCCAGCGGCAGGGCGGCTTCGCCATGGTGCTGCAGTCCGGCATGAACGCGCTGAATCCCGTGCGCACGGTGCGGGCTCACTTCTTCGATGTCTTCGCGGCCCACGGGCACATCTCCTCGACCGATCGCGAACAGCGCGCGCGTGAACTGGTCGGAAAGGTCGGGCTCGGCCCTGAGGTCCTCGACCGGTACCCTGGCGAGCTCTCCGGCGGGATGCGGCAGCGCGCCTCGATCGCGATCGCCCTCTCGCTGGAGCCGCAGCTCATGGTCTTCGACGAGCCGACGACCGCATTGGACGTGCTGGTGCAGCACGCCGTGATGGAGACGATCCAGGAGCTGCAGCGCGCCGAGCAGTTCACCGCGATCCTCATCAGCCACGACCTCGGCATCGTCCTGGAGGCGACCGATCGCGTCATGGTCATGCATGAGGGTCGGATCGTCGAAGACGCACCGAGCCGAGACATCCTGGAGCGTCCGCAGGACGAGTACACCCGGATGCTGCTCAGTCACTACGCGGACCCGCGGGCGGAGTCGCTGTCGATCCCGGGGTTCGTCGATCTGGGCACGCGGCGCCGCGAGGGGACCTCCCGCGCGGAGGTGACCGACACCCTGCCGACCGTCTCCGAGCGCGATGAGCGCCGGGCGGATGCCGCGATCGTGCTGGAGGGCGTCTCGAAGCTGTACCCGGCACCTCGTCGGGGACAGGAGGCGGTCACCGCCGTCGACGACGTCTCGTTCCGCCTGGAGCCGGGTGAGGCGCTCGCGCTCGTCGGCGCCTCGGGCTCGGGCAAGTCGACCATCGCCAAGCTCATCACCGGCGTCGAGAAGCCGACCTCCGGGTCGGTGCGCTTCGGAGACGTGGATGTCGCGTCGCTCCGCCGCGGTGGTCTTCGGGATCTGCGCAAGGACGTCCAGATGGTGTTCCAGGATCCCTACTCGGCGCTGAACCCGCTGCACACCGTGGAGTACACGCTCAGTCGCCCGATCCGCAATTACACGCGCCTGCGCGGCGACGAGGCGCGGGCGCGCGTCCTCGAACTGCTCGAGACGGTCGGCCTCACGCCGGTGGAGCAGTTCGCGGCCAAGCTGCCGCACCAGCTGTCGGGCGGCCAGCGTCAGCGGGTCGTCATCGCCCGTGCGCTGGCGAGCGACCCGCAGGTGCTGATCGCCGACGAGCCCGTGTCGATGCTCGATGTCTCGCTGCGCGCCGGCGTACTGGCGCTGCTCGAGGATCTCCGTGAGCGCTGGGGCATCAGCATGCTCTACATCACCCACGATCTGCTGAGCGCTCGGCTGGTCACAGAGAACATCCTCGTGCTGCACGATGGCCGCGTCGTCGAACGCGGTGAGACCGCGCAGGTGCTGCAGCATCCCGAGGACCCTTACACGGTCCAGCTCCTGGATGCCGTGCCCAACCCCGCCCGCGCAGCCCGTTGACGCGCGCGGCACCGAACCGATCACCCTTGACGAGAGGAGCATCTGTGCTCACCTTCCCCGACGGCTTCCTCTGGGGCGCCGCGACAGCGGCCCACCAGGTGGAGGGGAACAACACGACCAGCAACTGGTGGACCATGGAGCATGCTCCCGGTTCGCCCATGGTGGAGCCGTCGGGTGATGCCGCCGATCACTTCCACCGCTACCCGGAGGACATGCGCCTGCTCGCTGAGGCGGGTCTGAACTCGTACCGGTTCTCGCTGGAATGGGCGCGCATCGAACCGGAGCGCGGCTTCGTCTCACGCGCGATGATCGATCACTACCGACGAATGATCGGCACCGCGCGCGACCTCGGTCTCGATCCCACCGTCACGCTCATCCACTTCACCGTGCCGCAGTGGTTCCAGCGGGACGGCTTCTGGCGGGCGCCGGATGCCGTCGACCTGTTCAGCCGCTACGTCGAGACGGTGCTGCCGATCCTCGAGGACGTGACCTACGTCTGCACCATCAACGAACCCAACATCGCCGCCATGCTCGCCGGTGGCGAGGATGCAGCGAATCTCGTCGCCTACGGCCTTCCCAACCCCGATCTGGCCGTGGCCGACACGCTGCTCGCCGCGCACCGCCGTGCCTCCGAGCTCGTGCACACGGTCCCCGGCGCGCAGGCGGGGTGGACGATCGCGACGCAGGCGTTCCACTCGACCGGTGAACCGGGCGCGGACGAGATGCTGCACGAGTACGGTCATCCTCGGGATTTCTGGTACCTGGAGCAGTCGGCCGGCGACGACTTCGTCGGAGTGCAGGCGTATACCCGCACCTTCATCGGCCCGGAGGGACCCCGTCCGGTGGCGGCGGACGTCGAGACGACGCTCACCGGGTGGGAGTTCTTCCCCGAGGCGCTGGAACTCGGTGTGCGCAGCGCGTGGGAGCTCAGCGGGGGAGCGCCGATCCTCGTGACGGAGAATGGCATCGCCACCGCGGACGACTCCCGTCGCATCGCCTACACGCGGGGCGCGCTGGAGGGCCTGCACCGTGCGATGGCGGACGGCATCGACGTGCGCGCCTATCAGCACTGGAGCGCGCTGGACAACTACGAGTGGGCCAGCGGTTACGCGCCGACCTTCGGCCTGATCGCCTTCGACAAGGAGACGTTCGAGCGCCGGCCCAAGCCCAGCCTCGGCTGGCTGGGAGAGGTCGCCCGCCGCAACGGACTATGACCGGGGACGAGCGCGCCCGCCCCCGGCGTAACGCACCGGTGATCGCACCTAGAATTGACCGCATGCCCGCAGGCGAATCCTTCTACATCACCACGCCCATCTACTACCCCTCCGATGTGCCGCACATCGGACACGGGTACACGTCGGTGGCGGTCGACACGCTCGCGCGCTGGCACCGCCAGTCGGGTGATGACACCTGGATGCTCACCGGCACGGACGAGCACGGTCAGAAGATGCTGCGCGCTGCGGCGGCCAACAACGTCACCCCGCAGGAATGGGTCGACAAGCTCGTTACCGAGAGCTGGTTCCCGCTGCTGAAGACACTCGACGTCGCCAACGACGACTTCATCCGCACGACGCAGGAGCGTCACGAGACCAACGTTCAGGTGTTCTTCCAGCGTCTGTACGACGCCGGCTACATCTACGCGGGCGAGTACGAGGCGCTGTACTGCGTCGGCTGCGAGGAGTTCAAGCCGGAATCCGAGATCGTCGACGGCACCGGGCCCTTCGAAGGGCTCAAGGTGTGCGCGATCCACTCGAAGCCGCTCGAGCTGCTGCAGGAGAAGAACTACTTCTTCAAGCTCAGCGAGTTCCAGGACCGCCTGCTCGAGCTGTACAAGACCGAGCCCGACTTCGTGCGCCCGCACTCCGCCCGCAACGAGGTCGTCTCGTTCGTGAGCCAGGGACTGAAGGACCTCTCGATCTCGCGCTCCACGTTCGATTGGGGCATCCCGCTGCCGTGGGACGAGTCGCACGTCATCTACGTGTGGGTGGACGCGCTGCTCAACTACGCCACCGCGGTCGGGTACGGCGCGGATGAGGCGCTGTTCGAGCGCCGCTGGCCCGCGTACCACGTGGTCGGCAAGGACATCCTGCGCTTCCACGCCGTCATCTGGCCCGCCCTGCTGATGGCAGCCGGTCTCGACGTGCCCAAGGGCGTCTTCGCGCACGGCTGGCTGCTGGTCGGCGGCGAGAAGATGTCCAAGTCCAAGCTCACCGGCATCGCGCCGACCGAGATCACGGACGTCTTCGGCTCCGACGCGTACCGGTTCTACTTCCTGTCGGCCATCGCGTTCGGTCAGGACGGCTCGTTCAGCTGGGAGGATCTGTCCGCCCGTTATCAGGCCGAGCTCGCGAACGGCTTCGGCAACCTCGCCTCCCGCACGGTCGCCATGATCGAGCGCTACTTCGAGGGGATCGTTCCTCCGGCAGGCGACTACACCGAGGCGGACCTCGCGATCCAGAGGATCGTCGCGGATGCCGCGTCTGAGGCGGATGCCGCGGTCGAGCAGTTCCGCATCGATGAGGCGATCAAGTCGATCTGGACGATCGTCGACGCGCTGAACGGCTACATCACCGAGAACGAGCCGTGGGCGCTCGCCCGCGACGAGGACAAGCGTTCGCGCCTGGGCACCGTGCTGTACACGTGCGCCGAGGGTCTGCGCGCGCTGGCAGTGCTGCTCTCGCCGGTCATGCCGCAGTCCACCGAGAAGCTGTGGATCGCGCTGGGCGCGGCCGAGAGCATCGGGCGCCTGCAGGACCAGCCGATCCGAGAGGCCGGCGCGTGGGGCATCCTGAAGCCTGGTTCCGACGTCAACGGACTGGCGCCGTTGTTCCCGCGCGTGGAGTCGCAGGCCTGACGTCATGCGCTCGTCGAGCGGCGAGCGCAGCCAGGAGCCGAAACGCATGAGCGAGCCCGAAACCTATGTCCGCGAGCGCTCGACGAGCGGTCGCAAGGATCTGCGATATCCGCCGGCGCCCGAGCCGCTGACCGTTCCGGTGTACGACAACCATGCGCACCTGGAGATCGCGGACGGCGACGAACAGCTCAGCCTTGCGGAGCAGCTCGATCGTGCCCAGGCCGTCGGCATCGCCGGCGTGGTGCAGGCGTCGGGCGACATCGAATCGTCGCGCTGGGCTGTGGCGGCGGCGGAGCAGGACCCGCGTGTCCTCGCCGCCGTCGCGATCCACCCGAACGATGCACCGACCTACGCGGCCGCCGGGCGGCTCGATGAGGCGCTCGCCATCATGGACGAGCTCGCCGCCCACCCGCGCACGCGCGCGATCGGTGAGACGGGGCTCGACTTCTTCCGCACGGACGAGCCGGGCAGACCAGCGCAGTTCGAGAGCTTCGAAGCGCACATCGCGCTCGCGAAGAAGCACGGCATCGCGATGCAGATCCACGACCGCGAGGCCCACGACGCGGTGCTCGACACCCTGATCAGGGTCGGTGCACCGGACAGGACGGTGTTCCACTGCTTCTCCGGTGACGACGCGATGGCCCGCACCGCGGCGGATGCCGGGTACTACCTCTCCTTCGCCGGCAACGTGACGTTCAAGAACGCCCAGAACCTCCGCGACGCGCTGCAGGTCACCCCGCTCGACAGGATCCTCGTCGAGACGGATGCGCCGTTCCTCACACCCGTGCCGCTGCGCGGGCGCCCCAACGCGCCGTATCTCGTGCCGATCACCGTGCGCTTCATGGCCGCTGAACTCGGCGTCGAGGTCGACGAGCTCAGCATGCAGCTCGCCGCGAACACGGTCGCCGTGTACGGCGCCTTCGGCGACTGACGCTCACGCCACCGGGTCGGGCTCCGGGTCGCTCACCGGCTTCGCGCTGACGATGTGCGAGATCGGCTTCCACACCAGCAGCAGCGTGATCGCGGCACCCACGAACGCGAACCACCACGGTGCTGTCAGCCCCCAGATCTGGGCGATCACGCCGCCGAGCGCGTTGCCGAGCACCATTCCACCGAAGACGCCGACCATGTTCACCGAGGCGATCCGGCCCTGCAGCTCCTTCGGCACGAGCCGCTGGCGCACCGTGGTCGAGATGGTGCCCCAGATGAAGGCGTAGAAGCCGAACCCGGCCATGATCACCAGCGCCACCCATCCGGTCGTGGTGAGGGCGAAGGCGAGATGCATGACCACCTCGAGTGACAGGCACACCCGCATCAGGGTCGCGAACGAGACCCGCTTCTCCAGCCATCCGAAGCTCAGCGTTGCCAGCAGCCCTCCGGCGGCGGATGCCGTGGTGAGTGCCCCGTAGCCGACGGCGCCCATGTTGAGATGCTCGGTCGCGTACAGCACCAGGACGCCCCAGGGGGCGGCCCACGTGACGTTGAACACGAGGATGATCAGCACGAGCGTGCGCACGGGCGGGTTGCGCCACAGCCACCGCAGACCCTTCGCGATGTCGGTGTGCACCGGTGCATGCTCCTCGCGCGGAGGCACGGGTGTCCTGGTCATCCGCGAGATGAGCACGATCGCGAGCGTGACGCACAGGACCTCGACCAGGAACGGCCAGGCGCTTCCGGCGGCGAACAGGAACGCGCCGAGCGGAGGACCGGCGAACTGGTTCGCCACCAGGTAGCCCGCCTGGAGGCGCGCGTTGCCGATGCCGAGTTCAGCGGGCTTCACGATCATCGGCAGCAGCGTGCTGCCCGCGGTGTCGACGAAGACCTCAGCGGTGCCGTACAGGAAGGCCACGGCCAGCACGATCCAGATGTTCGCAGTGCCCGTGACGAGGAACGCGCACAGCGCGACGAGCACGATCGCGCGCGCCGCATTGGCGAACATGACGAGACGCCGCCGGTCGAACCGGTCGGCGATGGCTCCCGCGTGCAGGCCGAAGATCAACCAGGGCAGGAACTGCAGCACGGCGCCGGCCGCCACGAGGATCGGCGACGACGTCATCGACGCGATCAGCAGCGGAGCCGCCGCGAGCGCCACGCCGTCGCCGATGTTGCTCGTCCACGACGACGCGAGGAGCCAGCGGAAGTCCCGGCCCATCCGACGAGGCGCGACGAGTTCACCGAGGGAGGGCATCCGTCCAGAGTACCGACGTGGGGGACAATGGGAGGATGACCGTCACCCTGCTCGGTGCGACCGAGATCCGCAGGCTCGCCGCAGAACTCGACGTGACCCCCACGAAGAAGCTCGGGCAGAACTTCGTCGTCGATGCCAACACCGTCCGCAAGATCGTGCACGCGGGTGCCGTGCGGCCGGGGGAGCGGGTGGTCGAAGTCGGACCGGGGCTCGGTTCGCTGACCCTTGCGATCCTCGAAGCCGGCGCGACGGTGACCGCGGTCGAGATCGATCACCGCCTCGCCGCCCGCCTGCCGCAGACAGCGGCCGACCACGGCGTCCCCGCCGACGCGCTCACGGTGGTCGATGCCGATGCGCTGCGGGTCACCGAGCTCCCCGGCGACCCGACGGTGCTCGTGGCCAACCTGCCCTACAACGTGTCGGTGCCGGTGCTGCTGCACTTCATGGAGACGTTCCCGAGCCTGCAACGCGGCGTCGTGATGGTGCAGGCCGAGGTCGGCGAGCGGCTCGCCGCCCCTCCGGGCAGCAAGGCGTACGGCACGCCGAGCGTCAAGGCCGCCTGGTACGGGCCGTGGCGGCTCGCCGGCACGATCTCGCGTCAGGTCTTCTGGCCCGTGCCGAACGTCGACAGCGTGCTGGTCGCCTTCGAGCGCTCCACCGAGTCCCGCGGCGATGAAGCCCTCCGCCTCGCGACCTTCCGGATCGTCGATGCGGCGTTCCAGCAGCGCCGCAAGATGCTGCGTCAGGCCCTCGCCGGTGTGTTCGGAGGATCGTCGGCCGAGGCATCCGCTGTGCTGGAACGGGCGGGCGTCGCACCGACGTCCCGCGGCGAGCAGCTGAGGATCGAGGACTTCGTGAAGATCGCGCAGGCGCAGGCGGCTAGCCTGGAGTCGTGACCGAGAATCCGCGCTTCCGCCCAGGCATCCCCGAGCTGCACCGTCCGTACGTCGCGGATGCCGGCCGCTACGGCCGTTTCGACTATCGCCAGGTCGGGTCCTCCGGCCTGTACCTGCCGCCCATCTCGCTCGGGCTGTGGTGGAACTTCGGCGACAACATCCCGATGGACAACCAGCGCGCGCTGCTGCGCCACGCGTTCGACCTCGGCATCACGCACTTCGACCTCGCGAACAACTACGGTCCGCCGTACGGATCGGCCGAGAAGAACTTCGGGCGCATCCTCGCCGAGGACCTGCGGCCCTACCGCGACGAGCTGATCATCTCGTCGAAGGCCGGCTATGACATGTGGCCCGGTCCCTACGGCGATTTCGCGAGCCGGAAGTACATCATGGCCAGCGCCGAACAGTCGCTCACCCGCATGGGGCTGGACTACGTCGACATCTTCTACTCCCACCGCGTCGACCCGGTGACGCCGATCGAGGAGACCATCGGGGCGCTGGACACGCTGGTGCGACAGGGCAAGGCGCTGTACGTGGGCATCTCGTCGTACAGTGCCGAGCGCACCGAACGGGCCGTCGCCGTCGCCCGGGATCTCGGCACCCCGCTGGTGATCCATCAGCCCTCGTACTCGATCCTGAACCGTTGGATCGAGGACGGTCTGACCGACACGCTGCGCACCGAGGGCGTAGGCGCGATCGCGTTCGTCCCGCTCGCGCAGGGACTGCTCACCGGCAAGTACCTCGCGAACGGCACCGCCGAACGCGCGCAGAAACGCGGGTCGCTCCCGGATCGGCCGGTCAGCGACGAGGGTCTGGCGATCCTGCGCTCGCTCAACGAGATCGCCGTCGAGCGCGAGCAGTCGCTCGCCCAGATGGCGCTGCAGTGGACACTGCGCGACCCGGTGGTCGCCTCCGCGCTCATCGGGGCTTCGCGCCCCGAGCAGCTCGATGAGAACGTCGCAGCTCTCGACGGGCCGGAATTCACCGCGGACCAGCTCGCCCGCATCGACGCCCTCTCGCACGGCATCGACGTCGACCTGTGGGCGAAGTCCTCCGAGCTCTGACCCGCCGCGCCGAGAGGAACCAGAGATGACCCTGCTGCCCTTTCCGGACGCCGTCCACGTGCGGGCTCCGGGCAAGATCAACGTCTACCTCGGCGTGGGCGACAGGCACGACGACGGCTATCACGCACTGGCCACGGTCTTCCAGGCCGTCTCGCTCTACGAGGACGTGATCGCCCGGCCCTCCGACGACTTCTCGATCGTCGTGAAGGGGGCGGTCGACCCGGCATCCGTTCCGCTGGACGATCGCAACCTTGCGATGCGCGCGGCCAAACTGCTCGCCACGGCGACCGGGCACGACGGCGGTGTGGCGCTCGAGTTGCGCAAGAGCGTCCCGGTCGCCGGGGGCATGGGTGGCGGGTCGGCGGATGCCGCGGCGGCCCTGCTCGCGTGCGACGCGCTCTGGGGGACCGGGCTGTCCTCGGCGCGTCTGCACGAACTCGCGACCCGGCTCGGCGCGGATGTCCCGTTCGCGCTGCACGGCGGCACGGCCGTAGGCACCGGACGCGGTGATCAGCTCAATCCCGCGCTGGCGCGCGGCCGCTTCGACTGGGTGCTCGTGACCAGTGACGAGGGTCTGTCGACGCCGGTGATCTATCAGCGTCTCGACGAGCAGCGCGCTCGCGGGGAGGCGCTCGCGGACGATCCGCCGCTGTCGCTGGACGTGCCGATCCCCGTGCTGCAGGCGCTGCGCGCCGGGGATCCGCATTCGCTCGCGGCCTGCATGCACAACGATCTCGAGTCGCCAGCGCTCGAAGAGCGTCCGGTGCTCGAGGAGATCATCCGCGAGGGTCTGGGTGCCGGTGCGCTCAGCGGCATCGTCTCCGGGTCGGGCCCCACGGTCGCCTTCCTGTGCGACACACCGGAGTCGGCCCGCTACGTCCAGGACCAGCTCGAGGCGCAGGGGCGCGAGGCGCTTCACGTGCACGGGCCCGTGAGCGGAGCGCGCATCCTGTCCGCCTGACGTTCACGCGCCCGCCACCGAACCTGTGATCGGGAGCGACGTCGTCCTCGTAGCGTGGATCACGACAGACACCGCGAAACGTCAGGAGTGATCATGGGACTGTTCAGCAGGAAGACGCAGGAGGAGCGCCAGACCGAGGCCATGCGGATGGCGGATGACATCGCCCAGGGCCGTGGCCTCATGGGAAAGATGACGCAGGCCTTCATGGGCCGCGAGTTCACCGAGGCGATGCAGGGCGCCACGAACTCCCTGCACCAGGCCGAGTACGTTGCGCAGCTGCGGGCGCTCGGCACCCCGACCGAGACGGCGACCGTGCTCGCCCTGCAGGACACCGGTCAGACCATCAACGACAACCCGAACATCGTCCTCACCCTGGATCTGAGCGGACAGCAGGTCGCCATCGCGGCGCTCGTGTCCCGGCTGGAGATCCCGCGTGCGGGCGAGCAGGTGCTGGTGCTGCGCGATCCGCAGACCGGCGGTCTGCTGTATGCGGGTCTCGCGCCGCGAGCCTGACATCACGGCGACGAGACCCGGGGGCCGGAGCGCGGGGGAGCGCTCCGGCCCCCATTGGCGACATAATGGGAGGAGATGTGACCGTGCACACGCAAGGGAGGCGATGCCATGGCGGCCTCCGGCGAGCGTGCGCGGGTTCCCAGCATCCGCGATGTCGCGCGGCTGGCCGGCGTCTCGCACCAGACCGTGTCCCGCGTCCTGAACGACCATCCCAGCATCCGGCCCGAGACGAAGAAGCGCGTCCAGGACGCGATCGCCGTGCTGGACTACCGGCCGAACCTCGCAGCGCGCGCCCTCGTCACGAGCACGACGACGACCCTCGGCATCCTTTCCGCGACGATCGGCGAGTTCGGTCCGACGTCGTCGATCGCCGGGATCGAGGACGCCGCGCGTGCCGAGGGGTACTCGGTGACCACGGTCAATCTTCCGACCACATCGCCAGAGGCGATCGGCGAGGCGATCCGTCAGCTCGGACGCGAGCAGGTCAGCGGCATCGTCGCTCTCGCACCGCAGGTGCGCGTGTTCAACGTGCTGAGGGGCATGGCGGTCGGGGTGCCACTGGTGAGTCTTCAGACGGCATCCGGGTCCGACGGATTCACGCACTCGGCTGACCAGGTCGCGGGCGCCCGCTCGGTCACAGAGCACCTGATCGCACTGGGCCACACCGATATCCTGCACCTCGCCGGTCCGCAGGACTGGATCGAGGCGGAGTCCAGGATGCGGGGCTACCTCGACGCCCTGCGGGACGCCGATCTGCCGACGTTCCCACCGATCCGGGGGGACTGGACCGCGGACTTCGGGTACTTCGCCGGATCCGAGCTCACCCGCCGACGGGACTTCACAGCCGTCTTCGCCGCGAACGATCTGATGGCGATCGGCCTGATGCACGGCTTCCGGGATGCCGGACTCGACGTGCCGCGGGATGTCAGCGTCGTCGGATTCGACGACATCCCGGTCGCGGCGCACGTCTGGCCGCCATTGACCACCGTGCATCAGGACTTCCTCGAACTCGGCCGCAGGGCGGTGGCGATCCTGCTCGCCGAGATCCGCAACGAGCCGGTGCCGCAGTTCGGCCCGGTGGAGCCGCTGCTGCGCGTGCGGTCATCCAGCGCGTCTCGATAGCGCTGCGAATTCGTCGCTCCACTTGACAGCGGAGCGACGGAGGCGCAATATGGTGTTCCATGTGAACGGTCACATTGGGAGTGGCCGTCAAGTATCGAGGAAGATCCGTGAGCAGCACAGCAACGTTGCCGGTCGTATCGGGCCCCATCTTGGAGATGCGCAGCATCACCAAGGAGTTCCCGGGCGTCAAGGCGCTGTCCGATGTCAGCATCACCGTGCGCGCAGGTGAGATCCACGCGATCTGCGGCGAGAACGGCGCGGGCAAGTCCACCCTGATGAAGGTCCTCTCGGGGGTGTATCCGTACGGCACCTACGACGGCGACATCCTGCTGTACGGCGAAGAGCAGCGGTTCAAGGACATCGTGTCCAGCGAGCAGGCCGGCATCGCGATCATCCACCAGGAACTGGCGCTGATCCCCGAGCTGTCGATCACCGAGAACATCTTCCTCGGCAACGAGATCGCGCGCTTCGGGACGATCGACTGGCAGAAGGCGAAGAGCCGAGCCATCGAGCTCCTCGCCCGCGTCGGCCTCGATGAGGACCCCGACCTCGCGATCAAGCATCTCGGCGTCGGCAAGCAGCAGCTCATCGAGATCGCCAAGGCGCTCAACAAGGACGTCAAGCTGCTCATCCTGGACGAGCCGACCGCCGCACTCAACGAGAACGACTCCCAGCATCTGCTCGGCCTCATCCTCGGTCTCAAGGCCAAGGGCATCGCGTCGATCATGATCAGTCACAAGCTCAACGAGATCGAGCAGATCGCCGACGAGATCACGATCATCCGCGACGGCCGCACGGTCGAGACGCTCGACATCACCAAGGGCGAGATCAACGAGGACCGCATCATCCGCGGGATGGTCGGTCGGTCGCTCGAGAGCCGCTACCCCGACCGCACCCCCGAGATCGGCGAGGTGATGTTCGAGGTCGAGGACTGGTGGGTCCAGCACCCCACGGTGAGCGAGCGCATGGTCGTGAAGGGATCGAGCCTGACCGTTCGCCGGGGCGAGGTCGTCGGCATCGCCGGCCTCATGGGCGCCGGTCGCACCGAGTTCGCGCGCAGCATCTTCGGTCGGTCTTACGGCACGTTCCTCAGCGGGAGGCTGTTCAAGGACGGGCAGGAGATCGAGCTGCGCGATGTCGCGGCGGCGATCCAGCACGGCCTGGCGTACGTCAGCGAGGACCGCAAGGTGCTGGGGCTCAACCTCCTCGACACCATCAAGCGCTCGATCGTGTCGGCGAAGCTGTCCAAGATCGCCCGACGCGGCGTGGTCGACGACCGCGAGGAGTTCGCGGTGGCGGAGCGCTACCGCAAGGCGCTGCGCATCAAGACCCCCTCGGTCGAAGAGGGCGTCTCCAAGCTGTCCGGCGGCAACCAGCAGAAGGTCGTGCTGGCCAAGTGGATGTTCACCGACCCTGACCTGCTCATCCTCGACGAGCCGACGCGCGGCATCGACGTCGGCGCGAAGTACGAGATCTACTCGATCATCAATGAGCTCGCCGCTGCGGGCAAGGGCGTCATCGTCATCTCGAGCGAGCTGCCCGAGCTCATGGGCATCACCGACCGCATCTACACCATCTTCGAAGGCCGCGTCACCGACTGCATCGACGCGGCCGAAGCCACACCGGAGGCGCTCATGCGCAGCATGACCTCCACGAACCAGAAGGCGAACGCATGAGCACCCAGTCCACCGAGACCGCGAAGCAGGGCTTCCACTTCGGCGACATCAGGAAGATGTTCGGCGGCAGCACCTCGTCGCTGCGTCAGTTCGGCATCCTCGGCAGCCTGATCGTCATCATCCTGCTGTTCGAGGTGCTGACGCTCCTGCGCAACGGTCCGGGCGGCGCCACACTGACTCCCGGCAACGTGATCAACGTCGTCAACCAGTACTCGTTCATCCTGATCCTGGCCATCGGCATGGTGATGGTGATCATCATGGGACACATCGACCTGTCCGTCGGATCGGTCGCCGCGTTCGTCGGGATCATCGTCGCGAAGGCGATGGCGGACTGGAACCTGCCCTGGCCCCTGGCGATCGTGCTGGGGCTGGTCGTCGGAGCGCTGGTGGGCGCCTGGCAGGGATTCTGGGTCGCCTACGTCGGCGTACCGGCGTTCATCGTGACTCTTGCCGGAATGCTCTTCTTCCGCGGTGCGAACCAGTGGATCGGCAACTCGCAGACCATTCCCGTGCCCAAGGGGTTCCAGATCATCGGCACCGGCTATCTGCCCGAGGTCGGAGGCCCGTTCCAGTTCAACGTCCTGACGATGGTGCTCGCGCTCGCCGCGGTCGCCTGGTTGATCTTCTGGGAGATCCGCACTCGCCGGATCCAGCGCAGGATGGGATCCGAGAGCGCGCCGCTCTGGGTGAGCGTCACCAAGGTCGTGCTGCTGTCGATCGTCGTGCTCGCCGCCGGCTGGATGTTCGCCACGGGTCGCCCTGGCACGAGCTTCCCGGTGCCGGGTCTGATCCTGCTCGCACTCGTCATCCTGTACTCCTTCATCACCCGCAACACGATCTTCGGCCGGCACATCTACGCCGTCGGCGGCAATCGTCAGGCGGCGCGGCTGTCCGGTGTGAAGGACCGCTGGGTGGACTTCTTCGTCATGATGAACATGTCCGTCATGGCGGCGCTCGCCGGAATGATCTTCGTCGCCCGCTCCCAGGCATCCGGTCCCGGAGACGGGAACGGCTGGGAGCTGGATGCCATCGCCAGTGTCTTCATCGGCGGAGCGGCGGTCGCCGGCGGCATCGGCACGGTGGTCGGCTCGATCATCGGTGGCCTCGTGATGGCGTTCCTCAACAACGGTCTGCAGCTGCTCGGCCAGGGTGCCGACGTCGTGGCGATGATCAAGGGCCTCGTGCTGCTGTTCGCGGTCGGCATCGACGTCTGGAACAAGCAGCAGGGCCGCCCGTCTCTCATCGGCTTCATGACGCGCAAGCGTCATCAGAAGGATGCCCCGAACCTGACCGACTATCCGACCTCCGCCGCGGGCACCGCGAGCGGCAAGAAGGAGACGACTCCGTCCGAGTGACGGCCGTCCCCCTAACCACGAGAGAAAGAGATCGCATGAAGAGAATGGCAGTCGCGGCGACAGCGTTGGTCGCCGCAGCAGCGCTCGCCCTCACCGGTTGCGCCGGTGAGCGCGGCGGCGAAACGCCGGCGGGCTCCGAGGAGGAGACGGCGACGGGTTTCGAGGCCGGTTCCACGATCGGCGTCGCCCTGCCGGACAAGACCAGTGAGAACTGGGTGCTGGCCGGCCAGCTGTTCACCGACGGGCTGGAGAAGGCCGGGTTCAAGGCCGACGTCCAGTACGCCCCGGCCAGCAACACGGTCGCCGAGCAGCAGAACCAGATCCAGTCGATGGTCACCAACGGCGCCAAGGTCATCATCATCGGCGCGAAGGACGGCAAGCAGCTGGCCACGCAGGTGCAGGCGGCTCACGACGCCGGCGCCCGTGTGATCGCCTACGACCGTCTCATCGAGAACACCGAGGCCGTCGACTACTACGTCGCGTTCGACAACTTCAAGGTCGGCGAGCTGCAGGGCAACGCCCTGCTGCAGGGCCTCGAGGAGCGTGCTGCCCACGAGGCGCCGTACAACATCGAGCTGTTCTCGGGCTCGCCGGACGACGCCAACTCGGCGGTGTTCTTCGACGGCGCGATGAGCGTGCTGCAGGACAAGATCGACGATGGAACGCTGAACGTCGTGTCCGGTCAGACCGAGATCGCCCAGACGGCGACCGAGGGCTGGCTGGCCGAGAACGCCCAGAACCGCATGGACACGCTCCTGACCGGTTCGTACGGTGGCGACACGGTCCTCGACGGCGTGCTGTCCCCGAACGACACCCTCGCCCGCGCCATCATCACGTCGGTGCAGCAGGCCGGCAAGCCGGTTCCGGTCGTCACGGGTCAGGACTCCGAGGTCGAGTCCGTCAAGTCGATCATGGAGGGCGTCCAGTACTCCACGATCAACAAGGACACCACGCTGCTCGTCGAGCAGTCGATCAAGATGGTGCAGCAGCTGCAGGCGGGCGAAGAGGTCGACGTCAACGACACCGAGTCGTACGACAACGGCGTCAAGGTCGTCCCGGCGTACCTGCTGGAGCCGCTGATCGTCACGAAGGAGAACGCGGCAGAGGCGTACGCCAACGTCCCGAGCCTCCTCGAGATCGTCGAGTCGTTCCAGTAAGCACGACGTACACAGCGCGCCGAGCCGTCCGGGTCCGACCCGGGCGGCTCAGCGCGTCTAGGCTCGATCCATGACCGAGCCGCGACGCCCGTCCGACGCCGTCCTCGCAGCCTTCGGCGCATCGGATGTCGCGCTTCAGAGTCTTCGCGGCGGACGCGGCCTCGCGTGGCGTGCCGGACCGATCGTGCTCCGGCCCTCGGAGGCCGACGGCGAGGTCCAGTGGAAGGCCGATGTCCTCGCCGTGCTGGAGCACACCGACTCGTTCCGCGCGGCATGCTCCGATCGTGGATGCCGCACTCGCACTCGCCCGGCTCGGAGCCGCTCCCGGTGAGCGGGGTCATCCCACGCGACTACCCTTGAGGGGACATGGCACATCTTCTCGGGGCCGAAGGCCTCCACCTCGAATACCCGACCAAGGTCGTCTTCGACTCCATCACGCTCGGCATCGAAGAGGGCGACCGCATCGGCATCGTCGGCCGCAACGGCGACGGGAAGTCGTCGCTGCTCGCGATGCTCGCCGGGCGCAAGGAGCCGGATGCCGGACGCGTCACGATGCGTGCGGGCACCCGCGTCGGCGTCCTCGACCAGGCCGACACCCTCGACGACACTCAGACGATCGCGCAGGCCGTCGTCGGCGACACGCCGGAGCACGAGTGGGCGGGCGACGCGCGCGTCCGCGACGTCATCCACGGGCTCCTGCGGGACCTGGATTGGAACGCGCCGGTCGACGCCCTCAGCGGTGGCCAGCGTCGCCGGGTCGCCCTCGCGGCCCTGCTCGCCCAGGACTGGGACATCATCGCCCTCGACGAGCCCACCAACCACCTCGATGTCGAGGCGATCACGTGGCTTGCGGCTCATCTGAACAAGCGCTGGGCCGCGAACTCCGGCGCGTTCCTCGTCGTCACGCACGACCGCTGGTTCCTGGACGAGGTGTGCACCGAGACGTGGGAGGTGCACGACCGCATCGTCGAGCCGTTCGAGGGCGGTTACGCGGCGTACATCCTCCAGCGCGTCGAGCGCGACCGGATGGCCGCGGCATCCGAGGCCAAGCGCCAGAACCTCGCCCGCAAGGAACTGGCCTGGCTGCGCCGCGGAGCCCCCGCGCGCACGAGCAAGCCCAAATTCCGCATCGATGCGGCCAACCAGCTCATCGAGGACGTCCCGGAGATCCGCGACGCGGTGTCGCTGCAGTCGCTGGCGACCGCCCGCCTCGGCAAGGACGTCGTCGACCTGCTGGATGCCGGGGTGACGTACCCTTCGACAGCGGCCGCACCCGCGCGCGAAGTGCTGCGCGACGTCGAGTGGCGCATCGCGCCGGGCGAGCGCACCGGCATCCTCGGCGTCAACGGAGCGGGCAAATCGACCCTGCTCGGCCTCGTCGCGGGGACCATCGAGCCGACCAGCGGGCGGGTCAAGCGCGGCAAGACGGTCCAGGTGCGCACGCTCACGCAGCGCATCGACGAGCTCGCCGAGCACTGGAACGATCCGGTGCGCGTCGTCATCTCGGGCCTGCGCACGGACTACACGTTCGGGACCGGTTCGAAGAGCCAGGACCTCACGCCGGGGCAGCTCCTGGAGCGCCTCGGGTTCTCCACCGCTCAGCTCTCGACGCCGGTCAAGGACCTCTCCGGCGGACAGCAGCGCCGCCTGCAGCTGCTGCTCGTGCTGCTCGACCAGCCGAACGTCCTGATCCTCGACGAGCCGACCAACGACATGGACACCGACATGCTCGCGGCCATCGAGGACCTCCTGGACTCCTGGCCGGGCACGCTGCTCGTCGTGAGCCACGACCGGTACTTCCTCGAGCGCGTCACGGATCAGCAGTACGCGGTCCTCGGCGGTCGCCTGCGCCATCTCCCCGGGGGAGTGGACGAGTACCTGCGGCTGCGCGCGCTGCAGGATGCCGAGCCGCAGCCGTCTCAGCCATCAGCGCCCGGTGCGCCGAAGGGCCTGGACGGCGCGGCGCTGCGAGCGGCGCAGAAAGAGGTCTCGGCGCTCGAACGCCGCATCCAGAAGCTGACCGACCAGGTCGACCGCGCGAAGCACGCGCTCGCCGAGCACGATCAGGCGGACTATGCGGGACTCGGCGAGAAGATGAAGGCGATCCAGGCGCAGCAGGACGAGATCGAAGAGCTCGAGATGCGCTGGTTCGAGCTCACGGAGCAGATCGGCTGACATGACGAAGGCGGGGCCCGGAACGATCCGGACCCCGCCCTTCGCGTGTGTGCTCAGGAGGCGCCGGCCGTGGCGTTCTCCAGCTTCTTCATCACTTGGTTGATCGTGAAGGACGCCGATTCCTGGCGCTGGGGGAACTCGGCGAGGGTCTGCAGCATGCGCGCGACATACGCCTGCGCGGGGACGAACAGGAAGATGCGATCGATGACCCAGTCCCAGTAGGTGTTCGACGTGATGTCCGCACGTTCGAACGGGTCGGTGCGCAGATTGAACAGCTTCGGGAAGCGCAGTTCGATGTAGGGCTCCTGCCAGACCGCGAGCGTGCCGGGTGCCCGCTGCTCGAGGAAGACCAGCTTCCAGTTCTCGAAGCGCAGCGCGGTGAGGTCGCCGTCGTCCGAGACGTAGAAGAAGTGCCGTCGCGGGCTGTGCTCCGCTTCGCCCGTGATGTAGTCGAGCTGGTTGTGCCCGTCCAGATGCACCTTGTACTCGGTGCCGTGCAGCTCGGTGCCGGCTTTGAGCCGTTCGGCGATGTCCGTGTCGCCGACGGCGGCGAGCAGGGTGACGAACCAGTCGTTGTGGCTGACGATCCCGTTCAGCGTGGTCCCGGCGGGGATGCGCCCCGGCCAGCGGACCATCGCAGGCACGCGGTACGCACCCTCCCAGTTGGAGTTCTTCTCGTTGCGGAACGGGGTCATCCCGGCATCCGGCCAGCTGTTCATGTGCGGGCCGTTGTCGGTGGAGTACATCACGATCGTGTTCTCCGCCAGGCCCAGCTCGTCGAGCAGATCCAGGAGGCTCCCCACGGTGTCATCGTGATCGAGCATGGTGTCGTGGTAGTTCGACTGCCAGCGGCCGGCGCGGCCTTTGCTCTCCTCCTTCGTGTGCGTGCGGAAGTGCATGTGCGTGGAGTTGAACCAGACGAAGAACGGGGTGTCCTCCTCGGCCTTGGCGCGGATGAAGTCGGCGGCCGCGTCGCGGAACTCCTCGTCCACGGTCTCCATGCGCTTTCTCGTCAGAGGGCCGGTGTCCTCGATCTTCTGCGTCCCGTCCGCGTTCGCCCAGGAGTGGATGACACCGCGCGGGCGGAACTTCTCGCTGAATCCGGGAAACTCCTCGTCGGTGGGGTAGTCGGGATGCTCCGGCTCCTCCTCGGCGTTGAGGTGGTACAGGTTGCCGAAGAACTCGTCGAAACCATGCGCGGTCGGCAGGTGCTCGTCGCGGTCGCCGAGGTGGTTCTTGCCGAACTGACCCGTGGCGTAGCCGTGGTGCTTGAGCGCGTCCGCGATCGTCGGATCCTCCGGCTGCAGGCCCAGCTTCGCGCCGGGCATGCCGACCTTGGTGAGGCCGGTGCGGTACGGGTTCTGTCCGGTGATGAACGCGGCGCGGCCGGCCGTGCAGCTCTGCTCGCCGTAGTAGTCGGTGAACTTCACACCCTCGTCGGCGATGCGGTCGATGTGGGGCGTGCGATAGCCCATCAGGCCGTCGGTGTAGGTGCTGAGGTTGGAGATGCCGATGTCATCGCCCCAGATGATGAGAATGTTCGGCTTGTCGGCCATGGTGCCTCTTCCCTTCGGAGTCGTGCGCGACGCGGAACGCGTTCGAGGACCACTTCATCACATCGGATCCGTGCGGGGAAGATCTGTCGTCCCGCGCGGGTGACGTCGTCACTCCCGGATCGTGACCGGGGTGCCGACGGGCAGCTGGGCGAGCCGATCGATCGCCGGGCCGTCCAAGCGGATGCAGCCGTTGGAGATCGCGCCGGTGCGGGCGTCGTGGTAGTGGAATGCGGTGACCGCGGCATCCGAGTCGTCGAAGTCGTCGATGGTCGGGGAGTGCACGGAGAGATACACCATGGGGTGGCCGCGCGTGTACGCGAACGACACCGTCTCGACGAGCATGATGAAGCTGCGCCCGATCGGGGTGGGGGTGTCCTCCCGTCCCCACGCGAAGTCCGCGGCCACGCGCTCCGTGCCCGCCGCGCTCACGATGTCGACCGTGCGGTCGGACAGATCGACCTCGATCCGACTGTCGACCAGGCCGAACTCGACGTCCTGCACGCGCAGCCAGCCGGTGACCTGCCCCGGGTCCCCCGCGGACGGCAGCGACTGCCGTCCGGTGAGCAGCACTCGCACCCAGTGCTCCTGGCGTTCGATCACCGGCACCGTGGTGCCGCCGTAGCGGTAGTCGCGACCGAGCCGGGCCACCGGGGCCGCTGCGGGATCCGACCACACCGGGATCGCCTCCGCGGTCGCGCGCGCGGTCTCGCCGGTGGCATCGGGGTTCTCCGCGGCGTCGGTCTGCAGCGCCGGGAGGATCGCGAACACGTTCACGTCGGGGAGGGCTGCCAGGTCGTACGCTGCGGTGTCGGCCGGGAACCCGGTCGGGGCGGGAGTGCGGGTGGGCGTCGGAGCGGACAGCGGGATGTCGACCGCTGCGAGGCCGGAGGCGACCGGCTCCGGCGACGGACGCGGCCAGAGCGCGATCGTCGCGGCGGCGGCGGCGACCACCACCATCGCGGCGCCGATGAAGGCGTGCCGACGCCGCCATGGCGTGCTGCGCGGCCGCCGGCGGATGCGCAGCGGCGGGGCCTGCGGCGTCTCGGTCATGAGTCCATCGTCGCTTATCGTTCCGGGTCAGTGACACCGTGGCGCCGCGATCAGCGCGGCGATCAGCGCGGCGCGAACGCCAGCGTGCGCCGGGTGACGAACTCGCGGTCGGCGCCGGAGAGCGGATCGACGAAGCGCACTTCGCGCGCCAGCAGCTGGAGGGGGCGCGCGAAGTCGTCCGGCGCCTCGGGCAGCAGTTCGGGGTAGAAGGCGTCGTTGAGGATGCCGAGACCCAGGGCGGAGAGATGCACGCGCAGCTGATGCATCTTGCCGGAGTGCGGTCGCAGCAGCGTGTGCACGACGTGCTCATCGCCGGGCAGCAGCTCGATCAGCGTCTCGGAGTTCGGTTCCCGCGCGGCATCCACCCGGACGCAGACGTGCCCGCGCTCCTTGACGATGTGGTTGCGGTACACGATCGGGAACACCGGAACCTCGGCCGGGCGGGCTGAGACCGCCTCGTACACCTTCTCGACCTGCCGGTTCTGGAACAGGAGCTGGTACGCGCCGCGCGTCTCCGCGCGCGCGGAGAACATCAGCAGCCCGGCCGTCGCACGGTCGAGGCGGTGGATCGGCGTGAGGTCGTCGTTGCCGAGCAGGCGGCGCAGCCGCACGAGCGCGGAGTTCTGCAGGTACTTGCCACCGGGCGTGCTCGGCAGGAAGTGCGGCTTGTCGATCACGACGAGGTCGAGATCCTGATGCAGGACCTCGATATCGAACGGGATGTCGGTCTCCACGGACGGCTCGCGGTAGTACCAGACGAACTCGGCGGCGCCCAGCGGGGTGTCGCGTCGCACCGCGGATCCGTCGATGCCGACGATCTCGCCGTCGTCGAAGCGGGCGAGCAGGCGATCGGCATCGAGGTGATGGAAGCGCTCGACCATGTAGGCCGCGACGGTCGGCCATTCGCCGCTCAGCGGCACGTGCAGGCGGGTCGCGCCGACGCCGTCGCGCGCCGGCAGGGGAGAGGGCATGGCCATCAGGCGTCGAAGCTCAGACTCAGCTTGCGCAGCAGGGTGGCCAGACGGTCGCGGTCGCCGCGCGAGAGTGCCTGCAGCAGGTCGGCTTCGACGTCGACGAGCCGGGTGATCGCCGCATCGACACGGATGCGGCCGTCGTCCGTGAGGGTGACCTGGACGCTGCGCCCGTCGCCGGGGTCGGCCTCGCGTCTGACCAGGCGGCGGGCGACGAGCCGGTCGATCCGGTTGGTCATGGTGCCGCTGGAGACCAGGGTCTGCTGCAGCAGCTGCTTCGGGCTCAGTTGGAACGGCGCTCCTGCGCGGCGCAGCGCCGACAGCACGTCCCACTCCCACGGCTCCAGTTCGCTGCGACGGAACACCTCGCGTCGCGCGCGGTCCAGCAGGCGCGTCAGGCGGTCCATCCGGGAGAGCACCTCGAGCGGCGAGAAGTCCAGATCGGGGCGCTGCACGTTCCACGCCTCGACGATCCGGTCGACCTCATCCGCCTCGCTCATCCGTTCATTATCGCGTGCGGCCGCCGACGGACTCGCCTCGGGGCGCGAGTGGAAGCGTCATGAACGTGCTGAGCGGGTCCGGCGCGTAGCGTCCGAACGCCTCGCACTCGACGAATCCCGCCCTCGTGTACATCATGCGCGCCGGGGCGAAGAAGTCGTCGGCTCCTGTCTCGAGCGAGAGCCGACGGATGCCGCGGCTGCGCGCATCCTCGATGAGGAACGCGAGTATCGTGCGTCCGATCCCGCGCCCGCGCAGCTGCGGGTCGGTGCGCATCGACTTGAGCTCCTCATGGCCGTCGCCCACCCGTGCGAGTGCGCCGGTGGCGACCGGCGCACCGTCGTCGAAGGCCGCGAACAGACGCACTCCCGGCGCGAGCAGCCCGTCCATCGGCAGCGCGTGCTGGCTCTCCGGCGGTGCTGTGCCGACCATGTCGGCGTGGTGGGCGGCGATGAAGTCGGCGAGGGCGGGTGTCGAGACGCGGACGCGCTCGATGGCGATGGTCATCTGCCCTCCGGAAGGATCTCGTGCCAGACGCCGCGCAGATGCTCGCGCGAGTGCTGTTCGGCGGCGGCGGCGTCTGCGTGGGCGATGTCCATCGCGACGCGAAGGTGCTGCTCCAGAGTGCCGGGGGCAGGAGTGCTCGGATGCATGCCGAGCCGGGTCCGCCCGGTCAGCACCTCATGGACGGGCCGTTCGAGCGCGGCCAGGAGCGGGTTCCCGGATGCGGCGAGGACGAGGGCATGGAAGCGCAGGTCAGCGTCGAGGTACTCCGCCGAGGCGCCGAGCCCCCGGTGACCGAGATCGTCCAGAACCTCGGCGAGGCGCCGGATCTCGACGCGCTGATCATCGCTCGCGCGCTCGGCGGCGAGGGCGGCGGCCAGCGGCTCGACAGCCACGCGCAGCTCCATCAGCGCCTCGAGGTGCTGCTGCCGATCCGGGCCGGCGAGCGTCCACTGGATGATCTTCGGATCGAGCTCGTCCCACCGGATGCGCGGCTGGACCGTGATGCCGACGCGCCGGCGGGATGCCAGCATCCCCATGCTCTCCAGCACCCGCACGGCTTCGCGCACGAGCGTGCGGGAGGCGCCGTAGTCCGCCTCGAGCTGCGCGAGCGTGAGGACCTCGCCATCGAGCAGCTCCCCGGCCGCTATCCGGCGCCCGAGGTCGTCGAGTAGATCGCCGTGCAGGTCTGCGGGCATCGTCGCTCCCTGGTCGTGGTCGCCTGAATCCGGAATTGATACTACTATTGACGCCGCGGTCTAATAAGTAGTACTTTTGAGCCGCATTCATCCCATTTCAACGGAGAAACCCCATGGAAGACTGGACCCAGACCCTCGGGACCGGCCCGCTCCTCGGCATCGCCGCGGCCGCCGTGCTCCTCATCCTGTTCCTCGTCATCAAGGTCCGACTGCACGCGTTCCTCGTGCTCATCGTCGTTTCCCTTCTGACGGCCATCGCCACCGGGTTGCCGATGGGCGTCCTCGTCAACGACGTTCTCGTGAAGAACTTCGGCGGCACACTCGGCGCCGTCGCGCTGCTCATCGGCCTGGGCGCGATCATCGGCCGGCTCATCGAATCCAGCGGCGGCGCCAAGGTCATCGCCGAGAAGATGGTGTCGATCTTCGGCGAGAAGCGCGCCGCGTTCGCGCTCGGCATCACCTCGCTGATCCTCGGGTTCCCGATCTTCTTCGACGCCGGTCTCATCGTGATGCTGCCGATCATCTTCGCGGTCGCCCGGCGCATCGGCGGCAAGAACCTGCTGCTGTTCGGCCTCAGCGGTGCTGCGGCGTTCTCGGTCATGCACGTGTTCCTGCCGCCGCATCCGGGGCCGGTCGCCGCGACCGAGCTCTTCGGGGCCGACCTCGGCGTCGTCCTGATCCTCGGCCTCATCCTCGCGTTCCCGACGTGGTATCTGTCCGGATATCTCTGGGGCAAGTTCGTCAACAAGCGCTACCCGATGATCGTCCCCGCGCTGTTCGGCGAGAAGGACGACGACCAGCCCGTCAACCCGCCCAAGGTCGGAACCGTCGTCGCGATCCTGCTGCTGCCGATGGTGCTGATCTTCCTCAACACGGGTCTCAACGCCCTCGGCAGCGTCGGCGCAGTCGATCGCGACGCCACATGGGTCCAGGCCCTCATGCTGATCGGCACCTCGCCGGTCGCACTGCTCATCACGGCGCTCGTCGCGCTGCTCGTGCTCGGCAAGTTCCGGGGGGAGACCGGCAGCGCGCTGGAGAAGCTGGTCGAGGGCACCCTCGGCAGCGTCGCCTCGGTGATCCTCATCACCGGCGCCGGCGGCATGTTCGGCGGCGTGCTCCGCGCCTCCGGCATCGGCGACGCGCTCTCGACGAGCCTGGACGGACTCGGGTTGCCGGTGATCTTCGCGGCCTATCTCATCGCCGTCGCGCTCCGCGTGGCTCAGGGCTCTGCGACCGTCGCCCTGGTGACGACGGCCGGCCTGCTGGCTCCCGCGGTCACCAGCGGGGGCTTCAGCGTCATCGACGTCGCGGCCATCACGCTCGCGGCCGCGGCGGGATCGGTCTTCGCCAGCCACGTGAACGACTCCGGCTTCTGGCTCGTGGGCCGGCTCATGGGCATGGACGTCAAGACGACCCTGAAGACGTGGACGGTCCAGCAGGCGATCGAGTCGGTCATCGGATTCGTCTTCGTGCTCGCGGTCTACGCGATCTTCTGACCGGGGCGGCGACATGAACGCACCGGACACGGGCACCGCACGCGACATCGTCATCGGTGTCGACATGGGCACGACGGCGACCAAGGCCGTGGCGTACACGGTGGACGGCGAGCAGATCGCGACGGCTTCGCAGGGCTATCCGCTGGACGAGCCGCACCCCGGTCACGCTGTGCAGGACCCCGAGCTCATCCTCGGCGCCGTCCTCCAGTCGGTGCGCGAGGTCGTGGCCGAGATCGGCACGGCGCGCATCGCAGGGCTGTCGTTCTCGGCGGCGATGCACTCGCTGATGGCGCTCGACGCGCAGCTCGCCCCGATCACGCCGGTGGTCACATGGGCGGACACGCGGGCATCCGTCCAGGCCGAGCGCATCCGCGCATCGGCGAGTGGACTCGAGCTGCATCGCCGCACCGGCACGCCGGTGCACCCGATGTCGCCGCTGCCCAAGCTCGTATGGTTCCGCGAGCAGGAGCCCCGCATCCGTCAGGAAGCCGCGATGTGGGTCAACGCGAAGGACTGGGTGCTGCTGCGGCTGTGCGGCGCCCTGGTGACCGACCATTCGCTGGGCTCGAGCTCCGGTCTGATGGACATCCATCGGCTGGCGTGGGATGAGGAGGCGCTGTCGCTCGCCGGCATCCGCGCCGAGCAGCTTCCGGAGCTCGTACCGACCACCACGGTCCTCGACGGCCTCACCGAGGAGGCCGCGGCTGCCACCGGGCTGCCGATGTCGACTCCGGTGGTCGTCGGCGCCGGCGACGGCCCGCTCGCCAATCTCGGCGTCGGCGCGGTGCGTCCGGGGGTCGCCGCATGCTCGATCGGCACGAGCGGCGCGCTGCGCGTCGCTGTGGACCGGCCGGTGGTCGATCCCCGCGGAGGCGTCTTCTGCTACGCCCTCACCGAGGACCGCTGGGTCATCGGCGGCGCCATCAACAACGGCGGCGTCACGCTGGACTGGGTGCGTCAGGAGATCGCGGACGCCACCACGCCGATCGAGGAGCTGCTCGACCGCGCGGGGGAGGTCCCGGTCGGCTCCGGCGGCCTGCTGATGCTGCCGTATCTGCTCAGCGAGCGCGCACCGCACTGGAGCAGCATCGCCAGCGGTGCGTACATCGGCCTCACCCGTGCGCACACGCGCGAGCACATGGTCAGGGCGGCCGTCGAGGGCGTCGCCCTCCAGCTCGCGCTCGTGCTGCAGTCGATGCGAGCGGCCGGTCTCGAGATCGACGAGATCAGGGCGACGGGCGGTGTGATCAAGCATCCTCTCTGGCAGCAGACGATCGCCGACGCCTTCGGAGCGCCCATCGGGCTGCTCGCAGGTCAGGAGGGCTCGGGCTTCGGAGCAGCTCTCCTCGGCATGCAGGCGCTCGGACTCATCGAGTCGATCGACGTCGCGGCCCGGTTGCAGCCGGTCGAGCGCGTCGTGCGGCCGCGGCCGGCCGAGTCCGCGGTGTACCGCTCGCTGCTGCCCGTGTTCGACGAGATCTACGATGCGCTGCTGCCCACCTTCCACCGCCTGCGACGGCTCGCCCCGTCGTTGCCCGTGTCGCACTGACGCGTGCGACGCAGTGCAATCCCTGTCAGGTCGCACTCCGTCGCTCATGGCAGACTTGACGGGCGGGCCCTTCGACATGCTCAGGCAGCCGGAAGGCCCGTGATCCGCCGTGGTGTAATGGCAGCACGACAGCCTTTGGAGCTGTGAGGTTCAGGTTCGAGTCCTGGCGGCGGAGCATGACCCAGAACAACCTCGCCATCGTCGTTCTCGCCGCAGGTCAGGGCACCCGGATGCGCTCGCGCCTGCCGAAGGTGCTCCACCCGATCGCCGGTCGCCCCCTCGTCGGGCACGTGCTGACCACGGCAGGGCGCCTGGGCGCGGACCACATCGAGGTCGTTGTCCGCCACGAGCGCGACCAGGTCGTCGCAGCGCTCACCGAGGACTACCCCGGCACGGTCTTCGTCGACCAGGACGATGTGCCCGGCACGGGCCGCGCGGTCGAGGTGGCGCTGGATGCCATTCCCGACTTCGACGGCGATGTGCTCATCCTCTCCGGCGACTGCCCGCTGGCCGACGCCGACACCCTCGCCGCCTTCGTCGCCGAGCACCGGTCCACGGGAGCCGCGGCCACCCTCATGACGGCGGTCGTCGACGATCCCACCGGTTACGGACGCGTCATCCGCGACGCAGCGGGCGACGTCGATCGCATCGTCGAGCAGAAGGACGCCACCGCGGATGAAGCCGCGGTCAGCGAGATCAACGCGGGCATGTACGTGTTCCGCGCGGCAGAGCTCCGCCGGTACCTGCCGACCGTCGGCGTCGACAATGCGCAGGGCGAGAAGTACCTCACGGACGTGCCAGGGCTCCTCCGCCAGGCAGGCGATCGGGTCGCGGCATCCGTCGTCTCCGATGTCACCGTGACCTACGGCGTCAACGACCGCGCGCAGCTGGCCCTGGTCGGGCGCCTCCTCAACGAGCGCATCGTGCGGGGGTGGCAGCTCGCCGGCGTCACCATCGTCGACCCGGCGACCACCTGGATCGACGACGACGCGAAGCTCGCCGCCGACGTCACGATCCTGCCGCATACCCAGATCCTCGGCGCCACCGTCATCGCCGAGGGCGCCACCGTCGGCCCGGACACGACACTGGTCGATTGCGAGATCGGTGCGGACGCCGTGGTCAAGCGCACAGACGCGAACCTGGCGGTCATCGGCGCCGGCGCCACGGTCGGTCCCTTCTCGTTCCTGCGCCCCGGCACGATCCTGGGCGCGCACGGCAAGATCGGCGCGTACGTCGAGACCAAGAACGCGCAGATCGGCGAGGGCAGCAAGGTCCCGCATCTGTCGTACGTCGGCGACGCGACGATCGGTCGTGGAGTGAACCTCGGCGCCAGCACGATCACCGCGAACTACGACGACGTGAACAAGCACCGCACCGAGATCGGCGACGAGGTGCACACCGGCTCGCACACGGTGCTCGTCGCGCCCGTTAGGCTGGGTGCTGGAGCGAAGACCGGAGCCGGTGCCGTCGTCCGCAAGGACGTCCCGGCGGGTGCCCTGGCCATGAGCGTCGCCCCTCAGCGCAACATCGAGGGGTGGGTCGAGAAGAACAGGGCAGGTACGGGCGCGGCCGATGCGGCATCCCGTGCACACGATGCGGCAGAGAAGGCAGGCGATGGCGCGCAAGAAGAAGACCGTTGAACTGGATCGGGACAACGGCATAGCTCCAGGGCTCGTCGCCAAGACGAAGAAGCGGCTCGTCGTCGCGGGCGGCCGTTCGCATCCGGAGCTGACCCGAGCGGTCGCCGAGGCGCTGGGAACCGAGCTCGCTCCGACCGAGCACCGCACGTTCGCATCCGGCGAGATCTATGCGCGCTTCGAGGTGTCGATCCGCGGCTGCGACCTGTTCCTCATCCAGACCTTCGGCGAGCCTGTCAACGAGTGGCTCATGGAGACCCTCATCATGATCGACGCGGCCAAGCGCGCGTCGGCCAAGCGGATCACCGTCGTCGCCCCCTACTATCCGTACTCGCGTCAGGACAAGAAGGGCCGCGGCCGCGAGCCGATCAGCGCCCGCCTCGTCGCCGATCTGCTGAAGACGGCCGGTGCCGATCGCGTCATGAGCGTCGACCTGCACGCGGCGCAGATCCAGGGCTTCTTCGACGGTCCCGTCGACCACCTGTTCGCCAAGCCGGTGCTGCTGGACTACTTCGAGCGCACCCTCAGCCCCGAGGACCGCGAGATCCTCACGGTCGTGTCGCCGGACATGGGCCGCGTCCGCGTGGCCGACACGTGGTCCGACAGCCTGGGCGCTCCGCTGGCGATCATCCACAAGCGCCGCGACCCGAAGGTGGCCAACCAGGTCTCCGTGCACGAGATCGTCGGCACGGTCGAGGGCCGCACCTGCCTGCTCGTGGACGACATGATCGACACCGGCGGAACGATCGTCAAGGCCGCCCAGGCGCTGAAGGCCAACGGCGCGCACCGCGTCATCGTCGCGGCGACGCACGCGATCTTCAGCGACCCGGCCAACGAGCGCCTGCAGGACTCCTCGATCGACGAGGTCGTCGTCACCGACACGATCCCGCTGACCGAGTCCCGCCGCTGGCAGAACCTCACGATCCTGCCGATCGCGCCGCTGCTGGCACGTGCGATCCGCGAGGTGTTCGAGGACGGCTCCGTCACGAGCATGTTCGGCGGCGACGCGTAACGAAACAGGGGCAGCGCCACAGCGAGCCCATAGGCTGCGCTCCTACTGTCGAAGCAATCGATTCCGCCAGGAGGACAGCCATGATCCGCACGACCGTTCCCTCGTCCGCCCGCAAGGGCGCCGCCGTCGTCGGCGTCGCCGGACTCCTCGTTCTCGCCGGTTGCTCAGGAGCCGCGGATGCCGAGGGGAGCGCCGATGCGGACGCGACCGAGTCGGAGTCGACCGCGACGAGCAGCGGCGAGTACGCCGACGGCACGTACACGGCCGACGGGTCCTATCAGACGCCCGAGACGGTCGAGACGATCTCGGTCACGCTGACGCTGGCGGACGGCGTCGTCACCGAGGTCGAGGTGACGGGCGACCCCCAGGCCCCGGAGACGGAGCAGTACCAGGGCGAGTTCATCGACGGCATCGAGGCCGAGGTCGTCGGAGTCGCGATCGACGAGCTCGACGTCCACAGAGTCGCCGGGTCCTCGCTGACGAGCGGCGGCTTCAATGCCGCGGTCGACGACATCAAAGAGCAGGCGGCAGCGTAGGTCGCCGCATCATGCCCGTGTGGCGGTTCGAGGCGATCGGCACCCGTTGGGAGATCGAGAGCGCCCGAGAGCTCACGGACGAGGAGCGCTCGACCGCGACCGCGGTGATCGACCGGTTCGATCGGGAGTGGTCGCGGTTCCGTTCCGACTCGGTCGTCGCCTCGCTCGTCGAGGGCGGGTCCGCACCTCTGCCGCCGGATGCCGCGGACATGCTGGACGCCTATCGCGAGCTGTCGGACGCCACCGACGGCGCGGTCAACCCGTTGATCGGCGGCAGCCTGGCCGCGTTGGGCTACGACGCGTCGATCTCGCTGGTGGCATCCGATCCGCGGCCGGCACCGGCCGACTGGCGCTCGATCCTGGGCTGGGACGGACGACTGACGCTCGCAGGCCCGGCGATCATCGACGTCGGTGCACTCGGAAAGGGACGGCTCGTCGATCTCGTCCTGCAGGCGCTGGCCGGGGTCCTCGGAGATGTCGTCGTCGACGCCTCTGGTGATCTCGCCGTCCGCGGCGGCAGCATTCGGGTCGGGTTGGAGCATCCCTTCGACCCGACGCGGGCGATCGGTGTCGCGACGATCCGCGACCAGGCGCTGTGCGCGTCCGCGATCAATCGCCGAGCGTGGGGGAACGGTCTGCATCACGTGCTCGACGCGAGGACGGGCGTGCCGGTGCGCACCTGGGCCGCGACCTGGGCGATCGCCGCCGACGCCTTGCACGCGGATGCCGCGGCGACCGCGCTGTTCTTCGACGGCGGGGCGCGGCTCGCGGAGACCTGGGGCGTCTCGTGGGTGCGCATGAGCACCGACGGCCGTGTCCAGCGCTCACCGGGGTGTCCGATCGAGTTGTTCACCGGAACGCCCTGAACCGGGACGGATACGGCAGAGTGAGTAGCGTGACGACGTCCTTCACCGCATTCCGCCAGCGGGTCCTCGCACGGCTCGGATCCCTGTCGATGTACCGCCTCGTGCTGACGGCGCTCGCGACCCTCGCCGTGATCGCCCTCGTGCTGTCGAGTCTCGGCGTGATCGTCTCGCCCGGGCCGCTGGAGATCCTGGTCGCCTTCGTCGTGCTGACCGCCGTGATCTCGGCGATGGATGCCGCGGCCCAGCGCATCCTGCGGCTGCCGTGGCGCGTGGAGTCGTCCCTCGTCACCGCACTGATCCTGCTGTTCGTGTTGCGACCGGGGTACGAGCCGCAGGTGATCCTCGGCCTGGCGCTGGCCGGTGCGCTGGCGAGCCTGTCGAAGTACGTGATCGCCTGGCGCGGGCGCCACATCTTCAACCCGGCCGCCTTCGGGGCGGCCGTGGTCTCGATCGTCGGCTCCTTCGGCGCGTTCGAATGGCTCGGCACGGCGTCGTCCTGGTGGATCGGCACGCCGTCGATGGCGCTGCCGGTCGCGGTGCTCGGGCTCATCGTGCTCTGGCGCACCGAGAAGGTGCGGGTGGTGCTGGTCTTCGTGCTCATCGCCGTCGCGACCGCGGTCGTGCGTCAGTTCATCCAGGCACAGCAGTTCGGCATCCCCGTCGATCTCGCATCGGCTCTGTCGTTCGCGGTGCTGCAGACGCCGTTCCTCTTCCTCGGTGCCTTCATGCTGTCCGAGCCGCTCACGCTGCCGCCGAGGCGGTGGCAGCAGTTCTGGGTCGCCGGCGTCGTCGGCGTGCTCGCCGGGTGGCCGGTCTCGGTCGCCGGGCTCTTCACGCTGGGGCAGGAACGCGCGCTGCTGATCGGCAACCTCCTCGCCTTCGCTTTCGCGCTGCGCGGGTCGGTGCGTCTGACGCTCCGCGCACGCGAGTTCATCACTCCGACCGTGCAGGAGCTCACGTTCGAGGCCCGCGGGAAGCTGCGGTTCCTGGCTGGGCAGTACCTCGAGCTCGACGTGCCGCATCATCGTCCGGACGCCAGGGGCACCCGCCGGGAGTTCAGCATCGTCTCCGCGCCGGCGGACCTCCCCACGCTGCGGATCGCCTATAAGAACGGCGATCAGAAGCATCCGTCCAGCTACAAGCTCGCCCTCGCAGCGGCCGAACCCGGCGCGACGCTCGCGGTCACAGGCACCTGGGGCGACTTCCTGCTGCCCCGAGGCGATGCTCCGGTGCTGATGGTCGCGGCGGGCATCGGCGTGACGCCGTTCGTCTCCCAGCTGCGCCAGCTGCAGCTCACAGGGCAGCAGCGGGACGTCGTGCTGGTGTACGTCGCCTCCGATGCGTCCGAGCTCGCCTTCCGCGACGAGCTCGCGGCGACGGGGGCCCGGGTGATCGTGTTCACCCGGGACGAGCCGGTCGGGCTCCCCGAGCACTGGAGCTGGGCGCGTGGCGTCCGCCTGGACGCCGAGCACCTGGAGCGCGTGGTGGGCGACCTGGCCGCGCGGCACGCGTTCATCTCGGGGCCGCCGCGGCTCATCGCCGATCTCGCGCCCGCGCTGCACAAGGCGCGATCGCTCACGACCGACGCCTTCGCCGGGTACTGAGTCAGTCCGTCTCGTGCGCGGATGCCGGGTTCACCGGGATCCGGACCGTGAACGTGGTCGACCCCGGTTCGCTGTCGACGAGGATCTCGCCATGGTGGCCGTCGATGATCGCCTTCACGATCGCGAGACCCAGCCCCGTGCCGCCGGTCTGACGCGCCCGGGAGCTGTCGCCCCTCGCGAACCGGGCGAACAGCTCCTCGCGGACGGCGGGGTCGATCCCCGGTCCGTCGTCGTGCACGCGCAGAATGCCGTTGTCGCCGTCCCGCGCCACGGTCAGCGTGATCCGTGTGCCGGCGGGGGTGTGCGTGCGCGCGTTCGCCAGCAGATTCGTGACGACCTGGTGCAGGCGCCCGGTGTCGCCGACGACCGTGACGGGTTCCTCGGGGACCTCGAGCTCCCAGGCGTGATCCGGGGCGATGGGGCGGGCGTCCGCGACGCCTTCGACGGCGAGCTGGGTGAGGTCCACTGTGCCGTAGACGAGTTCGCGGCCCTCATCGAGGCGGGCGAGCAGCAGAAGGTCCTCGACGAGCCGGGTCATCCGCAGCGACTGCGCCTGGATGCGCTCCAATGCCGACCCCGTGCTCTCCATCGTGGCGGGCGCAGTCGTGATGCCGGCCTGCTCCGCCTTCTCGAGGGCCTTGAGGGACAGCTCGGAGTAGCCGCGGATCGATGCCAGGGGCGTGCGCAGCTCGTGGCTCGCATCCGCGACGAAGCGCCGCATGCGCTCTTCGTTCTGCTGACGCGCGGACAGCGAGCTGTCGACATGGTCGAGCAGCGTGTTCAGGGCGGCGCCGACGAGACCGGTCTCGGTCCGCGGGTCGGCCTCGGTGGCGGGCACGCGTTCGGTGATGGACACCTCGCCGCGATCGAGCGGCTGGTTCGCGACGCGGGTCGCGGTCGCCGCGACGGCGCGCAACGGGCGCAGGCCGACGCGGATCGTGATCGCGGTGGTCAGGGCGAGCAGGATGAGTCCGCCGAGGGTGGCCATCGCGATGACGGTGAACAGGCGGGCGAGCGTGTTCTGGATCTCGTCCCGGGGGAGGCCGGTGACGACGGTGATGCCGCCGTGCTGCGTCTGAGTGGCGGCGAGCCGGTACGAGCCCAGATCGTCGATCGTGGCGGTGACGAGTCGAGCGTCGTCGAGCGCTTGATCGATCTGACGCAGTTGGGTGTCGGTGAGATCGGTCGGGAGCCCCTGTTGCACGATGACGCCGCTGGGCGGGGTGGAGTCCTGTCCGCCGGCGATCGCGAGGACGACACCGTCTCCGGAAGAGATTCCGTCCACGACCATTTCAGCGGTGAGGTCGGTCCCGGTGATCTTCGCCAGCGGCGCCCTCTGATCCGTGAGGGATTCGAGCCGGGAGAGGTTGGCGAGCACCTTCTGATCGAGCTGATTCTCGAGCGTGGTCCCCAGGGTCGCGCTCGTGATGAGCGCGACGACGATGAGGATGAGGGAGACGAACCCGATGACAGCCGCCATCAACCGGGTCTGCAGGCTGAGCGGTCGCCGCGCCGGGCTCGTCGTGGTCACTGCGGAGCCTTGATCATGTAGCCGACGCCGCGCACCGTGTGCAGCAGGGGCGTGCGGCCGGCATCGATCTTCTTCCGCAGGTACGAGATGTACAGCTCCACGACGGAGGACTTGCCGCCGAAGTCGTAGCTCCACACCCGGTCGAGGATCTGCGGCTTGGACAGCACGCGCCGTTCGTTGCGCATCAGGTAGCGCAGCAGTTCGAACTCGGTCGCTGTGAGCTCGATCTCCTCGCCGGCGCGCACGACCTCGTGACTGTCCTCGTTCAGCGTCAGATCGGCGACGCGCAGGATCGACTGGGCGTCGTCGGCGGTGGCGTGACCGGTACGGCGGATGATCGCGCGCAGTCGGGCGATGATCTCCTCCAGGCTGAAGGGCTTGGTGACGTAGTCGTCGCCTCCGGCGGTGAGACCGGCGATGCGGTCGCCGACGGCATCCTTCGCGGTGAGGAACAGCAC
This sequence comes from Microbacterium sp. ZKA21, assembly GCF_050434165.1. Taxonomy (NCBI): domain Bacteria; kingdom Bacillati; phylum Actinomycetota; class Actinomycetes; order Micrococcales; family Microbacteriaceae; genus Microbacterium; species Microbacterium sp. ZKA21. The sequence continues at coordinate 226,631 of NZ_JBNPVV010000004.1, forward strand.
AGGCACGAAGTTGCCCGACTCGCGCAGGCGCTTGAGGACGGCCATGCCGTCGAGGTCGGGCATCATGATGTCGAGCACCAGGGCGTCCGGCTCGAACTCGCGCGCGACCTGGAGCGCCTCGAGACCGGATGCCGCGGTGCGCACCTCCCAGCCCTCCATGCGCAGGGCCATCGCGAGCAGATCGGTGAGCATCTGCTCGTCGTCGACGGCGAGGATGCGCAGGGGAGAGCCGTCCGGGCGACGGAGGTCGGGCTGATCGGTGGTCATGACCCCATTCTGCGGAGTCTCCTATGTGATTTCTATGGAACGCGTTATGGGCTGGCTGTGAATCGCGCCGTGCGATCCCGATATTCTTCCGGGAGGGCCAGGAGAGGAACGTCGAAGGTGACGAAACTGCAGTGCGCCGACCGCGCGAAGCCGGAGGCGGCATGATGAGCGATGTCATCACGAGGGTGGAGGCGTTCCCCGTGGCACCGCGCTGGCTGTTCGTCCGCATCGAGACCTCGGACGGACTCGTCGGCTGGGGCGAGGCCTCCCTGGAGGGCTACGCGGATGTCGTCCGTGCCGCTGTCGACCAGTTCGCCGACTATCTGCTCGGCCAGGCTGCCGGTCTCATCGAGGAGCACTGGCAGGTGCTGTCCAAGGGGCAGTTCTACCGCGGCGGCGCCGTGCTCGCGAGCGCGGTCGCCGGTGTCGACCAGGCGCTGTGGGATCTGAAGGGCAAGCGGCTCGGCGTACCGGTGCACGACCTGCTCGGCGGTGCGGTGCGAGAGCGCATCCGGGCCTACGGCTGGGTCGGCGGAGACGATCCGTCCGAGGTGGCCGATCACATCGCCGCGCAGCTCGCCGTCGGCTTGACCGCGGTGAAGATGAACGCGTCCGGTCGCATGAGCCGCAACGGCTCGGTCGCCGAGCTCGACGGCGTGGTCTCCCGCGTCGCCAGCGCCCGCGAGGTGCTCGGCCCGGATCGGGATGTCGCAGTGGATCTGCACGGCCGCTTCACGCTGGCGACGGCGCGTCGGCTCGCACCGCTGCTCGAGCCGCTGCATCCGTTCTTCATCGAGGAGCCGGTCGTGCCGGAGAACTCGCACATGATCGGGCGCATGGTCGATGCCACGACGATCCCGATCGCCACGGGGGAGAGGTTGTACAGCAGGCAGGAGTTCCTCCCCGTGCTGCAGGCCGGCACCGCCATCCTGCAACCGGATGTGTCGCACGCCGGGGGGATCTCGGAGGTGCGCCGGATCGCCGCACTCGCCGAGACCTTCGATGCCGTCGTGGCGCCGCACTGCCCGCTCGGGCCCCTCGCGCTGGCCGCGTGCCTGCAGGTCGGCTTCGCCACGCCGAACCATCTCATCCAGGAGCAGTCGATCGGCATCCACTACAACGCCGGTGCAGAGGTGCTCGACTACGTCGCCGACACCGAGCCGCTGCGTTTCGTGGACGGCCACTTCGAGCGGCTCACCGGGCCAGGGCTCGGGATCGAGATCGACGAGGCCGCCGTCCGGGATGCCTCGGCACGATGGGAGCGGTGGCAGAATCCGGTGTGGCGGCATCCGGACGGGTCCGTCGCGGAGTGGTGAGCGCCGGCGACGCGGGACGCCTCGCAGTTTCGCCGTGAGCGCACAGCATGCCGCGATGTCCGCGGCCGGGTCTACCTTTGCGGCATGACCGAATCCGTCATCATCCGTCCGACCACCGTCTCCGAGGTCGCTGCCGCCGTGCAGCGCGCTCGCACCGAAGAAGCATCACTCACCGTCGTCGCCGGTGGCCACGGCGTCTGGTCCCACGGCGCATCGCCTGGTCTGCGCATCGAGCTCTCCGAGTTGTCCGAGATCACGATCGAAGGAACGACCGTCCATGTCGGCGGCGGTGCCGTCTGGGGCGATGTCGCGGCCGCGCTCGCCCCGCACGGACTCGCCATCAGCTCCGGCGATACCGCGACCGTCGGCGTCGGCGGGCTGACGCTCGGCGGCGGCATCGGCTGGATGGTGCGCGCCTGGGGGCTCGCCGGCGACCAGCTCGTCGGCGCCCAGGTCGTCACCGCGACCGGCGACGTCGTCGAGGCGTCGGCTTCCGAGAACGCCGACCTGTTCTGGGCGCTGCGCGGCGGCGGGGGCAACTTCGGCATCGTCACCCGGTTCGATTTCGCCGCCCACGCGCTCGACGGCATCGCGTTCGCCCAGAACACGTTCACCGGCGACCCGGCGGCCGTGCTGCGGGCGACGCGCGACGTCATGCAGGCCGCGCCGCACGAGCTCACCGTCACCTACATGGACGTCCCGCCGATGGACCCGAGCGCGCCGGCGGGCGCGAGCCTCAGCGCCGTATGGGCCGGCGCGGATCCCGATCGCCTCCGAGACGCTCTCGCACCGATCACCGCGATCGACGGCGTCTCCACCGAGATCACGACACCCGCGTATCGCGACATCCTGATGGTGCCGCCGACACCTCCCGAGGGCGAGGAGCAGGCCCCTCCGGGGTTCATCGGCGGCAACGGTCTGTTCGCGCGACTCGATGACGATCTGATCGATGCGCTGGTGGCGTTCCGCGCCGCCTACCCGGCCTCCGTGGTGTTCCTGCGATCGCTCGGCGGTGCCTTCGGCGCCGTCGAGCAGGAGTCGACGGCGTTCCCGGCGCGGGAGGCGACCTGGTTCGTGATGGCCGGCGCCTTCGACATCCCCGGCCTGGTCGATGACGCGGCACGGGGGCGCATCCTCGCGGACTGGGAGCAGATCGCGCAGGATCGTCTCGCCGAGTACGGCAACTTCTCTCCGGTCGAACGACCTGCTGACGTGCCGGGAATGTTCACCGGTCCCGGATACGACCGGCTCATCGGGATCAAGCGGACCTGGGATCCCGAGAACCTGTTCCGGCGCAATCACAACATCGCGCCGTGAACGCGGAAGGACCGGGAGCCACTGGCCCCGGTCCTTCCGTCTCGTCACCTCAGTGCGTGTCTTCGGCTTCGATCTCGGTGCGGTCGCCCGACCACTGCGTGTGGAAGGTGCCTTCCTTGTCGATGCGCTTGTAGGTGTGCGCGCCGAAGAAGTCGCGCTGACCCTGGACGAGGGCCGCCGGAAGACGATCGGCGCGGAGACCGTCGTAGTACGACAGCGACGACGAGAACGCCGGCGCCGGGATCCCGGCCTGTGCGGCGGTCACGACGACGCGGCGCCATGCGGCCTGCGCGCGGGTGAGCGCCTCGGCGAAGTACGGAGCGGTCATCAGGACGGGCAGATCCGCGTCCTCGGCGTACGCGTCCGCGATGCGGTTGAGGAACTGGGCGCGGATGATGCAGCCACCGCGCCAGATCTTCGACACGGCCCCCAGGTCGATCGACCAGTCGTACTCGGCGGCACCGGCGCGGATCTCGTCGAAGCCCTGCGAGTAGGCGACGATCTTCGACGCGTACAGGGCGAGGCGGACGTCCTCGATGAAGGCGGCCTGATCGGCGACCGCGAACGCCTCATCGGGTCCGGGGAGGGCACCGGCGACGGCGCGCTGCTCGGGGTGGCTCGAAAGGGAGCGCGCGAACGTCGCCTCGGCGATGCCGGAGACGGGCACTCCGAGGGAGAGAGCCGTCTGCACGGTCCAGGCGCCGGTGCCCTTGGCTCCGGCCTGGTCGAGGATGACGTCGACGAGCGGCTTGCCGGTGGAGGCATCCACCTGGCGCAGCACCTCGGCGGTGATCTCGATGAGGTACGACTCCAGCTCGCCCTTGTTCCACTCGGCGAAGATCTCGGCGATCTCGGCGGGGGTCTTGCCCGTACCGCGGCGGATCAGGTCGTAGGCCTCGGCGATGAGCTGCATGTCGGCGTACTCGATGCCGTTGTGCACCATCTTGACGAAGTGCCCTGCGCCGTCGTGTCCGATGTGCGTCACGCAGGGCTCGCCCTCGGCGACTGCGGCGATCGAGCGCAGGATCGGGCCGAGCGTGATCCAGGACTCGTCCGAGCCGCCGGGCATGATCGAGGGGCCGAGCAGCGCGCCCTCCTCGCCACCGGAGATGCCCGCGCCGACGAAGTTGATGCCGGTCTCGCGGACCGCCTTCTCGCGACGGATCGTGTCGGGGAAGTAGGCGTTGCCGCCGTCGACGATGATGTCGCCCGGTTCGAACACTTCGACCAGCGCATTGATCACGGCATCCGTCGGGCCGCCGGCCTTGACCATGATGATCGCCGTACGCGGCTTCTGCAGCGAGTCCGCGAACTCCTGGTAGGTCTGTGCGGGAACGAAGCCCGCCTCGGGGTGGGCGTCGAGGACGGATTGCGTCTTCTCGTAGCTGCGGTTGAAGATCGCCACCGTGTTGCCCTCGCGGCTGGCGAGGTTGCGGGCGAGGTTCGAACCCATGACGGCGAGTCCGACGACTCCGATGTTCGCTGATGCTTCGGGCACAGAATGCTCCTCGATCGTGAAGTAGGGGATTGCTCCCAGATTATCGCGGCACGGACCCTCGGCGTGCCCGTGTGTCGCGGGAGGCGATGAAACGACGTGCCACCGAGATGTCGCGCTGGCCGAGGCCTGCTTCGACGATCTCGTCGAAGGCGTCCTGGAGTGCGGGCAGGAGCACCGGAGAGGTGCCCGTCGCCGCCGCGATGTCGGCGGCGAAACCCAGGTCCTTCACCATGTACTGCGCGATGCCGCTGGGCGAGTCGTCGCCGCTGACGAGCTTCTGCTTGCGGCTCTCGAGCAGCCGAGAGCCGGCGTAGCCGCCGGAGAGCAGCGTCCACAGTGCGTCGAGGTCGAGCCCCGAGCGATCCGCGAGGACGGTCGCCTCGCCGAGCGCCAGGATGGTGGCCGACACGACGAGCTGGTTGCAGGCCTTGGCGACCTCGCCGGAGCCGAGCGGGCCGAGCAGCACGGGCGTGCCGCAGGGGGAGAGGACGTCTGCCGCGATGGCGGCATCCTGGGCATCGCCACCGAGCATGATCGAGAGCGTGCCGGCGGTCGCGCCGTCGACACCGCCGGACACCGGGCAGTCCACGACGCGCACGCGGCCGTCGGTGCGCGCCCCGATGCGCGCGGCGAGATCCCGCACGGCCTGTGCCGAGGACGTGGAGCCGATGAGGATCAACAGGTCTCCGGCATCCGCCAGCAGGCCGTCGTCGCCGTCGAGCAGCTCCTCGAGCTGCGGCAGATCGGGGAGCATGACGAGCAGCACGTCCGCACGCGACGCCAACTCGCGCGGTGTCGCCGCCCAGGTGGCGCCGGAGGCCACGAGATCGGGCTGCGGACGTCGCGCGTGGATGACGAGGTCTCCGCGGGCGGCGAGGAGGCGGTCGGCCATGGGGCGGCCCATGGCGCCGAGGCCGATGATGCCGACGGTGGCGGTTGACGAGCTCATGCCGCCACCGTAGCAAAGATCCAACAGGATGAATAGTGTCCAGCGGAATGTATTCACGCTAGAGTGGTCCGAACTCAGACTTTCCCGAGGAAGGGATCAGCATGGCCGTCATCGAGAAGAGGCTGCGCGTCGTCGCAGCCGTACCGCTGTCGGAGGAGCTCTGTCGGCTCATCGAGGAGCTCGAGCCCCGTGTCGAGGTCGTCAGGGATCATTCCCTCGTGCGCCCGATGACCGGTCCTGCGGACTGGTCGGGTGACCCCGACCATGTGCGCACGGCCGAACAGCAGGCGGCTTTCGACGCGATGGTCGATTCCGCCGAAGCGCTCTTCGGCATCCCGGACGTCGATCCGGCTGCGCTGGCGCGCACGGTCGCCGCGAATCCCGGTCTGCGCTGGGTCATGACGACCGCCGCCGGTGGCGGTGCCCAGATCAAGGCCGCCGGCCTCGATCGAGAGGCCCTCGACCGGATCGTGTTCACCACGAGCGCCGGAGTGCACGGCGGTCCGCTCGCCGAATTCGCGGTGTTCGGGGTCCTGGCCGGGGCGAAGGGGCTGCCGCGCCTCATCGCCGACCAGCGCTCGCGGACGTGGCCGGAGCGCTGGGAGATGCGCCAGATCGACGAGATGACCGTCCTGGTGGTCGGGCTCGGCGGCATCGGTGCCGAGTGCGCACGGCGCTTCCACGCTCTCGGCGCGCAGGTGTGGGGCACGACCCGCTCCGGGGAGCCGGTCGAGGGCGTCGATCGGCTCGTGCCCCTCGACGAGCTCGTCGACGCGGTGCGGCACGTCGACGCCATCGTCGTGACGCTGCCCGGCACGGCGCAGACGCATCACCTCATCGGCGCGGACGTCTTCGCGGCGGTGAAGCCCGGTGCGATCCTCGCGAGCGTCGGCCGCGGCACCGTCGTCGACGAGAGCGCCCTTCTGCCCGCCCTCGACGACGGCCGCATCGCGTTCGCCGCCCTGGACGTGTTCGAGCAGGAGCCGCTCGTGACCGAGAACGCACTGTGGTCCCACCCGAGCGTCCTCGTGAGCCCGCACACCGCGGCGCTGAGCTCGAAGGAGGAGGAGCGCATCGCCCGGCGCTTCGCCGAGAACGCGGCGCGCCTGATCGATGGGCAGCCGCTGCGCGCCGAAGTCGATACGGTCGAGTTCTACTGACGTTCGGCGAGAAGGACGAGGCGCTGCCATGGATGACGACGCTCGAGAAGGGCGCGACCCGGCGCCGGCGGTGACCCGCAGCATCCGTCTGCTGGGGCTCCTGGCCGATGCTGGTGGCCCGCGCACGCTGACCGAACTGGCCGGCGACCTGGGGCTGGCGAAGTCGTCCACGGCGAACCTGTGCCTCGCGCTGGAGGCCGGCGGCATGATCGAGCGGACCGTCCAGGGGTATCGCCTCGGGTTGCGCACGGCCGAACTGGGCGGCGCGTTCGCTGCGCAGTTCAATCAGATCCGGGAGTTCTACCGCGTCTGCGAGTCGTCCGAGATCCTGAAGACCGAGCTCGTCCAGGTGGCGCTGCTGGATGGCTCCGATGCGCTGTACCTCGCCAGGCACGAGGGCTCTGGTTCGCTTCGACTCGGCACTCCGCTCGGATCGCGGCTGCCGGCAGCGCTGTCGGCGACAGGGCGTGCGCTGCTGGCCACCATGACCGATGACGAGGTCACCGCTCTGCTGGGGGCGGACGCGACCTTCCCGGCGATCACCGAGCGCAGCACGACGACCATGAGCGGTCTGCTCGAGGCGCTCGCGACCGCGCGCCGACGCGGATGGGCGCTGGATGCCGAGGAGTCGTTCCGCGGGATCGTCGGCGTCGCGGTGCCGCTGGACGGCTGGGCGCCGTCGGATCCGCCGTTGGCTCTGGGTGTCGCCATCCGCGCGGCCGAAGCCGACTTCGAGCGCATCGAACGGGCGGGGGAGGCGCTGCGCGAAGCGGCGGCCGCCCTGACGAACCCGTTCAGCGCGGCCGCGCGACGGCCCTGACGCACGCGGACCGCCGCAGCGCAGGATTCGTGCGCCTCTCTCGAGTCCAAAGGGTTGAACAGAAGCCAACATGCTGGTAACGTCGCCTTCACGCCGATGGCGAAGCCGATCGAAGGAGATGGCAGTGACCGACACCCGCACCGCAGCCCGAGCGATGTCAGACGATCCCGAGTACGCGGCCAATCTGCGCCGCGCGACACTCGCCTCCAGTCTCGGCAGCGCCCTGGAGTACTTCGACTTCGCCCTGTACGGGCTGTCGACCGCATTGATCTTCAACGTCCTGTTCTTCCCGCAGGGCGACCCGGGCATGGCGACCGTCCTCGCGTTCGCCACGTTCGGCGTCGGCTTTCTGGCCCGGCCCTTCGGCGGCCTCTTCTTCGGAGTGCTCGGCGACCGGCTCGGTCGCAAGTGGGTCCTCGTGGTCACGATCCTGCTGATGGGCGGTGCATCCACGGCGATCGGGCTGCTGCCGACCTACGAGGTCATCGGAATCTGGGCCCCCGTCATCCTCGTCCTGCTGCGCCTGCTGCAGGGCTTCGGCGCCGGTGCCGAGCAGGCCGGCGCCACGGTGCTGATGGCCGAGTACGCACCGGTCAAGCGTCGCGGCTTCTTCTCCGCTCTGCCGTTCATCGGAATCCAGGCCGGTACGCTTCTCGCCGCTCTCGTGTTCAGCGCCATCGCCCTTCTGCCGGAGGCGCAGCTGCTCGCGTGGGGCTGGCGCGTGCCGTTCCTCGCGTCGTTCGTCCTCATCCTGCTCGCACTGTTCATCCGGATGCGCCTGCGGGAGACGCCGACCTTCGTCGAGCTCGAGAAGCACGACCAGATCGCAGAGCGCCCGATCCGCGACATCTTCACGCACGGACTCCCCGGTGTCATCGTCGGAATCGGGCTGCGCATGGCCGAGAACGGCGGCTCCTACATGTTCCAGACGCTGGGACTCGCCTTCTTCGTCTCCGTGCTGGGCGACGCCGCCGACAAGAGCCTGCTCACCTGGGGCGTCACGATCGGTTCGCTGATCGGAGTCTTCTCGGTGCCTTTCGCCGGTCACCTGTCCGACCGGTACGGTCGCCGCACGATCTACCGCGCCGGCGCGGTGTTCATGCTCCTCTACACGTTCCCCGCCTGGTGGATGCTGTCGCTCGGCGACCACGGTCTGGCGATCGGTGTGATCGCGATCGGGATCGGCTTCGCCGTCGCGACGATGCTCGGCCCGCAGTGCGCGATGCTCCCCGAGATGTTCGGCAACCGGCATCGCTACCTCGGCGTGGCGATGGCGCGCGAGATCTCGGCCGTGCTCGCCGGCGGCCTCGCCGGTGTGCTCGGCGCCTACATCATCACGGCGAGCAACGGGAACTGGATCCTGCTCGCCGCGTACATGGCGACGCTCGCACTGATCACGACGGCCAGTACCTTCCTCGTTCCGGAGACCCTGCGCCGCGACCTGCTCCGCACGGACGATGCCATCAAGGTGTCCCGCGCCGAGGGCGGCGACGACGTCTTCGCCACCACGGTGACGATCAAGGCGGTCGCGTCGTGACGCCGGCAGGGCTGTCGGCGTTCGACCTCACCGGCCGCACCGCGATCGTGACCGGTTCCAGCCAGGGGATCGGCCGCACCCTGGCCGAAGGGCTGGCCGGTGCGGGCGCCACGGTCGTGGTCCACGGTCGGGATGCCGCGAAGGCGGCGACCGCGGCATCCGAGATCCAGCAGACGACCGGAGTCGTCACCCACAGCGTGGTCTTCGACGTGACGGATGCCGCCGCCGTGGATGCCGGCATGAGCGAGGTCGAGGAGCTGATCGGCATCCCGGACATCCTCGTCAACAACGCCGGCGTCCAGCGCCGAGCGCCGATCGCCGAGTTCGCGGACGAGGACTGGGCGGCGCTCGTCCAGACCAATCTGTCCAGCGTGTTCCACCTGTCGCGTCGCGTCTCGGCGGGGATGATCGAGCGAGGCAGCGGCAAGATCATCCAGATCGGCAGCGTGCAGTCCCAACTCGCCCGGCCGTCGATCGCCGCCTATTCGGCGACGAAGGGGGCGATCGTGATGTTCACGAAGGGGCTGTGCGCCGATCTCGCACCGCACGGGATCCAGGCGAACGCGATCGCACCCGGCTATTTCGCCACCGAGCTCACGCGCGCGCTCGTCGAGGACGAGCAGTTCTCGTCCTGGGTGCGAGGGCGCACCCCGGCAGGGCGCTGGGGGGACACGCGCGATCTCGTGGGCGCGCTGGTGTTCCTGGCCAGTACAGCGAGCGACTTCGTCAACGGACAGACGCTGTTCGTCGACGGCGGCATGACGGCGGTGGTCTGATGAGGATCGGACGCGTGGCGACGAGCGGGCGTGCGCGCTGGGTGCGCCAGGACGGCGACCGGCTCATCGCGATCGGCGATCCGTTCGCGGCTTTCGCCGATGACCGACGCCTCGACGACGAAGGCGCCGTGAGCGGCGACCTGATCGCACCTGCGGAACCCGCGGTCGTCGTCGGAATCGCGCAGAACGGCCCGGCGCATCACTCACCGGTGCAGGCGTGGCTGAAGAGCCCGCGCACGGTCATCGGCGGCGGAACCGCGGTGCGTCTGCGAAGGGATGCCGGCATCGCCGTCGCCGAGGGAGAGATCGCCATCATCATCGGACGATCGACGGTCGGTCTGACCGTCGAGAACGCGCACGAGTACGTCCTGGGCGTCACGGCCGTGAACGATCTCTCCAGCCCGGATCGGGCCGAATGCGATCCGCGCAATTTCGAGTCCAAGTCCGGCGTCGGCTACACACCGCTCGGGCCGTGGATCGATACGGATGCCGGCATCGATGACGTCGCCATGACCGTGGACGTGGACGGCAGAGTCGTCGCCGAGACGAGCAGCCGTGAGCTGCCCATGTCGATCCGGGAGTGCCTGGCGTACGTCGCCGGGTGGACCCCGCTCGGACCCGGGGACGTGATCATGACGGGCGCCCCGTACTCGCAGACGCCCGTTCATCCAGGCCAGACCGTGACGATCCGCGTCGCCGGCGTGGAGCTGAGCACACCCCTGGTGTGAGAGGAATGGAGAATCCGATGCAGAACCTCGCCGTGATCGCGCATGCCGCAGACGACTTGCGCGTCGAAGACGCGGGCCCCGTCTCGCCGGCAGCGGACGAAGCCGTCGTGCGGATCGCCTACGGCGGCGTGTGCGGCTCCGACCTGCACTACTGGCAGCACGGTGCGGCCGGTGCGTCGGTGCTGCGCGAGCCGATGATCCTCGGACACGAGGTGTCCGGCATCGTCGACATCCCGGCAGCGGACGGGAGCGGCCCGGATGCCGGCACCCGCGTCGTCGTCCACCCGCTGACGCCGCACGGCGACGGGGCCACGCCGTGGCCGGAGGACCGCCCGAACCTCGCGCCCGCGTCCAGCTATCTCGGCTCGGCGCTGCACCTGCCGCATACGCAGGGCGCCTTCGCACGGCGCGTCGCCCTGCCCAGTCGGATGCTGCGCTCGATCCCGGACGCGCTGGATCTGCGCACGGCGGCTCTCGCGGAGCCCGCGGCCGTCGCGTGGCACGCCGTCGACCGTGCGGGAGACGTGCGCGGACGCAGCGTCGCCGTCATCGGTGCCGGGCCGATCGGCCAGCTCGTCGCCTCGATCGTTCAGCGCGGCGGTGCATCATCGGTGACGGTGACCGACCTGGAAGCGCGTCCCCGAGAGATCGCCGAGGCGCGAGGGTTGAGCGCGCTGGACGCCCGCGACGAGCCCGCGATCTCCGCCCTGCACGCGGACATCGTCGTGGAATCCAGCGGAACCGTGCCCGGACTCGCCGCCGCCGTCTCGGCCGCTGTGCGGGGCGGCATCGTGGTCCTGCTCGGGCTTCAGCGGGCGGGGGACGTTCCCGCCCCGATCGCGACGGCGATCACGAGGGAGCTGGATCTGCGCGGTTCGTTCCGCTTCGCCGCAGAACTCGATGAGGTCATCGACGCGCTCGCCGACGGTTCGCTGGACGTGACCGGGATCGTCAGTCAGGTGCTGCCGGCGCGCGACGCGTTGGACGCGTTCGCCCTGGCTGCGGACGCCGCGCGCTCGTGCAAGGTGCTGCTGGACTTCGGAGCCGAATCCGATCAGGAGATGTGAGGCCGAACTCAGTCCTTGCGGTACCCGGAACGTCCGAGCGAGAACAGCGCACCGATCGTGAACACGCCGGCGCAGACGGCCATGGCGCCGATCAGCCAGGCGATCGCGTGGGAGAGGAAGGCGCCGTCGATCATTGCAGGACTCCAGATTCGTGGGGTTTCGTCGTGTGTCTTCAGCCTACCGGTGCATCGGGTACGATTGAGAGGTTCCTCGGCGAGGGATGCTTCGCGTGCGCGGCATCCGTAATCGACGCGGCGAAGCTGTCCTCGTGGCTGATTTCTTCGCGTCTGTGCTCGAGAAGCCGAACTCAAGACCACCACGCGGCCTTCGCCGTGTGCCCCGAAGGAGAACCAATGTCTGACGACACCAAGGTCACCGCCGAGCTGCGCGACAGCTTCGGCAAGGGCTTCGCCCGCCGCCTGCGCGCCGCAGGAAAGATCCCCGCCGTGCTGTACGGCCACGGCACGGACCCGGTGCACGTCGCACTGCCCGGGCACCAGGTCGCCCTGATCATCCGCCGCGCCAACGCGCTGCTCGAGCTCGACATCGAGGGCAAGAACCACCTCGCGCTGGTCAAGGACGTCCAGAAGGACCCCGTGCACCAGATCATCGAGCACATCGACCTCCTGGTCGTCAAGAAGGGCGAGAAGATCCAGGTCGACGTCCCGCTCGTGGTCACCGGCGAGTCGGCTGCCGGCACGATCGTCAACCTCGAGAACACGACGCTCGCCGTCGAGGCCGAGGCGACGCACATCCCGCAGCACTTCGAGGTCTCGGTCGAGGGACTCGAGGAGGGCGCGCACGTCACCGCCGCCGACGTCAAGCTGCCCAAGGGCTCGACGCTTCTCGCGGACCCCGAACTGCTCATCGTCGCGATCTCCGTCCCGGCTGCCGCTGAGGCCGCCGAGGAGACCGAGGGCGGCGCCGAAGCCGCTGAGGAGGCTCCGGCCGCCGACGCCGCTGCGGAGTAATCCCCGCGCGGCGCGAGCTTTCAGAGGGGACACGAGAGATCGTGTCCCCTCTGTCATATCCTGACGATGTTCGAGAGGAGCCGGACGTGGCGGACACGTGGCTGATCGTGGGGCTGGGCAATCCGGGCCCGCGCTACGAGACCACACGGCACAACGTCGGTCAGATGGTCGTGGATGACCTGGCCGACCGACGGAGCGAGTCGTTCCGCGCGCACAAGGCAGGTGCGCGCGTCGTGGAGACGTGGTTGCGGCCCGGTGGCGACAAGCTGGTCCTCGCGAAGCCGAACACCTTCATGAACGTGTCGGGCACGCCGGTGGCCGCCTTGGCGCGGTTCTACTCGGTGCCGGCCGAGCGGGTGGTGATCGTGCACGACGAGCTGGACATCCCGTTCGATTCGATCAAGCTCAAGATCGGCGGAGGGCCGGGTGGGCACAACGGCGTCCGGGACGTCGCCAACGCCCTGACGACTCCGGACTTCCCCCGTGTGCGGGTCGGCATCGGTCGTCCGCCCGGTCGCCAGGACCCGGCGGACTGGGTGCTGGCGCCGTTCGGTGCGGACGAGCGCACGAACCTGCCGGTGCTGATCTCGGATGCCGCGGATGCCGTCGAGACCCTCGTCTCGGACGGACTGCTCGCCGCGCAGCAGAAGCACCACGCGCCGCGCTGACGCGTCAGATCATCTCCGCGGCGCCCGCTGCCGCGCCGATGCCCAGCGCGATGAAGACGGCAGTGAAGAACAGCACGGGGCCGAGCACGGAGACGACGACTGCGGCGATGCCCTGACCCCGTCCGCGGCGCTTGACGATCGCCAGGATGCCGAGGACGAACGCGCCGATTCCGAGAACCGTTCCGGTCCAGAACGAGATCTCGGTCCACAGCACCTCGTCACGAGCCGGTGACAGGAACGCGAGCGACTCGAAGTCGGCGGAGGTGACGTCATCGACGGCGCCGGGGATGATGCTGCCGACGGCGAACGCGGCGACGGCGCCGAAGATCGGGACGAGGATCACCGCGACGAGCGACAGGATCAATGCCAGGACGCCGGTGGTCCGCGACTGCGGCTCGGGAGCCGTCGGCGCAGCGTACGGGCCGACGGCGGTCTGATACCCGCCCACGGGCGCCTGGTAGGCACCGACCGGCGCCTGGTACGCGGGCGCCGAGAATGCCGGTGCCTCGTATGCCGGGGCTTCGTACGCCGGCGTCGGGAAAGCCGTCGCCTGGGATGCTGGCGCCTGCGGCACCGGGGGCACGGGCGGGGGAGCGGGCGCGCGGAAGGCGTCGGGCTGCTGCGGGTCGGTCACGCACCCATCCTATGTCTCACCGTCGGAGGAGAACGGGACGATGCGGATCAGACGCGGCGCAGCAGTCCGACCTTGTCGTACACGTCGGCGAGCGTCGCGTCGGCCACGGCATCCGCCTTCGCCGCGTTGACCGCGAGGATGCGATCGAGTTCGGCGGGGTCGTCCAGCAGCTCGACGGCACGATCATGCACCGGCTCGAATTCGCTGACCACGACCTCGGCGAGTCCCTTCTTGAAGTCCCCGTAGCCGCGGCCGGCGTACTCGTCCTCGATCGCAGCGACCTGGCGACCGGTGAGGGCCGCGTAGATCGTGAGCAGGTTGGACACGCCCGGCTTGTTCTCGCGGTCGAAGCGCACACTGCCCTCGGCGTCGGTGACGGCGCGCATGATCTTCTTCGCCGTCTTCGCCGGGTCATCGAGCAACCACAGGACACCGGCGTCGCTCTCGGAGGACTTCGACATCTTCGAGGTCGGGTTCTGCAGATCGTAGATGCGGGCGGTCTCCTTCTGGATCACCGGCAGCGGCACGACGAAGGCGTCGCCGTAGCGGGAATTGAAGCGCTCTGCGAGATCGCGGGTGAGCTCGACGTGCTGCTTCTGGTCGTCGCCGACCGGCACGACATCCGTCTGGTACAGCAGGATGTCCGCGGCCATCAGCACGGGATACGTGAAGAGCCCGACCGACGCGGCGTCCGCGCCGTATCGAGCGGACTTGTCCTTGAACTGCGTCATCCGCCCGGCCTCGCCGAAGCCGGTGATCGTGGAGAGGATCCAGGCGAGCTCGGCGTGCGCGCGCACGTGCGACTGCACGTACAGCGTGGACTGCGACGGCTCGATGCCGGCCGCGATGTACTGCGCTGCCGTGCGACGCGTCTTCTCGCGCAGTTCGGCCGGGTTGTTCGGCTGAGTCAGCGCGTGCAGGTCGACGACCGAGAAGTACGCGTCGTAGGAGTTCTGCAGATCCCGCCACTGCAGGAGCGCCCCGATGTAGTTGCCGATCTGAAGCGAGTCGGCGGAGGGCTGCATTCCGGAGTAAAGGCGAGGTTTCGTCACGGTATCAATCCTAGAGCGGTGGTGGAGCCGCTCCGACGCTTCCTGGCACACTCGGGGGATGAACTCGACCACCGCGCCCGCGAGCCCTGCGGTTCGGATCATCGGGATCGTGCTCACGGTGCTGCTCGGAGTGCCGTTCCTGCTCTTCTCGTGGATGGCGCTCAGCAGTCGGTTCGGGTGGTCCGACTCCGACCCGCACGGCTATGCGCTGATCTTCGGATCACTGTTCGCGATCGCGCTGGCCATCCCGCTCACCGTGACCGTCCCGCTGATCCTCCCGCGGGGACGACGTGCGACGGCCGGCATCGTCAGCGCGGCCGCCTTCCTCGTCATCGCCGTCGGTCTCTTCGCGGCGCTGCTGACGGCGTAGATCGCCGTGCGCCGCCCACGCCGCCCGCTCACGCGATGACCGAGCTCGCCGCGCGGAGGCTCAGCGCGCGCATCGACCAGGCGTAGACCGCGACGGCCAGCGTCGTCATGGCGTACAGCGCGAACGCCTGGAGCGCGAACGCCGGGTAGTCGATGATCCAGGGCGACTGGCTCCGGTCGGCGGCGAAGACCGGATTCTCGTGCACGTGTGGAACAGCTTCGGCGAGAGCGTAGCCGGCGATCTGACCGATCGCGTAGATGCCGAGCCCGGCGATCAGAGCGAGCACCGAGGCACCGGTGCGCCGTCGCCAGAGCGCGCGGGTCGTGCGGAGGGCGATGCGCGGCTGCCACCCCGGTGCGGGCGACGACCACGCCGACGCCGCCGGAGCGAACACGAACGCGGCCACCAGCAGAACGAGCAGGGCGCTGACGCCGAGCATGAGCGAGGCCGAACTGCCCGCGCGGCTGCGCATGAGCTGCGGCACCAGAAGCAGCGCGAGGATCGGCAGGCAGAGGACGAGACAGGCGAACCAGGTGCGCCAGAGGTTTCGGAAGGTCACCCGATCCACTCTGGTCGCCGTCTCCCGCTGCGCCCACCGGGAGAACCCGCGGTCCGTTTCGGGAAAACCCGAGACGTCAGTAGCGGTAGTCCACCACGACGGGCGCGTGGTCGCTCCAGCGCTGATCGTAGGATGCCGCGCGGGCCACGTGATACGACTCCACCCGCTCGGCCAGTGCGGGGCTGGCCAGGTGGTAGTCGATCCGCCATCCGGAGTCGTTGTCGAACGCCTTGCCGCGCATCGACCACCACGTGTACGGTCCGTCGATCTCGCCGTGGAAACGGCGTCCCACGTCGACCCAGCCCATTCCGGTGACGGTCGTGCCGTCCGCTGCTTCGATCTCGACGCCGGTCTCGCCGAGGAAGCGGTCGAAATACGCGCGCTCACGCGGCAGGAAGCCTGCGTTCTTGCGGTTGCCGCGCCAGTTCTTGATGTCGAGCTCGCGGTGCCCGACGTTCAGGTCGCCGGTCACGAGCGCGAGCGCTCCCTCGGCGCCCAGCTCGCCGAGGCGCGCGCCGAACGCATCCAGGAATCGCCACTTCTCGTCCTGCTTGGGCGTGTCGGCCTCCCCGGAGTGCACGTAGGCGCTCACGACGGTCAGCGTCCGGTCGCCGAGGGCGAAGTCGGCTTCGATCCAGCGGCCCTTCGAGTCGAAGTCGTCGGGTCCGAAGGCGGTCCGACTGGCCAGCGCAGGCGTGCGGCTCGCGATCGCGACGCCGGCCCGACCCTTGGCCGTGGCCTCGTCGTGGACGATCGACCATCCGGGCAGCGCCGCCTCGAGGTGCTCGTCCTGACCGCGCACCTCTTGAAGGGTCAGGATGTCGACGTCCGCGGCATCCAACCAGGTGCTCATGCCGTTGCGGACGGCCGCCCTGATCCCGTTGACATTGACTGTGGCGATACGCAGATGAGGCATCCCCCCACCCTATTCGGAGCGTCGGACATCGCCGTCGGAGGTGGGCGCCTTCGCCGCCGCCCTGGCCCGCTTGGCCGGCGGCGGGGGAGCAGCGGCCTCGACCTGCTCGAGTTCGTCCTGCGCCTCTCTGACCGCGCGGTCCGCCGCCCAGATCCGGTACCACGGGGCGGCCATGCGCGCCTCCTGCGCCGTGCGCAGACGGACCTGCGCTGCCAGCAGCAGCGCCTTGTGCTCGGCGACGAGCCGTTCTGCCTCGGACTGCGGCAGCAGCGCGATGTGATTGTCCTGTGCTGCCACGGCGATCCAGGATGCCGCGACGAGGAGCACGATCCCGATCAGACGGAACCACAGCAGCATGACGATGAAAACCGTGAACGTCGCCAGAAGCGGATTCGACGGCGTGTACCCGAGGAACAGACCGAACCCGAGCTGCAGGACCGTCGTCGCGGCCGCGCCGAGGAACGCGCCTGGCATGATGCGCCGCCATGTGAGCTGGGTGCCGGTGAGGAAGCGGAACAGTCCAGCCAGCAGCACCGTGTTCACGACGTACAGGATCCCGATCGTGACCAGTCGCACGGTGAGCGACGAGATCGTCGAGGCGTCGCCCAGCCCGATGAGGGTGAAGACGAATTCGAGCGCCCAGGTTCCGAACGTGCCGAGGGCCGTGCCGAGCACGAGACCGGCACCGAACACGATCGCGGCGAGGAAATCGAGGCTCTTCAGGAGGAAGTAGTTGCGCCGATCGGGTGGGATGCCGAAGACGCCTCGGACCGCCCTGCGCGCGAACGAGATGGCGCCGACGGCCGTCCACACCAGCGCCCCGAGAGCGATCGCGCCCGTGATGCTGAAGGTTCCGGTGGTGCCGCTGGCGATGTCCTCCACCTGTTCGGGCGTGATCAGGCCGCCTTCGACGATGAGTCCGGGGACGTAGTTGTTGATGACGTTGATGAGGCCCTCGATGGCCTCGGCATTGCCGCCGAGCCAGAGGCCGGCGATCGCGAACGCGACGTACACGGCGGCGAACCCGGCGAACAGCGCCTGATAGCTGACGCCGGCCGCGAGGAGGAATCCCTCGTGCTGGAGGAAGTTGCGCCACACGCGCACCGGAAACCACTCGAGCGTGCGCTGGGTGAGCGCAGTGGCGCGCGAGATCGGCTCCTCGAACCGCTCTCGCAGGCTCTCCTGCGTCTGGTCCCAGCGCGCCCGGAGATGCTGCTCCTCGCGCGCGGCGAGTTCGGCGGCGCCGCGCTGCGAATGCGCGCTGCTCGTCGGCGTCGGCGTGCGATCGGGGCGGCTCACCCTGTCAGATTAGCGAAGGGTCACGGACGACCGCGCAGGACGGCCTGCTTGACCTCGGCGATCGCCTTCGTCACCTCGATGCCACGGGGGCACGCCTCCGAGCAGTTGAAGGTGGTGCGGCAACGCCACACGCCTTCCTTGTCGTTGAGGATGTCGAGGCGGACGCCGGCGTTGTCGTCGCGCGAGTCGAAGATGAAGCGGTGCGCGTTGACGATGGCCGCCGGGCCGAAGTACTGGCCGTCGGTCCAGAACACGGGGCAGGATGACGTGCACGCGGCGCACAGGATGCACTTGGTGGTGTCGTCGAAGATCGCGCGGTCCGCGATGGACTGCGTGCGCTCCTTGCCCTTCTCGGGCGTCGAGCTCGCGACCAGGAACGGCTGCACTTCGCGGTAGGAGGCGAAGAACGGCTCCATGTCGACGATGAGGTCCTTCTCCAGCGGCAGGCCCTTGATGGCTTCGACGTAGATCGGCTTGGAGATGTCCAGGTCCTTGATCAGCGTCTTGCAGGCCAGGCGGTTGCGGCCGTTGATGCGCATCGCGTCGGATCCGCAGATGCCGTGCGCGCAGGAGCGGCGGAAGCTCAGCGAGCCGTCGACCTCCCATTTGATCTTGTGCAGCGCGTCGAGGACGCGGTCCGTGGAATAGAGCTCCACGTCGTAGTCGACCCAGTGCGGTTCGGCGTCGTTCTCCGGATCGAAGCGACGGATGATGAACGTGACCAGGAAGGACTGGACTTCCGAGTCCGCGGAATCGGCGGCAGGCGCCTCAGCGACGGCGGTGGACATCTCAGTACTTCCTCTCCATCGGCTGGTAGCGGGTCTGGACGACCGGCTTCGAGTCGAGTCTGATGTGGTCGGCGGGGGTCGACGAATGCGGGTCGCCGGTGAGGTACGCCATGGTGTGTTTCATCCAGTTCTCGTCGTCGCGCTTCGGGAAATCGTCGCGCATGTGACCGCCACGGCTCTCCTCGCGGTGCTGGGCGGCGTAGACGACGACCTCGGCGAGGTCGAGCAGGAATCCGAGCTCGACGGCCTCGAGCAGGTCGGTGTTGAACCGGTGGCCCTTGTCGTCGACGTGGACGTTGCGGTAGCGCTCGCGCAGTTCGGCGATCACCCCGAGGACGTGCTCGAGCGACTCGTGCGTGCGGAAGACCTGTGCGCCCTTGTCCATCTCGTCCTGCAGCGTCTTGCGCAGCACGGCGATGCGCTCGGTGCCCTGGTTGTTCCGCAGGCCCTCGATCATGCCCGAGACGAAGCCGGCCGCGTTCTCGGGCAGCGGCACGAATTCGGCGTTCTTGGCGTACTCCACGGCGTTGCGTCCTGCGCGCTTGCCGAACACGTTGATGTCGAGCAGCGAGTTGGTGCCTAGCCGGTTCGATCCGTGCACGGACACGCAGGCGCACTCCCCGGCGGCGTAGAGCCCCGGGACGACCGTCGTGTTGTCGCTGAGCACCTCGGCGTCGTTGTTGGTCGGGATGCCGCCCATGGCGTAGTGCGCGGTGGGCATCACGGGAACCGGCTCGACCACGGGGTCGATACCGAGGTAGGTGCGGGCGAACTCGGTGATGTCTGGGAGCTTGGTCTCGAGGATCTCGGCGCCCAGGTGCGTGCAATCGAGCAGCACGTAATCCTTGTTCGGGCCGGCGCCGCGTCCGTCGAGGACCTCCTGCACCATGGACCGTGCGACGATGTCGCGCGGCGCGAGGTCCTTGATGGTGGGGGCGTAGCGCTCCATGAAGCGCTCGCCCGAGGCGTTGCGCAGGATCGCTCCCTCACCGCGGGCGCCTTCGGTGAGCAGGATGCCGAGGCCGGCGAGGCCGGTGGGATGGAACTGGAAGAACTCCATGTCCTCGAGCGGAAGGTTCTTGCGCCAGATGATCCCGACGCCGTCACCGGTCAGGGTGTGCGCGTTGGATGTGGTCTTGAAGATCTTCC
Organism: Microbacterium sp. ZKA21; assembly: GCF_050434165.1. Lineage (NCBI taxonomy): Bacteria > Bacillati > Actinomycetota > Actinomycetes > Micrococcales > Microbacteriaceae > Microbacterium > Microbacterium sp. ZKA21. The sequence goes on from NZ_JBNPVV010000004.1 coordinate 246,472, forward strand.
CGAAGCCGCCGGTCGCGAAGATCACTGCCTTGGACTGGAAGACGTGCAGCTCGCCCGTGGCGAGGTCGTACGCCACGACGCCGGCGATCTGCGTCGCGCCCGCATCGCCCTTCACCGTGATGAGGTCGAGGACGTAGAACTCGTTGAAGAAGTTGATCCCCAGCTTCACGCAGTTCTGGAACAGCGTCTGCAGGATCATGTGGCCGGTGCGGTCGGCGGCGTAGCACGCGCGGCGGACCGGCGTCTTGCCGTGCTCGGCGGTGTGGCCGCCGAATCGGCGCTGGTCGATCTTGCCCTCGGGGGTGCGGTTGAACGGCAGGCCCATGTTCTCGAGGTCGATGACCGCGTCGATGGCCTCCTTGGCGAGGATCTCCGCAGCATCCTGGTCGACGAGGTAGTCGCCGCCCTTGATGGTGTCGAAGGTGTGCCACTCCCAGTTGTCCTCTTCGACGTTGGCGAGCGCCGCGGCCATGCCGCCCTGCGCGGCACCGGTGTGGGAGCGCGTCGGGTACAGCTTGGAGATCACGGCGGTCTTCGCGCCGGGGCCGGCCTCGATGGCCGCCCGCATGCCGGCGCCGCCTGCGCCGACGATGACGACGTCGAACTGGTGGTAGTGCACGCCGTCGCGGACGACGGAATCGTGAGTCTGGGTGGTCACTCTCTAGCTCTCTCTCAGTTCCCGACCGAACCGTTGGCCACGCACATGTCCCACAGGGTGCTGGACTCTGTGACGCCCAGGCACGGGTCGAACGTGAACACGACGAGCGTGCCCAGCACGATCAGCAGGCCGGCGGCGAGGCCGAGCGCCCAGATCAGCGCCTTGCGGGCGGTCGGGTGGGTGACGTAGTCGTTGACGATGGTGCGCATGCCGTTGGCGCCGTGGATGAGGGCGAGCCACAGCATGATGACGTCCCACCACTGCCACCACGGATCGGCGAACTTGCCGGCGATGAACGCGAAGTCGAGGGCATGGATCCCCTCGCCGAGCATGAGGTTCACGAACAGGTGGCCGAAGATGAGGATCACCAGGAGCACTCCGGATGCCCGCATGAACATCCAGCCCCACTTCTCGAGGTTGAAGCGGCGGGTGCGGCGTCCGGATGGTGCGATCGCGGTCTGGGCGGTCATCAGTGTCCCCCTCCGAAGCCGGCGAACGCGAGCGCGAGGTGACGGGGCACGAAGCCGGCCATCAGCACGGCCCACAGGCCGATGACGATCCAGAACATCTGGCGCTGGTAGCGGGCGCCATTCGACCACAGGTCGACGAGGATGATGCGCAGTCCGTTGAGCGCATGGAAGGCGATGCCCGCGACGAGGACGACCTCGCCGAGTGCCATCACCGGGTTCTTGTAGGTGCCGATCACGGCGTTGTACGCCTCGGGCGACACCCGGATGAGCGCTGTGTCCAGCACATGCACCAGGAGGAAGAAGAAGATGGCGACGCCGGTGATGCGGTGAAGCACCCAGGACCACATTCCTTCACGGCCCCGGTAGAGGGTGCCGCGCGGGGTCTTGGATGTCGTCTCCGAAATCGACGGTGTCAAGCGAGTGCTTGCGGACACGGTCGTCCTCCCTGATCGATCTGTATCGGCAGCGCGCACAGGCACGCCCGAACGCTCACCATCCTATTCCTGTTCAACAGCTGGGAGCGAGGAAGGCGAACCTAAGTATCTCGATGTCGAGATTTATCGACCCGGTATGGTGAGGGACATGACGGAGCCGATCGACGACTTCTACGCGGTGATTCCGGCCGGTGGCATCGGGAGCCGTCTGTGGCCCCTTTCCCGTGCCGACGCCCCGAAGTTCCTGCATGACCTGACCGGCTCCGGCAATTCGCTGCTCCGCGACACCTGGGACCGGCTCGAGCCGCTCGCCGGCCCTGAGCGCATCGCGGTCGTCACCGGGCGTGCGCACCGGGCGGCCGTGGAGGGCGAGCTCCCCGGCATCCCCGACATCAATGTCTTCCTCGAGTCCGAGCCGCGCGAGTCCGCTGCGGCGATCGGTCTGGCTGCGGCGATCCTGCACCGTCGTGACCCCGAGGTGATCATCGGCTCGTTCGCAGCCGACCACGTCATCCGCGGGACGCGCACCTTCGAGTTCGCCGTCCAGCAGGCGGTCCAGGTCGCTCGCGCCGGATACATCTGCACCATCGGCATCCAGCCCTCGGAGCCGTCCGTCGGCTTCGGATACATCCGCAAGGGCGATGAGCTCGTCGTCGAGGGTGCTCCGGAGGCGGCGACGGTCGAGCGCTTCGTCGAGAAGCCGGACCTGGCGACCGCGAAGGAGTACTACGCCGACCGCTCGTTCCTCTGGAACGCGGGCATGTTCATCGCCAGGGCGAGCGTGCTGCTCGACGAACTTGCGGCCAACGAACCGGAATTGCACGCCGGCCTGATCGAGCTGGCCGAGGCGTGGGACGATCGCGCGGCCCGCGGTCCGGCCGTGGATCGCATCTGGCCAGGACTCAAGAAGATCGCCATCGACTACGCGGTCGCCGAGCCCGCGGCCGAGAAGGGACGCCTCGCGGTGATCCCCGGCCACTTCGACTGGGACGACGTCGGCGACTTCGCCTCGCTCACGAAGCTGATCACCAACGGGCGCAAGAACGACCTCGCCGTGCTCGGTCCGAAGGCGCGTGTGCTGTCGGATGCCGCGACCGGGATCCTCGTCAGCCAGACATCGCGCGTGATCAGCCTCGTCGGCGTGAAGGACATCGTCGTGGTCGATACTCCTGACGCGCTGCTGGTCACGACGATCGAGCACGCACAGCGTGTGAAGGGCGTCGTCGAGTCGCTCAAGGTCACCGGCCGCGGGGACGTGCTCTGAGGGCGACGGCCTCGGCTCTGTTTCGGGTTTGTAACCATTAACCGCACGGGCGCGCCAGGTAGCCGTAACACTGGGTAATTTGTCCTCGGGGCCTTGCGATCGGCGCAGGCCAGTAGTCGTGGAGGCTTACGTGACCATTTCCACTCGAAAGCGCGCACTTGCCGCGCTCGTGGCGACCGGGGTCGCCCTGTCGCTCGCAGGCTGTGGTGCAGCTCCGGAGGAGACCGAAGGAGAAGGCGCAGCAGGACCCGTCGACTCCGACTTCCTGCCCTGCCTGATCTCCGACGCCGGCGGCTGGAACGACAAGTCGTTCAACCAGTCCGCGAAGGAGGGCATGGATGCCGCGGCCGAGGAGCTCGGCATCGAGCCGCTCGAGTTCGAGTCGGCCAACGACAACGACTACGCGCCCAACCTCGAGACCGCGGTCTCCGAAGGATGCTCGTTCATCGTCTCGGTCGGCTTCAAGCTGTCGGCGGCGACGGTCGAGTCCGCTCTCGCGAACCCGGAGATCAACTACGCGATCATCGACGACTGGGCGGACAACGACTTCGACGGCGAGACCGACGCTCCGAACATCAAGCCGCTCGTGTTCGACACGGCTCAGGCCGCCTACCTCGGCGGCTACGCATCGGCCGCGTGGTCGGCGCAGAGCGGCGTGAACAAGGTCGGCACCTTCGGCGGCATGCAGATCCCGTCGGTCGCCGTGTTCATGGACGGCTTCCAGCTCGGTGTCGAGAAGTACAACGAGGACAAGTCCGGTGCTGTCGAGCTGTTCGGCTGGGACGCCGGAACGCAGAAGGGTTCGTTCACGGGCGGATTCGATGCGAACGACACCGCGAAGGTGACCGCTCAGGGCGTGCTCGACCAGGGCGTCGACGTGATCCTGCCCGTCGGCGGGCCGGTCTACCAGAGCGCGGCGGCCGCCATCAGGGACAGCGGCAAGGACACGCTGCTCATCGGCGTCGACAGCGACCTCGCGGTCGCCGACCCGAGCGTGGCAGACCTCACGCTCGTCTCGATCATGAAGGCGATCGATGTCGCAGTGCAGGACGCGACGATCGCGGCCGCCGAGGGCGAGTTCGACGCGGCGCCGTACGTCGGCACGCTCGAGAACGAGGGCGTCAAGCTCTCCGGCTTCGGTGACTTCGAGGCTGAGCTCCCCGAGGGGCTGACCGACGAGATCGCGACCCTGCAGGAGCAGATCATCTCCGGTGACATCACGGTGGAGTCCGAGAACTCCCCGTGAGCTGAGTGAATCCGGACGGGGCGAGTGGTCGCATGCGGCCGCTCGCCCCGCGCCGTGAGCGGACACTTCAGGAAATCTTCTGGATAAGGTGCAGATATGAAGCTCGAACTTCGCGGCATCACCAAGCGATTCGGCAGCCTCGTCGCCAACGACCACATCGATCTGGTGGTCGAGCCGGGGCAGATCCACGCGCTGCTGGGTGAGAACGGCGCGGGCAAGTCCACGCTGATGAACGTCCTGTACGGCCTGTACCAGGCCGACGAGGGGGACATCCTGCTGGACGACGCCGTCCAGCATTTCCGTGGTCCAGGCGACGCGATGGCCGCCGGTATCGGCATGGTGCACCAGCACTTCATGCTCGTTCCCGTGTTCACGGTCGCGGAGAACGTGATGCTCGGCCACGAGCAGACCAGGGGACCTGGCGTCCTCGACCTCGCCGCGGCGCGCGCGCACGTGCGCGCCGTCGCCGAGCGCTTCGGCTTCGAGATCGATCCGGATGCCGTCGTCGGCGACCTTCCGGTCGGCGTGCAGCAGCGCGTCGAGATCATCAAGGCGCTCTCCCGTGACGCGCAGGTGCTCGTGTTCGACGAGCCGACCGCCGTGCTCACGCCGCAGGAGACCGACGAGCTGATGGGCATCATGCGTCAGCTGCGCGACGAGGGCACTGCGATCGTCTTCATCACCCACAAGCTGCGCGAGGTCCGCGAAGTGGCGGACACCATCACGATCGTGCGTCTGGGGAAGATCGTCGGCGAGGCATCTCCGACCGCGACGAACGCCGAGCTGGCCACACTCATGGTCGGCCGAGCCGTCGAGCTGACCGTGCAGAAGGATGCGCCGAAGCTCGGTGACGGTGGACTGGAAGTGCGGAGCCTTCGTGTGCTGACGCCGACCGGTGCGATCGTGGTCGACGGCGTCGACTTCACCGTCCGACCAGGCGAAGTGCTGGCGATCGCGGGCGTGCAGGGCAACGGGCAGACCGAGCTCGTCGAGGCGCTGGTCGGCCTCGCCGCCCGCGTCGAGGGCTCCATCTCGCTGGACGGTGCGGAGCTCGTCGGCAGGAGCGTGCGCGCGATTCTCGACGCCGGTGTCGGATTCGTGCCGGAGGACCGCACCGAGGACGGACTGGTCGCGAACTTCACCGTCGCGGAGAACCTCGTCCTTGACCGCTCGGACGACCCGGCGTTCAGCAGTGCGGGAACGCTCAAGCGCACAGCGCTCGAGGAATTCGCCCACGCGCGCATCGCCGAGTACGACATCCGGGCCCAGGGTCCGCAGACCCTCGCCGGAACGCTCTCCGGCGGCAACCAGCAGAAGGTCGTCATCGCCCGCGAGATGAGCCGCGAGCTGCGACTGCTCGTGGCGGCGCAGCCGACACGAGGCGTCGATGTCGGATCGATCGAGTTCATCCACAAGCGGATCATCGAGACACGCGACTCGGGCGTGCCCGTCGTCGTCGTGTCGACGGAGCTCGACGAGGTCGCCGCTCTCGCCGACCGGATCGCCGTGATGTACCGCGGTGCGATCATCGGGGTCGTCCCCGGTGACACGCCGCGCGAGAAGTTGGGACTGATGATGGCCGGTGTGGCGGATGCGGAGGTGACCGCGTGAGCGGATCGACACCCGGTGCGGGAGACGTGACCAAGGGGCTTCCGCCCGAGCAGCTGCCGCCGAGCTCCGGCATCCCCGGCAGTGAGCGGGCCGAACTCGACCCGCCCCGCGGCAACGTCATCATCAAGGAGATGCTGCGCAGCAACGCCGTGACGACGATCCTCGCGATCGTGCTCGCGCTGGTCGTGGGCGGCATCCTGATCGCGGTGACGAACAAGGACGTGCAGGAGACGTCCGTGTACTTCTTCGCCCGACCTGGCGACATGCTGGTCGCGGTGTGGGGATCGGTGTACGACGGTTACGAGGCGCTCGTACGAGGCGCGATCTTCAACGCGCGGGGCAACAGCTTCGCCGCGCAGATCAAGCCGCTCACCAACACGCTCGGTTTCGCCGCTCCGCTGATCGCCGCCGGCCTCGGCGTCGCGCTGGCGTTCCGCGTCGGCCTGTTCAACATCGGCGCCCGCGGACAGATGCTCTTCGGCGTCGCGCTGGCCGGGCTCCTGACGTTCCAGCTGGATCTGCCGATCTGGCTGCACATCCCGGCGATGCTGATCGTCGGCATCGCGGGCGGCGCGCTGTGGGGCGGCATCGCCGGTCTCATCAAGGCGCGAACGGGTGCGCACGAGGTGATCCTCACGATCATGCTCAACTACATCGCGTACTACCTGCTGCTGTGGATGATCCGCACACCCGGGCTTCTCCAGAAGCCGGGAACGAATCAGGCCCTCGGATCGCCGACGCCGCAGAACGCGCAGTTCCCGCCGCTGTTCGGTGCGCAGTTCCCGCTGCTGGATCTCGGCTTCGTGATCGTCATCGCGGCGACCCTGTTCGTCTGGTGGCTCATCGAACGCTCCTCGCTCGGCATGCGCATGCGCGCTGTCGGCGAGAACCCGCACGCCGCACGGGCAGCCGGCATCAACGTGCAGCGCATCTACGTCTACGCGATGCTGTTCGCCGGCGGGCTCGCGGGGCTCGCGGGCATGAACCAGCTGCAGGGGTCCGTCACGACCGGCATCACCGAGACCATCGACGCCGGCATCGGCTTCGACGCGATCACGGTGGCACTGCTGGGCCGCAGTCGCGCATGGGGCACGTTCGCCGCCGGCATCCTGTTCGGGGCGCTGAAGGCCGGGTCGTTCTCGATGCAGGCGCAGGACATCCCCGTCGACATCGTGCTGGTCGTTCAGTCTCTCGTCGTGCTGTTCATCGCAGCGCCTCCGCTGCTTCGGACAGTGTTCTTCCTGCCCAAGACGGATGCCGAGAAGGCCGCCAAGGCGAGAGCCAAGGCCGCGAAGAAGGCGGTGGCCGCATGAGCTCCTCCGTGCAGATCCAAGCCGCCGACGGCACCGTGCAACTCGCCACCGTGCGCGAGCGGCATTGGAAGACGCCGATCGTGCTGGGCGCGGTGACCGTGCTGCTCGCCCTGCTCTTCCTGCTCGTGCCACGGACTGGGACGAGCACGTTCCGCCTGGGCGACCGGTCGTCGGTCATCGACATGCCCGACGTCCCGCTGCCCACGACCGTCACCTGCTGGGTGCTGATCGTGCTGCTCGTACTGATGGTCGCACTCGCCATCGTCCAGTCCTGGAACTACCGGAGCGTGCCGCTGTGGCTCATCTCCGTGTTCGGTGTGGTCGCCGTGTTCGCGTTCCTCGTCTGGGCAGCAGCCGGCGGTCTCGTGCCGGTCACCAGCCTGCTCGTCGGAGCGGTCTCGCTGTCGGTGCCGCTGGTGTTCGGAGCGCTCGGCGGTGTCATCGGCGAACGCGCCGGCGTCGTCAACGTCGCGATCGAGGGTCAGCTGCTGCTCGGGGCGTTCTCCGCCGCACTGCTGTCGAGCATCACGGGCAACCCGTTCGTCGGGCTCGTCGGCGCGATGATCGGCGGCGTCCTCGTCGCCAGCGTGCTCGCGGTCTTCGCGATCAGGTACCTCGTCGAACAGGTCATCGTCGGCGTCGTGCTGAACGTCCTCGTCACGGGCCTCACCGGGTTCCTGTACGGCGCGCTGCTCGCGCCGAACGAGGCCGAGCTCAACACCGCCGCGCGTTTCTCGCGGATCAAGATCCCCGTCCTCGGCGACATCCCCATCATCGGTCCCGTGCTGTTCAACCAGACGGTGATCGTCTACCTGATGTTCGTGACGGTCGCGATCGTCGCGTGGGGGCTGTACCGCACGCGATGGGGCCTGCGGCTTCGGGCCGTCGGCGAGCATCCGAAGGCCGCAGACACGGTGGGCATCCGGGTGAACCCGACACGGTTCTGGAACGTGCTGCTCGCCGGGGCGATCGCCGGTGTCGGCGGCGCGTACTTCACCCTGGTGTCCGTCCCGCAGTTCGGCAAGGAGATGACGGCCGGGCTCGGCTTCATCGCCCTCGCCGCCGTGATCTTCGGCCGCTGGGATCCGATCCGCGCCACCATGGCCGCGCTGCTGTTCGGCTTCGTCACCAACCTGCAGAACCTGCTGACGATCCTGAAGACGCCGATCCCCGGCGAGTTCATGCTGATGCTGCCGTACCTCGTCACGCTGCTCGCCGTGGCCGGTTTCGCCGGCCAGATCCGCGCACCTGCCGCGAGCGGCAAGCCGTACATCAAGAGTTGAGCCATCAGGAGCTGAGGAAGACATGACTGATATCGACTGGGACGAGCTGCGCTCGGTCGCCACCGAGGCGATGACCAAGGCGTACGCTCCGTATTCGCGGTACCGGGTGGGCGCTGCCGCGCTCGTGGACGACGGCCGGATCATCGCCGGCTGCAACGTCGAGAACGCCTCGTACGGTGTGGGACTGTGCGCCGAATGCGCGCTGGTCGGCGACCTGCACATGTCCGGCGGTGGCCGGCTGGTCGCGTTCGTCTGCGTGAACGGCGAAGGACAGACCATCATGCCGTGCGGGCGGTGCCGTCAGCTGCTGTTCGAGCACGCGACTGCTGGAATGCTGCTGGAGACCGTCTCCGGCATCCGCACGATCGACGAGGTCCTGCCGGATGCCTTCGGTCCTCGTGACCTTCGGCAGGCTCAGGTACCGGCAGGAGAGGTCCGGTGAGCGCGGTCGAGCCCCACGACGCCGTCGACGTCATCCGTGCGAAGCGCGACGGCGGCGTCGTCCCCGAGCCGGCGCTGCGCTGGATGGTCGACGCCTACACGCGCGGCTACGTGTCGGACGCCCAGATGGCGTCGTTCGCGATGGCCGTGTTCCAGCGCGGCATGGACCGCGATGAGATCCGTGTCCTCACCGACGCCATGATCGCGTCGGGGGAGCGGATGAGCTTCGCCTCCCTCGGCAAGCGCACGGTCGACAAGCACTCCACGGGTGGTGTCGGCGACAAGATCACGCTGCCGCTCGCGCCGCTCGTGGCCGTCTTCGGCGTCGCGGTGCCGCAGCTCTCCGGTCGGGGGCTCGGCCACACCGGTGGCACGCTCGACAAGCTCGAGTCGATCCCCGGCTGGCGCGCGGCGCTGAGCAACGAGGAGATGTTCGCGCAGATGCAGTCCGATGTGGGTGCGGTGATCTGCGCCGCCGGCTCCGGGCTCGCCCCCGCGGACAAGAAGCTGTACGCGCTGCGCGATGTCACCGGCACTGTCGAGGCGATCCCGCTGATCGCCTCCAGCATCATGTCGAAGAAGATCGCCGAGGGCACGGACGCCCTGGTGCTGGATGTGAAGTTCGGCTCGGGCGCGTTCATGCAGGACATCGATCGCGCCCGCGAGCTCGCGCAGACGATGGTCGCCCTCGGCACCGACTCCGGTGTCGCGACCACGGCGCTGCTGACGGACATGAACGTGCCGCTCGGCCTGGCGATCGGAAACGCCAACGAGGTCCGCGAGTCCGTCGAGGTGCTCGCCGGCGGAGGCCCCGCCGACATCCGCGAGCTCACCGTCGCGCTCGCCCGCGAGATGCTCGCGCTCGCCGGCCGGGCGGATGCCGACGTCGAAGCCGCACTCGACGACGGTCGCGCGATGGACAGCTGGAAGGCCATGATCCGCGCCCAGGACGGCGACCCGGACGCTCCGCTGCCGACCGCCCGCGAGACCCATGTGGTCACCGCACCCACCGACGGCGTCGTGACCCGCATGGACGCGCTGCCGTTCGGCATCGCCGCCTGGCGGCTGGGCGCGGGCCGTGCCCGTGCCGAGGATCCGGTCATCCACGCCGCGGGCATCGATCTGCACGCCAAGCCGGGCGAGCGCGTCGTCGCAGGGCAGCCGCTGTTCACACTGTCCGCGGACGATGAGGCGCGTTTCGCCCGTGCGATCGAGGCGGTCGAGGGCGCGTGGGAGATCGGAACCGACGCCCCGGAGGCCGGACCGCTCGTTCGCGAACGCATCACCGCGTAGGCTGTGAGCCGCACATCCACCCGCACCGCTGAGAGGTCCTCCATGTCGATCGAGCCGACCGGTGACGCCACGCTTCAGGGCGTCTCGTTGCGCAGCCTTCCCAAGGTCTCGCTGCACGACCACCTCGACGGCGCCGTGCGCCCCGCGACGATCGTCGAGCTGGCAGATGAGGCCGGTCTCGCGCTGCCGGAGCAGGAGCCCGCACGGCTCGGCGACTGGATCGCGAACCGGAGCGATTCCGGTTCGCTCGTGGAGTACCTCAAGACGTTCGAGCTGACCACGGGGGTCATGCAGACCGCCGCCGGTCTCACGCGCATCGCACGCGAGTTCGTGGAGGACATCGCCGATGACGGCGTCATCTACGGCGAGGTGCGCTGGGCTCCGGAGCAGCACCTGGCCGGGGGCCTCTCACTCGAGCAGGCCGTCGAAGCCGTGCAGCAGGGCATCGAAGAGGGCGAGGACGCCGCAGACCGTGCCGGTCGCAGCATCCGAGTCGGCCAGCTCCTCAGCGCGATGAGTCACACCGGGCGGGCGCGTGAGATCGCCGAGCTCGCCGTCGGGTTCCGCGGAAGCGGCGTCGTCGGCTTCGACGTCGCCGGCCCCGAGGACGGCTACCCGGCGTCCCTGCACCGCGAGGCGTTCGACTACCTCGCCGAGCAGTTCTTCCCGGTGACCGTGCACGCGGGCGAGGCCGCAGGGCTCGCCTCGATCCGTTCCGCACTGCTGGACGGGCGCGCGCTGCGGCTCGGACACGGCGTGCGGATCGTCTCGGATCTGCAGGTCATCAACCGGGAGGACGACGAGGTCCAGGTGCAGTTCGGCGACCTCGCGCGCTGGGTGCGCGATCGCGAGATCCCGCTCGAGCTCTCACCGTCGTCGAACCTGCAGACCGGCGCCATCGCCGCCTGGGGGACCGAGCTGGCCGATCACCCGTTCGATCTGCTGTACCAGCTCGGATTCGCCGTCACGGTGAACGTCGACAACCGAACGATGAGCCGCACGTCGCTCACGCGCGAGCTGTCGCTGCTGGTCGACGCGTTCGGCTACGACCTCGACGACCTCGAGACGTTCCAGTTCAACGCCGCAGCGGCCGCGTTCCTGCCGGTCGAGGAACGCGAAGAGCTCGTGGAGATGATCGCCGAAGGCTTCGAGGACTGACCGAACGCACGATGGATGCCGCACCTGCTCGCGCCGCCGCGCGCACCCGCCGTCGTGCCCGTCGACGTCTCGCCTGGGGACTGGCCGTCGGCGGTGTCGCTCTCGTAGCGATCGGCGCCGCCGCCGCCTTCTTCGTCGCGCCGCGGGCCACGGCCGAGGCCGAGCCGCGCCTCGCGGTCACACCGAAACCGGTGCCGCCGACCCCGTCCGAACTGCTGCTGGCCGGAACGGACGATCCGCTCGCCTGCGCGGTGGAGTTCGTCGGCGACGGCATCGTGCTCGAGCCGATGCTGCAGCAGCAGGGTGCTCTCTACCAGGCCCTCCCGCTCCCGGCGCAGGACGGCAGGGTGTTCGCGGGCTGGTACGCGACCGCAGAGGATGCCGCGGCCTTCGCCGTCCCGGCGCGCATGAACGGCTCGCGGGTCGTCGAGTGCGTCGAGCAGCAGCGGGAGCTGTTCGCCGCCTGGAAGACGTCGGAGGAGAACGTCGCCGAGGACGCCGGCATCCCGATCCTCATGTACCACCAGTTCACGAGCCGGCCCGAGGGCGAGGACGGCTGGCTGCGCGGCAACTACGCCTACATCGGCGACTTCGAGGCGCACATGCAGCACATCGCGACGACGGGGTTCTACCTGCCCACCTGGGACGAACTGAGCGCGTTCATCGACGGCCGGCTGTTCCTCCCCGCCCGCTCCGTCATCGTCACGGACGACGATGCCGACCAGACCTGGTTCGACCTGGCGGCGCCCGTCGTCGAGCGCCATGGCGTGCTCACCACCTCGTTCATGGTGACCGCCTACCGCCAGGACCCTCCGCCGTCGATGTACGTGCTGCGGCGCTCGCACACGCACGACATGCACCAAGCCGGCGACAACGGCCGAGGGCGCATGGAGAACTGGTCCGCCGAGCAGATCGCCGCCGACCTGAACACCTCCGGTGACATCCTCGGCGTGCGCGAGGTCATCGCGTATCCGTTCGGCCACCACAACGACACGGCGAAGCAGGGCGTTGCGCTCGCGGGGTACGAGATGGCGCGCACGATCGAACCAGGCGTCGTGCGGATCGGCACCGACAAGCTCGCGCTCCCCGTGGTGCGCATCGACTACGGCATGGGGCTCGACGCCCTCGTATCCCGGATCGGATGACCGTGACATCCCGCAGCGTCTTCGTCGCCGGCCCGGCATCCTGGAACCGTATGGTCGTGCTCGACCGGCTGCCGGAGCCGGTGCCGCACATGCAGTTCGCCGAGGCCTCCTGGGAGACCCGCGGCGGGACGAGCGCAGGCAAGGCGCTGAGCCTCACCGCGCTGGGCCGTGACGTGCTCCTCTACGCGCTCAGCGCGGATGACGCGGACGGCCGTCGGGTGCGCTCCGCACTGTCGGATGCCGGTGTGCCGACGCTCTGGGACACGAGCGCGCAGACCGAGCGGCATCTGAATCTCATGACCCGTGCGGGGGAGCGGGTTTCGCTGTATCTCTCGTCGCCGGCCGCATCGGACGGCGCGCAGGACGGGCGGATCCGGCAGGCGATGGTGGATGCGGACGCCCTCGTCCTCGATCTCGCCGCCGAGCCGATGCGCCTGCTGCCGCTTGCAGCCGAGACGGGGAAGCCGATCTGGGTCGACGTGCACGATTACGACGGCGAGGCCGAGTTCCACCGCCCGTTCCTCGTCGTCGCGGACGCCGTGTTCTGCAACGCGGACAGGCTGACCGATCCGGTGGCGTTCCTGCACTCCCGCATCGCCGCCGGTACGTCGCTCGCGGTGTGCACGCTGGGGGCGGACGGGGCCGTGGCCGTGGACGCCGACGGCGTCGAGCACCGCGTCGGGGCCGTGCCGGTCGACGTCCTCGACACGAACGGGGCGGGCGACGCGTTCCTCGCCGGGGTTCTGGATGCGCGGCTGTCCGGGGCGTCTGTACCGCAGGCGCTCGAGGCGGGCGCGCGTTCGGCGTCGACCGTGCTCGGAACGCGACATCTGAGTCCGCTGCTGGACCCGTTCGTGCCTCTCGGGGTGTGACGTCGGCGCTCAGCCGACCGCCGCGAGTTCATCCACGAACCGGCCGGCGAGATCCGTGACCGTCGTGTGCATCTCGTCGTCCGAGATGGTCGGCGTCCCGTCGCCCGGTTGCGGTCCGTAATCGCCGAAGGAGGCATGGGATGCGCCGTCGATCTCGACGAGCTCGGCTTCGGCGGGGAGGAGGGGGCGCGCGTCCGCGATCTTCTCCGGCGTCGACAGGCCGTCCTCGCTGCCGGCCAGGCTCAGCACGGGCAGGTCGGTGTCGGACAGGTCGGCGGAGCAGTACGAGGCGAACAGCAGCAGCGCCTCGGCATCCGATGCCAGCTGGCAGGCGCGCACGCCGCCGAGCGAGTGCCCGCCCACGATCCACGTGTCGATCTCCGGCTCAGCCGAGGTGAACGCGTCCATGCCGCGCGGGTCGAAGAACGCCAGATTCAACCAGGGGCGGGTGATCACGACCGTGACGTGATCCTCCTCGACGATGCCCTGCAGGATCGCGGCGTAGGCCCACGGGTCGACCTTGGCACCGGGGATGAACACCAGGCCGACCTCGCTGCCCCCGTCTGCCGGGGCCAGCACGATGCCCTGGTCCGCGTCGTCGATCACGACATCCGGGTTCTCGCGCACGCTCGCGAGGGGCTCCGGTTCGGCGGCCATGACGCCGACCTGGCTCCACACCACGATTCCGACGATGCCGAGGACGATGACGGCACCGAGGCCGCCCAGGATCCAGCCGACGACCCGTCGTCCGCGTCTCTTCATCACCCGTTCAGGCTAGTGCTTCTGCCTGGCCGCGACGGCGTCGCGCACGGCCGGAAAGAGCGGATGCTCGGCATCCAGACCCGTGACGGATGCCGTGAACTCGGCAGCATCTTCGGATGCGAGGCGTCGCTGCAGTTCGACCGACTGCTCGTCTTCCGGATCGTCGAACTCGAGTGCGGCGGCGACGGCTGCGACGAGCGCCGTCGTCGACAGCCCTCGCGCGGCGGCCTCCGCTGCCGGACCGATGAATCGCTCGTGACGCGAGAGCTTGCGCAGGGGCTGACGCCCGACGCGCTGCACGGTGTCGATGAGCTCGGGGTTGCGGAAGCGCTCCAGGATCGTCGCGCGGTAGTCGGCCAGCTCGTCGGGATCCAGACCGTGGACGGCGGCCAGCATCGCGGACGTCTCCTCGAGCGCGGCGCTGACCGCCCGCGCGACGACCGGATCCGCGAGCGCGTCCGAGATCCTCTCGTGCCCAGCCGCCGCGCCGAAGTACGCGGTCGCGGCGTGCCCGGTGTTCACGGTGAACAGCTTGCGCTCGATGTAGGGAGCGAGATCGTCGACGAAGTGCGCGCCGGGGATGGTCGGCAGCGCGCCCCGGAACGGGCGTTGTTCGATCGCCCATTCGAAGTACGGCTCGACCGTGACGTCGATGCCGCCTCCCTCCGGCTGCGCGGGGACGATCCGATCGACCGCCGTGTTCGCGAACGCCGCGCGGGCCGTCAGCGCCGGAGCCTCGTCGCCGGCGAGTCGCTCGATCTCCGCCCGCAGCTGATCGGTCGCGCCGATCGCGTTCTCGCACGCCATGACCGCCAGCGGCGCGGCATCGGCCGGACGCCGACGCAGACCCTCGACGATCGCCGGGGCGATGAACCGCAGCACCGAGGGGCCGACCGCGCACGTCACCACGTCGGCGGTGGCGACTTCATCGGCCACGGCATCCGGATCCGTCCGGCTGTTGACCGCGCGGAATCCGGTCACGACTCGGTTCACGCCACCAGGGCCGGCCTCACGGACCGTGTACCGGTCGGCGGCGTCGAGGGCGTCCACCAGGGCGTCGGCGACGTCGGAGAAGACGACCTCGTAGCCGCCCTCGTGCAGCAGCAGTCCGACGAATCCGCGCCCGATGTTGCCGGCGCCGAAGTGGACGGCCTTCATGCCTCGTTCACCTCGGACAGCAGCGCGTAGAGCTCGTCAGGCGTCTGCGCGGCGGACAGGCGTGCCACGTCGTCCTCCTCGGAGAAGAGGATCGCGATGCGGGACAGGATCTCGAGGTGCTCGTCGCCGATGCCGGCGATCCCGATCACGAACGTCGCTTCGTCGCCGGCCCAGTCGACCCCGCCGTCGTAGCGGACGACCGACAGCGCGGAGGCGAGGATGGCGTCCTTCGCATCGTTCGTGCCGTGCGGTATCGCGAGGCCGTTGCCCATGAAGGTCGACACCGTCTGCTCCCGCTGACGCATGGCATCGACGTACGCGGGCGTGACGGCTCCGGCGGCGACGAGGATGTCGGTGGCCTCCTGAAGCGCCGCCTCCTGCGTCGCGGAGCCCGAGTGGATGCGCACCTGACCGAGGGTGAGAATGCTCATTCTGCTTCCTTTCGCTGGTCGCGGACCATCTCCACGACCTCGTCGTACTTCGGCGAGTTCATGAAGTTGTCCACCGAGATGTGGAGGGAATCGGGTGATTTCGCCTGCGCCCGGTCGGTCAGCTGCTGCTGGGTGATGACCAGATCCGCAGTGCCGTCGAGGTTCGCGATGGCCTTGTTGACGACCGTGACGCCCTCGATGCCTGCCTTCTTGAACTTGTTGCGCAGCACGCTCGCCCCCATTGCGGACGAACCCATGCCTGCGTCGCACGCGAAGACGATGTCGGTGATCTGGCGCGTGGCGATCACGCCGCCGTCCGCCATGCCGCCGGTCTCGGCCTGCGTCTCGAGCTTGTCGAGCGCCTCGTCGGCGGCATCGACGGATGCCGCGTCACCGCTCAGTCGCAGAGCATCCATCGCGGCGGACTTCTTGCCCTTGTTGGCCTCGGTCTGCGCGATCGCAGCGCCGAACGTGTCGGCCTCGGCGAGCAGATCCCGCTTGCGGGAGGAACGGAGGATGACGGCCGTGATGAGGAACGTCACGGTGGCGGCGAGGAGCACCGACAGGTACACGACGAGCAGGTTCGCGACTCCGCCGGCTGCGGGGCTCACGGCCGCCGCGGTGACGGCGATGATGCTGCCGGGAGCAGCGGGGAAGGCGAGACCGCCGCCGAGGATCATGTTCGTCGTCACGCCCGTCGCGCCACCCGCGATCAGCGCGAGAATCGTGGCCGGCTTGCTGAGTGCATACGGGAAGTAGATCTCGTGGATGCCGCCGAAGAACTGGATGATCGCAGCTCCGGGCGCGGACGCCTTGGCAGCGCCGACGCCGAAGAACGTGAACGCCAGGAGCAACCCGACTCCGGGGCCGGGGTTGGACTCGATGAGGAAGAGGATCGACTTGCCCGTCTCCTGGGCCTGCTCGATGCCGAGCGGTGTGAAGACGCCGTGATTGATGGCGTTGTTCAGGAACAGCACCTTCGCGGGTTCGACGATGATCGACACGACGGGCAGCAGGTTGTACAGGACCAGCCAGCCGACGGCCAGCCCCAGGATGTCGCTGACCCAGAGGATCGCCGGGCCGAACACGAAGAAGCCGAGGATGGCCAGCAGCATGCCGAGGATGCCGGCGGAGAAGTTGTTTATCAGCATCTCGAAGCCCGGCTTGATCTTGCCGTCCCAGAGCTTGTCCATCCACTTGGTCACGAGCGCCGCGAACGGACCCATGATCATCGCACCGAGGAACATCGGGATGTTGGTGCCGACGATGACGCCCATCGTCGCGATCGACGCGACGACACCACCGCGCTCGCCGTAGACCATGCGTCCGCCGGTGTTCGCGATGAGCAGCGGCAGCAGGTAGGTGATGGTCGGTCCGACGAGCCCGACGAACTGGGTGAACGGATCCCCGTTCTTATCGAGTGCGACCGTCGTCATGGCGCCGGGCCAGGCGATGACATCGGCATCGCCGAAGCCGCCCAGCAGCGGAGCCACGGGGGTCCACCAGCCGAACCATCCGGCAGCGATGAAGAGCATCGTGATGAAGCCCCAGGCGATGAACGCGGCGATGTTCGGCATGATCATGCCGGAGAGGAACGTGCCGAAGCGCTGGACTCCGACCCGGAGCCCGTTCTGCTTCGGCGCGGGTGACGTCGTCGTCATGATGTCGTCTCTTTCTGCTGTGGGTTCGGGGAGGGACAGGTCAGGCCGCAGCCACGGCGGCACGGGCACCGGCCGCGTCGTCGGCCGCGAGGGCGATCTCGGCGAGGCGGCGCGCGTCGTCGAGGGTGTGCTCGGAGAGCGCGAGCCGGACGTCGGCCAGGGCGGCAGGTGCCATCGACAGGCTCGTCGCCCCGAGCCCGACGAGCACGACGGCGAGCAGCGGGTCGGCCGCCGCCTCGCCGCAGATGCCGACCGGCTTGCCCGCGCGGGCGCCGGCGGCGCCGACCTCCCCGACCAGGCGCAGCACGGCGGGATGCCAGGGATCCTGGAAGCCGGCGACGGATCCGAGCATGCGGTCGGCGGCCATCGTGTACTGCGTGAGGTCGTTGGTGCCGATGGAGGCGAAGTCGGCGTGCGCGAGCACGCGATCAGCGAGCAGCGCGCTCGCCGGCACCTCCACCATGACTCCAGCCGTCTTCAGCCCGTACTCGCGGGCGAGCGTCGTGAAGTACGCGGTCTCCTCGACCGTGGTGACCATCGGAGCCATGACCCAGAGGTCGGCGTTCGTCTCGGCATCCGCTTCGGCCAGAGCCGTGAGCTGTTCGCGCAGGATGTCCTCGCTGGCTCGCAGCGCCCTGAGCCCCCGGAGCCCGAGCGCCGGGTTCTCCTCGTGCGCGTCGTTGAGGAAGGCGAGCGGCTTGTCCGCACCGGCATCCAGCAGCCGGACGACGACCTTCTTCCCCTCGAAGGCGGCCAGCAGCTCCCGGTAGGACGTGCGCTGCTGCGCGATCGTCGGCGCCTGAGAAGCGGAGAGGAACAGGAACTCGGTGCGGAAGAGCCCGACGCCCTCGGCCCCCCGCGACACCGCATCGGCCGCGTCGGCCGGTTTGCCCAGATTCGCCAGCAGCGCGATGGGGGTGCCGTCGGCGAGGGCGCCGGGTGTCGCGGGGAGCGCCTCCGCGCTCAGCCTGGCTGATGCGCGCTCGGCGGCGCGGGCCAGTTCTTCGGCGGACGGATCGGTCGTCACGGCGCCGGCAGCGGCATCCACGATCACCGTCTCGCCATTCGAGAGGGCGCTGGCCTCGGTCACGCCGACCAGGGCGACGATGCCCTTCTCCCGCGCGAGGATGGCGGTGTGCGACGTCGGCCCGCCGTCGGACGTGATGAGCGCCAGGACCTGATCGAGCTTGAGCAGCGCGGTGTCGGCGGGTGCCAGGTCGCGTGCGACCAGCACGAACGGATGCCCGGGGTCCGGCACACCGGGGGCCGAGACGCCGCGCAGCCGGGCGAGGACGCGCTGAGCGATGTCGTCGAGATCGGCCGCGCGTTCGCCCAGGTACCCGCCGACGGCCTCGAGCGTCGCCCTGAACCCCGCGAACGCGTCGTGCACGGCCCATTCGGCCGTTGCGCCGTCGTCGATGCGCGCGTCGACCTCGTCCTGCAGGGTCGGGTCCTCGGCGATCATCGCCTGGGCCTCGAGCACTTCCTGAGCGGCGCCCCCGGCTGCCTCGGCGCGGGCGGCGAGCTCGCCGGCGACGGCCGCGATGGCCTCGCGGACCCTGGTGCGCTCGGCATCCCCTCCGAGTGCGCTCTTCGCGTTCTCTGGGGCGGGAAGCGGGTCGGCCATGCGGACGACAGGACCCTGGGCGACACCAGAGCCGATGCCCACTCCGCGCAGCGCAGCCATCAGGCCGACTCCTCGTCATGGTCGGTCGTGAGCAGTTCCGTGAGCGTGTCGAGCACCGCTTCGGCATTGTCGCCATCCGCGGTGAGCGTCACGTAGTCGCCGTGATCGACGCCGAGGGAGATGACCCTGAGGATGCTGGCGGCGTTGACCGGTTTGCCGGAGTCCTTGGCGACCGTGACGGCGATGCCGGAGTCCCTCGCGGCCTGCGCGAACAGTTTCGCCGGCCGGGCGTGCAGGCCGTGCGACGATCCGATCCGGACGGTACGGGATGCTGCGGTCATGATGTTCCTTTCTCGGCGGTGAGCGCCGACCGCACCAGCGCGAGAGTTCGTGCGCCGTCGCGGTCGGAGAAGATGTCGTCGGGGAGGGTGAGAACGGGGCACGCCGCTCCCGCGCGTATCGCGTCGACGCGGTCGGCGAGGTGAGGCCCGACGAGGATGACGTCCGCCGCGCGCGTGCCGACGGTCTGCTCGGTTCCGGCGGTCGCCTCCCAGGAGAGCAGGGCATCGGTCGCCGCGCGCTGGAGCCGCTGCGCGACGAAGGTGCTCGACGCCCCGGCGCCGCACACCACGAGGATCCTCTTCGATGCCATGCGTCCATTCTGGGAACACGCTGTGAGCGGCACCACCAGGGTTCTTTCCGCCCCCGCGGAACGTCCGGCGCACCCCCTTTCCACTCGCCGTGCTGGCATCATGAGAGAGCGACGAAGACGGCGACACGGACACGGAGGGATCATGACGCGTCAGCGCCAGGACCAGCTCCTCTCAACCCTGCTGCGCCAGGACGGCTGGGCGACCGCCGGCAGCCTCGCCGATCAGCTCGGGGTCACTCCGCGCAGCATCCGCTCCTACGTCGCAGCCCTCAACTCCCGTGTGCCCGCAGCGGATGCCGTCGACTCGGGGCCCGCCGGATACCGCCCTGGTCCCGGCGCGCGTGCCGCGCTGCGGGCGCGAGCGGACGAATCGGCGCCGCGGGAGAGGCTGCACGCCGTGATCCGGATGCTGCTGGACGAGCCGAACGGCATCGACCTCTATGAGACGGCCGATCGCCTGCATGTCAGCGACGCCACTGTGGAGGCGGACCTGGCCAGGGTGCGCACCCTGCTGGAGGGCACCGACCTCGCACTGGACCGGGAGCGGGAGACGATCCGGCTTCGCGGCACCGAGGCGGCGCAGCGCCGGCTGCTCAGCCGGCTCGCGCACGACGAGATGGATGCCGCCGCCTTCCGCCCCGAGACCATCAGGAATGCGCTCGCCGGCGACGTCGTCGGTCGCGATGCTGTGGCGGGTTTCAAGACCGCGCTCGTCCGCGAGCTGGGGGCGCTGGGCTACTACGTGAACGAACTGGCGATCTCCGACGTGCTGCTGCACATCGCGATCGCCGCGGACCGGGTCGCGGCGGGTCGCCCGCTCGATCTGGATGCCGCAGATGAGCACTCGGCGGGCGCGCACGGCGAGATCGGGCGGGTCGGAGATCAGATCGGACGGCTGGCGCACGAGCATTTCGGCGTGCGTCTCGGTGCGGGCGACAGCACCCACCTCGCGAGACTCGTCCTGACGCGCGTCGTCGCGCCTGGGCAGGGGAGCTCGGTCGATGCCGCGCGCAGCGGGGTGGATGCCGCCGTGGACGAGGCGGTGCGGGCGGAGATCGCCCGCGCGGCGCGCGACTACCAGGTCGACCTCGAGGACGAGGCGTTCATCCTGCGTCTGAGCCTGCACGTGCAGAACCTGCTTCGCAGGTCCCAGGAGCAGGCGTGGACCCGCAATCCGCTGACGCGGTCGCTGAAGGCGTCGTACCCGATGATCTTCGAAGTCGCCGTCTCGATCGCGAGCGGCCTGCACGACCGACTCGACCTGCCCGTGAACGACGACGAGATCGCCTACGTCGCCATGCACGTCGGCGGGCGCCTGGAGCGGAGCCGGAAGGCGGACACGATCCTCACCGCCACGATCGTGTGCCCCGGATACTACGAACTGCAGGAGCTGCTGCGCTCCAGCGTCGACCGATCGCTCGGGTCGGCGATCGAGGTCACCCGCGTGGTCACCTCGGTCGACCCCGACTGGGCGTCGTTCGACACGGACCTGGTGCTCTCGACGATCGAACCCGGAGCGGCGGGGGAGCGTTTCGTCCGGGTGCAGCCGTTCCTGGGCGAGGCGGACATAGAGCGCGTGCAGCAGGCGGCGGCCCGGATGCGCCGAGGCCGCCGGCTGGCGCAGCTGCGTGCGGAGCTGTCCAGGTACTTCGACCCGAGCGCCTTCCTGCACCCGTTGCCTGATGCCGGCGATGAGACGATCATCCGCCGGCTCGGCGGGATGCTCGTCGACGCCGGCCTCATCGACGACGACTACATCGAGAAGACCATCCAGCGCGAGCGCATGTCGTCCACGGCGTTCACGGACGCCCTCGCGGTGCCGCACTCGCTGCAGATGACGGCGCAGCGCACGGCGATCGCGATCGGCATCGCCGACGGCTCGGTGGCGTGGGGGGACGGCCGGGTTCAGGTGGTGGCGCTCGCCGCGTTCAGCGAGAGCGATCGAGCCGCGTTCCAGACGGTCTTCGAACAGCTCGTCGAAGTGTTCAGCGAACGCGACAGCGTGCAGCGGCTGGTGCGCCGGGCGACCAGCTTCGAGGCGTTCCTCGATGAGCTCGTGGCCGTCATCGACGGCTGAGCGCGCGTCGTCATCGAGGCGCGAGAACGTCGACCATCGCATCCAGCACGGCATCCGCGTCGTGGGAGACCGTGGTCGAGAGCGTGACGACGTCGCCCTCGGCCAACGCGAGATCCATGACCGCGAGGATGCTGGCGAGCTCGACGACCGCCCCGTCGTCGGTCGCCAGGGTGACCGGTGCGCCGTGCGCGAGCGCCAGGCGGGCGAGCTCGGCGACGGGGCGGGCGTGCGCGCCGTTGTGCGCACTGATCGTCACACGGCGGTGGGGCATGCAGCGATGCTATCCGCACTCATGCGCGCAGGGCGAGGACGGCGCGGGCGAACACCACGGCCACCCCTGCCCAGGCGCACCACAGCATCAGAGTGCGTGCCGCGGACGCCGGAACGATCCGCGTGAGGAACGTCCCGGCGACGATCCCGGCTGCGGTGGCGAGGCTCAGCCACATGAGGTCGCTCACGGGTGCCGAGGGCAGGCCGCGCAGCACCACCGAGACGAGTCCGTAGCTCAGGAACACGACCTGTGCGCTCGCGGCGAACCGACGCTGCTCCCAGCGATCGCCGACCGCGTACGCGGCGAGCGCCGGCCCGGACAGACCGCTGGATGCGTGCAGGAATCCGGCGGCCGCGCCGGCGTACAGCGCACCCCGCCGCCCCCGGAGCATCGCCGAGACCGGGCCGCCGAACCGTGGCGTCAGCAGGGCGAGCACCGCGAGTCCCGCGATCATGAACAGCAACGCGGGTTCCGGCAGCAGGCGCGTGACCAGTGCGCCGAGCGGCGCGGCGACGACTCCGGCGATCAGCAGCCAGAGCGTCCGATCCCAGTCGATCAGCCGCCATCCCGACCCGACGGCGACGAGAGCCGCCACGACCGCAAGCAGCACGGCGATCGTGACGCCCTCGATGGGGCCGTAGATGAGGATGGCGGGTCCGATGAGCACCAGGACGAAGGCCAGTCCGGTGAGGCGCTGAATCGCTCCGGCCACCGCCGCCGCGAGGCACGCGAGGGCGACGATCATCGTGCAGCGGCGTTCAGGAGCGCTCGTCCAGAAGGACGCGCACGCCGGCCTCGATCACCGAGACCGCGCCGGCCGCCGCCTCGGCGGTTTCCGCCTGCGCGTCGACGTACACCTTCAGCTTGGGTTCGGTACCGCTGGGGCGCACGATGACGCGATCGCCCCCCGCGAGCCGGTAGCGCAGCACGTCGCCGGACGGCTCGCCCTCGGGCGCCAGCAGCAGATCCTCGGCCGATTCGATGGCGGTCTCGCCGATGGATGCCGGTGGCGACTGGCGCAGCGACGCCATCACCTTCCCGATGATCGACAGGTCCTCGACCCTGACCGACACCTGACCACTGGCGAAGTGACCGTAGGTCTCGCCGAGTTCGACGAGCAGCGCGGCCAGATCCGCACCGCGATCGCGCGCCTCGGCCGCGAGTCCCAGCAGCGCCACCGCCGCCGAGATGCCGTCCTTGTCGCGCACGGTCTCGGGGTTGACGAGATAACCCAGAGCCTCCTCGAAGCCGAACACGATGCCCTCGGCGCGCGAGATCCACTTGAATCCGGTCAGGGTCTCGGCGAAGCCCAGCCCGTGCCGGCGTGCGATGACGCCGAGGCCGGGGGAGGACACCAGCGAGCACGCGAGCGTCGCGCCGGGCGTCCCGTCGGCCGCACGCGCGGCGCGCGCGCCGAGGAGCAGCCCGATCTCGTTCCCGCTGAGTCGGCGCCACCCGCCGGGCGCGTCCGCATCGGGGATCGCGACCGCGAGGCGGTCGGCATCCGGATCGTTCGCGATGATGAGCTCGGCACCTGACGAACGAGCGACGTCGAAGGACAGATCCAGTGCCCCGGGCTCCTCGGGATTCGGGAACGCGACGGTGCGGAACGTCGGATCGGGATGCTGCTGTGCGCGCACCGCGATCGGCTTCGGATAGCCGGCGGCCGAGATGATCCGCTCGAACGTCTCCCATCCGACGCCGTGCATGGCGGTGTAGACCCAGCGCAGTCCGTCCGCCCCTGGCCCTGCCGGTGCGACGGCCGCGGTCGCCGTGACGTAGGCTTTCACGACCTCGTCATCCGCGATCTCGTACGTCTCGGAACGGGGGAGCGTGCCGACATCTCCGGCATCCGCCACGCGCCGGATGTGCGCGGCGATCTCGGCATCGGCCGGCGAGACGATCTGCGACCCGGCATCCGCGCCGCCGAGGTAGACCTTGTACCCGTTGTCGTTCGGCGGGTTGTGACTCGCGGTCACCATCACTCCGGCATCCGCACCGAGGTGACGGACGGCGAAGGCGAGGACAGGCGTGGGGAGCAGGCGCGGAAGCAGGACCGCGCGCAGGCCGGCGCCGGCGAACAGCTCCGCGGAGTCCTGCGCGAACCGACGGGAATTGCGCCGGCCGTCGTAGCCCACCACGACGGTGGGCGTCGTGCCGTGCGCGCGCTCGAGGAGATACGCGGCGAAACCGGCGGCCGCCTGAGCGACGAGCACGCGGTTCATCCGGTTGCTGCCGGCGCCGAGCGCGCCGCGCAGCCCGGCCGTCCCGAAGGCGAGCCGGGTGCGGAAGCGATCGTCGAGATCCGCGATCGCGGCGGCATCCCCTCCGGCGGCCAGGGTGACGATTCCGGCGAGCTCGTCGCGCGTCTCGGCATCCGGATCCTGACGGATCCAGGCCCGGGCCGTCGCGAGCAGGTCCTCGGCGCTCACAGCGCCTCGACCACCTTGGCCAGCAGCGCCGAGATCACGGGCTCGGCTTCGCGACCGGCTTCGATGACCTCGGCATGGCTGAGCGGTGTCTTCTGGATGCCGGCGGCGAGGTTCGTGATCAGTGAGAAGCCCAGGATCTCCATGCCCGCTTCGCGGGCGGCGATGGCCTCGAGAGCGGTCGACATGCCGACGATGTGGCCGCCGATATGCTTGGCCATCTGCACCTCGGCCGGGGTCTCGTAGTGCGGACCGCGGAACTGCGTGTAGACGCCCTCGTCCAGAGACGGGTCGATCGAGCGAGCGATGTCGCGCAGGCGCTTCGCGTACAGGTCGGTCAGGTCGATGAAGGTCGCCCCCTCCAGGGGCGAGTCGGCGGTGAGGTTGATGTGGTCGCTGATCAGCACGGGCTGGCCGGGCGTCCAGGTCTCCCTGACTCCGCCGGCGCCGTTGGTGAGGACCATGATGGTGGCGCCGGTGGCCGCCGCGGTGCGGACGCTGTGGACGACGCGGCGGACGCCGTGTCCCTCGTAGTAGTGCGTGCGGGCGCCGATCACGAGGACGTTCTTGCCGTCGGGCGTGCGGATCGAGCGCAGCGTGCCGACGTGCCCCTC
The DNA here is from genome assembly GCF_050434165.1 of Microbacterium sp. ZKA21. Taxonomy (NCBI): domain Bacteria; kingdom Bacillati; phylum Actinomycetota; class Actinomycetes; order Micrococcales; family Microbacteriaceae; genus Microbacterium; species Microbacterium sp. ZKA21. Next base: position 271,342 of record NZ_JBNPVV010000004.1, read on the forward strand.
GAGTGCGGGCTTCGAGAATCCTGTCACTTCGGTGGCCGGGATCGTCGCGACGGTCTCGCCGATCAGGTCGGCGGCCCTGCCCCAGCCGCTGCCGAGGGTGAGGGCGATGTCGTGCTTCTCGACGCCGGTGATCCGCGCGATGTCCGCGGCGGCCGTGGCTGCGACCTCGAACGGATTCGCGTTCGGGTCGTCGAGAGGATTGTCATGAATGTCGGTCATGGATCCACTCTAGGAAGCGTGCGGCGTCGGGGCCAGGATTGCGGAAGAATGGAAGTCATGTCCTCAACTCCCTTCGAGCGCACTCAGCGCGTCGCCGTCCTCGGTGGCGGTCCCGGCGGATACGAAGCGGCTCTGGCCGCCGCCCAGCTCGGAGCCGAGGTGACCCTGGTCGAACGCGTCGGAGTGGGCGGTTCCGCCGTGCTCACGGACGTCGTCCCGTCGAAGAGCCTGATCGCCACGGCCGATGCCGCGGTCGCGATCTCGGAGGCCACCGATCTGGGCGTGCAGTTCTTCGCGAAGGGTGAGAACGGCAAGCCCCTGAAGCCCGAGATCGCGATCAACCTGGCCGCTGTCAACAAGCGCCTGCTGGCGCTGGCCGCGCAGCAGTCCGAGGACATGCGCTCCTCTCTCCTCGAAGCGGGCGTCCGCATCCTCTCCGGCCACGGACGGCTCGAGGGCACGAACGCGATCATCGTGGCCACCGGTCCCGAGGGAACGGACTTCGACCGCGTCGAAGCCGACACGATCGTCATCGCCGTCGGAGCCGCGCCTCGTGAACTGGACTCCGCCAAGCCGGACGGCAAGCGCATCCTCACGTGGACGCAGCTGTACGACATGAAGGCGCTGCCCGATCACCTCGTCGTCGTCGGGTCCGGTGTCACGGGTGCCGAGTTCGCGTCCGCGTACATGAACCTCGGTGCGAAGGTGACGCTCGTCTCCAGCCGAGACCAGGTGCTCCCCGGCGAGGACCAGGACGCCGCGCGCGTGCTTGAGAAGGTCTTCAAGCGCGGCGGCATGACGGTGCTGTCCAAGGCACGTGCTGAAACGGTCGAGAAGACCGACACCGGCGTGCTGGTCACTCTCGCCGACGGCCGCACGGTCGAGGGCAGCCACTGCCTCATGGCGGTCGGATCCATTCCGAACACGGCATCCATCGGGCTGCAGGAGGCCGGCGTCGAACTCACCGAGTCGGGCCACATCCGCGTGAACAAGGTGGCCCGCACAGCAGTGCCGAACATCTACGCGGTCGGAGACTGCACGAACTTCTTCCCGCTCGCGTCCGTCGCCTCCATGCAGGGACGCACCGCGGTCTTCCACGCGCTCGGCGACATCGTCATCCCGCTGGAGAAGGTCAAGATCACGTCGAACATCTTCACCGCTCCCGAGATCGCCACGGTGGGATGGGGTGAGCAGGACGTCGAGGACGGCGTCGCCGACGGGATCGTCTACAAGCTGCCGCTGGCCGCGAACCCCCGCGCCAAGATGATGGGCATCAAGGACGGGTTCGTGAAGATCATCGCCCGCAAGGGGTCGGGCACCGTGATCGGCGGAGTGATCGTCGGCCCGAAGGCATCAGAGCTCATCTACCCGATCGCCGTGGCGGTCGAGCGTCGTCTGACGGTCGATCAGGTCTCCCGCGTGTTCGCGGCGTACCCGTCGCTGTCGTCGAGCATCACGGATGCCTCGCGCGCCATGCACCTGGTGAACATCTCGTAGTCCCGGAACATGCGAAAGGGCGCCCCACCGCGGTGGGGCGCCCTTTTCGCGTAGGCAGGTGTCAGCTGATGGTCAGCAACTGGTGGCCGGCGGAGACGGTGGCCCCGGCATCCGCATTGATGTTGCCGATGACGCCGTCCTTGTGGGCCTGCAGCGGCTGCTCCATCTTCATCGCTTCGAGGACCACGACCAGGTCGCCCTTGACGACCTGCTGGCCGTCCTCGACGGCGATCTTGACGACCGTCGCCTGCATCGGAGACTTCACGGCGTCTCCGGAGGCACCGGCGGACACCGAGGTGGCGTGGCTGCGCCGGGACGGCGGCACCGCGGCCGGCCGGCCGGCGGTTCCGGCCGCGACCGCGACGCGATCGGGAAGGCTCACTTCGAGGCGCTTGCCAGCGACCTCGACGACCACGGTGTGCCGCGCAGCGGCAGCGGCCGGTGCCTCGAGCTCGCCGTCCCACGCGGGGATGTCGTTCACGAACTCGGTCTCGATCCAGCGCGTGTACACGCCGAAGTAGCCGTTCTCCGCAGTGAACGCCGGGTCGCGGACGACCTTCCGGTGGAACGGCAGGACGGTGGGGAGCCCCGCGACTTCGAACTCGTCGAGGGCGCGGCGCGCGCGCTCCAGCGCCTCGGCGCGGTCCTTGCCGGTGACGATGATCTTCGCCAGCAGGGAGTCGAACGCGCCGGACACGGAGTCGCCGGCGGTGACGCCGGAGTCCAGGCGGATGCCGGGACCGCCGAAGGTCTTGAAGACGTGGATGGGGCCCGGCTGGGGGAGGAACCCGCGGCCGGGGTCCTCGCCGTTGATGCGGAACTCGATCGAGTGCCCCTGCGGAGCGGGGTCGTCATAGTCGAGGGTGCCGCCGTCGGCGAGGCGGAACTGCTCGCGGACCAGGTCGATGCCGGTGACCTCTTCCGAGACGGGGTGCTCGACCTGCAGGCGGGTGTTCACCTCGAGGAAAGACACCGTGCCGTCTGCGCCGATGAGGAACTCGCAGGTTCCCGCGCCGACATAGCCGACCTCCTTGAGGATGGCCTTGGACGCGGCGTACAGCAGGTCGTTCTGCTCCGGCGTGAGGAACGGCGCGGGCGCCTCCTCGACGAGCTTCTGATGGCGGCGCTGCAGCGAGCAGTCGCGCGTCGAGATCACGACGACGTTGCCCTCGGCATCCGCCAGGCACTGCGTCTCGACGTGCCGCGGCTTGTCGAGGTACTTCTCGACGAAGCACTCGCCGCGGCCGAACGCCGACACGGCCTCGCGGGTCGCGGATTCGAACAGTTCCGCGACCTCGTCAAGCTCGCGGGCGACCTTCAGGCCGCGCCCGCCACCGCCGTAGGCGGCCTTGATGGCGATGGGCAGCCCGTACTCCTGCGCGAACGCGATGACCTCGTCGGCACCGGCGACGGGGCCTGGCGTGCCGGGGGCGAGCGGGGCGCCCACCTTCTCGGCGACGTGCCGCGCGGTCACCTTGTCGCCGAGGGCCTCGATCGCGTCGGGCGAAGGCCCGATCCACGTCATGCCCGCGGCGATGACCGCGCGTGCGAACTCGGCGTTCTCGGCGAGGAAGCCGTAGCCGGGGTGGACGGCGTCGGCGCCGGATCGCCGCGCGATCGAGAGGATCTTCTCGATCTGCAGGTAGGTCTCGGCGCTCGTCGCACCGCCGAGGGCGTACGCCTCGTCGGCGAGCCGGGTGTGCAGGGCCTCGCGGTCCTGGTCGGCGTAGACGGCGACGGAGGAGATCCCCGAATCGCGAGCGGCGCGGATGATGCGTACAGCGATCTCTCCGCGGTTGGCGATGAGTACCTTCTCGATGGGCATGACTGCCAGCCTAGCGAGAACGATGGCCTCTGATTTGACGACCCTCCACAAGAAAACGTGCGGATCGTGTCGGTGAGCCTACGAGTACGGGGTCAGGATGCGGAACCAGACGTCCACAGGTCGGTCCACGTGACGCCCAGGTCGGCGGCCAGCCGGCGCAGGGTGGACAGCGACATCCCGACGACGGTCGACGGATCTCCCTCGACGCGCGTGATGAACGCCCCGCCGAGGCTGTCGACCGTGAAGGCACCGGCGACATGCAGCGGTTCGCCGGATGCGACGTAGGCGTCGATCTCGGCATCCGACACATCCTGTGCGAACGCGACGGACGCCTCGGCGACGGCCGTCGCCTCCACCGGGTCGGCGCCGGGCGCGACTCGGTGGACCGAATGCCCGGAGTACAGGATGCCGGTCGCACCGCGCATCTCGCGCCAGCGCCGTGCGGCCTCCTCCGGCGTGTACGGCTTGCCGTAGACCCTGCCGCCGAGCGCGAACATCGAATCCCCGCCGATCACGATCCCGTCGAAGTCGGGCTGGTCCTGTGCCAGACGACGCACGACATCGGCCGCCTTCGCGCGTGCCAGCAGCAGCACGAGCTCGCCGGGAGGCAGTTCGCCCCCGCGGGCCTGGGCTGCAGCAGCGGCCACGGCATCCTCGTCGACGTCCGGCGCGATCGCGACCGGCTCGATCCCGCCCTGACGCAGGAGCATGAGACGTGCGGGGGAGGTGGAGGCGAGACAGACGCGCATGCACTCACGCTATCGGGCGACGTGGGATCCTGGGGAGATGACCTCTTCCGCCGAACTGCTCGATCTCGACATCACGGGCATCGCCCACGGCGGCACCTTCGTCGCCCGCCACGAGGGCAGGGTGGTGTTCGTGGCCGACGCGGTGCCAGGCGAGCGCGTCCGCGCCCGGCTGAGCGAGTCGCCGTCGGATGCCGCGGCGGACACGCGACGATTCTGGCGCGCCGAGACGGTCGAGGTGCTCGAGGCCTCCCCCCATCGTCGTGCGCACGTCTGGCCCGAGGCCGACGTGTCCCATGACCCGTCCACGCGCCCAGGCGGCGCGGATCTCGGACACATCGAGCTCGGCCACCAGCGCGTTCTCAAGCGGCAGGTGCTGTCGGAAGCACTCGACCGGTTCGCCGGTGGTGGCATCGAGGCGCCGGAGATCGTCGGCCTGGACGATTCGGACGGCACGGGATGGCGCACGCGGGTGACGCTGCACGTCGACGCCGATGGCGTGGCCGGTCCGTACGCCGCACGCAGTCACCGGGTGATCCCCGTCTCGTCGCACCCGCTGGCGCGTCCAGCGGTCGCCGAGGCAGCGGCGAGGATCGGGGTCGCGCGTCCTGGTCGCATCGAACTCGTCGAGCCCGCTGACGGCGAGGTCCGTGTGCTGCCGGTGCCCGAGAAGGGCCGCCGCCCGGCGCCGGAGGAGATCGTGGAGCGGGTGCGCGACCGGTCGTTCGCGGTCGACGCGTCGGGCTTCTGGCAGGTCCATCACGGCGCGGCCGCTGCGCTGGATGACGCGGTGCGCGGCATGCTGACCGGACGCATCGACCCTGAACTGACCCACCTCGACCTGTACGGGGGAGTCGGGCTGTTCGCCGCGAGCCTCGCCGATCTCGGCGCGACGGACATCGTCACGGTGGAATCGGATCGCCGCGCCACCGAGCACGCGCAGCGCAATCTCGCCCCGCTCGAGATCTCCGCCGTCACAGCGCGCGTCGATCGGTTCCTCGGGGCGCCGGTCCGCGATGCGCGTCCGGTTCGCGGCCGCCGTCCGGCTCGTCATGCAGCGCCTCAGCCCGTGCTGGACTCGGCGACCCCGGTCGGCGCCGTCGTACTCGATCCGCCCCGCTCCGGTGCGGGGCGCGGTGTGGTGGATGCCGTGGCTGCACTGTCTCCCGAGGCCATCGTGTACGTGGCCTGCGACCCCGTCGCGCTCGCGCGCGATCTCGGGACGTTCCGTTCCCACGGGTGGGAGCCGAGCGAGTTGCGCGCGTTCGATCTGTTCCCGCACACGCACCATTTCGAAGTCGTGGCACTGCTCACGCGGTGACGCGCGGCGCACGGGATCTCCGACGGTGGATAGGCTGACGGCATGAGTACCGTGGCGCTGATCGACGACCACGAGTCCGTTCGGCTCGGACTCGAAGCGGCGTGCCGACGTGTGCGGACGCTGAAGGTCGTCTTCTCCGGCAGCACCGTCAGTGCGTACCTGTCCTGGCGCGAGCAGAGCGGATCGCCGCCGACCGACGTGGTGGTGCTGGATCTGACGCTCGGGGACGGCACGACCGTGACCGAGAACGTCACCGCACTCGTGGACGACGGTGCGAGTGTCGTCATCCACAGCGTCGCCGATCGGCCGGTGGCGGTGCGCGAGGCGCTCGTCGCCGGAGCCGCGGGGATCATCAGCAAGTCGTCGGCGCTGGACGACGTGATCGACGCCATCCGCACGGTCGCCAAGGGCGAGGCGCTCAACAACGTGGAATGGGCCAGCGCGATCGACGGCGACCGCGATTTCGCCGACGCGCAGCTCTCCTGGCGCGAGCGCGAGGTGCTGCGGCTGTACGCCACCGGGCTGCCGATGCGTGTCGTCGCCGATCGGCTCGGGGTCGCATACTCCACCGCGAAGGAGAACATCAACCGCATCCGCGTGAAGTACGTCGAGGTGGGGCGCCCGGCACCGACCAAGGTCGATCTGCTGCGGCGGGCGATCGAGGACGGCATCGTGACGGCGGAGGGCGCCGTCTCGGCGGACGGAACGGCGAGTGTCGGCTGAGCCGCTGAGCATCCGTCAGGCGTGGACGCAGATCCCGTCGCCCGGCTCCGCGGAGACCGAGTTCGAGCGGTTCACCGGCAAGCGCATGGAGCGCATCCTGCAGACCGTCGTCGCGATCGGCTGCGTGGTGACCGGAGCGCAGGCGCTGCTGGCGGCGCTGTCCGGCATGGACACGGTGGATGCCGCGCACATCGCGATGATCGTCGTCGTCTTCGTGCCGCTGACGACGATGCTCGTGTGCTGCGTGCTCGGCCGCGGTGTGCGGGCCTCGTCCGCCGCTTTCGCGTTCCTGTACGTCGGCGCCCTGATCGCCTGGCCGCTCGTGGTCGCGACGTCCGATGATCAATCGCATCAGCAGCCCTGGATCTTCTTCCTCGTCAACGTCGGGGTCGTCGCCGCCATGCTCGCCTTCGCACTGCGGATGCAGTACGTGTGGGCGGTGGCCGTCCCCCTCATCTACGGCCTCGTCCGACTGATGCAGGGCGACTTCGGGCGCGACTTCTGGATCACGACCGCATTCGATGTGTCGTTCACGGTGATCCTCGGCCTGGTGCTGGTGTCGCTCGGCTGGATGTTCCGCGCCGTCGCGGCCGGCGTCGATGACGTCCGAGGACGTGCGGTGTCCGACTATGCGCTCGCTGCCGCTGCTGCCGCAGCCGAGGAGGAACGGGTCGCGGTGGCCGCGTTGATGCACGACAGCGTGCTCGCCGCGCTCATCGCGGCGGAACGCGCCGAGAGCCCTCGTGCCAGGGATCTCGCGGTCGGTATGGCCCGCGAGGCGCTCACCCGGCTGGCGAACACCGAGGCGGCCGTTCTGGAGGAGGGCAGCGACGAGCCTGTCGGTTCGGTGCAGATCGTCGCGGAGCTGCGTCGTGCCCTGTCCGAGGCGGGCGCAGATGCCGTCGTGGAGGAGCGCGGCGGTGTCGGCCTGATTCCCGGGCGCGCCGCCAGAGCTCTGGTGCTCGCCGCGCGCCAGGCTATCGGGAACTCGGTCACGCATGCCAGGGCACGCGGCCTGCACATCGTCGCGCTCGCCCATGGCGACGAGGGGATCACCGTGACCGTGAGCGACAGCGGCCCCGGGTTCGATCTGGATGCCGTCGACGAGGACCGACTCGGCATCCGCGCATCGATCATGGCGCGGATGGCGGCGGTCGCCGGCTCCGCGCATATCGAATCCGATGCGTCCGGCACGGTGGTCGAGCTCACGTGGGAGCGGGAATGAGACGAACCGTCCGCACCGTCGCCACCCTTCTCGCGCTCGGCTTCGCGCTCTACTTCGCGGCCAGGGCCCTGTGGTGGATCGAGACGCCGGCGCATCCCGCGCTCATGCTGCTCTCGATCGCCGCCTACCTGGCGATCGTGATCGTCGCGGTGCTCGTCGACGCCGCACATCGGGTCACGATGCCGTTGTGGGCCGGGATCCTCGCGATGATCGCCGGCTTCGCGATTCCCGGAATGGTCAGCTTCGCCCTGGAGCCGCATGATCGGACGGCGCCGTTCGCGACGTGGTACATCGGTGCACTGGGTCTGCTGGCGGTCGTCTGCATCGTGCGGCGCCGTTTCGTGATCGGCTGGGTCGTCCTCGGCGAGCTCGCGCTCGCGGCATCCTCGTTCCTCGGCGTGTTCGTGGCGCTCGAACTGGGGCTGGTGGGTTCGACGATGTGGGTCGTGGTCGCGCAGATGCTCGTGCTCTTCTGGGACCGCGCGATAGCCGACACCGAACGCCTCGCAGGCATCCAGCGGGCCGTGTCGGCGTGGCACGCGACGCAGCAGGTGCGCCAGCGGGAACGCCGGTTGCGGACTCAGTACGCGCTGGCCGTCGCGGGCCCCGTGCTCTCGCGCACCGTGGCCGCGCACGGCATCCTGACCGATGCGGAACGTCTCGACGCACGTCTGGCCGAGGGGCGGCTGCGCGATGAGCTCCGCGGCGCGAGCCTGCTCAACGAAGCGGTGCGCACGGCCATCGAAGCGGCTCGGCGCCGGGGGGTCGCCGTCACTGTCTTCGACGAGGGCGGTCTCGACGGCGTCGACGAGAAGCGCCGCGGCGAGATCCGCGACGAGCTCGCCGGTGTGCTCACCGGAGTCGACGAGGGGCGAGTGATCATTCGAGCCGCGCACGATCCGAACGTCGCCGTGACGGTCGTCGGGCGCGCCGCGGGAGGGAACACCGCCGATGAGGACTCCGTGCTGCTGTGGCACGAGATCCCTCGCGCCGCGGCATCCGCTCGCGAGTGAGAGAAGGGCGAGGGGCGGCGGAATCGCCCGCCCCTCGCCAGGTGCGGCACAGTTACCCGAAAACTGTCCGCTGTTGGCCGGTCCGCGTCTGCCTACCCTGGGGCAGAGAGACCAACCGAACGCATAGCGTCGGTAATAGTCTGACGCCTCGATCCTGATCTGTCTGTAGGCCATTTGGGGGACAAGATTTCCTGCGGCGTCCCCCCTGATTCGATGACGGATACGTGATGATGGAGCGATGAGCGTGCTGCGGCGAGGAACGAACCTGCCGAGGATGGGCGATTTCAATCAGTCCGTGATCCTCGAGGCGATCCGTCGCTCGGGCGACGGGCTCAGCCGCATCGAGCTCGTCGATGCCACAGGGCTGTCGGCGCAGACCGTCACGAACATCACGCGCCGACTGTTGGACGACGGGCTCATCGAAGAGGCAGGGCGCACGATCAACGGTCCTGGTAAACCGCGGACCACGCTCCGGCTCGTCCCGCGCAGTCGACTGTCGGTCGGCGTGCACCTGGATCCCGCGATGACCACGGTGGTTCTGCTCGATCTCAGCGGGACCGTGATCGCTCGAAGCACGCACAGGACGCCCGCGAACGATCCGATGCAGGTGATCGGCTCGATGGCCGCATCGATCGAGGAGCTCATCACGAGATCGGGCGTCGAACGCGCGTCGATCGCGGGTGTCGGCGTGGCCGCACCAGGGCCGCTGGACGCCGAGCGCGGTACGGTCATCGATCCGCCGAAGCTGCATCAATGGCATCGGGTGCCGTTGCGCGCGGCTCTGGCCGATGCGGTCGGACTGCCGGTGGCTCTGGAGAAGGACACCACGGCCGCGGCCTTCGCGGAGATCTGGACCGGTGACGACCCGCCCGACGTGTCGCTGCTCTTCGTCTATCTGGGTACGGGCATCGGAACGGCTCTCGTGCTGGACGGCGACGTCATCCGCGGGCGATCGCGCAATGTGGGCGAGGTCGGCCACGTGGTCGTGGACCCGGAGGGGCCGGTCTGCGGATGCGGAAGGCGCGGCTGCGTCGAGGTCGTGTGCACGCCGCAGGCGATCGTCGAGCAGGCTGAGCGTGCCGGCGTCCTCGTCGACGACCGTGTCGGCAGCGACGCCGAGTCGGTCGACGAACGGCTGTCGCAGCTGTGCGCGAGGGCGCGGCAGGGAGAGGCCGCGGCGCTGTCAGTGCTCGAGAGAGCGGCCGAGCATCTGTCCGTGCTGATCTCGACGCTGACGAACATGCTCGACGTCGATCGAGTGGTCCTGGGCGGCCCGTTCTGGGGTCGGTTGTCAGAGGTGTACCTGCGGGAGCTTCCCGCGTTGCTGGACCGGCAGAGCGCGACCCGCGCTGTACGAGGGCTTCCGGTCGCCGGATCGGTCGTCGGCGCCGACGTGGGGGCGGTCGGAGCGGGCTGCGTGATCCTCGCCGACGTGCTCTCGCCGCGGGCGTCCTCGCTGCTGCTGGAGGGCGGATCGTCCTGATCCGATGTGCGCGGAGCCCTTGACAGTGGTTATTCCAGTCGATTTAATATTTGGCATCCCCTGGTCCGCTCTCCACCGGAGCACGTCTTTCCATGCATGAGAACTCCGCTCTGATCGAAGCGCGCATCCGCCGCTTCCTGGCTGAGCGACTGCGCCCGGCGCGCTACCGCCGGTACGTGCCGATGACGCTCGAGAGCTGGAATGTCCCGGGAGAGCCGGTGCCGTTCGCCGAGGCGGTCGTGCAGCCGTTCCGTCCGTTCCAGGTGGGGACGCCGTGGGGGCGACCGTGGGGGACCATGTGGTTGCGCGTGACGGGAACCGTTCCGCCGACGTCGCCGGGTGAACGCGCCGAGCTCGTGGTGGACCTCGGGTTCAGCGCCGCGCAGCCGGGCTTCCAAGCCGAGGGCACTGCGTACCGTCCTGACGGATCGATCATCAAGGCGATCGAGCCGCGCAATGCCCACGTACCCATCGAGGCGGCTCCCGGTCAGCCGATCGAGCTGTTCATCGAGGCGGCGGCGAATCCGGATGTGGGCGGCGGCTTCGCGCACTTCCAACCGACGCCGCTCGGCGAGTGGGACACCGCAGGAGGGACGCCGCACTACGTGATGCGCCAGGCCGACGTCGGGCTGCTCGACGAGACGGTGTGGGAACTGGTTCAGGATGCTGAGGTGCTGCTGTCCCTCGGCGAACAGCTGCCGGAATCGCCGCGCCGCGCCGGCATCCTGCGTGCGCTGGAGCGGATGGTCGACGCCGTCGACCCGGATGACGTACCAGGCACGGCATCCGATGGTCGTGCTGTGCTGGCCGAGGCGCTGCGGCTGCCGGCGTCCGCGTCCGCGCATCGGGTGCATGCCGTCGGGCACGCGCACATCGACTCGGCGTGGCTGTGGCCGGTGCGGGAGACGCAGCGGAAGGTGGCGCGCACGTTCTCGAATGTGCTCGCCCTGCAGGAGGACGACGACGAGTTCGTCTTCGCTGCCTCATCGGCCCAGCAGTACGCCTGGATGAAGCAGTTCCAGCCCGAGCTGTACGAGCGGATGCGGGCGGCGATCGCGCAGGGGCGCTTCGTGCCGGCCGGCGGGATGTGGGTCGAGTCGGATACGAATCTTCCTGGAGGGGAGGCGCTGGCGCGGCAGTTCGTGCGCGGCAAGCGGTTCTTCCTCGAGGAGTTCGGCGTCGAGCCGCAGGACGTGTGGCTGCCGGACTCGTTCGGCTATTCGGCGGCGCTGCCGCAGATCGCCAGGGCTGCAGGATCCCGTTGGATGCTGACGCAGAAGCTGTCCTGGAACGAGACGAACCGGATGCCGCATCACACCTTCTGGTGGGAGGGTCTGGACGGCTCGCGCATCTTCACGCACTTCCCACCCGTCGACACGTACAGCGCCGTGCTCTCCGGCTCGGAGCTCGCGCGCGCCGAGCGACAGTTCGCGGACAAGAGCGGGGCCAACACCTCGCTCGTGCCGTTCGGGTACGGCGACGGCGGAGGCGGCCCGAATCGGGAGATGCTGGCGGCCGCTGCGCGATTGCGCTCGCTGGAGGGATCCCCGACGGTCACGTTGTCGAGTCCGGCGCGCTTCTTCGAAGCGGCGGAGGCCGAGTACGAGAACCCGCCGGTCTGGACGGGGGAGATGTACCTCGAGTTCCATCGCGGCACGTACACGTCCCAGGCCCGGACCAAGCGGGGCAACCGGCGCAGCGAGCATGCGCTGCGCGAGGCAGAGCTCTGGGCCACGGCTGCTTCGCTGCAGGGCGTCGAGTATCCGTACGACGAACTGGATGCGGCGTGGGAGACCGTGCTGCTTCAGCAGTTCCATGACATCCTTCCCGGGAGCTCCATCGGCTGGGTGCACCGGGAGGCAGAACGTCGCTACGCCGAGGTGCTCGCCTCGACGGAGCGCATCATCGCGCAGGCACTGGGGGCTGTCGTCGGCGAGGGGACGACCGCGCTTGTCGCGAACGCGGGGCCCTATCAGAGGGAGGGAGCGGCGGCGTCGGGGGTCGCTGCCGCACGTGAGGGTGAATCGGCACCCGCATCGGTCGAGCGCACGACGGGCGGAGTCGAGCTGTCCAACGAGCACCTCCGGGTGCTCATCGACGAGTCGGGTCTGTTGACGTCACTCGTCGTGCGCGCGACCGGACGTGAAGCGATCGCACCGGGGGAGCGGGGCAACCTCCTCCGTGTGCATCGCGACACGCCGACGCAGTGGGATGCGTGGGACATCGATGAGCACTATCGCCGTCACGGGGCCGACGTGACCGACCTGGTTTCGATCGATGTCGTTCCGCATCCCACTGCCGCAATCGTCTGCGTGGTCCGCGGATGGGGGGCATCGCGGATCACGCAGACCCTCGCGCTCGCCGCTGGGGCGCGCACGCTCGACATCGAGACGGTCGTGGACTGGCACGAGCGGCAGAAGCTGCTCAAGCTCTCGTTCCCCCTGGACGTGCATGCGGAGCGCGCGACGAGCGAGATCCAGTTCGGCCACGTGCATCGTCCGACGCATGCGAACACATCGTGGGATGCGGCGCGGTTCGAGACCGTCGCGCACCGCTGGGTGCACGTGGGCGAGGCCGGTTTCGGCGTCGCGATCGCGAACGACGCGACGTATGGTCACGACATCACCCGCGTTCCGCGCCAGGGCGGCGGCAGCGCGACGTCGGTGGGGCTGTCGCTGCTGCGCGCGCCGTTGTTCCCCGATCCGGAGGCGGATCAGGGCGAGCACACGTTCCGTGTCAGCATCCGTCCGGATTCCGGGATCGCGGATGCCGTGCGCGAGGGGTACCGGCTGAACCTGCCGGTGCGTCGGCTGGCCGGCGCGGGCCCGGTCGAACCGCTGCTGCAGGTGTCGTCGGACGCCGTCGTGGTGGAGGCGGTCAAACTCGCCGAGGATCGCAGCGGTGACGTCGTCGTGCGGCTCTACGAGGCGCACGGCGGGCGCGCCGCGGCGACCCTCTCGACGGCGTTCCGCTTCGATGCGGTCGTCGAGACGGATCTGCTGGAGCGCGAGGTGGCACCCGTCGCTGTCCGCGAGTGCGATTCGGCGTCCGTCGAGTTGGAACTGCGCGCGTTCCAGCTGGTGACGCTGCGGTTCCGCGCGCCGAGCCTCCTCCGCTGAGCGAGCTCCACGCTCGTGGCGACGCCGCTCGTCGATCGCGGTCGGCGGAGCCGCTCGTTCAGAGCCCCCACCCCGCTCGTTGAGCGAGGAGTCGACCCGGCTCGTTGAGCGAGAACGGCGGAGCCGACCGAGCCGAACGCCGTCGAGGCGCCGCAACGCCGAGTTGCGCTTCTGCGGGCGACGCTCAGCCCGCGAATCGTCCCCATGGGATGTCGCGGCGCAACGGCGTGCGCATCGGGCGCTGCGTGCGCTGCCACGCTGACACGCGCGGCTCCTCGGCCACAGCGTCTGCCGCCTCGCGCACGTACGAGTCGCTGATGACGGCGATGAGCGCCGCGAGTTCCTCTTCGGTCGGATGACCGCGGACGATGTCGATCGCCCTGGTCCGGTCGCTCTCGCTCACAGCGGGATGTTCCCGTGCTTCTTCGGCGGCAGCTCGGCGCGCTTGCCGCGCAGGGCCCGCAGCGACTTCGCGATGGACACGCGGGTGTTCGCGGGCTCGATGATGCCGTCGATCTCGCCGCGCTCCGCGGCGAGGAACGGGCTGGTCACGCTGTACGTGTACTCGTTCGCGAGGCGGGTGCGGACGGCGGCGACGTCCTCCCCGTCCTCCTCGGCCTTCTTGATCTCACCGCGGTACAGGATGTTGACGGCGCCCTGGCCTCCCATGACCGCGATCTCGGCGGTGGGCCAGGCGAGGTTGACGTCGGCGCCGAGCTGCTTGGATCCCATCACGATGTAGGCGCCGCCGTAGGCCTTGCGCAGAATGACGGTCACCAGCGGAACGGTGGCCTCGGCGTAGGCGTAGATGAGCTTCGCGCCGCGGCGGATCACACCGGTCCATTCCTGGTCCGTGCCGGGGAGGTAGCCGGGCACGTCGACGAGCGTGACGATGGGGATCGAGAACGCGTCGCAGAAGCGGACGAAGCGGCTGGCCTTCTCGCCGGCTTCGATGTTGAGCGTTCCGGCCATCTGCGAGGGCTGGTTGGCGATGATGCCGACCGAGCGCCCCTCGACGCGGCCGAAGCCGATGACGATGTTCGGGGCGAACAGCGGCTGGACTTCGATGAAGTCTCCGGCATCCACGATGTGACCGATCACGGTGTGGATGTCGTACGGCTGGTTCGGGGAATCGGGGATGATCGTGTTCAGGCTGCGATCTGCATCCGTGGTCTCCCACTCGAATTCGCTCTCGTAGCCGGGGATCTCGGCCATGTTGTTGTCCGGGAGGAAGCTGAGCAGTGTGCGCGCGTAGTCGATCGCGTCGTCCTCGTCTTCGGCGAGGTAGTGCGCGACACCCGAGCGGGTGTTGTGGGTGAGGGCGCCGCCGAGCTCTTCCATGCCGACGTCCTCGCCGGTGACCGTCTTGATGACGTCCGGGCCGGTGACGAACATCTGGCTGGTCTTGTCGACCATGATGACGAAGTCGGTCAGAGCGGGGCCGTAGACGGCGCCGCCGGCGGCCGGACCCATGATGATCGAGATCTGCGGGATGACGCCCGATGACCGTGTGTTCATCTTGAAGATCTCGCCGTACTTGCTCAGCGCCAGCACGCCCTCCTGGATGCGCGCTCCGCCGGAATCGAGGATGCCGATGATGGGCATGCCGCCGGTGAGGGCGAAGTCCATGATCTTGATGATCTTGTCGCCGGAGACCTCCCCGAGCGAGCCGCCGAACGTGGTGAAGTCCTGCGAGTACACCGCGACCGTGCGGCCGTGGATGGTGCCGATGCCGGTGACGACGGAATCTCCGTAAGGGCGGTTGCGGTCCATGCCGAAGGCCGTGCTGCGGTGGCGGACGTACTCGTCGAACTCGACGAAGCTCCCAGGATCGACGAGGAGCTCGATGCGCTCGCGGGCGGTCATCTTGCCCTTGGCGTGCTGCTTCTCCTTCGCCTTGGTCTCGGCGTCGACAACGGCTTCGGTGTATCGAGCGCGGAGGTCGGCGATTTTGCCGGCGGTCGTGGAGAGGTCAGGCGTGTCCGTCACGGATTCCACCCTAGTAGCGGGCGGGCGGTCGACGTTGGATGCCTCGCACAACGGGTCGGCGGATCCTTTGGCGATGATGACGCTGGGGTGGTGCCGCCCGGATGCCGAGATCGGTCGCCGATTCGCGCGTCGAGAGTCGCCGGGCTCGACGAATGCCGCACGACCTCGACATCTCACGGGGGTCACCCGCTCCCGGGGCACATAGAGCAGGGGATAAAAGCCCTGGCATGCAAGACGCTGATCGATTTGTTGGGGCCTTGGATGCTTGAGGAATGGAGGCACCTCGATCACACGCATCTCAACGCGTCGGAGAGATCGTGAGGGAGCTTCGGAACAAGTCGTCGATCAGCCGGTCGAAGCTCGCGCAGCGCGCGGATATGGACGTCCGACACCTCGCCCGCATCGAGGCCGGAGACGGCAACCCGACGCTGTTCGTCCTGATCCAGTTGGCCACTGCGCTCGACGTCAAGCCGGAGACCTTCGTGAAGGGCCTCACCTCGGCTGATCTGCCCGAGAACCTCAAGCCCTACTCCGAGGCGGACTTCCGTCGTGAGCTGCGCCGCCGTGGTGGCAGCTGACGCTCACACGACGAACCTCCAGACGTATTCCAGTCCGTCCTCCTGACGGAACCACGCGACCGTCACCACCACTTCGTCGAGATCCGCGGTGCACAGGCACAGCTCGATCCGCTCCCCAGCCAGCACCTGCCCCCACAACTGCGTGCGCTCCTCACCGTCGGCGTCGGCATGGAAGACGCGCACGAAGTCCGCGGCTCCACGCGACTCATTGATGACGCCAGGGTGCGCGCCATCCGTTCTGTCGACGGCCCAGGGCACGCGATAGGCGACAGGAGGTGGAATCTCTGCGGGTTCGATCGGTCTCAACATGCGAACGACGGTAGGAACGGCATCCGACGCGGGAGCATCCCGTTAGATCTCTGGAGCCTGACCTGTGCACAACGCACGAAGACATCGTCGCAGTGCAGGGGGAGTGCGGCACACTGAGGGCGTGAACGCATATGTCCGACCGCCGATCGACCCGCCCGTCTTCCGTGACGCCGCAGGCGAGGTGATCGACTATGGAAACCGATGGCCGGACTCACCGCCGGAGGAGACCTACTCGGTCGACACCCATCCGGAGCGCTTCGCTCCGCTGCACACCGTTGCCGATGCACTCATCGTGCACCTTCGGGACGTGTACGACGTCGAGATCATCGAGAATCGCTCAGTGATCGCGGACCTGCTCCGGCCCCCGTACTTCGACGTGACGAAGGCGGTCAGGATCCAGCCGAACGACCCGGCGTGCGCAACGCTGACTTTCGTCTTCACGGCCTACCCGGGCCTGTACGTGCATGCGGGACTGCTCCACGACTTCCACTTCCCGGTCTGCGGCTGCGATGCTTGCGATACGACGTGGGACGCGGAGGCGGATGGTTTGGAGCAACTCGTGTTCGCCCTCGTCGGCGGACACTACCGCGAACTGGTCGGTCCGGAGCCTTGGGTCGGGTTCGCTCTCACCTTCCCCGACGGCGCGACCTCGGGGAAGAGCCGGGCAGAAGACCTGCCCGTGGAACGCCTCGAAGCGGCCATGTCGACTCTACGATCCCGTGCTGATCGATGGGCCTCCTGGCCGCAGGTCGCCTCGGCGGCGCGACCCTAGCGCCCCGGATCCTTCTCGATCGCAGGAGTCTCGGCATCCGGTTTCGGGTGCCGAGAACGCCCGATCTCGGTCATCCGGCGCCCCGCCCAACCCACTCCGCGCGCGGTCGTCCCCGCCGCGGCCGCAAGAGCCGATCCCGCATACCGAGCCCCCCGCACCACACGGGTCTCCAGCCGCTCGGCGCCCGTCACCGGTTCGAGCTCCGGCGGCAGGACATCCGGTGCCGCGCCGAACGCGCGTCGTGAGGTCACCAGCACGCGGCGGCCGAGTATGTTGTTGCCTGCTCCGCCGATCACGGCACCGATGCCGAAGGGCAGCGCCTTTCCGATGAACGACGCACCACCGGCGGCCGCGAAGTGCTTCAGGAACATGGTCTTCAGCCGGTCCACGATCGGCCCGACCGCAGCGCGGGGGAGCGACTTCGTCACGACCTCGCCCCAGTACGCCGATCGGGGCCCGCCGCGTCCGGCCGCCTGCCCCGCGAGCTGCGACAGCAGATCGACGCCCTCCTTGCCCAGCATCAGCGTCATGACCAGCGCTCGCGCCCGATCCGGATTCTCGATCGGGATGCCGTGCACCTCGGCGACCGACTGCGCGAACAGCGCGGTCGACTCGACGAAGCCGAGCGTCTCGACTCCGGACAGCGCGAGCGTCACACCCGTGCTGATGCCCGGCACCACGGCGGTCGCACCGACTGTCGCACCGCCCGCTGTCACGGCCGCGAGATATCGCTGCTCCAGCATCCGGATGATGTCGGCGGGTGCAGCGCTCGGATTGCGCAGCCGGATGCTGCGGATGTGCGCGAGCACCAGCGGGCGCTGGATCGCGAGCACCCTGTCGATGCCACGGATGGTGAAGGGATGCTCGGTCGAACCCACCGGCGGCACGCCCTTGTCCCAGGGGGCATCGTCCGGAAGGGAGTGGATCCTGTGCACCTTGTCGGCCATGTCCCGATCCTATGGACCGATGCCGCGAGAAAGCCGAAAGCCCGGCACCTCGAGGTGCCGGGCTTTCGACGCTGTGTCGGAGCAGGTGTCAGACGTAGAGGTTCGCGCGCTCGAGGTCCTCGGCGAAGTCGACCTCGACCGCATACAGATCGGAGACGTCCATCGGCTCGAGCAGCAGACCGTCTTCGGCGATCGCCAGTTCGAGACCGCGCTCGAAGTAGTCCTGGTCCTCGACGCGCTGCAGCTGACGCATGAACGCCTTCTTGTGTGCTGCCGAGATGTAGTTGATGCCGACGGCCTCGCCGAGACCGCCCTTGACGGTCTTCGAGAGCTCCTTGATGAAGCCCTCGGCCGTGACGGTGTACTTCACCTCTTCGTCGCTCACCTTGGAGGTGTTGACGGTGACGAACGACTGGTCGCGCTCGATGTACTCGAGAGCGCGGCCGAGGATCATCGGGTCGAAGACGACGTCACCGTTCATCCACAGCACGCCGCCCTTGCCGGTCGCACCGAGAGCGCGCAGCAGGCTCTTGGACGTGTTCGTCTCGTCGTAGCGCTCGTTGTGCACGTAGTTGACGTGCGGGAAGGCCTCGATGATCGTCTCAGCGCGGTAGCCGACGACCGTGGTGATGCGCGCGTCCTTGCCGAATGCGGCACGGATGTTCTCGTGCTGCTGCTGCATGATCGTGCGGCCGTCGCTCAGCTCGGTGAGGGGCTTGGGCAGTGCACGCCCGAGGCGCGAGCCCATACCGGCTGCGAGGATAACGGTCTGAAGAGTCACGAAAGCTCCTAAAAAGAATCTGTGTTCACGGCCGGTTCACCGACCCGACACCTCTTCGTGCCGCCTTCATGCTAGCGACGGCTCCTGCGAAGGCCCTGGTCGGGCTGGGGGCCGTTGCCAATTCGTGACCGACTGCACACCCAGCTCCCAGGTTACGTGAAGCGAGGTACGGATCCGGCGGAATGTTGCGCTGGAGCCGGGCAAAGTCGGTCCCCGTTGATACCGTAATACAGTGACTCCTTCCCCTGACGACCAGCTGGACGAGGCGACCGCCACGGCTCAGGCCAAGAAGGCGCGCCCGGCTCGCAAGACTGCGCCGGATGCCGCGGCCAAGACCGCCGCTGTGAAGGCGCGCACCGCGAATTCGTCGACGGCATCGAAGGCTTCGGCCGCGAAGTCCTCGACGGCGAAGGATGCCGCCAGGACGGCTGCCGCGAAAACCGCAGCCGCGAAGGCGACCGCCGCGAAGACCGCGGCCAGGACGTCGGCTGCGCGCAGCAGCGCGGCGAAGACGGCTGCCGCGAAGACGGCTGCCGCGAAGACGGCAGCGGCGAAGGCCGCTGCGGCGAAGGAGACGGCGGCGAAGGAAGCGGCCGCGAAGGATGGCCGCCAGGATGCGGCGGTCGCGGATGGCCCCGTCGAGGTCGCCCACGAACAGTTCGAGCAGACATCAGCGTCTGCCGCCGCGAAGAAGCCGGCGGCGAAACGCGTCGCGAAACCGCGCAAGTCCCGGACGACGGCCGCTCGCGCCGTCGCCGCTCACTCGGCTGCCGCTGCCGCCGAGACCGTCGCGCCGCCGGCGGCTTCTCCGACGCCTGCCGAGAAGTCGGTGGATGCTGCGCTCGTCGATGCTCCGACCGACGAGTCGACGGCCGAACCCGTCGTCGAAGCTGAGCCGGCCCTGGTCGCCGCGGACGAGCTCGGGGACGAGTCGGTCCGCGCGGTCGATCCCGAAGGTGAGGCGGCGCCGGAGATCGAGGCGACTCCCGAGATCGAGGCGACTCCGGAGGCCGACGCGGCCTCAGCGGCCGACGCTTCGGCCACTGCAGTTGCTGACGCCGAACTCGCCGCTCCTGCCGAACAGACGGCTCCGGCCGAGAGCGCAGACGATGCTCCGGCTGTCGAGGAGGCACCGGAAGCGGATGTCGATTCCGCAGCCGTCGCAGTCGATTCCGCGTCCGACGTCGAGGACGCGTTCGACGGCATCGAGTCCCCGACGGCCGTCGACGCCCTGCGCGTCCGCGGGCTGATCAAGGACTTCGGAGACCAGCGGGCGGTCAACGGCATCGATCTCACCGTTCCCGCTGGATCGTTCTACGGCATCGTCGGTCCGAACGGCGCGGGCAAGACGACCACGCTCTCGATCATCACCGGCCTCTTGCGCTCGGACGGAGGCACCGTCTACGTCTCGGGCATCGACCAGAAGGCGAACCCGCTCGCCGCGAAGAAGGTCATGGGCGTCCTGCCGGATCGGCTGCGCACCTTCGACCGTCTCACGGGGCGTCAGCTGCTGCACTACTACGGGCTGCTGCGAGGGCTCGATGCGCGCGTCATCGAAAAGCGCTCGGCCGACCTCGCGCGGGCATTCGACCTCACGGGCGCGCTCAGCCGCGTCGTATCGGACTACTCCGCGGGCATGACCAAGAAGATCATGCTCGCCGGCGCCATGATCCACTCGCCCCGAGTGCTCGTGCTCGATGAGCCGTTCGAGTCGGTCGATCCCGTCTCGTCCGGCGTCATCCTCGACATCCTCCGCGCGTACGTCGCGCACGGCGGCACGGTCGTCCTCTCCAGCCACGGCATGGATCTCGTCGAACGGGTCTGCTCCCGCGTCGCGATCATCGTCGGAGGCGAGGTCCTCGCCGAGGGTACGGTCGACGAGGTCCGCGCAGGCCAGACCCTCGAGTCGCGTTTCGTCGAGCTCGCCGGTTCCAGCAGCGAGGTGGAGGGCCTGGAGTGGTTGCACACGTTCTCCGGCTGAGGGCCGCGCTGCTGTTCGGGGCGCTCCGCGGACACCACGCCGTGAGGACGGCCGCCGGCCTGCTCGTCGTCATGGTCGCGACGGTGATCGTCTGCATCGCCGTTCTCAGCCTCGGCGATGCGACGACGGGGGTGGCGCGCACAGTGATCGTGCTCGGCGGTGCCGCTGTGTTCCTCGCCTTCCTCGTCGGCCCCATGCTCACGGGTGCCGTCGATCAGCTCGATCCCCGACGATTCGCCGTCTTCGGCGTCGATGAGCGGCGGATGCCGTGGATCCTCGCCCTCGCATCCCTCATCAGCGTTCCCTCGTTCGCGCTCTTGGCCGTGACGACCTGCGTCGTGATCGTCGGCATCCGTCTCGGCGTTCCGGCCTATGCCGCCGTGCTCACGGGGCTCCTGGGTCTCGCGACCACCGTGCTCGCGGCGCGCGTCGGCATGGCCATCAGCGCCATGTGGCTGCCGGAGCGCCGCTCACGCGAGCTGACGGCGCTCTTCACGCTCGCGGTCGTCGTGATCGCCTTCCCGGTCGCGGTGTTCCTGGCGTCGCTGGAATGGGACGGTGAGGTGCCCGCAGCCGTCGATGCGGTGACCTCGATCGTGGGCGCGACACCGGTCGCGGCACCGCTGGGCCTGTTGTTCGCGCTCGCCTCGGGCGACACAGCGGCGGTGTGGATCAGCGGCGTCGTCGCGGTCATCTCCCTCATCGGCATCACGGCGGCATGGATCCTGCTGGTGCGCCGCCTGCTGACGACCACGGAGCGCCCGGTGACGGCGCGGGAGCGCACCGGCCTGGGGTGGTTCGCGCTGCTTCCCTCGAACGCGTTCGGCGCGATCGCCGCGCGCAGCCTCGTGTACTGGCTGCGCGACCGGAGATACATCGTCAACATCGTCGTCGTTCCGATCGCCGGTGTGCTCACGGTCTTCCCCCTGCTCGTGGCGGGCGTGCCGTTCGAGGTGGCGGTGCTGGTGCCTGTGCCGGTCATGGCGCTGTTCTTCGGCTGGTTGCCGCACAATGACATCGCCTACGACTCGACCGCGTTCTGGGTGCACGTGGCCAGCGGGGTCCGGGGGCTCCCGGACCGGTTCGGACGGCTCATCCCGATCTTCCTGGTCGCAGTTCCGGCGCTCGCCGTCGCCGTCCCCGTCACTCTGGCGCTCACCGGTGGCTGGCGGCTGCTGCTGCCGCTCAGCGGCCTCGCGATCTGCCTGTTCTTCGCGGGTCTCGGCCTGTCCAGCGTCGTGTCCGTGATCGCGCCGTACGCGGTCTCACGGCCAGGAGACAGTCCGTTCCAGCAGCCGCAGCGCGCGGCATCCCGAGGCGCATTCGGGCAGGCCGGCGTCTTCGTCGGCGCCATCCTGCTCGCCGCTCCCACGGTCTGGCTGTTCTCTCTCGCGGTCGTCGAGGGCGGCGCGCACACGTGGACAGCATTCTGGACCGGTATCGGAACGGGCATCGGTGTGCTGCTGATCGGGACGGCTGTCGGCGGACGGATCTTCGAGAGCAGCGGCGAGCGGCTGATGGAGTTCGTCGAGACGGCATGATCGCGGCCCGCGATGTCGCCCTCCCGGCTAGAATCGGCCCATGAGTACTCCGTTGGACAGCCCCGATCAGGGCGGCGTGGCAACGCTTGATCGCGAACTCGAAGAGCTCCTGAAGCAGGAGAACATCGAGCCTGGCGACCACGAGCGCTTCAGCCACTACGTGAAGAAGGACAAGATCCTCGAATCGGCGATCACCGGCAAGCCGGTGCGCGCCCTGTGCGGCAAGAAGTGGACCCCGGGGCGCGACCCCGAGAAGTTCCCGGTGTGCCCCACGTGCAAAGAGATCTACGAATCGATGGTCTTCTAGACCGCGTCGATCAGAACGGTCGGAATCGCAGGATCCGACTTGCTGAGCGCGAGCGCCCTGACGGGCAGCTCCTCGCGCACACGCAGGTGATGCGCCCGCGCGGCTGCGGTTCCCTCGGCGCCCTCGAACGCGCTGTCGGTCTCGCCGTTGTCGACGAAGTGCACCTGCAGCGGCCGAGAACCAGGATGCTCGGACGGGGTGTCCAGTTCCTCGAACCCATCGGACACGACCACTGTCTCCGCGGTCGCGACCCCGTCTGCGAGTGTGCGGAACGCCGCCTTGCGGCCGCCCTGCGAGGCCTTGTCGGCGGATGCCTTCGCGACGCCGATCCACGCGCCTGAGGCATCCTGTCGTGCCACGAGCTTGTAGACCATGCTCGCGGTCGGATAGCCCGACCCCGTGACGACCGATGTTCCGACACCGTAGGCGTCAACGGGCGAAGCGGCCAGGGAGGCGATCGCGTACTCGTCCAGGTCGCTCGTCACGGTGATGCGCGTGCCGGTCGCGCCGAGCTCGTCGAGCTGCGCCCGCACCTCGGCCGCGACGATCGGCAGGTCACCGGAGTCGATGCGCACACCGCCGAGTCCGGTCCCGGCGACGCGGATGGCCGTGTCGACGCCGGTGCGGATGTCGTACGTGTCGACGAGCAGCGTCGTATCGGTTCCGAGGCTCGCGATCTGCGCGCGGAACGCGTCCTCCTCGGTCTCGTGCAGGAGCGTCCACGAGTGAGCAGCCGTGCCCATCGTCGGGATTCCCCACCGGCGTCCGGCCTCGAGGTTGCTGGTGGAGCCGAAGCCGGCGATGTACGCGGCCCGGGCGGCGGCGACCGCCGAGTGCTCGGCCGCGCGACGCGAGCCCATCTCCGCGAGCGGACGGTCGCCGGCTGCGATGCTCATCCGCGATGCGGCGGTCGCCACGGCGGAGTCATGGTTGAGGACGCTCAGCGCCAGCGTCTCCAGAACGACCGCGTCGGCGAAGCTGCCCTCGACCGTGAGGATCGGCGAACCCGGGAAGTACAGCTCGCCCTCGTGGTAACCGCTGATGGAACCCGTGAACCGATAGTTCTCCAGGTACGTCAACGACTCGGCATCCACGACGTGCGCGTCGCGCAGGAAGCGCAGCTCGTCCTCGCCGAAGCGGAACTCGCGCAGCAGTGACAGCAGGCGTCCGGTGCCGGCGACGACGCCGAAGCGCCGTCCTCCGGACAATCGACGGGAGAACAGTTCGAACACGCAGGGGCGTGCGGCCGTGCCGTCGCGCAGCGCGGCGCCGAGCATCGTGAGTTCGTAGCGGTCGGTCAGAAGCGCCGTCGACGAGGTCATGCGCTCAGCTTAGTGAGCGGACGCGCACGTCCGGCACGAGCACGGCGGTCCCTGAGCGTGCCGAAGGGCGTCCCTGCGCGTGCCGAAGGGTAGGCTGGTGAGTCATGAACGACGCGCCCATCGGAATCTTCGACTCGGGTGTCGGCGGGCTCACCGTGGCCAGGGCGATCCGCGCCCAGCTTCCCCGCGAATCGTTCGTCTACATCGGCGACACCGCGCATTCCCCGTACGGCCCGAAACCGATCGCCGACGTCCGCCGATACGGCCTCGAGGTGCTCGACACGCTCGTAGAACAGGGCGTCAAGATGCTCGTGATCGCATGCAACACGGCATCCTCGGCGATGCTGCGCGATGCCCGCGAACGCTACGACGTCCCGGTGGTCGAGGTGATCGGCCCGGCCGTGCGCCGCGCGGTCTCGACGACCCGCAACGGGCGCATCGGCGTGATCGGAACGGTCGGCACGATCGGGTCCCGCGCCTACCAGGACATGCTCGAGGTCAACGAGCGGCTGGAGGTCTTCACGGCCGCCTGCCCACGGTTCGTCGAGTTCGTCGAAGCGGGCATCACCGGTGCGCCAGAGGTGCTCGCCACTGCGGAGGACTACCTCGCGCCGCTGCGTGACGCCGGCGTCGACACCCTGGTGCTCGGCTGCACGCACTATCCCTTCCTGCGCGGTGCGATCGGCTACGTCATGGGGGAAGGCGTCTCGCTCGTCTCCAGCGATGACGAGACGGCCGCCGACGTGTACCGTCAGCTCGTCCGCGGCGATCTGCTCGCCCCCTCGGATGCCGTGGCCACCTACGTGTACGAGGCCACCGGAGACTCCGCCGATGACTTCACGGCGCTGGCCAACCGACTGATGGGTCGCGAGGTACGCGACGTCCAGCTCGTGCAGACCGGCGTCATCACACTTCCCGAAGCACAATCCCTCGAAACGAAGGAACCCCATGTCTGACATCGTCCGCTCCGACGGTCGCGCCACGAACCAGCTCCGCGAGATCACCATCGAACGCGGCTGGAGCGCCAACGCCGAGGGCTCGGCGCTCATCAGCTTCGGCGGGACGAAGGTGCTGTGCACGGCATCCTTCACGAACGGCGTCCCCCGGTGGCTCACCGGCAAGGGCAAGGGCTGGGTCACCGCCGAGTATGCGATGCTCCCGCGGGCGACGAACAGCCGCAACGACCGCGAGAGCGTGAAGGGCCGCATCGGCGGACGCACGCACGAGATCTCGCGTCTGATCGGACGAGCCCTGCGCGCCGTCGTCGACACCAAGGCGCTGGGCGAGAACACGATCGTCATCGACTGCGACGTTCTGCAGGCCGACGGCGGTACACGCACGGCGGCGATCACGGGCGCGTACGTCGCGCTGGCCGACGCGATCGAGTGGGGCCGGGAGAAGAAGTTCATCGGCAAGAACGCCAAGCCGCTGCTCGACTCGGTCTCGGCGGTGTCCGTCGGGATCATCGACGGCGAGCCCATGCTCGACCTCGCCTACGTCGAGGACGTCCGCGCCGAGACCGACATGAACATCGTCGTGACCGGTCGTGGTCTGTTCGTCGAGGTGCAGGGAACGGCGGAGGGCGCTCCGTTCGACAAGCGCGAACTGGACGCTCTGCTCGAACTCGGCGTCGCCGGGTGCGAGGACCTGAAGACGCTGCAGCTCACGTCTCTGGCGGACTGATGCGCGTCGTCCTCGCCACCCACAACCCGCACAAGGTCTCGGAGTTCGCACAGATCGTCGCGCGCACCAGGCCCGATCTCGAGATCGTCGGATACGACGGCCCTGAGCCGGTCGAGGACGGCGTCACCTTCGCCGAGAATGCGCTCATCAAGGCAAGGGCGGCGGCCGAGCACACGGGACTCGCAGCGCTTGCAGACGACTCCGGCATCTGCGTCGACGTGCTCGGCGGGTCGCCCGGGGTGTTCTCCGCGTACTGGGCCGGCCAGAAGAAGGATGCCCAGGCCAACCTGGACCTGCTCCTGGACCAGCTCGCCGACATCGCCGACCACCACCGCACGGCGCAGTTCGTCTCGACGATCGCACTGGTGACGCCGGGAGGCGACGAGCACGTCGTCGCGGGCCGGTGGCCGGGGAGACTGGCGCACGCGGCATCCGGTTCCGGAGGGTTCGGGTACGACCCGATCTTCGTGCCGGACGGCCAGGAGGGCGAACAGCGGTCGGTCGGTGAGTTCAGCGCCGAGGAGAAGCAGTCGCAATCGCACCGCGCTCGCGCGTTCGACGCGCTGATCCCGTTGCTCAAGACGCTCTGACAGCGCGCCGCTACTGAGAATCGTCACCATTCCCGACTACGGGAAATCGCCGCTGGTGGTCTGTTCCGCTCGTACGCTTGAGCCATGCACGATCACGCCCACCCCCCGGGGATTCGAGGAGCAGGGAGCCGCCGGCTCCTGACGATCTCGCTGTGCCTGACGGCGACGATCATGCTCGTGCAGGTCGTCGGAGCGGTGCTCACCGGGTCGCTCGCGCTGCTCGCCGACGCCGCGCACATGTTCACGGACGCCTCCGCGCTCGTGATCGCCCTCATCGCCAGTGCTGTCGCCGCGCGCCCCGCCGACGATCGGCGCACCTTCGGATATCAGCGCGCCGAGGTATTCGGAGCGCTGGTCAACGCGATCATCCTCATCGTCCTGGCCGTCACCGTCGGGATCGAGGGAATCTCGCGACTGCTCGATCCCGGTGAGGCCGGGGTGGCCGGCGGCCTGATGCTCGTGGTCGCGGTGGTCGGGCTCGTCGCGAACGGCATCTCGATGTGGCTGCTCAGCGCCGCTCAGCGCACGAACATCAACGTTCGAGGCGCCTACCTCGAAGTCCTCGGCGATCTCATCGGGTCCGCCGCCGTCATCGTCGCGGCCGTGGTGATCATCGCGACGGGGTGGATGCCGGCGGACGCCATCGCGTCGCTGTTCATCGCGGCCATGATCATCCCGCGTGCCGTCACGCTGCTGCGCGAGGTCTTCTCCGTGCTCGCCGAGTCCGCGCCGAAGGGCATGACGGTGGCTGACATCCGTGCGCATCTGCAGGCCTTCGACGGCGTCACGGGCGTGCACGACGTGCACGTCTGGCAGCTGACCCGCGGCGCCCCGGTGTTCACCGCGCACATCAGCGTCGCTCCGGAGATCGTCGCGCAGGGGGGCTCGGGTGCCCTGCTCGCCGAACTGCAGGGCTGCCTCGCCGAGCACTTCGACGTCGAGCACTCGACGTTCCAGATCGAGCCCGACGACGCCGCGCAGTGCGAACAGGCGCACGCCTGATCAGGATTCGACGACGATCTCGTCGACGCGCTTGTCGGGTCGGAGTCCCCGCCATCGCGCGTGGCGGAGGATCCCGTCCGGCGTCCAGTTCGCGAACTCGACCTCGCCGACGAGTTCCGGACGCACCCATTCGGCATCCGAGGCGTCCGGCGGTGGAACGCCGTAGACCCGGGCCTTCGGGATGCGCAGGGGATCCAGCCGTGACATCAGGTCGCGCAGGATGCGGTCGGTGAAGCCGGTGCCGACACGGCCGATGTAGCGCAGCCGTCCGTCCTCCGGAATCGCGAGCAGGAGGGACCCGATGCCGCCTGATCGGTTGCCCTTGCCCGGGCGGATGCCGGTGATCACGACCTCCTGCGTCCTGGTGTGCTTGATCTTCAGCCACGCCCCGGATCGGGTCCCTGGGCGATAGATCGAGTCGGCGTCCTTGACCACGACGCCCTCCAGGCCGAGTTCCTCGCTGGTCTCCAATGCGGCGTCGATGTCATCGAAGACCGGCGGCACGATCACGGGACCGTCGGCGCTCTCGGCGAGCGTCTCGAGCAGTCGCCGTCGGTCGCGCAGCGGCGTCCTGGTGAGGTCGTGGCCCGCCAACCGGATCAGGTCGAAGAGCTGGTAGACGATCGGGGTCCGTACCACCTCGCGTTCGATCTCGCGCGGCTTGGTCAGGTGCATCCGATTCTGCAGGCGGCTGAAGCTCGGGCGGCCTGAGGCGTCCAGAGCGATGATCTCGCCGTCGATCACGGCATCCGAGACGGCAAGGTGCGGAGCGCCGTCTGCGGTCAGCTCGGGGTAGCGGGCGGTGATGTCCGTGCCGCTGCGGGCATACAGCCGCAGACGTCCCTCCTGCCACACGCCCATCGCCCGGATGCCGTCCCACTTGATCTCGGCCCAGGCATGGCCGAGGGCGCGCGCGAGCCCTGCGGTTCCCGTCTCCGCGAGCATCGGCTCGGGCGGGGACGATGCCCCGGAGTCCGGGGACGAGGCCGGTGCGTGGTCGGGATCCGCGTGCGAGGTCGGCTGCGATCGCGTCACGATCGGATGCCGAGCACCCGCCGCCTCGGCATCCTTCATCCGGTGCAGCAGCCAGGAGGACTTCTCCCCGTTGCCCTCCGTGCGGATCAGTGCCAGCCGTGCACGCCCGAGCGGACCCTGCCCGCTGAAGGTCGCGATGACCTCCTCGTCGCGCCACTTCTCGATCTCGACGGTACCGGTGTCCCAGATCGTCATGCTTCCGGCGCCGTATTCCCCTTTGGGAATATCCCCCTGGAACTCGAGATACTCCAGCGGATGGGGCTCGGTCATGACGGCGAGATGGTTTCGCTCGCCGAGCTCGGGGATGCCCTTGGGCACCGCCCAGCTGACGAGGACGCCGTCGCGTTCGATGCGCAGATCGAAGTGCAGCCGACGTGCGTGATGCTCCTGGATGACGAAGCGCGGCGGGGCGCCTGGAGGCGACGGCTCGACGGCATGCAGCTCCGGCATCGGCTCCGGAGTGCGGCCCGCTGTGCGCTTGGACAGGTAAGGCGCAAGGTGCTCCGCGGATGCCGTCCGCGCGAAGTCCGACATCGGATCGATGCCGGCGTCGATCCGCTCGAGCACCTCGTCGAACTCGAGGTGGCGGAGGCCGGGGGCCTCGAGTTCGTCCCATGTGCGGGGAGCGGCGACGGTCGGGTGGGAGCGTCCGCGCAGCGAGTAGGGCGAGATCGTCGTCTTGGATGCGTTGTTCTGGCTCCAGTCGAGGAAGACCTTGCCGCCGCGCGCAGCCTTCGCCATCACACTCGTGGCGATGTCCGGGTGATCGGCTTCGATCGCGCGAGCGAGTTCCTTCGCCAGACCGGACGCCTGATCGCTGGTCTGCGAGCCGTCCAGGTGCGCGTAGAGATGGATGCCCTTGCTGCCGCTCGTCACCGGCACGGGGTCCAGACCGATGTCGCGCAGGATGGCGCGGGCGAGACCGGCGACATGCGCGCAGGCGGCGAGATCCGCACCGGGCCCCGGATCGAGATCGATCACGAGGCGATCCGGGTTGCCGCGGTCGCCGTCCGGCGTGAAGCGCCACTGCGGGACGTGCAACTCGATCGCGGCGATCTGGGCGAACCAGACGAGGGACGGGAGGTCATCGATCAGCGGATAGTCCTTCGGACCGTCCGAGTGCTCGATCGGCCTCCGGACGACCCAGCTCGGCGTGCCCTGCTCGAGCTGCTTGGTGAAGAAGGCATCAGCAGGGGCATCCGCCGGGCCGACGCCCTCCACCCACCGCTTGCGGGTGACGGGACGGCCGGACAGCAGCGGAAGCATCCGCGCGGCGACGGCCGAGTAGTAGGCGATGACCTCGCCCTTCGTCGTGCCCGTCGCGGGGTACATCACCTTGTCGAGGTTCGTCAGCCGCACACGCCGACCGTCGACCTCGACGATCTGCGCGTTACTGGGCATGCCGAAATCGTAGCCGCAAGCCTCTGGCCCCGGACCGGTCTTGCAGTGTTCACTGGTGTCATGAGGTCGATCTGGAAAGGCGCCCTGACGTTCGGGCTCGTGAACGTCCCGGTGAAGGTGTACTCCGCCACCGAGGATCACGACGTCCCGCTGCATCAGGTCCACGATGAGGACGGCGGACGCATCCGCTACAAGCGGACCTGCGAGGTGTGCGGCGAGGTCGTGCCGTATCAGAACATCGACAGGGCGTACGAAGACGACGGCCAGCGGGTGGTGCTGACGAAGGACGACCTCGACGCGCTGCCCGCAGAGCGCAGCCGCGAGATCGACGTCGTCGAGTTCGTGCCGACCGAGCAGGTGGATCTGCTCACCCTCGACAAGGCGTACTACCTGGAACCGGATTCGAAATCCCCGAAGGCGTACGTGCTGCTGCGCAAGACCCTGGAACAGACCGATCGCACGGCGATCGTGCGGTTCACGCTGCGCCAGAAGACGCGGCTCGCAGCGCTGCGCGTGCGCGGAGACGTGCTGGTGCTGCAGACGCTGCTGTGGGCGGACGAGGTGCGGGAGGCGTCGTTCGACTCCCTGGACGAGGACGTGAAGATCTCGAAGAAGGAGCTCGAACTCTCGGCGAGCCTCGTCGACAGCTATTCGAGCGACTTCGACCCGGAGTCGTTCGTCGACGAGTACCAGAAGGAGCTCCGCACGCTCATCGATGCCAAGATCGAGGCCGGCGACACCTTCGACGTCTCGGAGACGTTCGGCGACGAGGGTGAAGCGGACACGAAGGGCGGCGAGGTCATCGACCTCATGGAGGCGCTGCGCGCCAGCGTCGAGAAGTCGCGGTCGAAGAAGCGCGACGCCGGCTGACCTTCACCTGGGCGCGGTCAGTGCTTGCCGTCGCCGTCCAGATCGGGCGAGCGGTCGAAGACGTCGGGGTCGAGCGTGAGCTCGGCGGCCTCCGCGGCGTCGACCTCTGGGTCGCCGCCGGCCGCAAGTTCCTTGCGGACCTTGCGGCGCTCTGAGAAGTAGTGCCACAGCGTGATGATCGCCGTGCCGCCGACCGCCGCCAGCAGGATCAGATCGATGTAGTCCTCGACGAAGCGGGCGACGGGCGGGATGAACCCGATGGCGTAGCCGAACATCGTCAGACCGAAGCCCCACAGCACGGCGCCGATGAGGTTGTAGAGGGTGTATTTGCCCTTGTGCATGTGCCCGACGCCCGCCGCCACCGGGGCGAAGGTGCGCACGATCGGCACGAAGCGCGCCAGGATGATCGTGAGTCCGCCGTACCGCTCGAAGAACGCATTGGTGCGTTCGACGTTCTTCCGGCTGAACAGTCCTGATTCCTTGCGCTCGAAGACGGCCGGACCGCCCTTGTGACCGATCAGGTACCCGACTTCACCGCCGACGAAGGCCGCGAGACCGATGAGCAGTGCGACCCACCACACGCTGATGCCGAAGACGCCGTTGGGGGCGTACGACTGCGGGTGGGAGAGCAGACCCGAGATCACGAGCAGGGTGTCGCCCGGCAGCAGGAAACCGATGAGGAGTCCGGTCTCGGCGAAGATGATGAAGCACACGACGAGCAGCGCCCAGGGCCCTGCGGCCCCGATGATCATGGCGGGGTCGAGCCAGGGGATGAGTGCGATGTGATGCATGGTGTCCCGTCGTGCGTCGCGGTCGGCGGTTGAGCATGCGAGACGCCACGGCCCGACGGACCGCGACCTCGTCGCTCGTGCGGAAGGTGGGACTTGAACCCACACGCCCGAAGGCACAGGAACCTAAATCCTGCGTGTCTGCCAGTTTCACCACTCCCGCGCTGCGCGATGTCAGTCTAGCCGGGGCTTCGGACGTCTCGCGGGTCGGGGAACCGCCGGATCCGCTTCCGGTTTTCCGGAATCATCCGCCGAGGATCCGGGCGATCTCGTCGAAGCCGCGTTCGCGCGCATGATCGAGCGCGCTGCGCCCGTTCGCATCCCGGATGCCGGGGTCGGCGCCCGCTGCCAGCAGCAGTCGGACGATCTCCTGCTGACCCGCTTCGCCGTCTCCGAAGGCGACGGCCTCGAGCAGGGCGGTCCACCCGTTCAGGTTGACCCGGTTCACATCGATGTCGAGCTGGACGGCTCGGCGGACGTACTCGACGTGGCCGCGTTCGGATGCGGGGTGCAGCGGGGTTCCACCACGGCGGTTCGCGATCGTCAGATCCGGCCCGCCGGGCAGCAGCGCCTCCAGCATCGTGACGCTGCCCATGACGCCCGTCATGACCCACGGCGTGTCCCGACGGTCGTCGAACGCGTCCGGATCGGCGCCCAGGGCGACGAGCAGCTGAGCGACCGCGACGTGATCGTTCAGCACCGCGTGCATGAGCGGCGTGCGCTCGTGCTCGGCATCCCTCACCTCGAGATCGGCCCCGGCGCGGATCGCGACGGCCGCGGCATCCGCGTCTCCGGAGACGGATGCCGCGAGCAGCGCGGCATCCGGGTCGGCAGGAGCAGGGGAGGACAACGCGGTGTCCAGCGTCTGCGCCACCACAGCGTAGCCGCGCTGCTCGGCCATCTGCCGAGGCGTGATCCCTTCGCCGGCCGAGGGGCGATTGAGCTGGGCGCCGCCGGCGACCAGGGCGCGCACGGTCGTGGCGTACTCGGGAGTGTCGTCGCCCAGCCAGATCGCCTCGTGGATCGCCTGATACCCGATCCGGTTCACGTGATCCCGATCGATACCAGCCTGCAGGAGTGCGCCGACGACGTAGCCGTGGCCGCGCTCCGCGGCGCGGATCAGGCCGGTGCCGTTCCAGCTGTCCTTGGCATCGACATCCGCCTCATTCGCCAGCGTGAGACGGAGCAGGTCGAGATAGCCCTCGCTGGTGGCGATGAGATAGGCGGACTGCAGGGTCTCATCCTGCGCGTCGACGTCCGCTCCCTTCGCGATCAGCTCGGAGGCGCGGGGGACGTCGTCGGCCCAGGCCGCGTCGATGAGCGACGCGTCCACGTCGCTCAGCTCAGGTGTGCTCTCGGGCATCGTGGTCTCCTCATCGGGTGCCGGCCCGGGCGTCGGCGCCGGAGAAGTGCACGCCACGAGCGCGAGCGTGACCGCCACCGCCGTCACGAGGACGAACAGGGGGGATGCGCGGCGCATGACGGACCTCCGAAGAATGGGTGGTGATCCGATTCTCGATCCCGCGAGACGCATCCGCATCGTCCAGCGGGTCGCCATCGACCAGCCGATCGGATGATGCGGGCGAAGACGGGCTGTGGATAACTTCCGAGGCGCTCGGCCGATTCTTGCGAGGATGCACGCGTGAGCCTTCCCGCATCCGTCGTCGCAGACCGCGTGCGTCGGCGCCTGCGTGCAGATCGCACCGATCCATCGATCGATCCCGTCGAGGCCAGGCGCGTCGCGCAGGCCGAGGTGCGCCGCCACAACGACCTGGCGTTGTCGCGCGGAGAGGCGATGGTGGACGACGAGGTCGCCCTGGTCCGGGAGGTGCTCGCGTCGGTACACGGGTACGGGCCTCTCCAGCCGCTGCTGGAGGATCCGGAGATCGAGGAGATCTGGATCAACGGTACCGAACAGGTGCACATCGCCCGCGGTGGCGTCACCGATCGCATCCGTCTGCGCCT
This sequence comes from Microbacterium sp. ZKA21, assembly GCF_050434165.1. Classification (NCBI taxonomy): domain Bacteria; kingdom Bacillati; phylum Actinomycetota; class Actinomycetes; order Micrococcales; family Microbacteriaceae; genus Microbacterium; species Microbacterium sp. ZKA21. The sequence goes on from NZ_JBNPVV010000004.1 coordinate 304,374, forward strand.
GACGGATGCGGTGATCCGCGATCTCGTGGAGCGGATGTTGCAGTCCACGGGACGACGGGTCGACATCAGCCAGCCGTTCGTCGACGCGTCGCTTCCTGACGGCTCGCGCCTGCATGTCGCGATCGCCGATGTCGTCCGCGGCGGTTGGGCGGTCAACATCCGCAAGTTCCTGCCGCGTTACCGGACCCTCGAGGCACTGGTCGGTCAGGGCGCCATGCCGGTGGACGTGGCCGAGATGCTGAGCCGCGCCATGCGCGAGGGGCAGAGCGTGCTCGTATCCGGCGCGACGCACGCGGGAAAGACGACCCTGCTGGGGGCTCTGCTGGCCGCGTGCGCGGACACGCAGCGCATCATCACCGCCGAGGAGACGTTCGAGCTCGCCGTCGAGGGGCCGGACCTCGTCGCCCTCCAGGGGCGGCAGGCGAGCCTCGAGGGCACGGGCGAGATCACGCTCCGCCGCCTCGTGAAGGAGGCGCTTCGCATGCGTCCGGACCGGCTGGTGATCGGCGAGGTCCGTGACGCGGAGGCGCTCGACCTGGTCCTCGCGCTCAACACCGGCGTGCCGGGCGCGGCGACGATCCACGCGAACTCCGCGGCGGAGGCGCTCGAGAAGCTCTCGATCCTGCCGCTGCTCGCCGGCCGCAACATCGATCGCTCCTTCATCGCGCCCGCCATCGCGTCCTCCGTGTCGCTGGTGGTGCACTGCGCACGGGATGCCGCGGGCCGCCGTCACGTGGCCGAGGTGCTCGCGCCGACGGGTGAGCTCGTCGAAGGCCGCATCATCACGCGGACGCTGCATCGAGCGGAGGCGCGCGCATGACACTGCTGATGGGGGCGATCCTCGCTGCCGGCCTGCTGCTGTGCGCATCGCCGTGGCTCTGGCCGCCCCGCGAACGCGTGGTCGAACCGAAGGCTCGCACCGATGCGCTCACGATTCTCCTCGAGGAAGCAGGGCTCGGCGGTGTCCGCTCGCGGACCCTCGTGATCGTGATGGTCGCGGTGGCGGCGGTCGCTGCATCCCTCGTGTGGCTGCTGACGGGACTCGCGGCGCTCGCTGCTCTGGCGGCGGGCGCGGCCGCCGCAGCGCCCGTGACCTACCTGCGCGGACGGCGGTTGCGATTGCGCAAAGCGCGCCGCCAACTGTGGCCGGATGTCTGCGACCTGCTCATCGCCGCGATCCGGGTGGGGCTGTCGCTGCCGGATGCCGTGGCCGGCCTCGCCGAATCGGCGCCGCACGCGGTACGCCCGGCCTTCGCAGTGTTCGCCAGGGATCTGCGGGCGACCGGACGCTTCGAGACCAGTCTCGACCGGTTGAAGGCGACCCTCGCGGATCCCATCGCCGACCGCATCATCGAGACCCTGCGGATGGCGCGCCAGGTCGGCGGCACCGATCTGACCGGTGTGCTGCGGGCGCTGTCCTCCTCCGTGCGGGCGGATGCCGCGCTGCGTGGCGAGGTCGAGGCCAGACAGTCCTGGATCCACGGCGCCGCCGTGCTCGGCGCTGTCGCTCCGTGGGTCATCCTCGGCCTGCTGGTGATGCGCCCGGAGGGTGCGGAGGCCTACGGCACGCCGGAGGGCGTGCTGGTGATCGTCGCGGGCGCTGCGGTCTCAGTGGTGGCGTTCCGGATCATGATCCGCGTCGGACGCCTGCCAGAGCCGAAGCGGTGGTTCGGGTGACGGCGGTCACCGATCTCGCGATCGCCGTGCTGCTCGGCGGGCTGTTCGCCGCCGGAGCGCTCTTCGTCCTGGGCGCGTTCCCGCGCTGGCGTGCGGCGTTGCTGAGCGTCCGGATCGCGCCGTACGTGCGCGACGTCGTCCCCGACGCTCTGCTGCCGCGGGGCATCCTGCCGACCGCTGGCGCCCTGTCGGCGACGGGGCGCACCGGATGGGAGCGACTGCGCGGCCTCTTCGAGCGGCTCGTCGGCGGGGGAGAAGCACTGCGGACGCGGCTTTCGCAGGCAGGCAGTCCTCTCGAACCGAGCGCCTTCCGCGGTCGGCAACTGGCCTGGGGGCTCATCGGGCTGGCCGCAGGAGCGCTCGTCGTCATCGTGCTGGCCGTCGCCGGGCGGATGACCGCACCGACCATGGTGCTGCCGGTGCTCACCGGTGTCGGCTGCGCTGTCGGGTGGGACATGCTGCTCACCGCCCGCGCCCGCGCGCGGCTGTCCCGCCTCGAGGAGGAGCTGCCGACGACGCTCGAGTTCCTCGCCCTGTGCCTGTCGGCCGGGGAGAGCCTCCTGGACGCGATCCGCCGTGTCGCAGACGTCGGCTCAGGGGAACTCACCGCGGAGCTGCGTCGCGTCGTGCTGGATGTGAACACCGGATCCCCGCTCGCCGATGCCCTGGGAGAGATGGCGTCGCGTCTGCAGCTGCCGGGGCTGTCCCGCGCGGTGGATCAGCTCGTCGCCGCACTCGAGCACGGGGCGCCCCTCGCCGCCGTTCTGCACGCCCAGGCCACGGATGCGCGTGAGGACGCGAAGCGCGGGCTCATCGAGCAGGCCGGCCGGAAGGAGATCTACATGCTTCTCCCGCTGGTGTTCCTGATCCTTCCTCTTTCCGTCCTGTTCGCCATCTTCCCCGGCCTCTTCATCCTCCGGCTCGGTCTCGGCTGAGCGCGCACACCCCCACGAAAGGAACCGAAATGAACAGACTTCGACAGTGGCGCATCCGCCTGGCCGATCGCACCAGGGAGCTCGTCGAGGACGAGACCGGGGACGTTCCCGGCTGGGTGCTCGTGACACTGATGACGGCTGGTCTACCGGTCGTAAGACGATTAGACCGGCGAGGGGGTTTGACCGCATGAAATCAGGGGAGACAGACGATCAGGTTCGCGGCATCCCGACCCCGGAAACCTCAGATTCGGGGCTGTTGATCTCGGACGAAGCGCTCAGCCCGAGGTGCCCGTCCTGCGGGGTGCTGCTCGGCGAGGTGACGGACGGGTGGCGGTGCGCCGGATGCGGGCACCTCGTGCCGGTCGAGCAGGTCGAGAAGCCCGACGACGGCGGGGTGCCCGGCATCCGGGGCTACTAGCCTCGACGGCGCAAGTTCCTCGGGCCTGCGCCGCAAGTTCTCAGCCGCCGATCCCAGCGCGGTGTTCGAGACGCGCGACACGCTCGGCAAGTTCTTCCAGCGTCGGAGTCCGCGGCCGGGCCGGGGTGAGCGCAGCAAGCGCCTCCACCGCCCAGCCTTCGATGTCGAACCAGCCCCACGGCTCGTCGGAGGCGGGCTTGCCGGACCGCGACCACGGGGTGAGCCGGGGGAGACGGGGCGGGCGGTCACCGCGTGCGGTGGCCTGCTCGTTCGCGCGGGCGACGTCCTCGGTGATCCCGGCAGTGATGACCGCGCTGTAGCGGACGATCTGATCCCGGTCGCCGGGGAGCTGCGCGCAGGACGGGCAGAGCATCATGCTCGCTCGGCGGGTGAACGGCTTCGCGGTGCCGCGGTACACGTCGAGGGTGGGCGCGTCGGCACCGTTCACACCGCACACGGAGCAGCCGCCGGGGGCCGGGGCGGCGACACGAGTCGTAGGCGGGTTCTCGGCCAGGTGGTCGGCCTCCGCTTCGGCCTTGGCGAGCGCGGTCGTCAGCTTCTCCACCACACGGTCGGGGAGCCATCCCCACGGGGATGTGTCCTGGGTGCGTCGGCGTTCCCCGTCGAGGCGGAGCCGGTACGGGCCAGCGTCACCGCCAGCAGCAGCGAGAGCCGCGTGCACATGCCACGAACCGCTGGCGTACAGGTCGGGGTCGTCGGTGGTCCAGCGGCGGTCCTTCGGCTTCACGATGCCGACGGCGCGGATCACGGCGAGGACCGCCACAGGGTCGAGGTGCAGGCGTGAGGCCAGGTGCTCGGCGTGGTCGATGTCCTCCACGCAGGTCGGGCAGAGCGTGAGCGTGGTCGGGCGCTCGCCGCCGGTCGTCGCGGACGGGAACGTCTCGGTCGGGTCGGCGACGGCGCGGCCACAGTCGCGGCAATCGACGGTGCTCACGCGGGGTGCTCCTCGGCGAAGGCGGCGTTGGCCGCGGCGAGGCGTTCCGGGTTCGACGCGATGGCCGCGGCACGGGCCGTCGCCCGCCGCTCCGGGCACAGAAACGCCGACTCGTGCTCTGCGTCTGTCCAGCAGTAGTCGCCGGGTGCCGCGTCGTGCACCGGGCAGGGGGTGGCCAGCGTCTCGTCGGAGGTCAGCCAGTCGTGGACGGTGCGGGCGTCGTAGTCGTGAGTGACGCCGGTCGCGTCGTCGTGGTTCAGGTTGCTCATGAGGGTGTTCTCCTAACGGGGGTTACTTCGTTCGATGAGGCGTCCGAAGCCCTGCCGCTCGAACGGTTCGAGGATTTCGATTGACGCGAGGCCGCGGTGCACGAGGGATCGGGCGAGCTTCGAGGTGTCCACCGGCTCCGGTTCCACCGGTGGGGTCTTGCGTCGCTGCTTGCTCACCGGGCGATCACCTGGCCTCGCTGCTCGCGCCACCGTTGGAACTGAGCCTTGTGCGCGTCGGGGGAGTCCGCGATCAGCGCCGCGAGCACAGGGCGCAGGCGGGCAACCTGGGACGCCAGCGGTTCACCGACGTAACGGCCATCCCGGATGCTGCCGTTGGTCTCGAGTCTCATGACGCTGGCCAGGGCGGCGTCGCGGCGGCGCGCGAACGCCTCCCGCTCCGCCTGCTCCTGCCATCCGACCGCGACCAGCCTGCCCAGCCACACCGGCTCATCCCACCGCCGACGCATCACGCCACCGCCTTCGCGCCGGTCCGAGGCAACCGGCCCAGGTTGCCCATGATCTCGACCAGGTCGGCCCGGTCGCTGGCGTTCAGCCGGGCCACCTGATCCCAAGACGGCCCGTAGTAGTCGCCCTGCACGCCCGTCAGCCGGTTCTGGGTGACCGCACCCCAGGTGAGGTGTGCGGTGGCCTGGCGGAGCAGGATCGCCGTGCGCACCTGGGATACCGGGTCCGGGTCGTCGGTCAACAGCAGGATCTCGTCGATGATGCCGGTCAGGGCGGGCAGGTCGTCCGTGACGATCTCGCCCGGCACGATCATGTGCCCGTCACACCAGGCGTCGATCAGGGTGGCCTGGTCCTGCGTGAGGGTCGCCGTCGTGGAGGTGAGCGCGGCCAGCAGCTTCTCCGGGTCCACGACGCGCGCCACAACCTCGGCGGACAGGGTCGGGAGGATCGCTGCCCGCTGGTCGGGCGTCATCCGGGCGAGCAGGTTCGCAAGGTGCTGTTCGTTCATTTCGGGTTCTCCATCTGGGTGAGGCGTTCTTCGATCACGACGATCAGTTCGTCCATGCCGGGGGCCGCTTCCCCGGAGCGGCCGATACCGGCACGGTCGAGGAGGGAGTCCGCGGCCCGCATCTGCTCGGACATGTTCGGGGAGTGGACCATGACGCGGACGAGGGTCGCGATGGCCGGGTCAACGACTTCCATCAGCCGGAGGCCAGCGCGGCGTTGCACCTGGGCTGCTGCTCCGCCGTGGTGGCGGCAGATGGTGGCTCCGGGGACGACCGGGTTGCCGCAGCGCTCGCCGGTGGATTTCGCTTTCGCGGTGCACTGGCGGGCAGGGTTGCTGGGCCGGGTCACTGGTTCTCCAACGTGTCCATGAGGTCGGGGGTGTGCTTGAGGTTCGCGCTCGCCGCAGGGTTGATTCGCTGGGGGCCGTTTTCCCGCGTTGAGGGGCGTTCTGGGCCTCCTGGTCGTGCGGGGCTGGGTTCGTCGCGGAGATCGCCGTCTGGCCGTGCTGGGGATGGATTCCTCCCGTGGGTCGATTCCATGACCGTCGCGGCGGCGAACAAGGACCGGCGAGTCATGCGGCGTCCTCCGTGATCCATCCCGCGGTCCGCCCAACACCGACCGCGAACGCCTGCACCTCGCGGTAGCCGAGCGGCCCGTACTTCTCCAAGTACTCGGTGATCGCGGCGGCAATCTCCATCGTGTCGACCAGGGCGTTCGGGTAGTGGTCGCAGAGCGGCCAACGGTCGCAGGGAGTGTTCACGGGGCCACCGCCTTAGTCCAGGAGTCCCGCGCATTGTCGATGTGGTGGTCCGGGTCGAAGGATGCCGGGGGAGGGGAGACGAGGGGTGATGAGGGGAGATTCGCGTCACCCCTTGGGATTGCTGGGCTAGACAGGCGAGACGGGGTATCTACCCTCAACCGGATGTGCCGACCCGTCGTGCCTCCGCCGACCGCATCACGCACCTCAATGACCAGCTCCGCGACCAGACCATCGACGGCGGCGTCGAACACTTCGGCCGGTCGAAGGGATACGGCGATCTGATTCTTGATGGTCGATGCGCTCTGCCACTCGGTGGACGCCTTGCCGCAGATCTTGGCTTTCGCCTTCTCCACCTGGTCATCCGCGACGCGATCCTTGACGAGTGCGCGGGTCTGCTCCCGGACGACCGCCGACTGCACCGCAGCATCCGCCAGCGCATCCCGAATCTCACGCCGAGTGTCGTTCGACACCGCCATGATGACGCGGGCCAGTTCCCAGTCGTCTTCACGGACCTCGGTGCTCCGATCGAGCAGCGCCAGCGCCGTCGCAACCTTGAGGCGGGCGTACATTGCGTGCGCATCGAGCGGGTTCCCGTGGCCACGGAGGTGCTGTAGCCGGTCCGCGTCCACGTCGGCGCGAGCAGCAGTGCACACCTGCATCACACGGTGGCCCTGCCGGTCGATCATGAACCGGGAGGGGATCGGAGGTGCCCAGTCCAGCGGTGCCGGTTCCTTCGGGGGGACATTCGGCGCGGCTGGATCTTCACCAGGGAGCCAGAGGAACCGCTGCGGCGTACCTCCGGCGCTGTCGTCCAGGAGAGTGAACGCACGCTCAGGCTGGATGCCGACAATCAGCGCGGCCCTGTACGTGTGCGCGGGCACCAGCAGTCGGCGGGTCGGATCGATGTTCTGGAATCCCAGAGCCTCACCGGACCACACCTGCCGGAGCACCGGCATCAGCGTCGAACCGACGCGCCTGCCGAGCGCGGTGAGGGTGTCAACCTCGGCGACGTCGAACAGGACTCGAGTCTGGTGCTGGATGACCTCACCTTCGGAGCGGTGCACGTACGCCGCAGGAATGCCCTCGCCGGAGCCGACCGGGATGGTGTCGAAGATGTCCTCCGAGGGGAGCAGGGCTGTTGCTGCGCTGGTCGACGTTCCCTTGCCGCGTCCCGATGTCCCGACGATGCCGATGAACAAGTTCGCGGAGCCGTACCCGCCGACGAGTGGGGGCAGGCGGATCTCCGGCGGCGTGGAGGCGATCACGCGGCAGAGGACGATGCCGAGTGTGGACCAGGGTGCGACACGTCGGGCGAGGGAGAAGTCACGGATGGTGGCGAGGTCAGGGCGTGCATCCCAGAACTCCGGGACGCTAAGGGTAGACAAACCGTCTACCCTGTCTAGCCCAGTGTTTTCAAGGGAAGACGGGCTAGACGGATTGTCTAGGCTGTCTACCCTCCGGGTCTCCTGCGCCGGGGTCATGCGTTCGCCGCCTTCGTGATCGCTTCAACCCACGCGACCGCCGTGTGCGCGTCATCCGCGGTCACCTGAATCAGCGAGAAGCAGCAGCCGACCTCGGAGGCCAAGTCCACCGGCGTGCGCCGGTCCACCCGAAGCTGCACGAAGTACCCGGCCGGGATGCCTTCGAGTGCTGCGCGGATGCGGCGGCGGGCGTCGGTAGCCGTCTCGCCTTGAGTGAGGTCGATCTGGATGCAGGCGTTGACGATCATCGGGTTCCTCCGACCGGCGGTACCCTGGTGCCATCGGTTCCTGGCAGGCCCGATTCGGTGAGGGCGTCCCCGGCCATCTGGCCGGGGACTTCACCGTTCCCGGCCTCCTGCCGGTCGAACTCGGCGATCACCAGTTCCGCGGCGTCGATGGACTCCGCCACCAGCGTGCCCATCACCGTGTCGCCCTCGGGGATGCGCAGCTTCGTGAGGTGGTCGCGGAGGGCGTGCGCCCGGTCCGCGAGGTCGGCGGTGATGACCGGCCCGTTCATGCGTCGGCTCCTCGCAGGAGCGCGGCCAGCCGGTCGGCCTGCTCCGAGGTCAACGGCGGAGCCTTCTCTAGTTCGAGGGTGATGCGCTTCGCGATGTTCGCCTCGGCCAGGTTGCGGCGGGCGGCGGTGAGTACTTCGGGTGATGCGTTGAAACGGGTCGCGACGCCGAGTTGGGCGCGGGCGGATTGGGGAGTGCTGATCGGTGCCATTGGCTGGCTTTCTGCGTAGACGGGACGCGTTGTGGGCGCGACTCGGCTTCCCCGGACTCTTGGGGGCCAATGGCGGGATTCGACCGCTCTTTGCTTTAACCCCAAGCATATCTATTCGGGCCTATTTTGACCAGCTCATCAGGGGTTTATAGGTGTCAGCCAGATACCCTCGGGTGAGAGGATGGCCCCATGACCACCTGCACCGAATGCGAACAGCGACGCCGCGACGCCGCCGAAGTCATCCGCGCCGCCGAGCAGGTGCAACTCCGCCTCCAACGCGCCGCACACACAACGAAGCCCCGGCACCAAGCCGGGGCTTCACAGGCCAGAACCAGCCTCTAGTCGTCCTCGTCGCCCGCCGCCGCCAACGTCTGCCGGTACGCGGCCAGCCGGTCATTCGCCGCATCCACCACAGCGATCAACGCCAGCGCCTCGGGTGTCATCTCCATGCCTCCCACAGTCCCCGACTCACCTGGGGAGCCAGTCCACCGTGAACCGGTCCAACTCGGGGATCACCTGCCCCTCGGCATCACGAGGCCGCTTGCCCCGCCTGGCCGACCGGCCCACCGTGATCTGCAACCCGAGGTCGTCCATCACACGACGCTGTTGCAGCACCGGCAGCTTGTCCCACTTCGCCGGGACAGACTTCGACAGGGCCAGGTCCGTCAGCGGGGACTGCCTGCGCATCGCCGACAACCGCGCTGAGATCGAGTCGATCCTGCGGGTCAGGTCCGTGGCCTGCTCCCTGGCCCGCCTGCGGTCGAGGATGCCGTCCGCGAGCAGGTCGGTGATGTTCTCCCTGCGTCGGCGTAGCTGGCCGATCTCCTTCTCCAACGGCTCGGTGTCCGGCGTCTGACGCAGCCCGCGCACGATCTCCTTGTCCTGCAAGCGGGCCTTGATCAGGCCGTTCACGAACGGGTCGATCTCGTCGGCGCGGACCGCGACGCACCAGTTGTCGAAGCACGCGTACGCCTGCTCGGCGACACGCCCGTCTGGGGTGTTCCGGTATTCGGGGCGGGCGGTCAACGTGCCACCGCACACACCACACAGGGCGACACCGGACAGGATGTGCTTCACCGAGCGGGACCAGCCGTGCGGCTTCCTGCGGCCTTCACGCGTCGCGAGGTAGTCGTCCCAGGTGCGGCGGTCGATGATCGCCTCCCACTGCGGTTCCACGTCGTAGATGACGCCCTTGGACTGCACGATCCCGGCGTAACGCGGGTTGCGGAGAAGCTGCGTGACGCGAGCCATCGACCAGGTGGTGCCCTCGCCGTTGCCGGTGCCGAGGGTGCGGATGCCGCGGCTGTTCCAGTCCTGCGCGATGGCGTAGTAGGTCTCCCCGGCGATGTAGCGGCGGTAGCCTTCCCGGACGATCTCGGCCTCCTCCGGGATGACAAGAACTTCCCCGTCGACACGCTGGTAGCCGAACGGGCGGCGGGAGAACTGCCAGTGCCCGCGTTCGGCGCGTTGCACGTTCGCGGCCTTCTGCCGGACGGCTTTCTGCTCGCCCTCGTACTGCGACCAGGCGGCGATGGTGCGCGCGACGGCGCGACCGGCAGGTGTGGCGAGGTCGAGGGTGCCCGCGGTGACGAAGTGGACCGGGGTGGCCAGGTCGATCACCTTCTCCAAGTCGCTGGTGAGGCGCAGGAGGCGGTCCTGATGCCAGGCAATGATCGTTTCGGGGCGGTCGCGGAGCATCTGTTCGAACTGGGGGCGGATCTTCCCGCTGGTCGCGGAGATGTCGTTGTCGGTGTAGATCTTCGTGACGCGGAGGCCGAGCTGTTTCGCGAGGGCGACGGTGTCTTTCTTCTGCCGTTGCACGCCGAGGTTCTGGCCGGTGCGGTCCTGGCTGATGCGGAGATAGACCGCGCAGGTCTCGGGGCCGAGGAAGTCGAGGTCGGTTGCCATACCCCCGACTCTACCTATCCTTCGTATGACCGGGCTGGTCGTCCTGATCTGGGCCGTGGCGGGCCCCGCCCTGACGTCGCTCTTCGAACAGGCGATCGCGAGCGTCTCGGGGATCTGAGTCGTGCTCCGGCGAATCGTGGGCGACGAAGACGGGTCGAGTCCTGTCGAGTTCGTGCTCGTCGGCTCGATCCTCACGGTGCTCACGCTCGCCGTGCTGCAGCTCGGGCTGGCGATATACGTCCGCAACGTCGTGCACGACGCCGCTGCGGAGGGCGCCCACTACGCGGCGCTCGCCGACACCGGTCTGGAGGACGGCGCCGCCCGCACAGCCGACGTGATCACCACGGCCATCGGCGGCGACTACGCCGGCGACATCACGGTGAGCGCGGGCGAGCAAGCGGGCCACGATGTCGTCACCGTCCGAGTCCGCACGGCGCTGCCCGTGCTGGGACTCATCGGCATCCCGTTCGGATTGGAGGTGGAAGCGGATGCCCCGCTGGAATCGCTGGGCGGGTGAGGAGGACGGATCGGCCGCGCTCGAATTCATCGTCGTCGGTGTGATCCTGCTCGTTCCGCTCGTCTACCTGTTGCTCGCGCTCGGTGCCGTGCAGGAGCATACCCTGGGCGCCGAGGCAGCCGCGCGCCACACCGCGCGCGCCATGGGCCAGGCTCCGGATGCCCCATCGGCCACCGCGCGCGGAGACGCCATCATCGCCGAGGCCGTGGAGGAATACGGCATGGATCCGGGCTCCGTGCAGGTCGCGATCGCGTGCACTCCGGCATCCGCGACATGCCCGGCACCCGGCGCGACCGTGATCGTCACCGTCACGACACGGGTCTCTTTGCCCTTCGTGCCCCCGATCCTCGGACTCGACCAGGCCACCGCGATCCCGGTCGAGGCATCGGCGGCGCAGAAGATCTCCCGGGTGTGGGGCGGGGGATGATGGCCGAGCGCACGCGGACCATGGCGGATGACGAGGGGAGCATCCTCCCGCTCATGCTCGGGTACGCCGTGCTCGCGATCACGGTAATCGTCGCCTGCGTATGCGCGACGGACCTGTACATCGCCCAGAAGCGACTCGATTCGCTGGCGGATGCCGCGGCACTGGCCGGATCCGACGGCTTCACGCTCGTGGTCGACGGCGAGTCCGCGCGTGCCGAGCTCACGCCGGCGGGCGTGCGAGAACAGGCCGAGGCCGTCGTGGCCGCGGTGCCGGGGGTCGCGACGCTCGTGTCCGCAGACGCCCCGGACGGCGTGACCGCACGCGTCACAGTGGCGGCAACCTGGCATCCGCCGCTGTTCTCGCCTTTCGTCCCGGACGGTGTGGCGCTCGAGGCATCGGCGACCAGCCGCACGGCGTTGCAGTGACGGTCAGTCCGGTCGGCGCTGCAGTGACGGTCAGTCCGGTCGGCGCTGCAGTGACGGTCAGCCGGTCGGCGCTGCAGTGACGGTCAGTCCGGTCGGCGTTGCAGTGACGGTCAGTCCGGTCGGCGCGGGCTGAACTTCGGAATCCACCGCACGAAGCCCAGCGCGCCGACGAGACCCACGATTCCGATGAGACCAGTCGCGACGGACAGCGAAGCGATCGCCGTCACGCCCGACACGAGGAGCGGGGCGACGGCGCCCCCGGCATCCGTCAGCGTCCGCCAGGAACCGAGGAAGGCGGCGGGCTCCGTGCGCGGCGCCACGTCGGCGCCCAGCGTGAGCAGGATGCCGCTGGACAGGCCGTTGCCGACGCCGAGGACGGCTGCGAGCATGCCGAACCAGAGCACCGCGGCGTCGCCGTCGTGGGTGAACGAGAGCACCAGGAAGCCCGAGCCCATCAGCACCATGGCCGGCATCGCCGCCCAGAGCCTGCCGAACCGGTCCATCACCTGACCGCTCGCATAGAACAGGGCGAAATCGATGGCCCCTGAGACGCCGACGACGAGCGCGATCGTCTGGGCATCCAGACCCAGCGAGACGCCCCACAGCGGCAGGATGACCTGGCGGGCGGAGCGGACAGCGGACAGGGATGCCGCGGCCAGCCCGAGTCGGCCGAGCACGCCGCGGTGATGCCACATGGTGCGGAAGACCCCCGGTCGCTCGATCGTCGGGATGGAGCCGGACACGGCTTCGCCGGTGTCCTCCGTGAGCGTGCCGTTCGCGGAGCTCGGGGGAATCGTCTTCTCCGGATCGGGGCCGAACAGGACGAGCGCGACCATCGCGACCAGACACGCCAGGAAGAACCAGATCGCCGCGGTCTCGTCGAACACCTGCAGGAGCGCCGCAGTGACGAACGGGCCGATGAAGACGCCGAGGCGGAAGCTCCCGCCCAGCAGCGACAGAGCGCGGGCGCGGAAGGCGATCGGCACTCGGGTCGTCATGAACGCGTGCCTGGCGAGCCCGAAGGCGGCCGCGCAGAAACCGAGGAGGAACACCGCAGCGGCGAAGGCGCCGATCACGGGCGCGACGATCATGCCTCCGACGGCGAGCATCGAGATCAGGCCGGCGATCACCATCGTGTAGCGCTCGCCGATGCGTGCGACGGCCCAGCCGGCGGGGAGATTCCCGCACAGCTGCCCGACGACGAGCGCGGAAGCGACCAGGGCGGCCGAGGCGACGTCGGCGCCCATGTTCGCGGCGATCACGGGGATCAGGGGGAGGACGGCACCCTCGCCGAGCGAGAACAGGATCGTCGGCAGGTACACCATCGGCCCGAACTGCTTGAGGACCGTGGATGCGCTGCTCATCGTCGGCCACTCTACTCGCGGCGCCCCGACCTCTCACCGCGTCCCGAAGCAGGATAGGCTGGGGTGTCATGCTCGAACTCGATCTCTCCGCCGAAATCCAGGCGCTCAGGCAAACCTTCGGCGACATCAGCGAGGTCGTCGATGTCTCCCGTCTCCGCGATGACATCGCGCGACTCAGTGAAGAGGCCGGCGCGCCCGATCTCTGGGACGACACCGAGCGCGCCCAGAAGGTGACCAGCGCGCTCAGCCATCGACAGTCCGAGCTCGCTCGCATCACCGGCATCGCGCAGCGGCTCGACGATCTCGAGGTGCTCATCGACCTGGCCAACGAGATGGGCGACGAGGAATCCGCGCTCGAAGCACGCAGCGAACTGTCGGCGCTCACCGAGCTCATCAACCAGCTCGAGGTGCAGACGCTGCTGGACGGCGAGTACGACGAGCGCAGCGCGATCATCACGATCCGTTCCGGTGCCGGTGGCGACGACGCCACCGACTTCGCCGAGATGCTGATGCGCATGTACCTGCGCTGGGCGGAGCGGCACAAGTACCCGGTCAAGGTCATGGACACGTCGTACGCCGAGGGCGCAGGCATCAAGTCCGCGACGTTCGAGATCGACGCGCCCTATGCCTTCGGCACCGTGTCGGTCGAGGCCGGCACGCACCGGCTCGCCCGCATCAGCCCGTTCGGCTCAGCCGACAAGCGTCAGACGTCGTTCGCCGCCGTCGAGGTCATTCCGCTGATGGAAGAGGCCACTGAGGTCGACATCCCCGAGAACGACATCCGCGTCGACGTGTTCCGTTCATCCGGTCCCGGTGGTCAGTCGGTCAACACGACCGACTCGGCCGTGCGACTCACGCACCTTCCGACCGGCATCGTCGTGTCGATGCAGAACGAGAAGTCGCAGATCCAGAACCGCGCCGCCGCCATGCGCGTTCTGCAGACCCGCCTGCTGCTGCTGCAGAAGGAACAGGAGGCGGCGAAGAAGAAGGAGCTCGCGGGCAACATCACCGCGAGCTGGGGCGACCAGATGCGCTCGTACTTCCTCTACGGCCAGCAGCTGGTCAAGGACCTGCGCACCGGACATGAGTCGGGCAACCCGGCTGCGGTCTTCGACGGAGACCTGGACGGGTTCATCTCGGCCGGCATCCGCTGGCGCAAGCGTCGCGACGACGACTGAACCGTGCACATGAAGGCGGCCCCGGTGATCCACCGGGGCCGCCTTCATGCTGTCAGTGCGTCACTGGACGGTCGCGCACGTCACGGTGCTCTCCCCGAGCAGGGTGGCGAAAGCCTGGGCGGCCTCCACGTCCGTGAAGTCTCCGTCGGCTTCCACGATGGCCCGCAGCGTCGCGTCATCGGTATCGGACGCCACGAAGGCCTCCGCGAGGCAGGTGAGCTGAGCATCCGTGAAGGTGTCCTCGACACCGGTGGCGACGAGGTACGCCTCGATGCCGTCTTCGAGCTCATCGACGGTCGGCCGTGCACCGGATTCGGCGGCATCGTCTGACGCATCGTCGGAGTCGTCGGCCTCGTCCTGCGGCGACGACGAGACCGTCGTGTCCGAGATCTCCTCGATCGCCTGCACGCCGACGGCGACGATGCTGACCACCAGCACGACCGTGCCGATGATCCCGCCGACGACGGCGAGGATGAGGCCCGTGATGGCCGGCCACTTCGCGCCCTTCATGAACAGCGCCACGATCGACAGGATCAGACCGATCGGAAGCAGGATGAGCCCGACGATCACCGTCGGCGGGATGCAGGCGAGGAGGAAGCCGAGTGCCGCGACGCCGAGGGCGATCCACGCCAGAATGTGCGGCTTCGGCTTCACGCCGGAACCGACAGGTCCGGCAGCCGCGTACGGCGCTGCGCCGCCCGGTGCGGGCGTACCGGCGGCCGGGTTCGAAGCGTAGGGCGGGACGCCGGAGTCCGGCGCCGCCGTCTCGGGGGCGAACTGGTCCGTCCACTGCGTGCCGTCCCACCAGCGCTGGCGGCCCGATCCGTCGTCATACCAACCGGCAGGCGTGCTCATGATGTCCTCGAGTTCTCGCGCCGTTGCTGTGCGCGGCACGGGCGCAGGACGACCCCTCCGGTGTCCCCCTTCATCTAATCAGTCCTGTGCGACATCCGCGGGGTGCAGTCCCGCGCGGCGCAGAGGAGTGTCGCTCGCGGGCAGCGCCGTGCCCGCGCTTAGGCTCGTAGCGCCATGATTCGGTTCGAGAACGTCACCAAACGCTATCGGGGCACCAAGCGCCCCGCCCTGTCAGGAGTCGACTTCGAAGTCCAACGCGGGGAGTTCGTCTTCCTCGTCGGTGCTTCGGGCTCCGGGAAATCGACCTGCCTGCAGCTCATCCTGCGCGAGGAGGTCCCCTCCACGGGGCGCGTCGCTGTGCTCGGTCGCGACCTCCGCTCGCTCGCCAACCGCAAGGTGCCGTACTTCCGCCGCCACATCGGCTCCGTGTTCCAGGACTTCCGACTGCTGCCGTCGAAGACCGTCTATCAGAACGTCGCGTTCACGCTGCAGGTCACCGGCTCCTCGCGCGGCTTCATCCAGCAGGCCGTGCCAGAGGCGCTCGCACTCGTCGGGCTGGACGGCAAGCAGAAGCGGATGCCGCACGAACTGTCCGGCGGAGAGCAGCAGCGCGTCGCGATCGCGCGCGCGATCGTAAACCGACCGCAGATCCTGCTGGCCGATGAGCCGACCGGAAACCTGGACCCCGCGACCTCGGTCGGCATCATGCAGCTGCTGGCACGCATCAACGCGGGCGGCACCACCGTGCTGATGGCGACGCACGAGGCCGCTTTCGTCGACCAGATGCAGCGCCGCGTGATCGAGCTCCGCGACGGTGAGATGGTCCGCGACGAGGTGCACGGCGGATACGGCGACACCTCGGCCATTCCTCTGCTCGCTCCCGCGCAGGAGCGCGGTGCGGCAGCCGCCGCGGCGCTCACCGCCGTGCAGGAGGTGCAGCGCGAGACGGCCTCCATCCCGCCGCTGGACGCCGAGACGCTCGCGCGCATGCGGGACGTGAAGAACCGAGCGGCGACCGGACCGGTCACGACGGCCCCGGCATCCGCACCGACCGCGGCTGACGCCGCAGCCGCGGTGCCGGAACAGGCACCGTCCCTGACGCATCCGATCGCCCTCCCCGAGGTCGACATCGCCGAGGTGGGGGTGGCCGATCGTCTCGGACTCACAGACAAGGACGACGACGAAGTGGGGCCGACGACATGAGGATCGGACTCATCCTGACCGAGGCCCTGGTGGGGCTTCGGCGCAACGCATCCATGGTCATCTCCGTCGTGCTGGTGACGTTCGTCTCCCTCACGTTCGTCGGCGCCGCCATCCTGATGCAGGAGCAGATCTCCACGATGCGGGCCTACTGGTCCGAACGCGCACAGGTCGCGGTCTACATGTGCTCGCCGGTCTCCGAGACCGAGACGTGTCTGGACGGCGAGGCGACGCAGGAGCAGCTGGATGCCGTGCAGACCGAACTCGACGGCGATGCGCTGTCGCCGCTCATCGGCAGCGTGCGTTTCGAGGACAAGGCCGAGGCGTACGCGAATCTCGTCGAACTGGTCGGCGAGGAGCAGGCGGGCGTGCTCACCGAGGATCAGATGCAGCAGAGCTTCTGGGTGACGCTGAAGGACCCTGCCCAGTCCCGCGTGATCGCCGAGTCGTTCACCGGTGTGCAGGGCGTCGAGGAGGTGGTCGATCAGTTGAAGTATCTGGATCCGCTCTTCTCCGCCCTGACCGTGGCCACGTACATCGCCGTCGGCATCGCCGCCCTCATGCTGATCGCCGCGGTGCTGCTGATCGCCACAACCATCCGATTGTCGGCCTATGCCCGGCGCAAGGAGATCGGCATCATGCGCCTGGTCGGCGCATCGAACAGGGTGATCCAGACGCCGTTCGTCCTCGAGGGCGTGTTCGCGGCCTTCCTCGGTTCCGTGCTCGCCAGCGCGGCAGTGCTCGCCGGGATGCACTTCGGCGTCGACGGCTATCTCCGAGGGCGGGTGCCGTCGATCACGACCTGGGTCTCGATGCAGGACGCCGCACTCGTGGTGCCGATTCTCATCGTGATCGGCGTCGTGCTGGCGGCGCTGTCGGCCGGCTTCGCGATCCGTCGCTGGTTGCGCACCTGATAAGCTGACAGGCTGTCGTGCGCCCGCACGGCGCGGACACAGGAGTGCAGTATGCCCAGGGAACGCGGGGAGAAGGTCGTCGCGACCAATCGTCGCGCACGTCACGACTACAACATCGAGAAGTCGTACGAGGCGGGACTCGTGCTCACCGGCACCGAGGTGAAGTCGTTGCGCCAGGGGCGCGCCAATCTCAGCGACGGCTACGCGTTCATCAAGGCAGGCGAGGCGTTCCTCGATTCGGTGCACATCCCGGAGTACTCGCAGGGGCACTGGACCAATCACGCCTCCAAGCGCGTCCGAAAGCTGCTGCTGCACCGCGACGAGATCGACAAGCTGCAGCATGCCGTCTCCGCCGGCGGCTACACCCTGATTCCGCTCAAGCTGTACTTCTCCGACGGCAGGGCCAAGGTCGAGATCGCACTGGCCAAGGGCAAGCGCGAGTTCGACAAGCGCCAGACGCTGCGCGAACGTCAGGACACCCGCGAGGCGGAGCGCGCGATGCGCCTGCGCAACCGCGTCGGCGAGTAGCGGTCACCGTTCGGGGCGGAATCCGAACACGCGGCCGAGGAAGCCCAGTTCGCGCTCGAGCGCATCGATGATCGTCTCCGCGCTGCGGAACCCATGGCTCTCGTCCGGGTACACCACGAACTCGTGGTCGATGCCGCGCGCGGCGAGGGCATCCCGGATGGCCTCGGACTGCGACGGCGGCACGACGGGGTCGTCCGCCCCCTGCAGCAGCAGGACAGGGACCTCGATGCGGTCCGCGTTCGTCAGCGGTGACCGCTCGACGTACAGGGCCTCCGCTTCGGGCAAGGGGCCGACGAGTCCGTTCAGGTACTCCTTCTCGAAGTCGTGCGTGTCTGCGGCGAGGGCGCGCAGGTCGGTGACCCCGTACCGGCTGATCCCGGCGCCGAAGACACGGCCGCGGACGAGGGCTGCGAGCACGGTCCAGCCGCCGGCCGAACTGCCGCGGATCGCGATGCGCGCGGGGTCCGCCAGGCCTGCCTCCGCCAGCCCGCGCGCAGCGGCCAGAACGTCATCGACATCGACCACGCCCCAATTGCGGTCCAGGCGCTCCCGATAGGCGCGTCCGTAGCCGGTCGAGCCCCCGTAGTTGACATCCAGTACGCCGATGCCCCGGCTCGTGTAGTAGGCGATCCCCGCGGACGCGGCGCCGGTGACATGGGCGGTGGGCCCACCGTGCACGAACACGATGTACGGCGGCAACTCGTCATCCGGCGCAACGGCTTCGGGGTGCGCCGGTGCGTACGCGAAGGCGTGCACCGGACCATGAGCGCCGTCCACGATGATCGGCTGCGCCGGCGGCATCCACGCGGCATCCACCGGGTGGCCTCCGACGATCGCTGCGGCGGCGCCCGAGTCGATGTCGACGGACCACAGCCCGGGGGAGACCGTCGATCCCGTTCCCGTCAGGAGCACGCGCGACCCCTGGACGTCGTCGATGCTCACGTGACCGTCGCCGGGGACTTCGAGCACGCGGAGCCGGCCGTCCTGATCGATCACGACGACCTCGTCGCGTCCGTTCGTGCGCACGGCGACGATGCGCCCGTCGGCCACGGGCTGATACCAGCGGTTGCCGAGCACCCACAGTCCGTATCCGGTGTCCGCATCGGCCGGGGTGATCGCGATGCCGGTGGACGGCGTAACGCCGGTCGTTTCCACGCGATGCAGCGTCCAGCGGTCGTCGGGGATGTCCGCGTACAGCAGCTCGCCGTCATCGGCCCATTCCGGCTGCAGCGCCGCGCGAGTCGGCATCACAGCGGCCTCGCCGCCGACCCGCGCAATGCCCACCTGGGCGCTCTCCCACGGCATCCGATCGCCCTGCCACTGGACCCAGGCGATCCGCGTGCCGTCGGGGGAGAGCGCGGGGTGGGCGAAGAAGCCGGGGCCCTGCGCGTGCACGCGCACGGCGGACGGATCGTCCGCGGCCGAGCCGTCGGTCGGGATCTCCACGATCGCGCGCTGGTGCGGGTCGGCCGTCAGGTCCTCGCGGACGGCGAGCAGTCGGCCGTGCTGGAGGCGCAGACCGCCGTGGGCCGGCCCAGGTGCGGTCAGCGGCTGCGGCGCTCCGCCCGGCACCAGCCGGTGCACCTGCTGGCCGCGGGCCTCGACGAAGTACAGGATGCCGTCGGCATCCGCCGTCCAGGATCCGCCGCCGTACTCGTGCACGCGCGAACGCGCGCTCCATGGTGCCGGGAGCACCTCGGCCCCCGTCGAACTGCGCACGGTCACGCGCCCGCCTTCCGACGGCACGGACTCGCCCCACCAGATCTCGTCTCCGACGAAGCGGGCGCCGTCGATGCGGGGAGCGGATGCCGCGATATCGGCGGCGTGGAACGGCGATGGCCAGGAACCGAACGGCTGGGGCATGCTCCGAGCCTACGAGACGCACGCCACACGACACATGGCGTCACACAGGTGCGCGCGGTGCGCCCGGTGCCTTACCTTCATGGAAACGCCCCGTTCGCCCTGGAGCGTGGAGCGACAGCCGAGCCCGGCATCCGCCCGCGAAGCGCAGGTTCTTCGCGGCCGCCCCGTGTCCGCACTGTCAGCAGGAGAGAAACATGACCTCCGAGGACTCCACCCCCGTCGGTGCCTCGCGCGTGCCGTTCTCCTTCGAGCTGTACCCGCCGCGCACGCCGTCCAGCGCGGACGCACTGCATGAGACCGTGCTCCGCCTGGCGGCCGCAGGCCCCGCATTTCTGTCGGTGACGTACGGTGCCGGCGGATCGACGGGAGGGCGCTCGCTCGAAGTGCTCCGGTACATCCGAGCGCACACCGACGTCGAGCCGCTCGCCCACCTCACCTGCGTCGGCAACACGTACGCCGGTGCCAATCAGCTCATCCGCGAGTTCCTGGATGCCGGCATCCGCAGCTTCCTCGCTCTCCGCGGCGATCCGCCGACCGGTCAGGACGAGCCGTTCCTCGGCGACCTCGAGAGCGCCGCGCAGCTCGTGCAGCTGATCGATCGGGTGCAGGCGGAGCGCGCTCCGTACGAGGAGTCGCCCGTTCCGGGCATCCCCGGCGCCGCGCGCGTCGGACCGCGCCGGAAGGTGAGCATCGCCGTGGCGGCGTTCCCGAAGGGGCATCCGCGCTCGGCGCACCGCACGCAGGATGTCGAGGCGCTGCTGGCCAAGCAGGCGGCTGGTGCGACCTTCGCCATCACGCAGCTGTTCTTCCACCCGGACGACTACCTGGCGTTCGTCGAGCGCGCGCGCCGCGCCGGCGTCACGATTCCGATCCTCCCGGGGATCATGCCGATCACCTCGCCCACGCGCCTGACCAGAGTCCTCGAGCTCACCGGCGAGGAGATCCCCGGCGAGCTCCAGGTCGCCCTCGAGGTCGAGCCGACGGTCGAGGGACGCAGGGCGATCGGCGTGGACTGGGCCGCGCGGCTCGCCCGCGAGGTCGTCGCGGGCGGCGCACCCGGTGTGCACCTGTATGCGTTCAACCAGCACGAGACGGTCCTGAACGTCCTCGAGTCGGCCGACATCCTCCCCGCTCTTCACCACTAGACCCCTCCTGAAAGGACCGACCATGACTGCATTTCCCGAGGGCACCATCCTCGGCTACCCCCGCATCGGGCGCCGCCGCGAACTGAAGAAGGCCGTCGAGGCGTTCTGGGCCGGGCGGATCGACGAGCAGCAGCTCGAGGCGACCAGCGCCGAGCTGCGCGCCGCGACCCGCGAGCGCCTCGCATCGCTGGGTCTGGGCCGCACGGATTCCGCGATCCCCGAGTCGTTCTCGTACTACGACCAGGTTCTGGATGCCGCGGTCACCGTCGGTGCGATCCCTGCGCGTTTCGAGAACCTGCGCGACGCGGACGGCACCATCGGACTCCCGGCGTACTTCACCGTCGCCCGCGGCGAAGGCGACCGCGCGCCGCTGGAGATGACCAAATGGTTCGACTCCAACTACCACTACCTCGTGCCCGAGATCGGTCCGGAGACGTCGTTCTCGCTCTCCAGCGACCGCCTCGTCCGCGAGGTCGTCGAGGCCGCCGCTGCCGGATTCGTGACGCGTCCTGCCATCGTCGGGCCGGTCACGCTCCTCGCCCTGGCCAAGGCCTCGGATGACGCGCCGGAGGGCTTCGACCCGCTGTCCCGCCTCGAGGACGTGCTCCCGGTCTACGTCGACCTGCTCGCGCGTCTGCGGGCCGCCGGTGCCGCCTGGGTACAGATCGACGAGCCCGCCCTGGTCAGCGAGTCGCTGCCGGCGTCGACCGCGCAGCTCACCGCTGCCGCGGAGCGCGCGCTCGCCGTGCTCGGCGGGGCATCCGAGCGTCCCGCGATCCTCGTCGCTGCTCCCTACGCGTCGCTGGATGCCGCCTTCCCCGTGCTGTCCGCCGCACCGGTCGAGGCGATCGCCGTCGACCTGGTCCGCGGCTCCGTTCCCGCGGCCGCCGCAGGGCTTGCGGACAAGGTGCTCGTCGGCGGTGTGATCGACGGCCACAACATCTGGCGCGGCGACCTCGCAGCGGCGTTCGACCGGCTCGAAGCGCTGAAGGCGCTCGGTGCGGCAGGGATCGCGGCCTCGACCTCGACCTCGCTGCTGCATGTGCCGCATGACGTCACGGACGAGTACCAGCTCGACGGTCGTCTGGTCTCCTGGCTCGCCTTCGCCGACCAGAAGGTCGCGCAGGTGGTCACGCTGGCCCGCGGTCTCGCCGAAGGACGCGCGGCGATCCAGGACGAGCTGGACGCGGCATCCGCGGCTCTGGCGGACCGCCTGTCGGCACCAGGAGTCCGCGACGGCGGCGTGCGCGCCCGCACCCTGTCGGATGCCGACTTCTCGCGCGTCTCCTACGCGGAGCGCGAGGCGGCGCAGGAAGAGGCCCTCGGCCTCCCCGCGCTCCCGCTGACGACTATCGGTTCGTTCCCGCAGACCGGTGACATCCGCCGTGCGCGTGCGCGCTTCACGCGCGGCGAGATCACCGAGGCGGAGTACCAGGAGTTCCTGCGTGCGGAGATCGACAGCGTCGTGGCGTTGCAGGAGGACCTCGGCCTCGACGTCCTCGTGCACGGCGAGCCCGAGCGCAACGACATGGTGCAGTACTTCGCCGAGAACCTGGACGGATTCGCGGTCACGGAGAACGGCTGGGTGCAGTCGTACGGATCGCGCGCCACCCGCCCGTCGATCCTGTGGGGCGATGTGTCCCGTCCCGCGCCGATCACGGTGGACTGGTCGACCTACGCCCAGTCCCGCACGGCCAAGCACATGAAGGGCATGCTCACGGGACCCGTCACGATCCTCGCCTGGTCGTTCGTGCGCGACGACCAGCCGCTCGGCGAGACGGCCAACCAGGTCGCCCTCGCGCTGCGCGAGGAGATCACCGATCTCGAGAAGGCCGGCATCGAGATCATCCAGGTCGACGAGCCCGCGCTGCGCGAGCTGCTGCCGCTCAAGCAGGCGGACCAGGCCGCGTACCTGAAGTGGTCGGTGGACTCGTTCCGCCTCGCCACCGGCGGAGCGGTCGCGGCGACCCAGATCCACACCCACCTCTGCTACTCGGAGTTCGGCGTCGTGATCGACGCGATCCGGGCGCTGGATGCCGACGTCACGTCGATCGAGGCGGCACGCAGCCGGATGGACGTCGTGGACGACATCGTCGATTCCGGTTTCGACCACGGCATCGGGCCGGGTGTCTACGACATCCACTCGCCGCGCGTTCCCTCCACGGACGAGATCGAGGCGCTGCTGCGCCGTGCGGCGGCCGAGATCCCGAACCGTCAGCTGTGGGTCAACCCGGACTGCGGTCTGAAGACCCGCGGGTACGACGAGACGACCGAGTCGCTGCGCAACATCGTCGAGGCCACCCGCCGCGTCCGCGAGGACGTGTCAGTGGCGATCTGATCGCACCAGGACAGCAGAGCGGCCTCTCCCGATCGGGAGAGGCCGCTCTGCTGTCGAAGGGGATCAGACCGCGCGCAGCACCGCGACGACCTTGCCCAGCACGGTCGCGTCGTCGCCAGGGATCGGCTCGAACGCGGAGTTCCGCGGGAGCAGCCAGGTGTGGCCGTCACGGCGTCGGAAGGTCTTGACCGTGGCCTCGTCATCGAGCATGGCGGCGACGATCTCACCGTTCTCCGCCGTGTTCTGCGTGCGCACCACGACCCAGTCGCCGTCGCAGATGGCGGCATCGATCATCGACTCGCCGTTGACCTTGAG
This sequence comes from Microbacterium sp. ZKA21, assembly GCF_050434165.1. Taxonomy (NCBI): domain Bacteria; kingdom Bacillati; phylum Actinomycetota; class Actinomycetes; order Micrococcales; family Microbacteriaceae; genus Microbacterium; species Microbacterium sp. ZKA21. The sequence goes on from NZ_JBNPVV010000004.1 coordinate 327,544, forward strand.
CATGAACAGCTCGCCCTTGCCCACGAGCTGGCGCGGCAGGGGGAAGATCTCCTCGACCTGCTGCTCTGCAGTGATCGGCACGCCGGCCGCGATCTGCCCGACGAGGGGCACGAGCGCTGCGTCGCCGACGGGGGGAGCCGTGTCCGCCGGGTTCTCGGTGCCGCTGCCCGGCAGATCGATCAGCACCTCCATGGCGCGCGTCTTGCCCGGGTCACGGCGCAGGTAGCCGCTGAGCTCGAGCTGGCCCAGCTGATGCGTGACGCTCGAGAGCGACTTCAGTCCGACGGCGTCGCCGATCTCGCGCATGCTCGGCGGATAGCCGTGCCGCGCGATCGACGTCTGGATGACTTCGAGGATCGCCATCTGCTTGGCGCTCAGGCTCTTGCGTCGACGAGTGCGCGGTGCCTCGGTGCCGGGGGCTGATGCGTCGCTCATGGCTGCTCCTTCGTTGACCGATCGGGTGTCCGGCATCGATGTCGGAGGCCCGTGGTGAGGTGTCGTTAGCGAAACCGTATCCGAGATTCCGCGTGCGGGGAAGATCTGTTCGAGCGTGTCGGAGGATTCGACGATCCGGTTTCGAAAAAGACTTGACAGTCATTCGAAATCGAAGATACATTCGGTACGTAGCTTCGCATCCCCCACTCCCGGCCGAGTGGGGAATGCGAACGCTACGCCAAAGTCTCCCGATCGGGAGAGGAAGTACGAGGAGCAGCGATCATGAGCAGCATCAGCGTCACCGCACCGTCCATCCGTCCGTCCGCGGCAGTCACCCGGCTGCGTCTGACGGCACGGGGTCGCCGCGTCCTGCTCGCCCTCGCCGCGCTTCCCCTGGCGGTCGGTCTCGCCTTCGCGGCGCTCAGCGGCGGATCCGCCTACGCCGGTGGTGAGGAAGTGACCTCGTCGTTCGAGACGGTCACCGTCATGCCCGGCGACACTCTCTGGTCGATCGCGGAGGAGATCGCGCCCGGTGCCGATCCGCGTGACGTGGTCGACGGCCTGCAGAAGCTGAACCTGCTCGAAGGCGGCACGCTGATGATCGGTGAAGAACTGGCGATCCCGGCGGCCTACGCGGGTTGAGACGCTTCGTCATATCGGCCTCGGGCGGTGGAGCCGTCTCGGTAGCATGGGGCGGGTGACCTCCCTCGATGACCTTCCTCTCCGCGATGATCTGCGCGGCCTCACCCCGTACGGCGCTCCGCAGGCGCCGCTTCCGGTCGCGCTGAACGTCAACGAGAACACGCACCCGATTCCGGATGCCGTCGCCAGTGACATCCTCGACGACATCGCGGTCGCTCTTCGCGACGTGAACCGCTACCCGGATCGCGAGTTCACGACGTTGCGCGAGAGCTTCGCGGACTACCTGGGCCACGGGCTGTCGGCGGATCGGATCTGGGCGGGCAACGGATCGAACGAGGTCCTGCAGCACATTGCGCAGGCCTTCGGCGGACCGGGGCGCACCGCCTTCGGTTTCGCCCCGACGTACTCGATGTATCCGCTCATCACGCAGGGCACCGGATCCACATGGATCGCAGGCAAGCGCGAGCCGGACTACACGGTGACGCCGGACGACGCCGCCGCACAGGTGGCGGCCGTCGAACCGGACATCGTCCTGCTGTGCTCGCCGAACAATCCGACCGGCACACCGCTCGGCCTCGATGTCGTCGAGGCGGTGTACGAAGCATCCCGTGGCATCGTCGTCGTCGACGAGGCCTATCAGGAGTTCGCCCCTCGCGATGAACCGTCAGCGCTGACGCTTCTGGAGGGTCGCCCGCGTCTGGCGATCTCGCGGACCATGAGCAAGGCGTTTGCGTTCGCGGGTGCACGTGTCGGCTATCTCGCGGCCGATCCGGCTTTCATCGACGCTCTGCGCCTCGTCCGGTTGCCGTATCACCTGAGCGCTCTCACCCAGGCCGCGGCGATCGCGGCATTGCGCAACGCCGACACCATGCTCGCGATGGTCGACGAGATCGTCGAGCAGCGTGATCGGATCACGGCGACGCTCGAAGCGCTGGGCTACGCGCCGCACGAATCCTGGTCGAACTTCGTCCTGTTCGGCGGGGTGGTGGATCCGAAGGCGACCTGGCAGGCGCTGTACGACCGGGGGGTTCTCGTACGGGATGTGGGCATCGCAGGGCACCTGCGCGTCACGGCAGGCACCGAGGCCGAGACGACGGCGTTCCTGGACGCGCTGGCATCGATAGAATCGGCCTCATGAGCCGCACCGCCAGCCGCACCCGCAGCACGTCCGAGTCGTCCGTCGAACTCGAGCTGAACCTGGACGGTTCCGGCATCAGCCACATCGATACGTCGGTGCCGTTCTTCGATCACATGCTGACCGCTTTCGCGAAGCACTCGCTGACGGACCTGACCGTGCGCGCGTCCGGCGACACCGGCATCGATGCGCACCACACCGTCGAGGACATCTCCATCGTGCTGGGTCAGGCGATCCGTGAGGCGCTGGGCGACAAGTCCGGCATCTCCCGCTACGGCGATGCGCTCGTCCCGCTGGACGAAGCGCTCGCTCAGGCCGTCGTCGACATCAGCGGTCGGCCGTATCTCGTGCACTCCGGCGAGCCCGCCGGCTTCGAGCACCACCTCATCGGCGGACACTTCACCGGCTCTCTCGTGCGCCACTCCTTCGAGGCGATCACGTTCAACGCCGGGCTCACCGTCCACGTGCGCGTGCTCGGCGGACGCGACCCGCACCACATCGCCGAGGCCGAGTACAAGGCCTTCGCGCGCGCCTTCCGCCAGGCCAAGGCGCTCGACCCGCTGGTCTCCGGCATCCCGTCCACCAAGGGCGCGCTGTGAGTCGTCCTCGCGTCGCCGTCTTCGATTACGAGTCCGGCAACGTCCACTCCGCAGTCAAGGCGCTGATCGCCGCTGGCGCGGATGCCGTGCTCACCGGAAACAGGGCCGAGGCGCTCGAGGCGGACGGCCTCGTCGTGCCCGGCGTCGGCGCGTTCGCGGCCGTGCGCGAGGCTCTTGCGGCCCACGGCGGTGACGAGATCATCGAGCGCCGCCTCGCCGGCGGTCGCCCTGTGCTCGGGATCTGCGTCGGAATGCAGGTGCTGTTCGAACACGGCGTCGAACGGGGCATCGACACCGAGGGCCTGGGGGAGTGGCCTGGTGCCGTCACCGAACTCGACGCGCCCGTTCTGCCGCACATGGGCTGGAACACGGTGACGCCGGACGAGGGCAGCGTGCTCTTTCGTGGTATCGAGGAGGAGCGCTTCTACTTCGTGCATTCCTTCGCCGCGCAGCACTGGGAACTCGACGTCATGCCGCCGTTCCCCGAGCCCGCGCTGACGTGGACGACGTACGGTTCGCCCTTCCTCGCCGCCGTGGAGAACGGGCCACTGTCCGCGACCCAGTTCCACCCGGAGAAGTCCGGCGAGGCCGGCATCCGGCTGCTGCGCAACTGGGTCGGAACGCTCTGAGCGGACGACGCGCACCGTCACGCGGGCGTCATCGTTTTGAACCGTGCCGCAGACGGGACTAGTCTCGTGTCTCGTGCCCGCGAACGGTGCACATTCATCCACCCGAGGACGACATGAACGACTTCGCGTCAACACCCAGCCTGACCCTTCTCCCGGCCGTCGATGTGGCCGGCGGCAAGGCGGTGCGTCTCACCCAGGGTGAGGCGGGCAGCGAGACCAGCTACGGCGACCCGCTGGATGCGGCGGCTGAATGGGTCGACCAGGGTGCCCAGTGGATCCACCTCGTCGACCTCGATGCCGCGTTCGGGCGCGGCTCGAACGCGAACATCCTCCGCAAGGTCATCAAGCAGTTCCGCAGCGTGAACGTGGAGCTCTCCGGCGGCATCCGCGATGACGCGAGTCTGGAGGCGGCGCTCGAGACCGGTGCTTCCCGCATCAACCTCGGCACGGCCGCTCTGGAGAACCCGGAATGGGCGGCCGACGTGATCAGCCGCTACGGCGAGGCGGTGGCCGTCGGGCTCGACGTCCGCGGCACGACGCTGGCAGCACGCGGCTGGACCGAAGAGGGCGGAAACCTCTGGGAAGTGCTCGACCGTCTGGAAGAGGCCGGCTGCAGCCGCTACGTCGTCACCGACGTGACCAAGGACGGCACGCTGCGCGGCCCGAACCTCGAACTGCTGCGCGAGGTCACCTCGCGCACCCCGAAGCCCGTCGTCGCCTCCGGCGGCATCTCGAGCCTCGATGACATCGCGGCTCTGCGCGAGCTCGTGCCGCTGGGTGTCGAGGGTGCGATCGTCGGCAAGGCTCTCTACGCCGGCGCGTTCACGCTGGCAGAGGCACTGGATGTCGCGGGAGACTGATTCCTGCGATCACCCGGACGCAGGCGATTCGGCCGGTGTTCCCTGGGCGGGGCGCAGCTTCGAGTCCAACCCGCACGCCGCGGACGACGGGTCAGCCGACCCGGCGCTGCTCGCTGCACTGCTGCGCTTCCGTGCGGGAGCCGGCAGTCAGGCCGAGGTCGTCGACGCGTTCCGTTCGGCGCGCGTCCTGATCCCGCTGATCGCCGAGAAGGGCGAGGAGGGCATCGCGCCCTCGGGGCTCGCGGTGGACAAGACGCAGGAGCTGTCGATCGTGACGGTCGCGGCCCCCGACGGACGACGTGTCCAGCCCGTGTTCTCCTCGGTCGATGCGATGCAGCGGTGGGATGCTTCGGCGCGGCCGATACCGGTCGAGGCCGTGCGCGCCGCTCTGGCGGCGTCAGCCGAAGACACGGATCTGATCGTGCTCGATCCGACGAGCGATACCGAGTTCGTGCTGCGCCGCCCGGCGGTGTGGGCCGTGGCGCAGGGGCATGCCTGGGAACCGAGCTTCCTCTCTCCCGAGGTCTATGCGGCGCTGCAGGAGAGCGTCGCGCACGAACTGGCCGTGATCGATGTCGCCGTGGCGCCGGGGGACCCCGACGCGCGGCTGCGCGGCCCAGAGCTCGTCGTCGTCCTCGAACTGGTCGACGGGTTGGAGCGCGAGGTCCTCGATGCCGTGCTCGCCCGCCTCGCGCAGCGCTGGGCCGCCGACGACCGCATCGCGGTCCTTGCGGATTCCCTGACGGTGAAGCTCCGCCGTTCCGCCTGAACCCGAGAAACCACTTTCCGCTCGAGAAACACCCGCAGACATGGTTTCTCGAGCCCGGATTGGTTTCTCGACTCCGCCCGCCTCCTCTCCTCATCCACCGGTTCAGCGACGAATGCGAGCGAGCAGCCGGAGTCAGCAGGGGCGTCGCGGGAGCTTCCTCCTCATCCACCAGTCAAGGACTCGCGAGGGCGCAGGTCCGGAGGGCGCAGGGGCGCCGACCGGAGCGAGCATCGGGAGGGGCCCGCGAAGCGGGAGGGTCCCCGCTCTGCGAGCGAAGGCGGCGCCCCGGAGCCCGCAGGACCGGAGCCCGTCGACCGGGTTACGTGACCGGCCCCGTCCACTTCTCGCCCGGCCCCTTGCCGATCGGGTCCGGGATGGCGGATGCCTCGCGGAACGCGAGCTGCAGCGACCGCAGTCCATCGCGCAGCGAGCGGGCGTGCATGTCGCTGATCTCCGGTGCCCCTGCGGTGATCAGGCCGGCCAGTGCGTTGATGAGCTTGCGCGCCTCGTCGAGGTCGAGCTGATTGTCCGGGTCGTCGGCCAGGCCGAGCTTCACGGCCGCCGCACTCATGAGGTGCACGGCCGTGGTGGTGATCACCTCGACCGCCGGAACGTCGGCGATATCGCGGGATGCGGCGGTCGCGGCATCCTCCTGCCGAGCCCACTCGTCGTGCCGGTGGTCGTCGCCTGATGCCTGAGTCGTCACTTCGCCTTGCCTTCTGTTAGACTGTGCCGGGCTCCGGAACGTTTTGTTCCGGTACGAAAGAGGATTCACTTCCCACCCGCGCTTGCCGTTCCAGGCTACCGGGTCTAGCACTCCGCCGGTTCCGTTCGAAAGATCGACCGGTAGACAGGGTGCCAGCCGGCGTCTGAATGCCGGTGGGTGGGAGACGATTCTGATTTCGCCCGGGATGCCGACAGCATCCTGGTGGCCGAAACCATCGTCTAAGGAGTTCCGCATCAGCGATCCCCGCACCAATGAGCGCATCCGCGTCCCCGAGGTCCGCCTCGTCGGTCCCGCGGGTGAGCAGATCGGCGTCGTCCGCATCGAGGCGGCGCTGCGCCTCGCGCAGGAAGCCGACCTCGACCTCGTCGAGGTTGCCCCCAACTCGAAGCCGCCCGTGGTCAAGATCATGGACTACGGCAAGTTCAAGTACGAGGCCGCCCAGAAGGCGAAGGAAGCTCGCCGCAACCAGGCGAACACGATCCTCAAGGAAGTCCGCTTCCGTCTGAAGATCGAGGCTCACGACTACACGACGAAGCTCAAGCGTGCCGAGGGCTTCCTGAAGGCCGGCGACAAGGTCAAGGCGATGATCCTGTTCCGTGGACGCGAGCAGTCGCGCCCCGAGCAGGGTGTGCGCCTGCTCCGCAAGTTCGCGGAGGATGTCGCCGAGTTCGGAACCGTCGAGTCGAACCCCACGATCGATGGACGCAACATGGTCATGGTCGTCGCTCCGCTGAAGAACAAGTCCGAGGCGAAGGCCGAGCAGAACGCCGTCCGCGACGCACAGCGCGCCGCGAACAAGCAGGCCGCCCGCGACGGCAAGACCACGGATGCCGTGGACGAGGCCGCCGCGGAGTAACGCCCGCCCCACAGACTCCCGCATTGCGCGGGTGAACACCGTCGCCTGAGAAGGCGCCATACGAAGGAAGAGAAGATGCCGAAGCAGAAGACCCACTCGGGTGCTAAGAAGCGCTTCAAGATCACCGGAAGCGGAAAGCTGAAGAAGCAGCAGGCCGGTATGCGCCACAACCTCGAGCACAAGTCGAGCCGTCGCACCCGCCGCCTCAACCAGGACCAGGTGCTGTCGAAGGCTGACACCAAGGTCGCGAAGAAGCTTCTCGGTCGCTGACGCGCCCGAACGCACGAACAGGAACACAGGAAAATGGCAAGAGTCAAGAGGGCGGTCAACGCCCACAAGAAGCGTCGCGTCATCCTCGAGCGCGCGTCCGGTTACCGCGGTCAGCGTTCGCGTCTGTACCGCAAGGCCAAGGAGCAGGTCACTCACTCCCTCGTCTACGCGTACCGTGACCGTCGCAAGCGCAAGGGCGACTTCCGTCGTCTGTGGATCCAGCGCATCAACGCTGCGGCCCGCCAGAACGGCATCACGTACAACCGCTTCATCCAGGGCCTCGGCCTCGCGGGTGTGCAGGTCGACCGTCGCATGCTCGCCGAGCTCGCGGTGAACGAGCCGGCCACGTTCGCCTCGCTCGTCGAGACGGCCAAGAAGGCTCTGCCTTCGGACGTGAACGCACCGAAGACGGCTGCGTAAGCATCCTCTCGGAAACGGGCGTCCTCCTTCGGGAGGGCGCCCGTTTCGTCGTTCCTACGCCGTGTGCGAGCGCGGACGTGTGGCACGCGAGATCACGACATCCACGATCATCGTGATCACGACCGCTGCCGCGTAGACGAGCAGATCCCGCTGATCGAATCCGGCACCGAGGACGAGCGCGGCCGGCGGGAAGACGGCCGCGGCCTCGCGGGGGATGCCGGTGAGCTGCAGGAACTCCACCAGGGCGCAGAGGATGAGCGCGAGCGCGCCGATCAGGCGCCGCGGGCTGCGCGGGGCGAGCAGGGCGAGCAGCAGATACAGGAGAACCGCGTAGAGCGCGTCGCCGACGATGTCTCCGGAATCACCCGACCCGTACCGGTGCACGAGGAGCCCCGCAGCGATCGTGAGGACGGCCGCCGTGCCTACGGCGATGCGCCGATGGGCGGGGGAGCGCGGGACGGCGGAGGGCACCAGGGCACACTAGCCCGCTGATCTGCGTGGACGCCGAGTGAACAGCGCTCCGCGATGCGCGCGGGAGCGGTCCCCGTGTCCCTAGACTGAGACCGTGCTGGAGAATCCCCGGTCCCCCCGCGTTCGCGCCGTCGCCAAGCTCACCAAGCGCAGTGCCCGCACCGAGACGGGCCTGTTCCTGCTGGAGGGTCCGCAGGCGGTGCGCGAAGCGCTCTCGTACCGCCCCGAGGCGATCGTCGAGCTGTTCTCTACGCCGACCGGGTGGGAGAAGCATCCCGATATCCGCGCCAAGGCGAGCGAGCACGGCGTCGAGGTGGAGTACGTCACCGAGTACGTCCTGAACGCGATGGCCGACACGGTCACGCCGCAGGGGCTCGTCGCGGTGGTCCAGCAGACGCCGACGGCGGTGAAGGAGATCTTCGCGGCATCCCCTCGTCTGATCGCGATCTGCGAGGAGGTGCGGGATCCCGGCAACCTCGGCACGATCATCCGGGCAGCGGATGCCGCCGGCGCGGACGCTGTGGTCCTTACCGGCCGCACCGTCGACCCCTACAATCCGAAGGTCGTCCGGGCGACCACCGGTTCGCTGTTCCACCTGCCCGTGTCGGTCGGCGGGGATCTGGTGGATGTCGTCTCCCGAGCCCGTGCCGCCGGCATCACCGTCCTCGCGGCCGACGTGAAGGGCGACGACCTGCTCGCAGCCCGCGCCGAGGGTGTGCTGGACGGGCCGACCGCCTGGCTGTTCGGCAACGAGGCGCGCGGACTCGAGGACGCGTCGCTCGCGCTGGCGGACCGTGCGCTCAAGCTGCCGATCTTCGGACGTGCGGAATCCCTGAACCTCGCCACCGCGGCGAGCGTCTGCCTGTACGAGAGCGCGTTCACGCAACGCGCCGCTGCCGCGCGCTGAACGATTCCGCCCGGTTACAACTATGTAACTCGGGCGGTTCGGCTCTGGTTCCGGCGCCCGCCGACTCCTAGGGTGGGGAGCATGACCGAGACTGGTGCACCCCTTGTCGTCGTGGACAACGTCCAGAAGCACTACGGCGAGTTCCAGGCACTGACCGATATCAACCTCACCGTCGGCAAGGGCGAGGTCGTGGTGGTGATCGGGCCGTCCGGGTCGGGCAAGTCGACGCTGTGTCGCACGATCAACCGACTCGAGACGATCACGAGCGGCCAGATCTCGATCGATGGCAAGGAGCTCCCCGCCGAGGGCAAGGGACTCGCGCACCTGCGAGCCGACGTCGGCATGGTGTTCCAGTCGTTCAACCTCTTCGCCCACCTGACGATCCTCGAGAACGTCACGCTCGGGCCGATCAAGGTCCGCGGCATGAAGAAGGCGGATGCCGAGAAGGAGGCCATGCTGCTGCTGGACCGCGTCGGCGTGGCGCAGCAGGCGACCAAGCTCCCGGCTCAGCTCTCCGGCGGGCAGCAGCAGCGCGTCGCGATCGCACGGGCGCTGGCCATGAACCCCAAGGTGATGCTGTTCGACGAGCCGACGAGTGCGCTCGACCCCGAGATGATCAACGAGGTCCTCGACGTCATGGTCGGGCTCGCCCATGACGGGATGACGATGATCGTCGTCACACACGAGATGGGCTTCGCCCGCAAAGCTGCGAACCGTGTCGTCTTCATGGCGGACGGGAAGATCGTCGAAGAGGCCACGCCGGAGGAGTTCTTCACGAAGCCGAAGAGCGACCGTGCGAAGGACTTCCTCTCGAAGCTCCTCACCCACTGATCCGACTTGACCATCCTGCACACACAGCACACGAAGGAGACGCACATGCGACGCACACGGACACTGGCAGGGATCGGGATCGCGGCAGCAGCGCTGCTCGCGCTGACCGCCTGCAACAGCGGCACACCGACCGATCCCGGTGGAGACACCGACGGCGGCGACACCGGCGAGGAGACGACCTGGTTCGAGGTGGCCGAGGACGTCACGCTCGAAGGCAGCCCCACGTTCGACAACATGAGCGCGCGCGACGGCGTGATCATCGGCGTCAAAGAGGACCAGCCCGGTCTCGGCTACCTCGACGTGACGACTCAGGAGCGCACCGGCTTCGACGTCGACATCGCGCGATGGATCGCGGCCTCCCTCGGCTTCGACGAGGACCAGATCGAGTTCAAGGCGATCGCGTCCGCGAACCGCGAGCAGGCGCTCGTGAACGGCGACATCGACTACTACGTCGGAACCTACTCGATCACCGATAAGCGCAAGGAGATCATCGACTTCGCTGGTCCGTACTTCATCACTGGGCAGGGACTCCTCGTCGGCAGCGACAGCGACATCAAGAGCGAAGCGGACTTGAACGCGGACACCACAGTGTGCTCTGCGACCGGCTCCACTCCGATCCAGAACATCCGGGACAACTACCCGGAGGTTCCGACTCGCGAGTTCGACCTGTACTCGGCTTGTGTCGAGGCACTGCTCAATGGCGAGGTCCAGGCAGTCACGACCGACCAGGCGATCCTGATCGGCTACGCAGCCCAGGACCCGGACAACCTCAAGGTCGTCGGCGAGCCGTTCACTGAGGAGCGCTACGGCGTCGGCCTCACCAAGGGCGATGCGGCGCTGCAGGAGCACATCAACACGCTCTTTACCGACGGCGGCGACATCTGGCAGGCGATCTTCGACGCGAACCTCGGTTCGTCGGGTATCGAGGTCGAACAGCCCGCGGTCGACTGATCGGCTCAAGAGGGACGGTCCTCAGGACCGTCCCTCTTCGACACACGGAAGGGGAGGGCGGCGTGGACGTCATCTTCGGGAATCTCGACCTGTGGGGCGAGGCACTGGGCAACACCCTGGTGCTGTTCTTCGCCGGCGGCGCGCTTGCAATGGTGATCGGCGTGCTCGTCGGCGCCATGCGTGTCGCGCCCGTGCCTATCGCGCGCGGGGTCGGGACGGTATACGTCAACCTGGTCCGCAACACGCCACTGACACTCGTCTTCTTCTTCTTCATCTTCGGCTATCCGCAACTGGGACTTCCCAAGGTCGATCCGACGGTCCTGGGCATCTTCGCACTGGGGATCTATACCGCGACGTATGTTGCCGAAGTGATCCGCGCAGGCATCAACACGGTGCCGACAGGGCAGGCGGAAGCAGCGCGGGCGATCGGCCTGCCATTCGGACAGGTGATGACCCTGGTCGTGCTGCCGCAGGCGTTCCGTTCGGTGGTGCCGCCGATGATGAGCGTTTTCATCGCGCTCCTCAAGAACACGACCGTTGCGGCCGGATTCTCCGTGGTCGAGCTGGGTGCCGTCCGGTCGTACATGAGCGAACGCGGGGAGAATGCGCTGGTCGTCCTACTGTGGGTGGCTGTCATCTTCGTGGCGCTCGTCATGCTTCTCAGCTGGCTGCAGCGCTATCTCGAGAACAAGTGGAGGATCGCGCGATGACTTCCGTCCTTTACGACGTGCCCGGCCCGAAGGCGATACTCCGCAATCGGATCCTCGGCGTGGCCACGGTCATCGTCGTCCTCGCTGTCCTCGGCTTCGTCTCCTACCAGTTGTGGCAGAGCGGACAGTTCGAGGCTTCTCGCTGGTACGTCTTCACGTTCTCCGCTGTCTGGGTGCAGATCTTCGACGCTCTGGGGCGGACGCTTGCGGCGTTCGGCCTGGCGGCGGTTCTGAGCCTGATCCTGGGCTTCGTGCTCGCGATCGGCCGGTTGTCGGAGCATGCCTGGGTGCGCGTCCCCGTGACGGTCGTCACTGAGTTCTTCCGGGCTGTCCCGGTGCTGGTCTTCATGATGCTGCTGTATTACGGCCTTCCTGTGATCGGTGTCAGGATGCCGCCGTACTGGGCCGTGGTCATCGCGCTCATGATGTACAACGGGTCGGTACTTGCCGAAGTGCTGCGCGCCGGCATCGAATCGTTGCCCCGCGGCCAGAAGGAAGCCGGCTACGCGATCGGGCTGCGCAAGAACGGCGTCATGCGACTCATCCTGCTGCCACAGGCCGTCCGGGCGATGCTCCCGGTGATCGTGGCTCAGCTCGTGGTGACCATGAAGGACACCGCTCTCGGATTCATCATCACGTACCCTGAACTGCTGTATTTCGCGAAGCTGCTCGGATCGCAGCAGGGGCGTCCCATCCTGCAATCGGCGTTCATCATCGGCGGTATCTACATCGTCATGTGTCTGATCCTCTCGGGGATTGCGAAGTACATCGAGATCCGCACGCGTCGGTCACCGAAGCTCCGGGCGATCGCGAATGCGCACAACCCGGCGGCGGATGACGAGTCGACGCTGACAGAGGCGATCGCGCTGCAGAAGGGTGCGGGCAAGCACGATATCGGAGGGATGCCGGGAATCTGACGTACCGGCGCGGCCACCGCGCGCCGGTAGACTCGATTCTCGTGTCAGACGTACCCGAGATCACGCCCGAGGCGGTGGAGACCGCCGTCGCAGCAGCGCTTGATGCGATCCGCGCCGCAGCCAGCACCGCAGAGCTGAAGGCCGCGCGCGCCGCGCACGTGGGGGAGGGATCGCCGCTGGCGGTCCTGAACGCCTCGATGCGCCAGGTGGCACCCGAGCACAAGGCGGCGTTCGGCAAGCTCGTCGGCCAGGGCCGTGGCCGGGTCACCCAGGCGCTCGCAGCCAAGGAGACCGAGCTCGCCGAGGCCGAGACCGCCGCCCGCCTCGAGGCGGAGCGCGTCGACATCACCGCGGTGTCCTCGCGCACGCGCGTCGGCGCGCGGCATCCGCTGACCCTGCTCCAGGACGAGGTGTGCGACATCTTCGTCGGGATGGGCTGGGAGATCGCGGAGGGGCCGGAGCTCGAACACGAGTGGTTCAACTTCGACGCCCTGAACTTCGACGTCGACCACCCCGCTCGTCAGGAGCAGGACACTTTCTACGTCGACCCGACCTCGCGCCACCTCGTGATGCGCACGCACACGAGCCCCGTCCAGGTGCGCTCGATGCTCGACCGCGAGGTGCCGATCTACGTGCTGTGCCCCGGTCGCGTTTACCGCACCGACGAGTTCGACGCGACCCACCTGCCCGTGTTCACCCAGTTCGAGGGCCTCGTCATCGACAAGGGCATCACGATGGCGCACCTGAAGGGCACGCTCGACCACTTCGCGCGCCAGCTGTTCGGACCGGAGGCGAAGACGCGCTTCCGCACCAACTACTTCCCGTTCACCGAGCCCTCTGCCGAGCTCGACCTGTGGCACCCGACGTTCAAGGGCGGCGCGCGCTGGATCGAGTGGGGCGGCTGCGGCATGGTCAACCCGAACGTGCTGCGCGCCGCGGGTATCGACCCCGAGGAGTACAGCGGGTTCGCGTTCGGGATGGGGATCGAGCGGGGCCTGATGTTCCGCAGCGATGTGAAGGACATGCGCGACATGGCCGAGGGCGATGTCCGCTTCAGCGAGCAGTTCGGGATGGTGGTGTGATGCGCGTCCCGCTTTCGTGGTTGCGTGAGTACGTCGATGTGGCTGCGGATGCCACCCCCGAGGACGTCTTCGCGGCGCTCGTGGCCGTCGGCTTCGAGGAGGAGGAGATCCACCGGTTCGAGATCTCCGGCCCCGTCGTCGTGGGGCAGGTCCTCTCGTTCGAGGAGGAGCCGCAGTCCAACGGCAAGACCATCCGGTGGTGCCAGGTCGATGTCGGCGAAGCGAACGGCGGTGCCCGCGGAATCGTGTGCGGTGCCAGCAACTTCGCCGTCGGCGACAAGGTCGTGGTGACCCTGCCCGGCGCAGTGCTCCCGGGTCCGTTCCCGATCGCGGCCCGCAAGACCTACGGGCACGTGTCGGACGGCATGATCGCCTCGGCCCGCGAGCTCGGTCTGGGCGACGAGCACAACGGCATCCTGGTCCTGTCCACGCTGGGTCTCGATCCCGAGGTCGGCATCGACGCCCTCGCTCTGCTGGGGCTGGACGATGTCGCCGTCGAGATCAACGTCACCCCGGACCGCGGGTACGCGTTCTCGCTCCGTGGCGTCGCGCGCGAGTACGCGCACGCCACAGGGGCCGACTTCCGCGACCCGGCCGAGCATGAATGGGACGACGTCGCCCCCGGCACCGGGTTCCCGCTGGCCGTCACCGCCGAGCCGCTGCGTGAAGCGCCGGCCGTGCAGGAGTTCGTCGTGCGCGTGGTTCGCGACGTGGACCCGACGCGTCCGACTCCGCCGTGGATGGTCTCGCGCCTGGCTCTCGCCGGCATCCGCTCGCTCGGTGTGCTGATCGACATCACGAATTACGTCATGCTCGAGCTCGGCAACCCGATCCACGGCTACGACCTGGACAAGCTGTCCGGCGGCATCACGGTGCGCCGTGCGCAGCAGGGCGAGACGATGACGACCCTGGACGGCCAGGAGCGCGCTCTGCACGTCGAAGACCTGCTCATCACCGACGACTCGGGGCCGATCGGTCTCGCCGGCGTCATGGGCGGCGGAACGACCGAGATGTCGGATGCCACTCGCAATGTGCTGATCGAGGCCGCGAACTTCGACTCGGTGTCGATCGCCCGCACCGCCCGCCGGCACAAGCTGCCCAGCGAGGCGTCCAAGCGCTTCGAGCGCGGTGTCGACCCGCTCATCCCGTTCGTCGCCGCCCGCCGCGTCGCCGACCTCATGGTCGAGCTCGCCGGCGGCACGCTGGACGAGATCGGCGGCGCGCTGTACTCCGAGGTGGAGATCGCAGGCATCGACCTCCCGGCCGAGTTCGTTCCCGGCCTGATCGGCGTGGACTACGAGGATGCCGAGATCGTCGATGCCCTCGAGATGATCGGCGCCGAGGTCACCGAGACGTCGGACGGCTGGTTCGTCATCCCGCCGAGCTGGCGGCCCGACCTCACGGACAAGTGGACGCTCGCCGAGGAGGTCGCCCGCATCCACGGTCTCGACCGCATCCCCTCGGTGCTGCCGACGCCGCCGTCCGGGCGTGGGCTGACCGCGATGCAGCTCGGCCGTCGTCGTGTCGCGAACGCGCTGGCTGCCGCCGGCCTCGTCGAGACGCCGGCATTCCCGTTCACGACCGAGGCGCACAACGATCTGCACGGGTCAACGACGGGGGAGCACCTCCCCAGCATCCGTCTGGCCAATCCCCTCGACGGACAGGCTCCGTTCCTGCGTCGCTCGCTCATCCCCGGACTTCTGCAGACGGCGCATCGCAACATCGCCCGCGGCCTGACCGACATCGCGATCTTCGAGACGGGCGTCGTCTTCCTCCCTGAGGCCGGTGTCGTGTACGGCACGGACGAGGTTCCGCCGCTCGGTGCGCGTCCGTCGGACGAGACGCTCGCCGCGCTGAACGCGTCGATCCCGCCGCAGCGCCGCCACATCGCAGCCCTGTTCACGGGTAACGCGACGCCGCGCCAGCCGGGCCGCGCCGCCGAGGCGTACGGCCTGAGCGATGCACTGGATGTCGTCCACGTCATCGCCGCGGCCGCGGGCACCGAGATCGACGTCGTCCAGGGGCAGCGGGCGGCGCTTCACCCGGGGCGCACCGGAGTGCTCAGCGTGCGCGGGGCCGAGGTCGGCTATGTGGGCGAACTGCACCCTGACGTCGCATCCGACGCGGATCTCCCCGGGCGCGCTGTCGTGCTCGAGCTGGATCTCGACGGCATCCTCGAGCTCGCCGGCCACCGCGTGGTGGCCGAGAGCCTGTCGACGTTCCCCGCAGCGACGCAGGACGTGTCGCTGGTCGTGCCGGCGGCCCTCGCCGCCGGCGATCTGCGCGAGGCGCTCGTCGAGGGCGCCGGTGAGCTGCTCGAGTCGCTGCGGCTCGTCGACGACTACCGTGGCGACGGCCTTCCGGATGGCGCGAAGAGCCTGACGTTCGCGCTGCGCTTCCGTGCGCCGGATCGGACGCTGACCGCTGCCGAGGCGACGGAGGCGAAGCTCGCCGGCGTCGCCGTCGCGACCGAGCGCTTCGGAGCGACGCTGCGGGAGTGACCCACCCTTGTCGCGCCGCTTTCGTTCGCCGTCCTTTCTCGTTCGTTGAGCGAGGACGGCGGAGCCGCCCGAGTCGAAACGCGCTGAGGGGCTGAAGCTCTTCGACCGCGACGGCGTTTCGATTCGCGGAGACCTGCACTGAGCGAGCGGAGCGAGTCGAAGTGTCGCTCAACGAGCGAGAGGCGCGGGCGAACGCGTTTCGGCTCGCTCGACGAGCAAGAGGACGGTGCCCACCCGCTCGAGTGAGGAGTGCGTCAGGATGGAAGCATGACGATCTCGCAGCGGCGCCTGCGGTGCGCCGCGGTGCTCCTGTCGCTGGGCTTCGGCCTCGTGGCGTGCGCGCCGGGCGCGAGCACCCTGGAGAGCGCGTCGCCCGCGCCCTCGGCGACACCGACCCCGACCCCTACGCCCACTCCGAAGACCGAGATCCAGCTCGCGGCCGAACGCGTCGCGGAGATGCCTCTTCGAGAACAGGCGGCCCTCGTCACCATGGGCTACGCCGATGGTACGGACCCCTCCGCCCTCGCCGCCTACGTCGCAGGCGGGCCGCGCGGACTGATCCTGATGGGGAACAACATCCCCGCCTCGCCAGAGCAGCTGCGATCGCTGACGGATGCCGTGCACGCGGCATCCCCCGATGCGCTCATCGCGACGGATGAGGAGGGCGGCGACGTCGCCCGGCTGCCGTGGGACGATCTGCCTTCCGCACGGACGCTGAAGGACGAGGATGCTGTGGCCGCGCAGGCCGCGTTCTCGGCGCGCGGTCAACTGCTCGATCAGGGCGGCATCGACATCAACTTCGGCGTCGTCGCCGACGTGCCGCGCTCCGACGGGTCTTTCATCTTCCGGAGGTCGTACGGGACCGATCCGCGGGCGGTCGCCGAGCGGGTCGCCGCGGTCGTCACCGGGGAGAAGGGGCTGGTCGCGACGACTCTCAAGCACTTTCCCGGACACGGAGCGGCTGAGGGCGATTCGCACCATGCCATCCCCACGACCGGCCTGTCGCTGGACGAGTGGCGAGCGGTCGATGCGCTGCCGTTCCAGGCCGGGATCGACGCCGGCGCAGAGCTCGTCATGATGGGGCACCTGAGGTTCACCTCGGTGTCGGACCGTCCGGCGACGCTGTCACCGGAGTGGTACGGGATCCTCCGAGACGAACTCGGGTTCACGGGCGTCGCCGTCACCGACGATCTCGGGATGCTGCTGTCCTCCGGAGATCCGGCCTACGCGGATCCGGTCACGAACGCCGTCATGGCCGTCGACGCGGGTGCGGACATGGTGCTGACGATCGCGGGCTCGAGCCCGGATACGGCGACGCGGATCATCGACGCGCTCGCTGCGCGCTCGGCATCCGATCCCGCGTTCGCAACCCGTCTGGCGGAAGCCGCGACGCGTGTAGCGGCCCTGTCCGCGTCCCGGACGCCCTGATCCTGGCCAGGGCGCGCGGGAGCCGCCAGGATGGTCGTATGACCGCCTCCTCGGCCGAATGGCTGCGCTCCCAACCGACGCTCACCGGCACGCCGCCGGCGCTCGACCCCTCCGCGCTGCCGGACGTCCCCGAACGGCTCTTTCTCGAGTGGCTCAGCGCCGCGATCGAGGCCGGTGTCCCCGAGCCGCTCGCCATGACACTCGCGACGGTCGCCGCAGACGGCATTCCCGACGCGCGGACGCTGATCATCAAGGACGTCGATCGTCGGGGCTGGGCGTTCGCCGGCTCACGGGCGTCGCGCAAGGGCGAGCAGCTGTCGCTCCACCCCGCGGCCGCCCTGAACTTCTGGTGGCAGCCGGTCATGCGCGCGGTGCGGGTGCGCGGACGCATCGTCGAGGCGGATGCCGAAGAGAGCGCGGCGGATCTCGCGGCGCGTTCGCCGTCCGCCCGTGCGGGCATCGGGCCGGGGGAGTGGGTGCTCTGGCGCGTGGTCCCCGAGCGTGTGGAATTCTGGCAGGGCGCGGTCGATCGCAGGCACACGCGCATCGTGTACGAGCGGACGGGTGAGAGCTGGACCCACCGCATCGTCATCGGCCATACCGACAACCCGCCGAACGGAGAGATCAGCGCATGAGCGACTACGAAGTCATCAGCATCGGAGCGCCGGACGCCTGGCGCGAGCACTTCGGCGGCTTCGACCCGTCTCGCTCGAGGGACGGGCGCCGGGTCGTCGATCACGAACTGACGATGC
The DNA here is from genome assembly GCF_050434165.1 of Microbacterium sp. ZKA21. Taxonomy (NCBI): domain Bacteria; kingdom Bacillati; phylum Actinomycetota; class Actinomycetes; order Micrococcales; family Microbacteriaceae; genus Microbacterium; species Microbacterium sp. ZKA21. The sequence goes on from NZ_JBNPVV010000004.1 coordinate 345,436, forward strand.
AGTACATCGGTATGACCGCCAACGCGTTGCTGCCGGGAGAGGAAGCGGGCTACTGGCACACCCACTCCCATGTCGAGGAGCTGTACGTGTTCCTCGCCGGCCACGGACAGATGGGTCTGGACGAGGACGTCGTCGACGTCGAGGCCGGTACGGTGATCCGCGTCGCTCAGAACGTGTGGCGCACCTGGCGTGCGCGACCGGACAGCGACGGCGAGCTGCGCTGGCTGTGCATCCGCGCCGGCGGCGAGCAGCTTCCGCACCTGCCGAACGACAGCAGTCGGGGGCCGGAGCGTCCGATGCCCTGGGCGGGCCAGAAGAACCAATAGACTGCGAGGCAGTGACACGGGGTGCCGCGACCGCGGCTGAGAACAGACCCGTCGAACCTGATCTAGTTCGTACTAGCGAAGGGATGTCGCGATGAGCGATCTTCTGCGTCCAGTTTCCGATACCGACCTCGTCTCCGAGGCCGCGACCCTGCTGGCGGAGCTGCGCGCCGCGCCTCCATTGACCCAGTGCATCACGAACGCGGTGGTCACCGGCTTCACCGCCAACGTCCTGCTCGCGCTCGGCGCAGCCCCGGCGATGGTCGACATCGTCGGCGAGTCCGAGACGTTCGCCTCCATCGCCTCCGGCGTGCTCATCAATCTCGGCACGCCGCGACCCGAGCAGCGCGCGGCGAGCCGCGAAGCGGTCGCCGGGGCCGCCGCGGCCGGGACGCCGTGGGTGCTCGACCCCGTCGCCATCGGTGCGCTGCCGGTGCGCACCGCCCTCGCGCACGAGCTCGTTTCGCTGCGACCTGCCGCGATCCGCGGCAACGCCTCTGAGATCCTCGCCCTCGCAGGCGCCAGCACCGGTGGCCGCGGCGTAGACACCACGGACACGACGGATGCCGCGGCCGACGCGGCGTTCTCGCTCGCGCAGCGCCACGGCAGCGTCGTCGCCGTCTCCGGGCCGGTGGATCTGATCACCGACGGCCGCCGCGTCATCCGCATTTCGAACGGCGACGAGCTGCTCACCCGTGTCACCGGTGGCGGCTGCGCGCTGGGCGCGGTGATGGCGGCGTTCCTCGGGACTGCGCGAGCGACAGGGGCCGATGCGCTGACCGCGGTCGCCGCGGCGAGTCTGGTCTATACGATCGCGGCAGAACGGGCGGCATCCGTCTCCACCGGCCCAGGAAGCTTCGCCGTGGCGCTGCTGGACGCGCTCGCCGCCGTTCAGCCCGGCGACCTCGCTGCGGCCGCACGCATCGAGGAGGTGACCCGATGACCGCGGATCTCTCGCTCTACCTCGTCACCGATGCGGCGCTGTGCGGAGACCGCGGTGTCGTCGAAACGGTACGGCAGGCGGTGGACGGCGGCGTGCGCATCGTCCAGCTCCGGGACAAAGCGGCGACGGATGCCGAGATCACCGCGCAGCTCGTCGAGCTGTCGACCGTGATCGACGGCCGGGCACTGCTCGTCGTGAACGACCGACTCGACGCCGCGCTCGCCGCGCGTGCGCTGGGCGCGCGCGTGGACGGGGTGCATCTCGGCCAGGGCGACGCGTCCGTGCTCCGTGCCCGTGAGGTTCTCGGGCCGGACGCTCTGATCGGTCTGACGGCGAACAGCCCCGCGCATCTGGATGCGGTGCTCGCACTGCCCGACGGCACGGTGGACTATCTGGGGGTCGGCGTGATCCGCCCGACCACCACGAAGCCGGATCACCCGCCGGCGCTCGGGATCGACGGGTTCCGGAGGTTCGCCGCGGCCAGCCCGCTGCCGTGCGTGGCGATCGGCGGCATCGCCCTCGAGGATGCCGCCGCGCTCAGGGACGCAGGGGCAGCCGGCATCGCGGTCGTCTCCGCGCTGTGCGCAGCGGTCGATCCGCGTGCGGCGGCGACCGAGTTCCTGCGCCGATGGCGCGCCCGGTCGACGCCTCGCGTGCTCAGCATCGCGGGCAGCGACCCGTCCGGAGGCGCCGGCATCCAGGCGGACCTGAAATCGATCGCCGCGAACGGCGGTTACGGGATGGCGGTCATCACCGCGCTGACGGCGCAGAACACCCGGGGCGTCCGCGCCGTGCATGTGCCACCGCCCGTCTTCCTGCAGTCTCAGCTCGATGCGCTCTCCGAGGACATCGTGATCGATGCGGTGAAGATCGGGATGCTGGCGAACGCGGACGTGATCCGCACCGTGACCGCCTGGCTCGACGCCGAGCGTCCGCCGATCGTCGTCGTGGATCCGGTGATGGTGGCCACCAGCGGTGACCGTCTGCTCGATGCGGACGCCGAAGACGCGCTGCGAGCACTCCTGACGAGGGCCGACGTCGTGACGCCGAACCTCGCCGAGCTGGCGGTGCTGGCGGGGCGCACGATCGACGGCTGGACCGATGCGCTCGCCGCAGCGGAGTCACTGTCGGCGCAGATCGCGGCCGCGGTGCTCGTCAAGGGCGGGCACCTCTCGGGCGACGACGCGCCGGATGCCCTCGTGAATGCGGCGCAGCGCACGCGCCACGAGTTCACCGGCACGCGCATCGCGACGGCGAACACGCACGGCACCGGGTGCTCGCTGTCGTCGGCGATCGCCACGCGCCTCGCTCGCGGGGACGACCCCGAGCACGCGGTCGCGGCTGCTCGTGCCTGGTTGCGCGAGTCCCTTCGGGCGAGCGGCGCCCTGCGCGTCGGCCGAGGGCACGGCCCGATCAGTCACTTCGCGGGGCTGTGGGACCGAGGCGGCCTCGACACCCGTCCGTCGGCCGCCGAGATCGCCGATGACTGGTGGGACCGCATCCGCGGCATCCGCGACGGCATCGACGAGCTCGAGTTCATCCGTGGACTGGCCGACGGCACGCTGGAACGCGAACCGTTCGTGTTCTACCTCGGCCAGGACGCCCTGTATCTGCGCGAGTATGCGCGGGTGCTCGCCGAAGCGGCCAGGCTCGCGCCGACGTCCGAGGAACAGGCGTTCTGGGCCGGCGGGGCGCAGGGATCGATCGTCGGCGAGCTCGAACTGCATGCGTCGTGGCTGACGCCGGAGCACGGCGTGTCGACTGACACGTTCCGCGCCGACCCGTCCGCCACGACGAGCGCGTACCTGGATCATCTGCGCTCGACCGGGTTCGGCGGCGACTACGCCGAGCTGATCGCCGCGATCCTGCCGTGCTACTGGCTGTACACCGACCTGGGCGCGCGCCTGCACGCGGGGGAGTTCGGCGAGTACGCGCGCGACCCGCGGCATCCGTACGCCTCCTGGCTCGCCACCTATGCGGATCCTTCTTTCGAGGAGGCGACGGCGAAGGCGATCGCGTACGTCACGCAGACAGCCGCGGCATCCGACTCCGAGACGAGGGCGCGGATGTTCCGCGCGTTCGAGAGATCCAGCGCCCTGGAGCTGCAGTTCTTCGCCGCTCCTCTGGACGCTGCCGTGCGCACACCGCTGGCGGTGTGACGACGCCGGTCACTCGGCGGCGAGACGTCGGGCGAGCGGCTCTCGAAGCCGGAGCAGCGTGGGCAGGACGGTGGCGGATGCCGTGAGCACGAGTCCGACCGCGACGAGCGCAGCAGCGGCACCGAGGTCGTAGACGGGGTCGGCGGGGAGGAACCGGTTCAGGGCGGCGCCGCTGATCAGCGCGGTGCCGACGATGACGATGGCCGCGAGCAGTGCGGCGGTCACGACATGGATCACGGCCTGCCACAGCGCCGCCGCGACCACGACGCCGCGGGTCGCGCCGCTGGCGCGCAGCAGCGACTGCTCGGCCCCCTGCGTCCGGTTGCTCATGAACAGCACCACGGCTGCGCCCGTGGCACCGAGTGCGACTGGTCCGCCGATCAGGAGCATCACCTGGAGGATGCCGAGGTCGAAGTTCCCCGGCATCCCGGCGTCCGTCATGGCCGTTCCGGTGGTCGCCGCCATGGTCATCAGCCCGCCGAGCAGCGCTGTCCCGACGAACAGCGGCGTCACCGAAGCCGTGCTGCGCCCGAGGTGATAGCGCGCCTGATTCCGAGCGAGGAACCAGGTGGTCGAGGTGCGCGGCGGGATGATCGCCGTCCACGCACGCAGCACGGCGGGGGACAGCACCGGTGCGACGGTCGCGACGATGGCGGTGAGGTACGCCGGCAGCAGCGGGAACTGCGATATCGCGGTGCTGCGCTCGTCCGCGCGGAACGGTGCCATGGCGCCGCCGACGCCCGCTGCGAGCAGCACCACGATGCAGAGGATCCAGCGCCACCAGCTCATGTGCTTGGACTCCGGAGCCGGCTCCCGCAGTGCGCTCAGCGGCGGCGTCCGCCCGGCGGACACGGCCGCACGCAGGCCGCCGACAAGCGTCACCGCGAGCGTGAGCGGCACCACGACCATCGCGGTGAAGGCGCCGGGGCGGACCGTCGCACTCGACCACCACGACGAGTCGGTCTCGAACACGGCATGCAGGAAGACCGGCACGACCGGGATCGAGATCACGAAGCCGAGGCAGCCCGCCACCAGCCCGGCGCACACCAGCTGGGCGAGCACCACGACGGTCGCCTGGCCCGGGCCGACCCCGGACAGCAGCCAGCGCGCGTATGCCGGTCGATGCAGATCGATCGCGAGGCGCGCGACGGCGGCGACCACGATCGCTCCGGCGGGGATGCTGAGCAGCAGCAGGATCGACAGGAAACTGATCGACGCATCCAGGATCTCGCCGCCGACGTCCAGACCGGTCTCCAGCATCGCGATCCCGGTCGCGAACGACAGAGCCGCGATCGCGGCCACGAGGACGAGGCCGATCCAGGTGGTCCACCCGTGGCGCAGCTCGGCGAGGATCAGCCGGATCACGCGACAGCTCCGCTCGGTGCGGCCCCGTGCAGAGCGGCGAGGATGCCTCCGGCAGACGGACGGGTCAGTTCGGCGACGACCGCGCCGTCCCGGAGCACCAGCGTCCGGTCCGCGCGCGCTGCTGCATCCAGGTCATGCGTCACCAGCACGACGCTGCGATCACCGGATGCGTGGGCTCGCAGCAGGTCCAGGATCTGCGCTCCAGTGGTCGTGTCGAGAGCGCCGGTCGGTTCGTCCGCGAACACGACCTCCGGACGGGCGGCGAGCACACGAGCGATCGCGACCCGCTGCTGCTGCCCTCCGGAGAGCTCGCCCGGCCGCTTGTGCGCGTGACCGGAGAGTCCGACGGCCGCCAGCGCCGCTGCGGCGTCCGGTGCACGGCACCCGCGCAGGCGGGCGGGCAGCGCGACGTTCTCACCCGCGCTCAACGAAGGGATGAGGTTGTAGCTCTGGAACACGAATCCCAGCCGGTCGCGTCGCAGCTTCGCCAGCCGGCTCTGGGAGAGCGCGTCCACGCGGGTGCCGCCGAGGGAGATCTCACCGGAGTCCACGCGTTCGAGACCCGCGAGACAGTACAGCAGCGTGGACTTCCCAGAGCCGCTCGGTCCGACGATGCTGAGCATCTCGCCCCGCCGCACCAGGACGTCGATGCCGCGCAGCACCGTGACCGGCGACGCCCTGCGCACGGGGTAGCTCTTCTCGACGCCGCGTGCGATGAGCATCGGCGCCATGGGGACGAGGGCAGGATCAGTCATGCATCCAGTCCAGCTCCGACCGGCACGGCGTGCACCCGTCCGCACGCTCCCATCGGGGTGGACCTGGCGCTACCTTCGTGCGCCGGATGCCGGTCGCCGGATGACGCGTGCATAGGCTGAGCACGTGCGCACCGAGACGATCTGGCAGGGGCTGATGCTGGCGCCCCCACGGTTCCTCCTGTCGCGCTGGCCGTGGCTCGCGCTGCTCTCGGTCGTGATCAGCGCGGTCCTCGGCATCGTCCTGATCCTGCCGGTGGTCGCCACCGTGGTGATCCTCCCGCTCTGGGGGATCCTCTTCGGCGTCATCGAGCGTCGACGGCTGCGCATCGTCGGAGCGCCGGCCCGCGCGAGCGGGCACGTCAGAGTCCCGCGCGAGGAACGCCACAACTGGCTCGGAGTGCGGCTCACCGAACCCACGACCTGGCGCGAGGTGTCCGCGCTGCTGCTGGGCATCCTGCTCGGACTGCTCGGGTTCTGCCTGCTCCTGGCCCAGTGCATCGCGGTCGGCCTGCCGATCGCATTGGCGGTCACCGCTCTGACGCAGCCGCCGGCAGAGGTGAACCTCTTCGCCGACGTGCGGGTCACGGTGAGCTCGGAGAACTGGTGGCACGGACTCCTCGCGCTCCCGCTCGTGCTCGCGCTCGCCGCGTATCTCAATGCGGCGTTCACCGCGGTGCACGCCGGCGTCATCGGCTGGTTGATCGCGCCGCGCTCCGCGGAGATCGATCGGCGCGTGGCGCAACTCACGCACTCGCGTGCGGCGATCGTCTCCGCGCACGAGGCCGAGCGGCGCCGCATCGAACGGGATCTGCACGACGGCGTGCAGCAGGAACTGGTCGGCATCGCCGCCCGCCTCGGCATCCTCGAACTCGAACTCGCCACCGGCGATGCGGATTCGGCTGAAGACGCGCTGCGCGCGGCGCAGGACCAGACCGAGCGCGCTCTGGCATCGCTGCGCTCGACGGTGCGGGGCATCCATCCCGCGATTCTCACGGACCATGGATTGGCGGCGGCATTGAGCGAACTCGCGGGCCGGAGCAGCCTCCCACTGCGGATCCATGACAACGGGATGCCGCGGCTGGATCCCGCCGCGGGGGCGGCCGGCTATTTCCTGGTGACGGAGGCGATGACGAACGCCGTGAAGCACACCTCCGCCTCCCGGATCCTGGTGGACCTCGACGCCGAGCACGACACCGCCGTCATCCGTGTGACCGATGACGGACACGGTGGTGCCGACCCCGAGCGCGGCACGGGACTGCGGGGACTCGCCGGACGCGCCGAGGCGATCGGCGGGACGCTGTCGATCTCGAGCCCGGCAGGCGGACCGACCGTCCTGTCGATGTCGCTGGCGCTCCCCGCCGACCGGGCGCCGCGTGTTCCGGAAGGACATGCGGATGCGCATACTGCTCGCGGATGATGCCACGCTTCTCCGGGAGGCGCTGTGCGCCCTGCTGGAGCGGCTCGGCCACGAGATCGTCGCCACCGCCGTCGATGCGCCCGGACTGCTGCGCGCGTATGCGGCGCAGTCCGTGCCGCCGGACATCGTCGTCACTGACGTGCGCATGCCCCCCGACGGCACCGATGACGGGTTGCGTGCGGCGCTGAGCATTCGGCGGCACCGGCCGATGCAGCCCGTGCTCGTCCTGTCGCAATACGTCGCCGAGCGCTATGCACGAGATCTTCTTCTGCTCCCCGAGGCGGCGGTGGGCTATCTGCTGAAGGAGCGCGTGAACCGGGTGAGCGATTTCGACCGCGCGCTCGCCGCCGTCGCCTCCGGGGGAACGGTCATCGACCCCGAGGTCACCCGGCATCTCCTGCGCTCGGATGCCGCCGGTCCTCTCGACGCGCTCACGCCGCGCGAGCGCGAGGTGCTCGCGCTGATGGCGGATGGCGCATCGAACGCCGAGATCGCCTCGACGCTGTTCCTGAGCGACGCGGCGATCCGCAAGCACATCGGCAACATCTTCGCCGGCCTCGGACTGTGTCCTGCCGACGAGAATCGCAGAGTGCGCGCGATCCTCGTCTTCCTGCAGGCCCAGCACGCCCGATGACCCGCGTGAGGTCCCGGATTTGCGCCCGACTCGCCGCGGGCGATATCGTCACGGCATGCCTTCGGTCGCACCCGCTTCGCTGACGCTCCTCCCGAGCGTCGCTCCGGTGCGCCGACGCCGCGACGACCGCCGACTCTAGGCGACCTCGCGTTTCTGCCTGCACCGGCACTGGCGTGAGCGTCGCCGCCTCCGTCGACGACCATCCCGACCGTTAAGGTGGAACCATGACGTATTCCGTCGCCGTCTCCGGCGCATCCGGCTATGCGGGAGGCGAGATCCTGCGCCTGCTGGCCGATCATCCCGACATCGACATCCGCACCGTCACCGCGCATTCCAACGCGGGGCAGCCGCTGATCCAGCACCAGCCGCACCTGCGCTCGCTCGCGCATCTCGAACTGCAGGACACGACTCCTGAGATCCTCTCCGGGCACGACATCGTATTCCTCGCTCTGCCGCACGGTCAGTCCGGTCAGTACACGGATGCCCTTGGCGAGGTGCCGCTCGTCATCGACGCCGGCGCCGACCACCGTCTGACCTCGAAGAGCTCGTGGGATGCCTTCTACGGCGGCCACTTCCACGACGCGTGGACGTACGGCGTCCCCGAGCTCCTGGTCGGCGGTACGAAGCAGCGCGAGCATCTGCGCGGTGCCACTCGGATCGCGGCACCCGGATGCAACGCCTCCACCGTGAGCCTCAGCCTGGTCCCCGGTGTGGCAGCCGGCGTCATCGACGCGTCCGACATCGTCTCGGTCCTGGCCGTCGGTCCCTCCGGCGCCGGAAAGAGCCTCAAGACCAACCTTCTCGGCAGCGAGATCCTCGGAACCGCCAATCCCTACGCGGTCGGCGGCACCCACCGGCACATCCCCGAGATCCAGCAGGCGCTTCGACAGGCTCAGCGAGCGGGGGAGGCAGGCGCGATCGACCCGCGGATCTCCTTCACGCCCGTGCTGGTCCCGATGTCGCGCGGCATCCTGGCGACCTCGACCGCTCCGATCGCCGGCGACGTCACGGATGCGCAGATCCGGGATGCCTGGGAGAGCGCCTACGGCGATGAGACGTTCGTCCAGCTGCTGCCCGAAGGGCAGTTCCCCCGCACCGCTGACGTGCTGGGCGCCAACACCGCGCTCATCGGTCTCGCGATCGACCGCGCCGCGAACCGCGTCACCGTCGTCACCGCGGTCGACAATCTCGTCAAGGGCACCGCGGGCGCCGCTATCCAATCCATGAACATCGCGCTCGGGCTGCCCGAAGCCCGCGCCCTCACCGTGAACGGAGTCGCCCCGTGAGCGTCACCGCCCCCGCAGGATTCGAGGCGGCCGGAGTCGCCGCAGGCCTGAAGTCGACCGGCAAGCCGGACGTCGCCGTCGTCGTGAACCGCGGCCCGCGCAAGGTCGGTGCTGCCGTCTTCACGAGCAACCGCGCCAAGGCCAACCCCATCATCTGGTCGCAGCAGGTCATCCAGGATCGTGTCGTCGAGGCCGTGGTCCTCAACTCCGGCGGTGCGAACTGTTTCACCGGTGCCTTCGGATTCCAGACGACCCACCAGACTGCCGAGAAGGCGGCTGAACTGCTCGACATCAGCGCCGGCGACGTGCTGGTGTGCTCCACCGGGCTCATCGGCACCGGAGACGAGACCTTCCGCTCCCGCGTCCTCGCGGGGACCGAGCAGGCCATCGCCGAACTCTCGGCAGACGGCGGCGACAGCGCAGCCCAGGCGATCATGACCACCGACACGGTCGCGAAGACCGCCGTGATCTCGCGCGACGGCTGGACGATCGGCGGCATGGCCAAGGGGGCGGGCATGCTCGCGCCGGGGCTGGCCACGATGCTTGTCGTGATCACCACGGATGCCGATCTGGAGGCACTCGAGGCCGACACCGCTCTGCGGGCGGCGACGGGCAGGACGTTCGACCGTCTCGATTCGGACGGGTGCATGTCGACCAACGACCAGGTCACGCTCCTCGCCAACGCTGCGAGCGGCGTGAAGCCGGACCTCGCGGACTTCTCAGCCGCGCTGCGCGAGCTCTGCCAGGAGCTCGCCGTCAAGCTCCAGGGCGACGCCGAGGGCGCCAGCCACGACATCACGATCCGCGTGACGAACGCGGCGACCGAGCAGGATGCCGTCGAGGTCGGCCGCTCCGTGGCGCGCAACAACCTCTTCAAAGCCGCCATCTTCGGCAACGACCCGAACTGGGGCCGCGTGCTCGCGGCGATCGGCACGACGAACGCGCAGTTCGATCCGTACGACGTCGACGTGTGGATGAACGGCGTGCGGGTGTGCACCCAGGGCGGCCCTGACCGCCCTCGGGAGGACGTCGATCTCGCGCCGCGGGCGACCGACGTGCTCATCGACCTGAAGGTCGGCGATGCCGAGGCCACGATCCTCACCAACGACCTCACGCACGACTACGTCCACGAGAACAGCGCGTACTCCTCATGACCGACCTCCAGGACACCACGCCGGACGTCGCCGCCGAGAAGGCATCGACACTCATCGAGTCGCTGCCGTGGCTGAAGAAGTTCCGCGACCAGATCGTCGTCGTCAAGTACGGCGGCAACGCCATGGTCTCGGACGAGCTCCAGGACGCCTTCGCGCAGGACATCGCCTACCTCCGCTATGTCGGCGTGCTGCCGGTCGTCGTGCACGGCGGTGGGCCGCAGATCTCCCACATGCTCGACCGGCTCGAGATCCCCAGCGAGTTCAAGGGCGGCTACCGCGTCACCAACACCGAGGCGATCAGCGTCGTGCGGATGGTGCTGACGGGGCAGGTGAATCCTCAGCTGGTCGCCAAGATCAACTCGCACGGACCGATCGCCACCGGCCTGAGCGGTGAGGACGCCGGCCTGTTCGGCGGACGTCGTCGCGGCGTCGTGATCGACGGCGAGGAGGTGGATCTCGGTCGCGTCGGCGACGTCGTCCAGGTCGATCCCACGCCGGTCCTCGACCACCTGGCGGCAGGGCGGGTCCCCGTGGTGTCCAGCATCGCTCCCGACCTCGATCATCCAGGTCAGTCGCTGAACGTCAACGCGGATGCCGCGGCATCCGCCCTGGCGACCGCTCTCGGAGCGCGCAAGCTCGTGATCCTCACCGATGTGCCCGGCCTCTACGCCGACTGGCCGAACCGGGACTCGCTCGTGTCGCACATCACTTCCGGGGATCTCGTCGAGATGCTGCCCTCGCTCGAATCGGGCATGATCCCGAAGATGCGAGCATGCCTGGATGCGGTGGAGAAGGGCGTCGACGCCGCGGCAATCATCGACGGACGGGTGCCGCACTCGGTGCTCGTCGAACTGTTCACCAGCAAGGGAATCGGGACCGAAGTCGTCCTGGGAGAGAAGAAGAACGCATGACCGTCTGGCAGGAGGACGCCGCGCGCGATCTGGTGCTCAACGCGGGGGACCGGCTGGAGCTGCTGACCCGCGGTGAGGGCTCGTACCTGTACGACGGCGATGACAAGCGCTACCTCGACTTCCTCGCCGGCATCGCGGTGACGTCGCTCGGCCACGCGCACCCGGTGTTCGTCGAGGCGATCTCCCGGCAGGCCGCGACCCTGGCGCACGTGTCGAATTACTTCGCGACGCCCCCGCAGCTGGCTCTCGCCGCTCGACTGAAGCGGCTGGCCGGTGCCGGCATCGACGGACGCGTGTTCTTCTCGAACTCCGGCGCCGAGGCGAACGAGGCCGCGTTCAAGCTCGCCCGTCTGCACGGCGGCGCAGAGCGCCCGCGGATCATCGCTCTCGAGAACGCGTTCCACGGCCGCACGATGGGATCGCTCGCGATGACGGCGAAGCCCAGCATGCGCGCCCCGTTCGAGCCCATGCCCGGCGGCGTCGAGCACATCCCGGCCACCATCGAGGCGCTCGAAGCGGCGATGGATGACCACGTGGCGGCCGTCATCGTGGAGCCGATCCAGGGCGAGGCCGGTGTCGTCGAACTGCCCGAGGGCTACCTCGCGGCTGCACGTTCGCTGACGCTCGCATACGGCGCCCTGCTGATCGTCGACGAGATCCAGACCGGCGCCGGACGCACCGGTGCCTGGTTCGGATTCAGCCACGACGGCATCACCCCCGACGCCATCACGCTCGCCAAGGGCATCGGCGGCGGGTTCCCGATCGGCGCGCTCGTCACGTTCGGCGCGGCGAGCTCGCTGTTCACGCCCGGTTCGCACGGCTCGACGTTCGGCGGCAACCCGCTGGGCACGGCGGTCGCGGATGCCGTGCTCGCCGAGATCGAGCGCGCAGGGCTCGTCGAGAACGCTGCCGCACGCGGCGCCCAGTTGCGGTCGGTCATCGACGCGATCGATTCGCCACTGGTCATCGGGACCCGCGGCAAGGGACTCCTGATCGGCGTTGCGCTGTCTGCACCGGTCGCAGGAGAAGTCGTCGCCGCGGCCCAGCAGCGCGGCCTGATCGTCAACGCCGCGAACCCGGAGACGATCCGGATCGCACCGGCGCTCACGATCGGGGATGCCGAGATCGAAGAATTCCAGACGCTGTTCGCCGCCTCGCTCGCCGATGTGCAGGCGTCGCTCGCGGCATCCGAGACCGAAGGGGTTTCCGCATGACCCGTCACCTGCTGCGCGATGACGACCTGACTCCCGCGGAGCAGGCCGAGATCCTCGATCTCGCGGTCGAGTTGAAGAAGGACCGCTGGGCCGACAAGTCGCTCGCCGGCCCGCAGACCGTCGCCGTGATCTTCGACAAGTCCTCGACCCGCACGCGGGTGTCGTTCGCGGTGGGCATCGCCGACCTCGGCGGCTCACCGTTGATCATCAGCACCGCCAGCAGCCAGCTCGGCGGCAAGGAGACCCCGTCGGACACCGCTCGAGTGCTCGAGCGCCAGGTCGCGGCGATCGTGTGGCGCACCTACGCGCAGGCCGGGCTCGAGGAGATGGCCGCCGGTACCCGCGTCCCGGTCGTCAACGCGCTGTCCGACGACTTCCACCCGTGCCAGCTGCTGGCCGACCTGCTCACGATCCGCGAGCACAAGGGCGACCTGAAGGGGCTCACGCTCACGTTCTTCGGCGACGGGCAGAGCAACATGGCGCACTCGTACGCCCTCGCCGGCGTCACCGCGGGCATGCACGTGCGCATCGCGTCCCCGGACGACTACGCGCCGCGTGCCGACGTGATCGAGGCGGCCGATCGCCGTGCGGCGGAGACCGGCGGGTCCATCACCCTCTACACCGACCCGAACGAGGCTGCCGCAGGTGCGGACGTCGTCGTCACCGACACCTGGGTGTCGATGGGCAAGGAGGAGGAGAAGCTCGCACGCATCCGAGACCTCGGCGGATACAAGGTCACCCCCGAGACCATGCAGATCGCCGACCCGGATGCGATCTTCATCCACTGCCTCCCGGCCGATCGCGGCTATGAGGTGGACTCCGATGTGATCGACGGCCCGCAGAGCGTGGTGTGGGACGAAGCCGAGAACCGCCTGCACGCGCAGAAGGCGCTGCTGGTCTGGCTGCTCCGACAGGGCTGACATGATGGCGCGCGGGCTGTCCGACCGGTGGGAGCGGTTGAACGGCCCGGCGCGCATCGGCGGTGTCGATCTCGCCCGTGGTCTCGCGGTCATCGGCATGTTCGCGGCGCACCTGCTCGCGACGACCGACCACTGGGACTGGGACGACCCATCGACCTGGCTCTTCATCGTCGACGGTCGTTCGTCGATCCTGTTCGCCACCCTGGCCGGCGTCTCGATCGGACTGGTGACGGGCGGTGCGGTTGCGCTCACCGGTGATCGCATGCGCACCGCCCGGGGCCGGTTGGCCGTTCGAGCCGGGATGCTGTGGCTCACCGGCATCCTGCTGATCCTCACCGGTGTGCCGGTGTACGTGATCCTGCCCGCCTACGCGATTCTCTTCCTGCTCGCCCTGCCGTTCACGGCGGCGACGTCGAGCATCGTGCTGTGGACCGCCGCCGGGATCGGCGCAGTGATGGCGTTCGTGCAGCCGCTGCTGAACGAACTGCCGCTCTGGTCCGGCCCGTTCGGCGAAGAGCTCTCGGCCGCGCTGGGCTGGAACTATCCGTTCCCGGTGTGGATCGCGTTCGTGCTGGCCGGTCTCGGCATCGCGCGCGCCGATGTGCGGCGCCTGCGCACCCAGTTCTGGATGCTGGGGGCGGGGTCCGCGCTCGCGGTCGTCGGCTACGCCGGTCTCGCGGCGCCGCAGGATTCCCTGTACCTGCAGCGGGTGCTGACCGCGGAACCGCACTCGTCCGGCCTGTTCGAGGTCTTCGGCACGGGCGGTTTCGCGATCGCCGTGATCGGCGCCTGCCTGCTGATCTGCCGGCTGGACCTGATCCGGATGCTCGTGCTGCCGCTGCGCGCCACCGGTGCGATGCCCCTCACGGCCTATACCGCGCAGTTGGTCATCTGGGCGGTGGTCGCGCTGACGGCGTTCGGCGACACGGGAGATCTTCTCGCCTTTCGTGCGATGGAACCGTTCTGGCCGCTCACGATCGGCACGATCGTCGGCTGCACGGCGTGGGCGGTGCTCATCGGCCGTGGCCCGCTGGAGTGGCTGCTGGATCGCACGGCGAAGGTCGCCGTTCCGGCGCGGCCCCGAGGGATCGGTAGGCTGAATCCATGAGCGAGGCGAAGCAGGACGGGACGAACGAAGGCGCGCTCTGGGGCGCACGATTCGCGAGCGGACCGTCTCCGGAGCTGGTGGAGCTGAGTCGTTCCACGCACTTCGACTGGATCCTCGCCCCCTACGACATCGCCGGCTCGCACGCGCACGCCACGGCGCTCGAGGCCGCGGGCTACCTCGAGCCGGATGAGTCCCGTCGTATGCACGAGGGGCTGGATGCCGTGGCCCGCAAGGTCGCCGACGGGACGATCGTCGCTCAGCCCACAGACGAGGACGTCCACGGCGCGCTGGAGCAGGCGCTGATCGCCGAGCTCGGACCGGAACTGGGCGGGCGTCTGCGCGCGGGCCGCAGCCGCAACGACCAGATCGCGACGCTCGTGCGGATGTACCTGATCGACCACGCGAAGGTCATCGCCCGAGATCTGCTGCGCGTGATCGACGCGCTGGTGGCACAGGCCGAAGCTCACCCGGACGCGATCCTGCCCGGACGCACCCATCTTCAGCACGCGCAGCCGGTGCTGCTCGCCCACCACCTGCAGGCGCACGGCTGGCCGCTGGTCCGCGAGCTCGAGCGCCTCGTCGACTGGCGCGTCCGCGCCGGCGTTTCGCCGTACGGCGGGGGAGCACTCGCCGGTTCCACGCTCGGGCTCGACCCGGCTCTGGTCGCTTCCGAACTCGGACTCGATCGCCCTGCGGAGAACTCCCTGGACGGCACGGCCGCACGCGACGTGGTCGCCGAGTTCGCGTTCATCGCGGCGATGACGGGCGTCGACCTCTCGCGCCTTTCCGAAGAGATCATCCTCTGGAACACGCGCGAGTTCGGCTTCGTGACCCTGCACGACGGCTATTCCACCGGCTCGAGCATCATGCCGCAGAAGAAGAACCCGGACATCGCCGAGCTCGCCCGCGGCAAGTCCGGCCGGCTGATCGGCAACCTGTCCGGCCTCCTGGCGACCCTCAAGGGCCTTCCGCTCGCGTACAACCGCGATCTGCAGGAGGACAAGGAGCCCGTGTTCGACTCGGTGCAGACGCTCGAGGTGGTCCTGCCCGCCTTCGCCGGGATGATCGCGACCCTTCGCTTCGACACGACGCGGATGGCCGAGCTGGCGCCGCAGGGCTTCTCGCTCGCGACCGATGTGGCGGAGTGGCTCGTGAAGCGCCGTGTGCCCTTCCGCGACGCGCACGAGATCTCAGGTGCCCTCGTCCGCGCCTGCGAGGAGCAGGGGATCGGCCTGGAAGATGCCTCTGACGAGCTGCTGATCTCGGTCTCGCCGCACCTCGTCCCCGAGGTGCGTGAGGTTCTCTCGATCGAGGGCTCGGTCGCATCGCGGACCGGAGCGGGCGGCACTGCCGGCGTACGGGTCGCCGAGCAGCGCGCCGAGCTCATCGCCCGTGCGCAGAAGGCAGCGCACGCTCTGGGGCTGTAGCGCGGACGCAGGTCAGTGCAGGGACGCGTCGGCTTCCGTGCGCACCCACCGCGTGAATCTCACGACGAGTCCTGATCGAGTGGGCGCGGCCAGGAACGGGCCAGCGGTCGCCGCGGCATCCGGATCGAACGGAGCGACCCGCACGAGTCGCCATTCACCGTCGTCCGCCTTCGCCCTGACGATCACGGCGTCCGGCCAGCGGCTCACGCGGACGGTGATCTCGGCATCCAGCCACTCGTCCACGAACCCGACCGACCAGTCCGATCGGCCGTCGGTGACGACGGCGCCGAGTCCGAGATGACCGTCGGCGTACTCGATGCCGGCTTTGACCCAGCGGGCGTCGTCGATGCGCACGAACACGCCCGCCTGGTCGAACTGGCCGTCCCACGGGGCGTGGAAGGAGACTTCCATCGCCTCGCCGACGGCGAGCGGCGCGGTGAGCGCGTGCTCGGTGTCGTGCACGAAGCCGTAGGCGGTGTGCCGCCACGCGTCGCTGCCCTCGATGGCGGTCACATCGAGGTGGCCGTCGTCGGTGATCGTCTCGGGGTGGTGAGTCCAGGTTCCCTGCTGCCAGTGGATGCGTGTTTCAGGCATATTCTCTCTAAATAACGTATAAGTGCATATATTTGGATTATGCGTGTTATGGTTATGACATGGTCATCGCCGTGATCGCCGACATCGTCGGCTCCCGTCGCCTGGAGGATCGGGCATCCGCACAGCGCGTGCTAGATGAGGCCATCGCGCGCGTCGAGGAGGACCTCCCGCTCGCGACGCAGCCGCTGACGCCCACAGTAGGGGACGAGCAGCAGGCGGTCTACGCCCGTCTCGGCGATGCGCTGACATCGCTGCTCATGCTTCAGCTCGCCCTGCCGGACGGGATCTCGTTCCGCTTCGGCATCGGGGTCGGGGCGATCCGCGCCATCGACTCCGCGAACGGGGACCTCTCGGACGGACCAGGCTGGTACGCCGCGCGCGACGCGATCGAGACGGTGCACGCCCGTGAACAGCGCGCCGTGCCGCGCATGCGCACGTGGATCGTCGGTGCCCCGGGGCAGGATGAGGTCATGGAGCCCGTGATCGCCGCATCGAACGCGTATCTGCTGACCCGCGACGAGCTGGTCGGCGCCATGAGCGGACGCGAACGACGCCTCACATACGGTCGTCTGATCGGCACCCCCCAGGCAGACCTCGCGCGTGCGGAGGGCATCACGCAGCCGAGCGTGTCCAAGTCGCTGCGCAGCGCAGGGGCCGCGGCGCTGATCGACGGAGTGGCGCAGCTGAGAGGGATGGTCGCATGATCCTCGCCGGCTTCCTGCTGCTGGCCGTCGGAGCAGTCGATCTCGTGCGCCAGTTCGTGCCCCGACGCTGGATCGGCTACCTCGTGACGCTCATCGTGCTGCTCGTGCTCGGCAGCGTCGCGGACGCGCTGCTGCCGATGATCCTGGCGATCGCGGTCGGTGCGGCCTGGGTGCTGGCCATGCCGAGGGATCGCGATTCCCGGCTCGGCTTCTGGCCGGCGGTCGTCCTCGCCTTCATCGTCGCGCTCTCGGTCGCGTGGGCAGGAGCACGTCCGGATGCCGGCATCATCGGCCTGTCCTGGCGGATGGGTTCCCCGTTCGGCCCGATCCCCTTCGACCTCGTCGTCCTCGTCATCGGCGTCGTCGCGTTCCTGCTGGAATCGGCGAACCTTGTCGTCAGGGCGGCGCTCTCCGGCGAGCACACCTGGCGACCGGACGACGCGGGGATCGCAGCGGAAGCGGGCAGTGCGGTCGAGGACGCCATCGCAGCGGAGGGCGACGAGGGCACTGACGGCACGACGAGCGTCGACGGCGCGACCGGGGTCGAGCCCGTCGGGATCCCCCGGCCGACGCAGCGCGGCGGCTTCAAGGGCGGGCGCCTGATCGGACCGCTCGAGCGCGTGATCGTGTTCATGCTCACTCTCACCGCCGCATACCCCATCCTCGCTGCGATGCTGGCGGCGAAGGGCATCGTGCGGTTCCCTGAGATCTCCAAGGACGGCGAGACAGGAGCCCGCGCGGAGTACTTCCTGGTCGGAAGCCTGGTCAGCTGGGTGATCGCGCTGGGCGCGGCGTTCCTGGTGTGGTGGGGCGTGCACGCCTGACCGTCCGGCGCGCGGCGCGCTGATAGCCTGGAACGCGTGTCGAATACCCCTCTGACGACTGCTCCGCAGGCGATCGATCCCGCGTTCGAGAACGTGTGGGATGAGATCGTCTGGCGCGGCCTCGTCCACGTGTCCACCGATCAGGAGGCGCTGCGCGCCCTTCTCGCCGGGGACCCGATCACGTATTACTGCGGGTTCGACCCGACCGCGCCCAGCCTGCACCTCGGCAACCTCGTGCAGCTGCTGACGCTGCGCCGGCTGCAGCTGGCCGGTCACAAGCCGCTCGGCCTCGTCGGCGGTTCGACGGGGCTGGTCGGCGACCCCGGCGGACGCGACACCGAGCGCGTGCTGAACCCCGTCGAGACGGTGGAGGAGTGGGTCGGGAAGCTGCGCGCTCAGGTCGAGCGCTTCCTCAGCTTCGAGGGCGACAACGCCGCGCGCATGGTGAACAACCTCGACTGGACGGCGCCGCTCAGTGCGATCGACTTCCTGCGGGGGATCGGCAAGCACTTCCGCGTCGGCACGATGATCAAGAAGGATGCCGTTTCCGCGCGGTTGAACTCCGAAGCCGGCATCAGCTACACCGAGTTCAGCTACCAGATCCTGCAGGGCCTGGACTACCTCGAGCTCTACCGCCGCTACGGCTGCGTGCTGCAGACCGGTGGCAGCGACCAGTGGGGCAACCTCACGAGCGGAACGGATCTCATCCACCGGGTCGAGGGCGTCTCCGTGCACGCGATCGGCACGCCGCTGATCACGAACAGCGACGGCACCAAGTTCGGCAAGAGCGCGGGCAACGCGATCTGGCTCGATCCCGAGATGTGCAGCCCGTACCGGATGTACCAGTTCTGGCTGAACACCGACGATGCCGACGTCATCACGCGCCTGAAGGTCTTCACGTTCCTCACGAGGGCCGAGATCGAGGAGTACGAGCAGCTCGTCGAAACCGAGCCGTTCCGCCGTGCCGCGCAGAAGCGCCTGGCGCTCGAGGTCGTCGCCACGGTGCACGGCATCGATGCGGCGGCCGCGGTGGTCGCAGCATCCGAGGCTCTGTTCGGTCAGGGCGATCTGACAGCGCTGGATGCTGAGACGCTGCGCTCGGCTCTGTCGGAGCTGCCGAACGCGACGGTGCCCGCCGGCACTCCGATCGTCGATGCGCTGGTCGCGACCGAACTGGTGTCCTCCAACGGTGAGGCGCGTCGGGCCATCGCCCAGGGCGGAGTGACGCTGGACGGCGCCCGTGTCGAGGACGAGTCGGTCGTGGTGCAGGGTACCCTGCCCGGTGGCGTCTCGGTGCTCCGGCGAGGGAAGAAGACGCTCGCGGGCGTGTTCATCGGCTGACCCGTGCCGTTCACGCCGAGCCATGCGGTCGTCGCGCTGCCGTTCGTGCGCACGCCGCTGATCCCGGCGGCGATCGCCATCGGCGCGATGACGCCGGATCTTCCGCTCTTCGTCAGGGGCGCCGGTCTCGGGTACGGCTTCACCCACACCTGGGCGAACCTGCTGTGGACGGGCATCATCGCCTTCGTGCTCTTCCTGATCTGGCGGGTGCTGCTGAGGCCGGCCGTGGGCGAACTCGCACCGGCGTTCGTCGCCGCGCGCCTTCCGCGCGAATGGGAGCAGAAGCCGGGGGCAGCGGCGCGACAGGCGCTCGGTGCGGGGGAGCGGCGGGGGTATCCGCTACTGCTGGCGGCATCTCTGCTGATCGGCGTCGCCTCGCACATCCTGTGGGACCTGTTCACGCACGACGGGCGCTGGGGCAGTCAGATGCTTCCGGTTCTGGATGCCCAGTGGGGCCCGCTGCCCGGATTCAAATGGCTGCAGCACGGGTCGAGCGCGATCGGCCTGATCATCATCGGGATCTGGATGCTGGTGTGGCTGCGCCGTCGGCTGCCGCGCGCCGACCTCCATCGGCTGCTGCCTGGCTGGGTCCGCGTCGCATGGTGGCTGTCGCTGCCGGCGGTGCTCGTGGCCGCATGGGTGTCCGGGACGATCGCTTTCGGCCCGTTCACCGACGCGTTCACGGTGCAGCATCTGGCCTATCGGGTGCTGCCTCCGGCGTGCGCGGTGTGGGGAGCGCTCACCGCCGTGCTGTGCGCGGTGATCGGGGTTCGGCGCAGCCGTCGCTGATCACCAGGCCGCCGTGTCCTGTCCCCACGCCCGCGGAGCTGCGAACTCGAGCCCGGGAATCGCGGAGCGCACCGTGACGAGTTCCTGACCTTCGACCAGGAAACGCTGCGTGTGCGCCGCCGGGTCGACCGTCGGCGCTGGGTCGGGCTCGGCGATGCGCGGCATCCCGAGCAGCTCGGCGGCGACGCGGCGCAACGACGTGCGCACGGCGAGCGTGGTGCCGTCCTCGGCTCGGCGATGGATCGCGTCGCAGACGGCGGCGGCCAGAAGGTAGCCGGCGGAGTGATCGAGGGCTTGAGCGGGGAGAGCTCCTGGCCGATCTCCGTCCGGCGACTCGACCATCGCGATCCCGGACTCGGCCTGCACCAGGCTGTCGAACCCCCGTCGGTCGGGGTGATCATGTCCCCAGGCGCTCAGCTCGGCGACGATGAGCCCCGGATGCCGATCCGCCAGCTCCTCGCGGGATAGTCCGAGCCGCGCGACGGCCGACGGCCGGTACCCGAGGACCAGGACATCCGCGGCGCCGAGGAGCTCGTCGAACAGGGCCGAACGCGCGTCGAGGATCGTCGAGCGCTTGCCATGACCGGTGTCGAGATGCTGCCAGGTCGGCTCCGCGAGACCCGGTGGGTCGACCCGCAGGACGTCGGCGCCCAGGAGCGCGAGCGTGCGCGTGCAGACGGGACCGGCGATCACACGGGTGAGATCGAGAACGCGGATGCCGTCGAGGCCGGGGCGGGTCGGGGGACGACGGCGGGTCCCCCGTCCGGTGATGACGGAATCGACCAGGGGAGTACGGCGAAGCGACCTGTCCGTGTCCGGCTCCTCGGGGCGTACCGCGACGGCGAGACCGCCGGCGTCCGTGACGCGGGCGACGGCATCCTCCACCGGGAGATCGGCCAGCACCGAAGCCAGGGAACCAGCCCCGGCATCCGCACTCAGATCGAGAGCACGGCGCAGGGCTCGCGCGTGATGCGGATAGTTCCCATGGGTGCGGACCCAGCCGTCCGCCGTGCGCCAGAATCCCGACATCGGAGACCACACATCGGGTGCGAGCCCGTCGATCGTGAGGTGCCGATCACTTCGATACGCCGCAGCGATGCGGTCGGCATCGACTTTCGCGGCATCGACGGACGGATGCCGGGCGGCACGACACACGGCGAGCACGCTCGCATGCGCGAGGACATCGACGGCAAGACGTGAGGGGAGTGCTTGCATGGCCCGATCGTACGACCGCTCGAGGAACCGCGGGCCCGAGAAGTCGGGCGACACGCCCGGGAGTCGGCCCGGATTTGCCCGACCCCCGGATCCCACGTAAGTTATTACCTGTTCGCCCCACAGGGTTGAGAGAGACCAGCTGGTCAGCTCCCCTCAAGCGGCGGACAACCTCCCGAAAACAGTTCGAACACCCCGGTGTGAGACTGTGACGGGATGCCTTGCGATCCATGGATCGCGAGTCGAGTTCGCTCGGCTCGCCGATTTGACAAACGGATCAAGCGAGGTAAGATAGAGAAGTTGCCCTTCGGGCCTGGTCGTGAGGCTGGGTCGGGGGAGCGTCTGATCCTTGAGAACTCAACAGCGTGCACTTGTCAAATGC
>NZ_JBNPVV010000005.1:0-302630 GCF_050434165.1 Microbacterium sp. ZKA21
CCCCGCCGGCCGACCCGTCGCGGGGGGGGGGGGGGGGGGGGGGGCCCGCCCCCCCCCCCCCCCCCCCCCCCCCCCCGCCCCCCGCCCCCCCCCCCCCCCCCCCCCCCCCCCCCCCCCCCCCCCCCCCCGCTTCTCGTTGATCGAGGCGGCTCAGCGCGGGCGCTGCGCGCGTGCCTTCATCGGGTCGACGCCCTTCGGGATCGGCAACGAGGTGACCGACTGAGACACCGAGTCGATGCGGCGGATCACCGCGGCCATCGTCGTCTTGTCGATCGCCTTGGGAAGCTTCTTGATGGTCTTGGAGAGATCGGCGATCGCGACCTCGTCCTCGCCGTGACCGACGTAGAGGACGGTCACGGGAACACCGTGCGCAACGCGCTGCGCCTTGGTGCGCTCCTCGTTCACCAGACGCGTCAGACGCCCTCGTGCGCCCTCGCCGACGACGACGATGCCGCCGCGGCCGACCGCGCGGTAGACGGCCTCCTGGGTCTTCGGGTTGATGCCGACGGGAGTGTCCGAGGCCTGCCAGTTGCGGCCGAGGCTCGTGCTGAGCACGTGACCGGATGCGCCGGGCATGCCGTCGATCTTCGCGTACATGGCCTTGGTGGACATCCGCGTCATGAGCATGAGGGCCCCGAGGACACCCACCATGAGACCCGTGATGGCCCAGAGCACCAGCGTCCACACCTGGAAGGGCGGGATCAGGTAGCCGACGACGAGGCCGAGCAGGATGCCGGCGACGAGGATCGCGATCTGCGCCCAGGGGAGCCACGAGTACACCTCGCGCGTGAACCGGAAGAGGGACTTGAGCTGGGAGAAGAACCCAGGACGCTTCTCGGGTTCGGGATCACGCTTTGCCATGCCTACAAGACTACCGAGTCGGCACAGGCGCGAGTGACGCGTTCGCGGCGGGCGCACTCCTCCTGCACAACGCGGATGCCGCGGCGCATTCTCCCCAGGCTCGCATGTTCCCTGGCCGGTCCTCGCACGCCGAGGCGCCGACGGGTGTGTGCTCGACGCATGAGGACGAATCAGGAGGACGGCACACTGGTGCCCGGCGTGCACCGCTCGATCAGATCGCTCGCACCCGGTGAAGGACCGTGGCCAGGCACGCTCGTCACAGACGGGGATGAAGTCGGCGTGTGGTGCGATCTCGATCGAGCGGATCTCGGCATCGACTGGCGCTTCGCGGGTGCTGCGCACGTCGCCGCGCCCACGGACATCGCGCGATTCGCGAGCGGCCATGGGGCGATCATGCCGTGGTGCACCGCACGAGTCTCCACGTTCCTCGCCCGGCGAACAGCGGCCGAAGCCCCGCTCGAGCCGGGCGAATTGGGCACGCTCGTGCTGAGCATGCTCCGTGGACTGCGCGAGATCGCCGACCGGGCGGATCCCGACCTCGCCGGTCAGTGGTGGCTGACCGAGGCGGGCCGTCCGCTGTGCGTGCCCGGCGGCAGCGCGACGGCGAGGAGCGCGGTGGTCGACATCATTTCCTCGGCGCAGTCCGCGTGCGCGGACCGCGCCCTGCGTCGCATGCTGCTGGGCATCCAGGAGTCCATTGCCGCCGGTATGCCGACGACGGCGCGCGTGCGCGGGTGGGAGCGCGAGCTGCTGGAGTTCGCCGCTCCTCGTGCGCTTCGCGTCGACGAGCATGCGCCGCAGTCGGCACGCGACGCGTCGATCGCGCAGATCAGAGCAGGAACTCAGGACACGCCTGCGCGTCGACGCGTGCGATCTCGGCAGTCGCCGCTGCCCTCGCTGATCGCCGAGCGACTCGCACGGACGGCCGCGCGGATTCCGCACCGCCTGCCCTCGCGACCGGCCGGTGCCCGCACCGACGGATCGAAGCGGCACGCGCCGCGCCGACGGATTCTGCTGATCGCGGGCGGCTCCGCCGCTGCCGTGCTCTGCGCGGGCGCTCTCTGGCCGGGGGAAGAGCCGACCTCGTCGCAGGCCGCCGAGTCGGCACTCGTGGGCGCCGCGACGCCGACCGTGACACCGCCCGCGACGCCGGCACCGGATGCATCCGTCGCGCCGTCGACGGCCGGACCGGAGGAGACCACAGGAGATGCGCCGTCCGGCGCGGACGATCCGGCGGCGACGACCACCGTCGTGCTGGCGGCGCTCGACGCGTGCGTCTCTGCGGCGGACGAGGAGTGCGCCGGGGCCATCGCCGCGGGCTCGAGCGCACGTGCATCGCAGGTGCTGCGATCGGAGGCCGCCGGTGATCCGGTGCTCGTGGACGACTACGGCGATCTCGCCGTGATCAGGCTGGGATCGGATCCCGCGCACGAGCAGATGCTCGTACTGGTGCGCCAGGACGAGAAATGGCTGGTCCGCGACGTCTATGACGTCGCGGACCAGCCAGGAGATGGGTGACGCTCAGGCGCCGAGGTTCGCCTCGAACCGGGCGGCCTCGAGGCGCGCCTTCATCGCACCGAGGAAGCGCGCGGCATCCGCACCGTCGATGATGCGGTGATCGTACGAGATCGCGAGGAACACGTACGAGCGGACCGCGATCGCGTCGACGCCGTCGACCGTGACCACGCCAGGGCGCTTGAACACCGTGCCGGTGCCGAGGATCGCCGACTGCGGGAGGAACACCAGCGGCGTGTCGAACAGCGCGCCGCGCGAACCCGTGTTCGTCACCGTGAAGGTGCCGCCGGCGAGCTCATCGGGCTTCAGCTTGTTGTCGCGCGTGCGCGCCGCGAGATCCGCGATCTCGTGCGCGAGCTGTGCGAGGTTCTTCGTCGCGGCGTCCCGGACGACCGGCGTGAGCAGTCCGCGCTCGGTGTCCACGGCGATCGAGATGTTCTCCGACGCCGGGTACACGATGCTGTCGCCGTCCACCGTCGCGTTGATGATCGGGAATGCCTGGAGCGCCTCGGCGGCGGCCAGCGTGAAGAACGGCAGGAAGGAGAGCTTGTCGCCCGTCTTCTGCTGGAACGACGCCTTGACGCTGTCGCGGTACTTGGACAGCGCGGTGACATCGACCTCGACGAACGTCGTCAGCTGCGCGGTCTGCTGCATCGACGCGACGGCCCGCTCGGCGACGACCTTGCGCAGACGCGACATCTTCTGCGTCGTGCCTCGCAGGGGCGACACCTCGAGCGGTGCGGCAGCGGGAGCCGGAGCAGCAGCGGGTGCCGCGGCCTTGGCCGATTCGGCGGCGCTGAGGACATCCTCCTTGCGGATGCGTCCGCCGACGCCGCTGCCCTTGACGGTGCTGAGATCGACGCCCTGCTGAGCGGCCAGACGGCGCACCAACGGAGTGACGTACAGGCTGTCCGACTCACCGGCGGGTGCGGCAGCGGGTGCCGGGGTTGCGGCGGGTGCCGGAGCAGCCGCAGCCGCGGGTGCCGGAGCGGCCGGTGCCGGAGCAGCGGGTGCCGGAGCAGCGGCAGCGGGAGCAGCCGGAGCCGGAGCGGCGGGTGCCGCAGCCGGAGCCGCGGGTGCGGGTGCAGCAGCTGGTGCGGGTGCAGCCGCCGCCGGCGCACCGGAGCCGATGCGGGCGAGCACGGCGCCGACGGCGACGGTCTCGTCCTCGGCTGCGAGGATCTCCTGCAGCACACCGGCGACGGGCGAGGGGATCTCGGTGTCGACCTTGTCGGTCGAGATCTCCAGCAGAGCCTCGTCGACCGCGACCTCGTCGCCGACCTGCTTGAGCCAGCGGGTGACGGTGCCCTCGGTGACGCTTTCGCCCAGTTCGGGGAGGACGACATCGGTTCCGTCGCCTCCGGCGGCGGGTGCCTCGGCCGCGGCGGGTGCCTCGGCGGCGGGTGCGGCAGGGGCCTCGGCGGCCGGTGCCGCACCCGCGGCGGGCGCGGGGGCGGCCTCGGCCGGTGCGGCCTCGGGCTCAGCAGGTGCGGCGGCCGGAGCATCCGATGCCGGTGCGGCACCGGAACCATCGCCGATGCGTGCGAGCAGCGCGCCGACCTCGACGGTCTCGTCCTCGGCGACCAGGATCTCCTCGATCACGCCGGAAACCGGCGAGGGGATCTCGGTGTCGACCTTGTCGGTCGAGATCTCGAGCAGGCCTTCGTCGGCCTGGACGGTGTCTCCTACCTGCTTGAGCCAGCGGGTGACCGTACCCTCGGTGACGCTCTCTCCGAGAGCGGGGAGGACCACGGATGTGCTCATGACGGAGTCTCCTTAAGGAAGTATGTGACGCATCAAGCTTAGTGACCTGGGCGCCGGTTCGTGCTCAGAGGGCGTGCAGTGGTTTTCCGGCGAGGGCGAGGAAGGCCTCGCCGAGCGCTTCGCTCTGCGTCGGATGGGCGTGGATGAGAGGGGCGATGTCTTCGGGGTGCGCCTCCCACGCGACGGCCAGCTGGCCCTCGGTGATGAGTTCGCCCACCCGGTCGCCGAGCAGGTGGACGCCGAGGACGGGCCCGTCCTTCCGGCGCACGACCTTGACGAGACCGCTGGTTCCGATGATCTCGCTCTTGCCGTTGCCGGCGAGGTTGTACTCGTAACTGAGGATGTTGTCGGCACCGTGTTCGGCCGCTGCGGCCGCTTCGGTCAGCCCGACCGATGCGACCTCGGGGTTCGAGTAGGTGATCTTGGGGATCTGCGTCTCCGGCACTGGGGCGGGGGAGAGCCCTGCGATGCGCTCGGCGACGGCGATGCCCTGCAGGAAGCCGCGGTGCGCCAGCTGCAGCCCTGGAACGATGTCACCGACGGCCCACAGACCCGGGACACCGGTGCGGAGCTGCTCATCGACGATGACGAAACCACGATCGAGCGTGACGCCGGCCTCTGCGAACCCGAGTCCGTCCGTGACCGGACCGCGTCCGACCGCGACGAGCAGGTAGTCGCCGCTGAAGGTCCGGCCGTCGTCCAATGTCACGGTGAC
This sequence comes from Microbacterium sp. ZKA21, assembly GCF_050434165.1. NCBI lineage: Bacteria > Bacillati > Actinomycetota > Actinomycetes > Micrococcales > Microbacteriaceae > Microbacterium > Microbacterium sp. ZKA21. The sequence continues at coordinate 4,856 of NZ_JBNPVV010000005.1, forward strand.
GCCGTCGGCATCCTGCTCGGCCGACTGGAACCGGGTGCCGAGCGAGTACTGGATGCCGCGGCGCCGGAAGGCGCGCTCCAGCCCCTTGCTGAGCGCGATGTCCTCGTTGGGAACGAGATGCTCGAGGCCCTCGATGATCGTCACTTCGGCGCCGAACGAGCGCCACACGCTGGCGAACTCGACTCCGATGACGCCGCCACCGAGGATCAGCACCCGCTCGGGGACGACCTCGAGTGCGAGCGCCTGCTCGCTGGAGAGGATGCGCCCACCGAGCTCGAGACCCGGCAGGCTGCGGCTGTACGAACCGGTGGCCAGCACCACGTCGCCACCGGTGTAGACGTCGTCCCCGACGGCGACCGTGCGATCGGCGTTGAGACGGCCTTCCCCGGCGACCACGGTGATGCCGCGGGCCTTCACGAGGCCTTCGAGCCCCTTGAACTTCTTGGCGACGATGCCCTCACGGTACGCGCGAACGCCCGCGGCATCCACACCCTGCAGCGTCGCGGTGACGCCGACGGATGCCGCATCGCGCACGTGATCGGCCACCTCGGCCGCGTGCAGCAGCGCCTTGGTCGGGATGCACCCGCGGTGCAGGCACGTTCCACCGACCTTGTCCTTCTCGATCAGGGCGACGCTCTTGCCGAGCTCCGCTGCGCGCAGGGCCGCGGCGTATCCGCCGCTGCCACCGCCGAGGACGACGACGTCGAAGGTGTGCGCGTTCATGCGTCGCCCCCCTGCTTCTCGGTGGCGGCGGCCGCCTCGGCGTAGGCGACGAGCGAACGCACCGTCGCGGCGGTCGGCCCCTTGTCCACGAATCCGTACGGCGCGCTGTTGTGCTCGCTGGATCCGGCGATGTCCAGATGCACCCAGGGGATGCGGGCGGCGTCGTCGCCCTCGCCGATGCGGCCGATGAAGCGCTGCAGGAACAGCCCGGCGAACAGCGAACCGCCCGCGCGGTCGCCCATGTTCGCGTTGACCAGATCGGCGATCGGGGACTGCAGCGACTCCTCCATGTAGGTCGGCAGCGGCAGCGCCCAAGCGAGCTCGTCCACGCTGCCCGCGGCATCCAGGTAGTCGGCGACCGCGTCGTCCGATCCCATCACGCCGGTGTGGCGGTGTCCCAACGCGACGAGGATGGCGCCGGTCAGCGTTGCGACGTCGATGATCACGTCCGGATTCTCACGGCTCGCCGCGACGAGACCGTCCGCCAGGACGAGCCGCCCTTCGGCATCCGTGTTGAGGACCTCGACCGTGGTGCCGTCCAGGATCCGGATCACGTCGCCGGGGCGGGTCGCGCGGCCAGAGGGCATGTTGTCGGCGATGCACATCCATGCGGTGACGCGAACCGGGATGCCCAGGGCCGCGATCGCGCGGATCGCGGCGAGGACGGTTGCCGAACCCGCCATGTCGAACTTCATGCCGACCATGCTCGCGGCCGGCTTCAGCGAGAGCCCGCCGGTGTCGAAGGTGATGCCCTTGCCGACGAGGGCGATGTGGCGGCCGGCATCAGCGGGGGAGTAGTCCAGGCGCACCAGACGCGGCGGACGGTCGGAACCCTGCCCGACCCCGAGGATGCCGCCGAAGCCCTGCTCCTCGAGAGCCTTCTCGTCGAGCACCTCGACGGTGATGTCCGTGCCGGCGACGCTCTCCACGGCGCTGCGGGCTAGGTCATCAGGGCTCTGCCACTGCGCGGGCACCGCGACGAGATCCTTGACCAGTGCCAGAGCGTCGCCCAGCGCCTGAGCGCGGGCGATGTCCGCATCCGGCATCGCGTCGGCGTGCACGACGATCGCCTCGGCGCGGCGCTTGCCCGGGTCGGAGCGGTAGCCGTCGAAGCGGTACCCGCCGAAGACGGCTCCCTCCGCCGCGGCCGCCGCGAAGTCCGACAGGCCGTCGACGAGGCCGAGCGCCACGGTCGCGAAGCCCGTGAGCACACGGGCCGCGGTGCCGGCGGCATCCCGGACGGACGACGCCGTCGGGGCTGCGCCGGCGCTCACGACCGCGAGCGGCACGGAGGAGATCTCCGGCAGATGCACGCGGGCGAAGGCGTTCGCCGAGCCTGCGAAACCGACTCCGTCGAGCGCTTCGGCAAGGCCAGGATAGGCGGCGAGGGCGTCGGGAGTGGGTTCGGAGATGACGAGCACTGCGGCGTCTGCAGTGCTCCCGGGAAATGCGTCGGTGGTGTGCGAGAGCACGGGATGCGTCATGGTTCCATCCTAGGGATGCCGCACGCCCCTGGTCCGGGGTCGCGGCGGCCGTGTTCGCTCACAGCGACACCGGCCCGCCACTGCGACCCGGCTCGTAGCATTGACGTATGCCCCTCTCCGGTGACCTCTTCGAACGCGTGGCGAACGCTCCGGCCGTTCCGACCGGTCTGCCCCTCGTCATGCTCCTGACCGGTTTCACGGATGCCGGCAGCGCCGTGTCCGGACTCATCGACCACCTGCGTGAGACGACGGACCCGCAACCGCTCGTGGTGTTCGACAACGACGTGCTGCTGGACTATCGGGCCCGTCGGCCGATCATCGTCTTCGAACAGGACCACCTCACGCAGTTCCGTCCTTCGCGACTGGAGCTCTCGCTCGCGCACGATGCGCTCGGCCAGCCGTTCCTGCTCCTCGCGGGCTATGAGCCGGACTTCGCGTGGAACGCGTTCACCGCCGCGGTGCTCGAACTCGCCACCGAGTTCGAGGTCTCCAGCGTCAGCTGGGTGCACGCGATCGCGATGCCGGTGCCGCACACCCGCCCCATCGGAACGACGGTCAGCGGCAATCGCGCCGAGTTGATCGCCGCGCAGTCGATCTGGCGCCCGCGTACGCAGGTGCCGGCGACCGCCGGCCATCTGCTGGAGTTCCGCTTCGTGGAGCGCGGGGATCGCGTGGCCGGGTTCGTGCTGCTCGTCCCGCACTACTTGGCGGAGACCGAGAACCCGGATGCCGTGATCGCCGCAGCCGATCGGCTGATGAGTGCGACGGGGCTGGTTCTGACGATGGACGCGGTGCACGCCGACCGCGAGGCGTTCGTGAAGAAGGTCGACGATCAGGTGGTCGCCAGCGATGAGCTCAGCCAGATGCTCACGACGCTTGAGCACCGGTACGACGCCTACATGGCGGGCTACGACCCGACCGACACTGATCGGACGGACGCCGGAGGGTTCAGTGAACGCGATCTTCCCAGCGCCGACGAGCTCGCCGCAGAACTGGAGCGGTACCTCGCTTCACGCCCGCCGGGCGAGGACGATCGACACGGTCTGGGCTGAGAGCGCGCCACACCCTCGCACATGTGCGATACTGGTAGTCCGACCCGTTGTCAAGACACAGCCCCAGGCTGCGGACTTGACAAGGGTCTTACTAGTGTCCGAAAAGTTCCGAGCGGGTCGCGCCCGCTCGTGAGAGGCGAAACGTGACTGCTGCCACGACCAAGACATCCCGGACGAAGAAGGCCGCTTCCGACGCTGAGGCCGTCGAGCCCGAAGAAGCGACGACGGCTGCAAAGGCGCCGGCGAAGAAGGCGCCTGCGAAGAAGGCGGAGGCCAAGGCCCCCGTGAAGAGGCGCAAGAAGGCTGACGAGGACGCCGTCGAGGAAGACGACTCCGAGGTCGACGAGTCCGCTGCCGCATCCGACTCCGACGACGAGGAGGACGGCAAGAAGCCGGCCTTCACCGAGCCGCTGCCCACGGGCGCGATCGTCATCTCGTCGAACGACGACGAGGATGTGCCGGTCTACTCCACTCAGATCACCGGTGCGACGGCCGATCCGGTCAAGGACTACCTGAAGCAGATCGGAAAGGTCGCGCTGCTGAACGCGGCCGAAGAGGTCGAGCTCGCGATGCGCATCGAGGCCGGTCTGTTCGCCGAGGAGAAGCTGTCGACCATGACGGCTGCCGAGAAGACCAGCCAGCTCGGACTCGACCTGCAGTGGGTCGCCCGTGACGGCCAGCGGGCGAAGAGCCACCTGCTCGGTGCCAACCTGCGCCTCGTGGTCTCGCTCGCCAAGCGCTACACCGGTCGCGGCATGCAGTTCCTGGACCTCATCCAGGAGGGCAACCTCGGTCTCATCCGTGCGGTCGAGAAGTTCGACTACACCAAGGGCTTCAAGTTCTCGACGTACGCGACCTGGTGGATCCGTCAGGCGATCACGCGCGCCATGGCTGATCAGGCGCGCACCATCCGCATCCCCGTGCATATGGTCGAGGTCATCAACAAGCTCGCCCGCGTGCAGCGCCAGATGCTGCAGGACCTGGGACGCGAGCCCACCCCGGAGGAGCTCTCCAAGGAGCTCGACATGACCCCCGAGAAGGTCATCGAGGTGCAGAAGTACGGCCGCGAGCCCATCTCGCTGCACACTCCTCTCGGCGAGGACGGCGACAGCGAGTTCGGCGACCTGATCGAGGACACCGAGGCGGTCGTTCCGGCCGACGCGGTGGGCTTCACGATGCTGCAGCGTCAGCTCGAGCAGCTGCTCGATTCGCTTTCGGAGCGGGAAGCCGGTGTGATCCGGATGCGCTTCGGCCTCGGCGACGGTCAGCCGAAGACCCTCGATCAGATCGGCGACACGTTCGGTGTCACGCGTGAGCGGATCCGTCAGATCGAGTCCAAGACGATGGCGAAACTGCGGCACCCCAGCCGCTCGCAGTCGTTGCGGGACTACCTCGAATGATGGGGGCCGCTCCTCAGGCGCGCTCCGCAGGCATCCGGTACGTCTTCCCCGTACTGGCGGGAAAGCTCGCCCGCTTCGCGACGCGCCTGCGCGGCGGCGGGTCCGCGTTTCCCGGGTACCTCACGAACAGGCTCTCGCCCACGCTGCTGCCGACTCTCGCCGGCCAGTTCCCGCACGGTGTGATCTTCGTCCTCGGCTCCAACGGCAAGACGACGACCACGCATATGGTGAGCGAGGTGCTGCGCGCCCACGGGCTGACGGTGTTCACCAACCCCACCGGTGCGAACCTGCCGCAGGGCGTGACCAGCGCCCTGCTCGCGGATGCGACGCTGACCGGGCGCGTGCGCGCCGACGTGGCCGTGCTCGAGGTCGATGAGGGGTATGCCGCCGAGCTCGCCGATCGGCTGTCGCCGGCGGTCATCCTGTCGTTGAACGTGCAGGTCGATCAGCTGTTCCGGTTCTTCGAGACCGAGCGCGTGGCCGACATGATGCTCGACGCCTCGACGAGGGCCTCCGGCCATGTCGTGGTCAACCGCGATGACCCGTATCTCTCCAAGATCGACGTCGACGCCATGACGGCGCCGGTGTCGTTCTTCGGAATCTCGGAGGACATCGTCGCCGTATCCGCGCACGGACTCTCCAACGCGGCTGACACGCGCAGCGGGACGGTCGGAACGATCGCACGCGAGGCCTTCGCCGAGGTGCGCGAGGTATCCGGTCGCGAGATCGTGGTGGCGCTCGGAGGCCAAGACGTCCCGATCACTCTTCCCGCGCGCGGCCTGCACTACGCGGCCGACGCCGCCGCCGCACTGACGGTCGCGGCGCGCGTCCTGGGCGGCGCGTTCGACGCCGGCCGCGCAGCAGCGGGCTTCGCGAGCATGGCTCCGGCCTATGGTCGCGGCGAAGTCATCCCGCTGCGCGGGACCCCGGCAGGCGAGCAGGTCGAGTTCGTGATGTTCAAGAACGCCCCCAGCCTGCAGATGAATCTCGATGCGCTCGAAGGCGCGCCCGAGCGCGCGCTGATCGCGATCGACGACGGCACGCCGGATGTCTCCTGGCTGTACGACGTGGACTTCGCCCCGCTGCCGCGGGTCGACGTCGTGACGGGGGAGAAGGCGCACCAGCTCGCCCTCGCCCTGGCGTACGCGGGCGTGGAGATCGGAACGGTCGAGCCGGATATGGAGAAGGCCGTGGACATCATGCGTTCGTTCCCCGAGACTGCGTCCGGCCGTCAGGTCTGGTTCGTCAACTACGAACTGATGATGATCGGCCGCCGCATTCTCGGCCTCGGAGAGCAGGAGACGCGCCGATGACCCGGGTCACGATCGCCCAGCTCTATCCGGCCGAACTCGGCGTCACCGGAGACCGTGGCAACGTCCGTGCCGTCGAACGACGGTTCGCCGCTCGGGGGATCGAGACGGTCAGCGTGCAGGTCGGCCCCGGCGCAGCGCTTCCCGACGACCTCGACGTCCTCGTGATCGGCAACGGCCCGCTCTCCGCTCTGCGCGGAGTGCACGACGACCTGACCGCACGCGCCGATGCGCTCGAGGCCTTCGTCGCGGACGGCGGTGCACTGCTGTCCGTCGGAGGATCGGCCGAACTGCTCGGAGAGGGCGTCGAAGCTGCCGACGGCGAGAATCTGTCCGGTATCGGCATCCTGCCGTATCGCGTCGCCAGGGTCCGCGACCGCCGCGTCGGCTACATCATCGTAGAGACCCCCGAAAGCGACGTGGTCGGTTTCGAGGACCACGCGTCGGAGTGGACCCTGACGGATGCGGATGCCGCATACGGCTTCGTGCGCGAAGGCCACGGCAGTTTCGCCCGTGGTGAGCGGCGCGGCGAGTTCGTCCGCCGCGGCAACGCGTTCGCGAGCAACATCCAGGGACCCGTGCTGCCGTTGAACCCGGCGCTGACCGACGTGCTGATCGATGCGGTCGGCGAGCGGCGCGGCTTCGCGCCGGCGCCGGCCATCCGCAGCGACCTCGACGAGTACGCCGAGGCAGCTCGCACGAGGATCCTGATGCGCCCCACCCGTGACAAGGGTTTCAAGACCATCAAGGTGTGAGGGAGGCGCCCCGGTGACATCCGTTGCGAGCAGCGCGCTGCCGCGCGCCGTCCTGTCCCGCGGTGCCCTTGCAGCCGGCGTCCGCGCTGCGGTCGCCGCTGGCGGATCGATCGTCGATCTGCGCCGGGATGCCTGGGGGCACGGCCTGTCGGAGGTGGCCGCGGCGGCCGCGGCCGGCGGTGCATCAAGGGCCCTCGTCGACGACGAGGACGCCGCGCGGCAGCTGCGCGGAATCGGCATCTCTCCGGTGACGACGGGCGCCGCTGACATCGACCCGTTCCTGCTGTACGGTCTCCCGGATGACCGCGGGACGCTGCACACGGATCCCGTCATGCGGTTGAGCGGACGGGTCATGTCCACGAAGCCGTTGCGCGCAGGTGAGGCGGTGTCATACGGCTACACGTTCCGAGCGGCCGACGACACGACGGTCGCGCTGGTGACGGGCGGCTACGCTCAGGGCGTCGTCCGCGCACTGGGCAACAGGGCGGAGGTCGAGGTCGAGGGCTTCCGTCGGCCGATCGTCGGGCGTGTCGCGATGGACGTCTGCGTCGTCGATCTCGGCGATGTCCGTGTGCGGCCGGGTGCGGAGGTCGTCTTCTTCGGCGGCCGCGGAGTCGTCTCCGGCGAGCTCGCGAACTGGCGGACCGCGACCGGGCTCGGCACTCCGGAACTCGTCACGGTCGCAGGGCTGCACGCACTGCGGGTATGGAAGGCATGATGCGACCGGTTCTGGAGATCTCCCGAGGCGCGTTCCTGGCCAACGTCGCGGCCGTGCAGTCGCGGATCGCTCCTTCCGCGCTCATGCTGGTGATGAAGGACGACGCGTACGCCCACGGTCTGGACTGGTCGGCTCGGGCCGCGGCGGATGCCGGGGTGCAGTGGTTCGGGGCATACGACGTGCCCACCGCGCTGCGGCTGCGGGACGCCCTCGGATCGAGCGGGCGCATCTTCGCCTGGGCGACGTCCGAGGACGCCGAGATCGCGGATGCGCTGGCCGCGGACATCGACCTCGGTGTCGGCACCGTCGAGTACCTCGAGCGGATCCGCGCCGTCGCCGGGCGCATGTCGCGCACCGCGCGCGTGCATCTGAAGATCGACACCGGCCTGCACCGCAACGGCGTGCGCCCTGAGGACTGGCCGGATGCCGTGGCTCGCACTCGCGCGGGCGAGCGCGAGCACACGCTGCATCTGGTGGGCGTCTGGAGCCACATCGCCGAGGCCAGCGACGCCGAGGACGACGAGGCGCACGCGATTTTCCGCGCGGCGGTCGCCGAGGTCGAAGCGTCAGGCGCCGCACCCGAGGTGCTGCACCTGACGGCATCGGCGGCGTCCTGGTGGCGTCCGGAGCTGCGCGAGCCGCTCTCGCGCATCGGAGCGTTCTGCTACGGGATCCGCTCCGCCGATGGGCCGGCGCTCGACGGCATCCGTCCGATCGGGACCCTGACGGCTTCCGTCGTGGATGTCGGGCCGGATGGGGTGCGCGTCGGACTCGGTGCCCTCGACGGCTATCCGTCGACGCTGGTCGGAGTCCGGGTCGGTACGGCGGCCGGCCCTGTGGCAGTGCGGGAGATCGGCCTGGATTCGATCGTGGTCGACGGGTGGCCGGGTGCGGCGATCGGCGACCGCGTCCGCGTCTTCGGGCCGGGGGATCAGGGCGAGCCGAGCGCAACCGATCTCGCCGAGCGCATCGACACGGTCGGGGAAGAGATCCTCACACGGCTGTCGCCGCTGGTGCGCCGAGTCGTGGTGTGAACCGGGCTCGGCGCCGGGGAACCGTCAGGCCTCGATGAGGCGGGCGGTCTCGTCGTGCCAGCTGGTCGCGATGCTGCGCAGCTTCTCTTCGTACTTGCGACCGTGGTGGGCGCAGAACAGCAGTTCCGAGCCGTTGACCTCAGCGGCGATGTAGGCCTGCGCACCGCACGAATCACAGCGATCCATGGCGGTCAGGCGGTACTCCACCGTGGAGGTCTCACGTTCAGTCGTTGCATTCATCTCGGTGCCTCCTCGGTAGTCGGGTTCGCTGGGGAGCGTGCTCAATACAACCACGCTCCGGCTGTGCGCATGCCCGGATCACGGCGTGTTTCGCTCAGCGCGTACGCGGAAGGTGCTCACCCGGCGTCGGTGGGGAGTGTCGGCAGCCGCTGAAGCGGCAGCGCACCTAGACTTGAAGACTGTGACCTCCGAGTATTCCGCCCATCATCTTCAGGTTCTGGAAGGACTCGAAGCGGTCCGCAAGCGCCCGGGCATGTACATCGGCTCGAACGGTTCGCCGGGGCTCATGCACTGCCTGTGGGAGATCATCGACAACTCGGTCGATGAGGCCGTCGGCGGCAACGGATCCAAGATCGACGTGATCCTCCACGATGACGGCAGCGTGGAGGTTCGCGATCGCGGCCGCGGCGTGCCCGTCGACGTCGAACCGCGGACCGGACTCAGCGGCGTCGAGGTGGTCTACACCAAGCTGCACGCCGGCGGGAAGTTCGGCGGCGGCTCGTACGCGGCATCCGGTGGTCTGCACGGCGTCGGCGCGTCTGTCGTGAACGCGCTCTCGGAGCGTCTGGACGTCGAGGTGGATCGCGGCGGCAAGACGTACGCCATGAGCTTCCATCGCGGGGAGCCGGGCGTCTTCAAGGATTCGGGCGCTCCGCGTCCGGATGCCGTCTTCACCCCGTTCGAGGACAAGAGCGAGCTCCGCGTCGTCGGCAAGGTCGCGAAGGGCGTCACGGGCACCCGTGTGCGGTACTGGGCCGACCGTCAGATCTTCACGAAGGATGCCGCGTTCCAGCTCGCCGAGCTCGAGACCCGCGCTCGGCAGACCGCGTTCCTGGTGCCGGGCCTTGAGATCCTCGTCCGAGACCAGCGCGCCGCCTCCGGCGACGACGGCGTCAATGAGACCTCGTACCACTACGAGGGCGGCATCTCCGAGTTCGTCGAGTACCTCGCCACCGATGCCCCGGTCACCGACACGTGGCGCATCCAGGGCGATGGCTCGTTCACCGAGACGGTGCCCGTTCTGCAGGCCAACGGGACGATGGCGTCCCAGGAGGTCCAGCGCGACTGCCGCGTCGATATCGCTCTGCGGTGGGGAACGGGCTACGAGACGACCATGCGCTCGTTCGTGAACATCATCGCGACGCCCAAGGGCGGTACGCACCAGCAGGGCTTCGAGCAGGAGCTCCTGAAAGTGCTGCGCTCCCAGGTCGAGCAGAACGCCCGCCGGCTCAAGGTCGGCAACGACAAGCTCGAGAAGGACGACGTGCTTGCCGGTCTCACCGCCGTGCTCACCGTCGAGGTTCCGGAGCCGCAGTTCGAAGGTCAGACGAAAGAGGTGCTCGGCACGCCCGCCGTGCGCCAGATCGTCGCGCAGGTGGTGCGCCGAGAGCTCGGTGCGCGCTTCTCGTCCACCAAGCGCGACGACAAGAACCAGGCGACGCAGCTGCTCGACAAGATCGTCGCCGAGATGAAGGCACGCGTCTCGGCCCGTGCGCACAAGGAGACGCAGCGCCGCAAGAGCGCGCTGGAGTCCTCGACGCTGCCCGCGAAGCTCGTCGACTGCCGGACCAAGGACGTCGATCGCAGCGAGCTGTTCATCGTCGAGGGCGACTCGGCGCTCGGCACGGCGAAGAACGCGCGCAACAGCGAGTTCCAGGCGCTTCTGCCGATCCGAGGCAAGATCCTGAACGTGCAGAAGGCATCCATCGGCGACATGCTCTCGAACGCCGAGTGCGCCTCGATCATCCAGGTGATCGGCGCGGGCTCCGGCCGCAGCTTCGACATCGAGGCGGCGCGCTACGGCAAGGTGATCCTCATGAGCGACGCCGACGTCGACGGCGCGCACATCCGCACGCTGCTGCTGACGCTGTTCTTCCGCTACATGCGGCCGCTGATCGAGGCCGGTCGCGTGTTCGCCGCCGTGCCTCCGCTGCACCGCGTGATCGTGATGAACCCGGGGTCGAAGCCCAACGAGACGCTGTACACGTACAGCGAGCAGGAGCTGCACACCCTGCTCGCGAAACTGCGGAAGCAGAACAAGCGATGGCACGAGCCGATCCAGCGCTACAAGGGCCTGGGCGAGATGGATGCCGAGCAGCTGGCGTCCACGACCATGGATCGGTCCGGTCGCCTGCTGCGTCGCGTCCGCATGGAGGATGCCGAGGCCGCAGGCCGTGTGTTCGAGCTGCTCATGGGCAACGAGGTCGCACCGCGTCGCGAGTTCATCATCGAGTCGTCGGACCGTCTCTCCCGCGAGGCCATCGACGCCTGAGCCCCGCGTCCCCTGGCGCAGCGCCGAGGGATATCCGGGTGGTTGCGGGTGCTGTGGCTGCGGACCCGCCCGACCCGGACATGCGGCCCGCACGATGGCGAGCGACGGTGGGTCGAGCGTCAGACGACCGGGCGGCCGATCGATCCGATCACGCCGTCGACGGGCTGGCCGGACGCATCCCGCTTCGCGCCGGGAACAGGAAGTGCGCGAACCGCGCCGTCGGCTCCCACGGCGTACGCGGGCTCGTCGCCCACCCACGCCACGGTCAAGCGGTCCTCGCCCTTCAGGAAGGCGTGAGCGCGCACACCGCCCGTCGCCCGGCCCTTGGCGGGGTACTCCGAGAAGAACGACACCTTGGCGCGCCCGGGGTCCGTGCCGGGGATCATGCCCTCGGCACCCGAGACCGTGGCGACGACGGCTTCCTCGTCCGTGGTGACCACGCCGAAGTACAGCACCGTGGCACCGGCACTGAGCTTGATTCCCGCCATGCCGCCGGCCGGTGCCCCCTGCGGACGGACGGCGGCGGCCGTGAAGTGCAGCAGCTGCGCGTCGGTCGTGACGAAGACGAGTTCTGCCTCGTCCGACGCCGATGCCGCGCCGACGACCGAATCCCCGGCCTTCAGGCCGATGACCTCGAGTTCGGGACGCACAGGGAGCGTCGACGGTACGATCCGCTTTACCGTGCCTTGTGCGGTGCCGATCGCGAAGGGGGTGTCCGTGCCCAGCGGGACGAGAGCGACTACCCGCTCGGTGCGCGCCGTGATGTTGAGATAGTCGCGCAGGGGCGTTCCCGCGCCGAGCTGGACCGAACTCGCCGGCACAGACGGCAGATCGACGGGCGAGAAGCGCAGCAGGCGCCCGGTCGAGGTCAGAGCACCGACTTCGCCGCGCACGGTCCCCTCGACGGTCGACGCGATCGCGTCGTGCTTGCTGCGGCGGGGCGGACGGCTGATCTCCTGGCCGTCGACGACGTCGACGCGCACGGCGCGTCCGGTCGTGGACAGGGCGACGAGCGTCGGCGCATCGGCGATCTGCAGATCGGTCTCGCCCGCCTTGGCGCGGCGCGGGGCGGCCGGCTTGGCGTTCATCAGCAGGGTGCGGCGCGGGGTGCCGTAGGCGTCGGCCGCGGCATCCAGTTCCTTCGCGACCTGTGCCCGCAGCAGCGCGTCGCTGCCGAGCAGCTCCTGCAGTGCGGCGATCTCGGCGCGCAGGGCGTCTCGCTCCGACTCGAGCTCGATGCGCGAGAAGCGGGTGAGGCGGCGCAGACGCAGTTCCAGGATGTATTCGGCCTGCGGCTCGGACAGGTCGAACACGGTGCGCAGCCGGCTGCGCGCCTGTTCGCTGTCGTCCGAGGAGCGGATCACCTGGATGACCTCGTCGATGTCGAGGATCGCGATGAGCAGGCCCTCGACGAGGTGCAGGCGCTCCTCGCGCCGGGCGAGCCGGTACCGGCTGCGCCGGGTGATGACCTCGATGCGGTGGCCGACGTAGACGCTCAGCAGCTCTTTGAGGCCGAGCGTGCGCGGCTGACCCTCGACGAGCGCGACGTTGTTGATGCTGAAGGAATCCTCCAGCGGGGTGAGCCGGTACAGCTGCTCGAGGATCGCGTTCGGGTCGAACCCGGTCTTGACCGTGATCGCGACCCTGAGGCCGTGATGGCGATCCGTGAGATCGGTGACGTCGCTGATGCCCTGTAGCTTCTTCGACTGCACGGCATCGCGGATCTTCTCGATCAGGCGCTCCGGGCCCACCATGTACGGCAGTTCGGTGACGACGATGCCGGTGCGCCGAGGCCCGAGGGATTCGATCGATACCTTGCCGCGGACCTTCAGCGCGCCGCGCCCGTTCGTGTAGGCATCCCTGATGCCGTCCAGACCCATCACGATGCCGCCGGACGGGAAGTCGGGACCGGGGACGAACTCCATGAGCTCTTCGGTCGTCGCATCGGGGTTCTCGAGCAGGTACGTGGCGGCGGCCACGACCTCGATGAGGTTGTGCGGTGCCATGTTCGTCGCCATGCCGACCGCGATTCCGCTCGCCCCGTTGACCAGGAGGTTCGGGAAGGCCGCAGGCAGAACGGCGGGCTGCTGGAACTGGCCGTCGTAGTTCGGGATGAAGTCGACGACATCCTCGTCGAGGTCGTCCGTCAGCGCCAGCGCCGAACCGGCGAGCCGCGCCTCGGTGTACCGGGCCGCTGCGGGGCCGTCGTCCAGCGAGCCGAAGTTGCCGTGTCCGTCGACGAGGGGCAGGCGAAGCGCCCACTCCTGCGCGAGGCGGACGAGCGCGTCATAGATCGCTGTGTCGCCGTGCGGGTGGAGCTTTCCCATCACCTCGCCGACCACGCGGGCGCTCTTCACGTGCCCCCGGTCGGGGCGCAGGCCCATCTCGGCCATCTGGAAGAGGATGCGGCGCTGCACGGGCTTGAGGCCGTCGCGCGCGTCGGGGAGCGCGCGCGAGTAGATCACGGAGTACGCGTACTCCAGGAACGACCCCTGCATCTCGCTTTCGAGGTCGATGTCCTGGATGCGTTCCTCGACGGGTTCAGCGGACGAGGTTTTGGGCATGACGGACCTTCGGGCGTTGCACGGGGCTGTGAAAGACTGGCTCGGATATGCCTCTCATGCTACCGTCCGAGTCCGCCGCAGCCCGGAGCATCGTCGGGGTGGCGGACGACCTGTTCGCCGCCGTCCGTGGCATGGGCGACACCCGCATCCGCTCCGGGGTGCTCATCGTCGTGGACGGGCTCGGCGCGATCGATCTTCGCGCCCATGCCGGGCACGCCCGTTTCCTGACAGGGCGCATGACGAAGCGCGACACGGCGACGTCGGTCTTCCCGTCGACGACCGCCGCGGCGCTCACGAGCATCCTGACGGGAACGTGGCCGGGGGAGCACGGACTGGTCGGCTATCGCGTGCTCGATCGCTCACGCGACCGCCTGGTCAATCAGCTCTCCGAGTGGGAGGCGGCCGGTATCGATCCGCGGGTGTGGCAGGCGAGCTCAACGGTTTTCGAACGGGCGAAGGACGCGGGCCACCCGGCGTACGCGCTCGGCATCGCAGCGTATGCGCACAGCGGATTCACGCATGCGACTCTGCGCGGTGCGGAGTTCGTCGCCGTGGCCTCGGCGGCCGAGCGCGTCGAGGCGGCCTACGCCCTCGCCGCGGAGCACGAGGGTGCCATCGTGTACTGCTACCTCGCTGACGTCGACAAGGCGGGGCACAAGCACGGGGTCGACTCGTCGGAGTGGATCGCCGCTCTCGAAGACGTGGATGCCGCGCTGTCGCGTCCGGTGCCGGACGGCGTCGGGGCGATCGTCACGGCCGATCACGGCATGATCGATGTCCCGGCGCATCGCCAGAGCGTGTTCGACGAGACGAGTCCGGGAATGAGCGATGTCCGGCATTTCGGCGGTGAGCCGCGCATGGTGCACCTGTACCTGGAGGATGGTGTCGACCATGACCGCGCCGCCGAGCGGTGGCGGTCCGGCACCGACGGCGTCGCGGACGTCGCGACACGGGCGGAGGCGATCGCCGCAGGGCTGTTCGGTCCGCGCGTGACGGATGCCGCGGCATCGCGCATCGGCGACGTCGTCCTGGCCGCGCGCGGCAACCGGGCACTGTACGACGGAACGGCGGCTGATCAGCGCGGTCGGGGCATGATCGGTCAGCACGGCTCGTTGACGCCGGAGGAGCGGCAGGTCCCGCTGATCCGTCTGGGTGCGCTGGCGCGCTGAACGCTACTCGTCCGTGCGCGCGCCGAAGACGATCTCGTCCCAGGACGGCATCGCATTGCGCCGGCGCTTGCGCGACGAGGAATCCGTGCCGTTGCTGTCGTTCCCCGGCTCCGACGAGTCACCGTCGTCGTCGGCGCTCTCCGGCGTCTCGAACAGAGCGATCGGACTCGGCGGCGCGAGATCCTCGTGCTCATCGATCACGAGCGGTGCGCTTTCGCGCTGACCACGGCGTCGGCGCAGTGCCTCGAGCAGATCCGCCGTCTCCGGGCTGGTGCTGGACTCTTCGGGGGCGCGCTTGATGGCGGCGTTCTGCGCGGCGGACCGGTCGGTCGCCGCCGGCTCGACGAGCTCCGCATCCGACTCCGCGACCAGGCGCGGGCCGAATGCTCCGGAGTCGAATCGCGTCTCGTCCTTGTACGGCGACGGCTGCCGTTCGCTCTCCACCGCGCGCAGGCGCGGGATGAGCCCGTCGGGCAACGACCCCTGGCGGGACAGCTGCGTGGCGTCCGCATTCAGCGGCGCCAGCGTGCTGCGGCGGGGGTCGAAGCTCCAGCGCGCGTCGTGATCCACCTCGTTGGCGGTGAACTCGAGCTTGATGATCCAGCCGGATTCTTCTTTCCAGCTCACCCAGCGCTCGGATTCGGCGGCGACGTCGGAGAGCTTCGCGCGGATGGCCGTTCCGAACGTCGGCTGGGCATCCGGCTCGACCTCGCTGCCGATCAGCACCGGCACCGCGAGCGCCTGACCGACGACGTGCTCGCGTTCGGCGAGCACCGGGCCTTCGAAGCGCTCGACGTCCGAGCGCGCGATGCCGAGCAGCTCGGCGACCTCTGCAGCCGACATGCCCGAACGGATGTGAGCCTGGATCTCGCGCGGACTCGCGGCGAGTTTGGGGGCGGCCGGTGCCGTCTGAGCGTTGGCGCGTCGGATCTCGGCGCGGAGAAGGTCGTCGATGGGCAGCGCGAAGCGCTGACCGTTCTCGGTGGCGAGCACGAGGACACCGGCCTCGGTGCCCACGATCGTGACGTTTTCCATGCGAATGCCCCTCTGATGGGTGTCAGATCATGGTGTCACGCGGTCGCTCCGGATGCCGGGAATAGCCTGGGCGTGCCGTGAGTTTGATCGGGTGCGACGACCGGCATTTGCGTAATCCGCTCCGGTCATGCAAACTATGCCCGCCGATTACCCGACGGCGCCCCGCCCACTAGCACCATGAAAGTGGAGATCTACCGCATGGCAACCGACTACGACGCCCCTCGAAAGAGCGAAGACGACTCCGAGTCGATCGAAGCCCTCAAGGAGCGTGTGCCGGACAAGCTCTCCGGCTCGACCGGGGACGAAGACTCCGACAACCCGTCGAGCTTCGACCTCCCAGGGGCCGATCTGTCCGACCTCGAGCTCGACGTCGTCGTGCTGCCCGCGCAGCAGGACGAGTTCACGTGCATGAGCTGCTTCCTCGTGAAGCACCGCTCGCAGCTCGACCATGAGGGTCCGGAAGGACCCATCTGCAAGGAATGCGCGGCCTGACCGCAGCAACTCGAACGCGCCCCCGACCGCTCAGGTCCGGGGCGCGTCGTCGTCGGAGCCTGTTCCCCTCAGATCCCGGCGCGGCGGATGGCCGCGGCCAGCCGGTCGGGCGTACGCGTCGAGATCGTCCACGCGGTCACCGGGTCATCGGGGTCGGTGTTGGGGACGACGACGATTCCGTCGATCCCCCCTCGGATGAGATGCCAGCCGGACGCCGACAGTGCGGGCCCTCTGGCCGCACGCGCCTCCTCGCCGGTGAGGGCGACAGGGTCGCCGAGCCAGCCGGCGTCGATGTGGGCGCGACCGGCGCGCAGCACGCCGTCCTGGACCGACACGACGGGGGAGGCGGCGACGAGCAGCCCGATCACGGACACGGCGACGGCGACGCCGATCGCGAGCCCCAGGGCGGAGCTCACCGGCACGAGCGTGAGCGCGACCATGGGTGCGAGGACCGCTGCCGACACCAGCAGCCAGAGGCTCGGTGCAAGGCGCTCCCGATAGCGCGGGCGGGTGGCGGGGATCGTGTTCTGCATTAGCCTCTTGGGGTGAGCGATTCCATCGACCTTCCCATTATCGCCTCCGTGGTCCCGCACTACGCGCATCCGGGGGATGCCGGCGCCGACCTCGTCGCGGCCGAGGCCGTGCATCTCGAACCGGGGGAGCGCGCTCTCGTCTCCACCGGTGTGCGCATCGCACTGCCGGAGGGCTACGCCGCTTTCGTCGTCCCGCGCAGCGGGCTCGCCGCCAAGCACGGCATCTCCATCGTCAACGCGCCGGGAACCGTCGACGCCGGCTACCGCGGAGAGATCAAAGTGAGCCTGATAAACACCGACACCCGCAGCGCGTACGATGTGGCGATCGGCGATCGCATCGCCCAGCTGATCATCATGCCCGTCACCCGGGCCGTGTTCCTCCCCGTCGAGGAGCTCCCCGAGAGCGTCAGGGGCGAAGGCGGATTCGGTTCGACGGGATACCAGGCAGGAAAGAACTCATGACCGACAACAACGCCACGCCATCGAAGTCGGCACCAGCGGATCGCGCCGTCGACGGCCCGTTCGACGAGTCCGAGGTGAACCCGGTCCGCCCCTACATCGACCTCGGCGGGATCAAGATCCTTCCTCGTGACGGTCTGAACCTCCGCCTCGAGGTCGAGGAGCAGACCAAGCGCATCGTCGCGGTCGGCCTCGACTACGCGGACTCGTCGCTTCAGGTCCAGCCCTTCGCCGCGCCGCGCTCGGGCGGTCTCTGGGATGAGACGCGCGTGCAGCTCAAGGACCAGGTCCGCTCGCAGGGCGGTCGCGTGGAAGAGCGCGAAGGGCCGCTCGGCAAGGAACTGCTCGCCGAAGTGCCGGCGACGGCAGCGGAAGGCTCGGGCCTCCGTCTCGCACGCTTCGTCGGCGTCGACGGCCCTCGGTGGTTCCTGCGCGGAGTGATCGGCGGGGCGGCGGCGTCGGATCTGGAGGCGGCAGCCAAGGTCGAGGACCTCTTCCGCTCGCTCGTGGTCGTCCGCGGTGGATCGCCCATGCCTCCGCGCGATCTGATCCCCTTGAAGATGCCCGCATCCCCCGGTTCGGCGTGAGCGACGACCGCTCGCACTCCGAAGAGGAGCGCCCCGACCACGATGCCGAGCCGCGGGTCTCCGATGTGCTCGGAGCCGCCCTGGGTGGTGCTGCCCGCAGGGCCGGGCTCGATCCGGATGACCGTTCCGGCACGCATCGGGTCGTCTGGTCCGCGATCGGCGGCTGGCGCGGCATCCTGGAGTCGGTCCTGCCGAGCCTCGCCTTCGTCATCATCTTCACCATCCGGCCCGAGCCGCTGATCCTCTCGCTCGGCGTCTCGGTCGGCCTCGCCGCGGTGTTCACGGTCATCCGTCTGATCCAGAAGTCGCCGCCCTCGGCGGCGATAGGCGGGCTCGTGGCTGCGGGTGCTGCGGCAGCGCTGGCGCTGTTCACCGGCCGCGGGGAGGACAACTTCGTCCCCGGCTTCGTCACGAACACGCTGTACGGCGGCGCCCTGCTGATCTCCGCACTCGTCGGCTGGTCGCTGATCGGACTCGCCGCCGGATTCCTCATGGGCGAGGGAACAGCCTGGCGACAGGATCGCCGCAAGAAGCGCGCGTTCTTCTGGCTGGCCATCGCCTGGGCCGGGCTCTTCTTCGCGCGTCTCGCCGTGCAGCTTCCGCTGTACTTCGCCGGCGACGTGACGGCACTGGGCACGCTGAAGCTCATCATGGGGCTCCCGCTGTTCGCTCCGATGATCGCGGTGACGTGGCTCGTCGTCCGTGCGCTCTACCCGCGCGAGTCGTCGCAGGCGGATGCTGCGGACTCGTGATAGATTTATCTTGACATCAAGATAAATTGCAGGCTTTCGCGCGAAGCCCGAGCGGAGCAGACTGGTTAGGTCCGCCTTGCTGGCAGTGCGGGCTCGCTGGCGAGCAAGATGGAGTCGCCTGTTGCCTCCATCCGAGAAGAAGGAGACGGATTCGTGTCCACGGTGAACAGCTTCGGTGCCCAGAGCACCCTGACGGTCGGCAGCACCGACTACGAGATCTTCCGTGTGGACACCGTCCCCGGTTACGAGAAGCTCCCGTTCAGCCTCAAGGTTCTCCTGGAGAACCTGCTTCGCACCGAGGATGGCGCGAACGTCACCAAGGCGCAGATCGAGGCGCTCGGATCATGGGATGCCGCGGCCGAGCCGAACACCGAGATCCAGTTCACGCCGGCGCGCGTGGTCATGCAGGACTTCACCGGTGTTCCGTGCATCGTCGACCTCGCCACCATGCGCGAGGCCGTCACGGCGCTCGGCGGCGACGCCAACCGGATCAACCCGCTCTCGCCCGCGGAGATGGTCATCGACCACTCCGTCATCGCAGACCTGTTCGGGAGTGAGAACGCTCTCGAGCGCAACGTCGAGATCGAATACGAGCGCAACGGCGAGCGCTACCAGTTCCTGCGCTGGGGCCAGACCGCGTTCCAGGACTTCAAGGTCGTCCCGCCGGGGACCGGCATCGTCCACCAGGTCAACATCGAGCACCTGGCGAAGGTCATCTACGACCGCGACGTCAACGGTGTCCTGCGCGCCTACCCCGACACCTGCGTCGGCACCGACTCGCACACCACCATGGTCAACGGCCTCGGCGTGCTCGGCTGGGGCGTCGGAGGCATCGAGGCCGAGGCCGCGATGCTCGGCCAGCCGGTCTCGATGCTCATCCCGCGCGTCGTCGGCTTCAAGCTCACGGGCGAGATCCCCGCGGGCGTCACCGCCACCGACGTCGTCCTCACGATCACCGACATGCTGCGCAAGCACGGCGTGGTCGGCAAGTTCGTGGAGTTCTACGGCGCCGGCGTCGCATCCGTTCCACTCGCGAACCGCGCCACCATCGGCAACATGTCTCCCGAGTTCGGATCGACCGCCGCGATCTTCCCGATCGACGACGTCACGACCGATTACCTGCGCCTCACCGGCCGTGACGAGCAGACCATCGCTCTCGTCGAGGCGTACGCGAAGGAGCAGCACCTCTGGCACGACCCGTCGAGCGAGCCGGTGTTCAGCGAGTACCTGGAGCTCGACCTCGGCACGGTCGTCCCATCGATCGCCGGCCCGAAGCGTCCGCAGGACCGCATTCTGCTCTCCGAGGCCAAGGGCCAGTTCGAGCAGGACATCCTCAACTACGCCACCGCGTCGACGACCGAGGAGCTCGTCGACCTGGAGTCGAAGCACTCGTTCCCGGCATCCGACCCGGGGTCCGTCCCCGGCGAAGAGGACACCCACACCCGTCCGGTGCACATCTCCAGCGGCGTGTCCGGTGCGTCCAAGCCGGTTCCGGTCACCACGCCGAGCGGCGAGAAGTATATCCTCGACAACGGTGCGGTCACGCTCGCGGCGATCACGTCCTGCACCAACACGTCCAACCCGTCGGTCATGATCGCGGCCGGTCTCGTGGCGCGCAAGGCGCTCGAGAAGGGCCTGAAGCAGAA
Organism: Microbacterium sp. ZKA21; assembly: GCF_050434165.1. NCBI lineage: Bacteria > Bacillati > Actinomycetota > Actinomycetes > Micrococcales > Microbacteriaceae > Microbacterium > Microbacterium sp. ZKA21. The sequence continues at coordinate 25,081 of NZ_JBNPVV010000005.1, forward strand.
GCCGTGGGTCAAGACCACGCTCGGCCCCGGCTCCAAGGTCGTCACCGACTACTACGAGAAGTCCGGTCTCGACAAGGACCTCGAGGGCCTCGGCTTCTACACGGTCGGCTACGGCTGCACGATCTGCATCGGAAACTCCGGTCCGCTGATCGAAGAGGTCTCGGCCGCGATCAACGACAACGATCTCGCGGTCACCGCGGTGCTCTCGGGAAACCGCAACTTCGAGGGACGCATCAGCCCCGACGTGAAGATGAACTATCTCGCATCGCCCCCGCTGGTCATCGCGTACGCGCTGGCCGGATCCATGCATTTCGACTTCGAGAGCGACCCGCTCGGCACGGGCTCGGACGGTCAGGACGTCTTCCTCAAGGACATCTGGCCGACGCCGGACGAGGTGCAGGAGATCGTGGACTCGTCGATCTCGCGTGAGCAGTTCATCAAGCAGTACGCCACCGTCTTCGACGGCGACGAGCGCTGGACGAGCCTCCCGACGCCGACCGGTCCCGTGTTCGAGTGGGACGAGAACTCGACGTACGTCCGCAAGGCACCGTACTTCGAGGGCATGACGATGGAGCTGACTCCGGTCTCCGACATCTCGGGTGCACGCGTGCTGGCGACGCTCGGCGACTCCGTCACGACCGACCACATCAGCCCGGCAGGCAACATCAAGGCCGGCACGCCCGCCGCGCAGTACCTCACCGAGCACGGCGTCGCTCAGAAGGACTTCAACTCGTACGGCTCGCGCCGCGGCAACCACGAGGTGATGATCCGCGGCACGTTCGCGAACATCCGCCTGAAGAACCAGCTGGTCAGGGCGGTCAACGACGGCGCCGAGGTCGAGGGCGGGTACACCCGCGACTTCACACAGGCCGACGCTCCGCAGTCGTTCATCTACGACGCCAGCCGGAACTACCAGGACGCCGGCACCCCGTTGGTGATCTTCGGCGGCAAGGAGTACGGCTCCGGTTCGTCGCGCGACTGGGCGGCCAAGGGCACGAGCCTGCTGGGCGTCAAGGCGGTCATCACCGAGAGCTTCGAGCGCATCCACCGCTCGAACCTCATCGGCATGGGAGTCGTGCCGCTGCAGTTCCCAGCCGGCGAGAGCTGGGAGTCGCTGGGTCTCGACGGCACCGAGGTCGTCTCGATCTCGGGTCTCGAAGAGCTCAACAACGGCGCCACGCCGAAGACGGTCCACGTCACGGCCGCGCCGAGCGAGCAGTCGCCCGAGGGCAAGCAGACGATCGAGTTCGACGCTGTGGTCCGCATCGACACTCCCGGTGAGGCGGACTACTACCGCAACGGCGGCATCCTGCAGTACGTGCTGCGTTCGCTGGTCTGACACGGACGCTGATCGAAGGGCTCGGATGCTTCGGCATCCGGGCCCTTCGCACTGCGGCGAGCGGGGTACCCGGAATCCGCCCGACGGTTTCCCGGAAGCGCCCACGGGGGATTCCCGGACCCCGGCGGTAGGATCGATGAAGACTTCAGGAGGTGCGGATGCCCATTCTTCCCGGCATGACGGGACCGCGGGATCTCGACGGTCTCAGCTCGAAGGAGCTGGATCAGCTCGCCGACGAGATCCGCGGGTTCCTGATCGAGAACGTCTCCCGCACTGGCGGACATCTGGGGCCGAATCTCGGCGTCGTGGAGCTCACGATCGCCCTGCACCGGGTGTTCCGCTCACCCGCGGATCCGATCATCTTCGACACCGGTCATCAGTCCTACGTGCACAAGCTCATCACCGGGCGGCAGGACTTCTCGCAGCTGCGTCTCCGCGGGGGACTGGCCGGATATCCGCAGCGCTCCGAGAGCACTCACGACGTCGTGGAGTCGTCGCACGCATCCAGTTCGCTGAGCTGGGCGGATGGCGTGTCCCGTGCCCTGACGGCCACCGGCCGCTCCGACCGCCACGTCGTGGCCGTGGTCGGCGATGGCGCCCTCACTGGCGGGATGACCTGGGAAGCGCTCAACAACATCACGGATGACAACGATCGCAACCTGGTCATCGTCGTCAACGACAACGGGCGCTCCTACGCGCCGACGATCGGCGGGATGTCCCGATACCTGAACCGGGTGCGCACCGCGGCGGCGTACAAGGATCTGCACCGCAAGTCCGACCGGCTGTTCCGCTCCTTCGGCGCGTTCGGGCGGGCGGTGTTCCGCGGCGTCCGCGGCGGAACGCACGGGTTCCTGTCCCGGTTCACGAACAACGCCGCGCTGTACTCCAATCTGGACATCAAGTACCTCGGGCCGGTGGACGGTCACGACCTGAACGCGCTGATCGAGACGCTCGAGCTCGCGAAGTCGTACGGTGCGCCGGTGATCGTGCACGCGATCACCGAGAAGGGGCGCGGCTATCAGCCGGCCCGCGATGATGTGGCGGATCAGTTCCACGCGGTGAACAAGATCGATCCGGCGACGGGGGAGCCGTTGTCGAGCACGGGTACCGGCTGGACGGACGTCTTCTCCGAATCGCTCGTGCAGGTGGGGGAGCGCGACCCGAAGGTGATCGCGATGACGGCTGCGATGCTGCGCCCGACCGGGCTCGCTCCGTTCGCGGAACGGTTCCCCGAGCGCGTGTACGACGTCGGAATCGCCGAGCAGCACGCCGTGACGGCCGCGGCCGGACTCGCCTACGGAGGTCTGCATCCCGTCGTCGCACTGTACGCGACGTTCATCAACCGCGCGTTCGATCAGGTCCTCATGGATGTCGGCCTGCACAAGGCCGGAGTGACGTTCGTGCTGGATCGCGCCGGCGTGACAGGGCCAGACGGGCCGAGCCACCACGGCATGTGGGATCTGGCGATGCTGCAGATCGTGCCGCACATCCGCATCGCCGCTCCCAGGGACGGCGCGCGGCTGCGCGAGGCGCTGGATGAGGCCGTGCTCGTCGACGACGCGCCGACCGTGATCCGGTTCCCCAAGGGGGAGGTCGCCCCCGACCTCCCGGCGCTCGAGCGCCTGCCCGACGGCGTGGACGTCCTGGCCCGCGGCGAGTCGGAGGACGTCCTGCTCGTCGGGATCGGCCCGTTCGCCGCGTTGGCTGTGGATGTCGCGACGCGACTGCGTGCGCAGGGCATCGGCGCGACCGTGATCGATCCCCGCTGGGCGATTCCGGTCCAGCCTTCGGTCATCGACCTGGCGCGACGCCATCGCCTGGTCATCACCCTCGAGGACGGCATCCGCGTCGGAGGAATCGGTACTCGCGTGCGCCAGGTGCTGCGCGAAGCAGGCATCGACACCGCTGTCGACGAGCTCGGCCTCCCGGACGAGTTCATCGACCATGCCTCACGCGACCAGATCCTCGCCGATGCGGGCCTGACCGCTCCCAAAATCGCGCAGGACGTCGTCTCGCAGGTGCTCGGCATCCGCATCCCGGTGGCGCGCCACGCGGGGGAGACCGGCGCGATCGACCTTCCCCTGCACGAGAAGCGCTGACCCCGACGCGCGCTCAGTTCAGCGCGTGCAGTGCGGCGACGGCGGCCTCGGCATCCCGATCCCCGGCCCGGAGCGCCTGCGAGAGCAGGTAGCCGTCGGTCAGTGCGTCGCCCGTGATCATCACGCGCACGACCTCGACGCCGCAGTCGCGCAGTGCGGTCTGCGCACAGGCCGAGAGCACCTGTGCGCCGAGGTCCGCGTTGGCCGGCAGTACGTCCCCTGGCAGGCCCCGGATCACGTCGCGCATCGCGGAGCCGACGATGTTGGCGGTGCGCTCGGTGACGTTGACGACGTCGAGCTCGAAGACACGCAACTCGCGTCCGGTGGCCACCGGACGCCACTCGAACGAGGCGTGCACGAGATGCTGGTGCCCGGCCGCCCCGGTGAGCTGACGTGCCGGCAGATCCGTGGCGCGACAGCGGACGTCGATGAGCTTGTACCAGTAGAACATCGGGAAGGCGCCGTGCGTGCCGGGCGGCAGGACGACGACCTCGCCCTGTGCGCCGGGGATGCCTTTCGGCTTGCGCACGATCGGCTTGCCGTTCCGCGTGCGGATCGCCGCCCACCCTTCGTCGATCGTCACGAGGAAGAGCTTCAGAAGCGCTGGAACCACCAGCAGCACGGTCAGGACGGCCGTACCCGTCTTCAGAAGGCTGCTCATGCCGGGAACGCTGAAGAACGAGAGGAACGTGTCCATGGGTCCACTTTCACGGATCAGCGGGGGCCCGGATGCCGATCCGGGCCTGTGGACCGAGAAGTTCACCCAGCCTTCGCCCGCTGTTCCCGGATCCGCCGTCCTTGGACGACGAAGGCGGGAGGATCACGAGGACCCTCCCGCCTTCGGGATTCAGCGATCAGCGGTGCGCGATGCCCCGGATCGGCGGAGTGTGGAACGTGCCGCCGAAGACCCGCTCCGATGCGCCCTCACGGTCGAGGTACGGCGATGCGCCACCGTCGATGAACGGCCAGCCGGCGCCGAGGATGAGGCACAGATCGATGTCCTCGACCTCCGGGACGACGTTCTCGTCGAGCATGATTCGGATCTCCTGCGCGAGGCCGTCCTGCACGCGGGCGAGGATCGTCGCGGAGTCAGCCGGGGTGGAGCCGACCGCGCTCTTGATCGTCTTCTCGGCTGTCTTCGTCCAACCCGTCACACGACCGCCCTTGTCCTTCTCCACGACCTGATCGAGCTCGGCGAGGGCATGGAAGTTCTCATTGGCGTAGAAACGGTCGGGGAAGGCGTGCACCATGGTGTCCTGCACGTGGGCCGCGACCTTCCAGCCGACCAGATCGATGAGTTGGAACGGCCCCATGGGGAGTCCGAGCGGCGCGAACGCCTTCTCGACGTCCTGCACAGGGGTGCCCTCGTAGACGGCTCTGGCGGCCTCGCCCATGACCTTGGCGAGGAGTCGGTTGACGACGAAGCCGGGTGCGTCGGCGGTGAGCACCGCATTCTTGCCGAGGCTCTTCGCCACCACGAACGCCGTCGACAGCGTCTGCTCGTTCGTCACCGGTGTCTTGACGACCTCGATCAGAGGCATGACCGCGACCGGGTTGAAGAAGTGGAATCCGACCAGACGCTCCGGGTGCTCGAGCGTCGCGCCGATCTCCTCGACCGAGAGCGAGGACGTGTTCGTCGCGAGGATCGCGTCCTCGGCGACGATCTTCTCGATCTCGGCGAACACCTGCTGCTTGACGCCGACTTCTTCGAAGACGGCCTCGATCACGAAATCCGCATCCGCGTACTCGGACTTGTCCACGGTGCCGTGGATGAGTCCGCGCAGTCTGTTCGCGGCATCCGCGTCGAGCCGACCCTTCGCCTCGAGCTTGCCGATCTCCTCGTGGATGTAGGCCACGCCCTTGTCGACCCTGGCCTGGTCGATGTCCGTGATGAGCACGGGCACCTGCAGTTTGCGGACGAACAGCAGGGCGAACTGGCTCGCCATGAGGCCTGCACCGATGATGCCGACCTTGGTGACCTTCTTCGCGAGGGCCTTGTCCGGCGCGCCGACCGGACGCTTGGCCCGCTTCTGGACCAGATCGAAGGCATACATGGATGCCGCGAACTGATCGCCCGTGACGAGCTCGGCCAGTGCTTCGTCCTCACGGGCGAAGCCTTCGGCCTTGGTGCCGCCGCGCGCCTTGTCGAGCAGTTCGAGCGCCGCATAGGGCGACCGCGGCACAGTGCCGATCTTCGACTCCAGCATTCCGCGCGCCATCTTGATCGCGATCGGCCACTTCGTGAGCCGTTCCAGCTTGCCCGGCTCGTTCTTCCGCTCGACCTTGGTCGCACCGGTGAGGACCGCGTCCGCCCACGCGAGCGAGCTCTCCAGGTAGGTCGCCGCGGGGAAGATCGCGTCGAAGATGCCGTAGTCGAAGGCCTGCTGCGGCTTCAGCATCCGGTTCTGCTTGAGCGGGTTCGAGACGACCACCTCGAGGGCGTTCTCGATGCCGATGAGGTTCGGCAGCAGATATGCGCCGCCCCAGCCGGGGATGATGCCGAGGAAGACCTCGGGCAGCGCCACCGCGGCGGCAGAGGCATCCACCGTGCGATAGGTGCTGTTGAGCGCGATCTCAAGGCCACCGCCGAGTGCGAGACCGTTGACGAAGGCGAAGGACGGCACGCCGAGGTCCCCGAGCGAGCCGAGCACCTTGTGACCGAGCTGCGCGATCAAGCGTGCATTGTCCTTCGATCCGACCATGCTGATGTCGGACAGATCCGCGCCGGCCGCCATGATGTACTGCTTGCCGGTGATGCCGACGGCCTGGATCTCGCCGCCCGCAGCCCGGGCCTTCAGTCCGGCGAGCGTCTCGCCGAGTTCTGTGAGCGTCGCCGGCCCGAGCGTGTTCGGACGGGTGTGATCCCGACCGTTGTCGAGCGTGATGAGCGCCAGCGTCCTGCCAGAGGGAAGCCGGATGTCGCGTACCGGCGAGTGGGTGATCACCTCGCCCTCGGTGAGCGCCATGATCGGGGAGAAATCGACGTCGTCGTAGTTCGTCATGCCGGCGCTCACTTCCGCTTCTTCTTACCGTCGTAGTGCGGGTTCTCCCAGATGACAGAGCCGCCCTGACCGAGGCCGACGCACATCGCCGTGAGGCCGTAGCGGACGTCCGGCCGCTCGGCGAACTGCGCGGCGAGCTGGATCATCAGGCGCACACCGGAGGCCGCGAGCGGGTGTCCGACCGCGATCGCACCACCCCACTGGTTGACGCGAGGATCGTCGTCGGCGATACCGAAGTGGTCGAGGAGGGAGATCACCTGAATCGCGAAGGCCTCGTTCAGTTCGAACAGGCCGATGTCCGAGATGCTGAGCCCGGCCTTCTTCAGCGCCTTCTCGGTCGACGGAATGGGGCCGATGCCCATGATCTCCGGCTGCACGCCCGCGAACGCGAACGAGACGAGCTTCATCTTCGGGCGGAGCCCCAGCTCCTTGACCGCACCGCCGCCGGCGAGCAGCGACATCGTCGCGCCGTCGGTCAGAGGAGAGGAGGTGCCTGCCGTGACCCGCCCGTGCGGGCGGAACGGGGTCTTCAGGCTCGCGAGGTCCTCCATCGTGGTCTGGGGGCGACGCCCCTCGTCCTCGCTGGCCAGGCCCCAGGCGCCGTCGGCGCCCTTGATCGCCACGGGCACGAGATCGGGCTGGATCTTCCCGGCATCGTAGGCAGCCTGCACCTTGTGCTGGCTCAGCATCCCGAAACGGTCCGAGCGCTCCTTCGTGAGGTGCGGGAACCGGTCGAAGATGCGCTCCGCCGTGACACCCATGTTGAGAGCGCCGGGGTCGACCATCTTCTCGGCGACGAAACGGGGGTTGGGATCGGCGTTGCCGCCGATCGGGTGATGACCCATGTGCTCGACGCCACCGGCGAGGGCGAAGTCGTACATGCCGATGCCGATCGACGCGGCCATCGTGGTCACGCTCGTCATGGCACCGGCGCACATGCGCTCGACGGCGAGGCCGGGGACGGTCTGCGGCAGCCCTGCGAGGATCGCGACGGAACGACCGAGAGTCAGCCCCTGGTCGCCGGTCTGGGATGTCGCGGCGATCGCCACGTCATCGATGCGGTCCGCCGGGACGGAGCCGTTGCGCTCCATCAGTCCGATCGTCGCCTTGACGGCGAGGTCGTCTGCGCGGGTGTTCCAGTACATGCCTTTTTCGCCGGCGCGCCCGAACGGGGTGCGTACGCCATCGACGAAGTAGACGTCCGAGATCTCGGCCACTCTGCCTCCTGGGTTGGGTATGACCTCAGCCTAGGAGTGGGGGTGGACGGGAGGGAATCGGTTGGACCGACTCTACGAAGCGGCCTCCGCGGCCGCTTCGAGGGATTGCGCGGCTTCTACAAAGGCATCCGCGATCCTCTGTGCGGTCTCCGCAATCTGCCAGGGGCGGGCGCCGAGCTCGGCCAGCGCGGCACCCACGGCCTCGGCGGTCGCCGGCTGCGGCGGTTCCCAGGCGACACGGCGCAGGTGATCCGGTGTCAGGAGGTTCTCCGTCGGCATGTGCAGCTCGGCCGCGCGGGCTTCGACGAGGGGACGGGCCGCCTTCAACCGGGCATCGGCCTCCGGGTTGCGGTCGCTCCACGCACGCGGGGGAGGCAGCGTGTCGCTCGGGACGCGCTCCTTCGGAAGGTCCGTGGTCGTACGCCCTTCATCGATCGCGCTCCACCAGCGATCCAGCTGGGTGCGGCTGGCGCGGCCCGTGAAATCGGAGAGCGAGGCGAGCGCGTGCTTGCTGGCGGGCGCGGCCAGGACGGCCGCGACGAGCGAGCGGTCCGGGACGAGCCGACCGGGGGACACGTCCTGCTCCTGGGCGTACTGCTCGCGCGCCTCCCAGAGCGCCCGTGCGACGGCGAGGTTGCGGGCGCCCCGGACGCGGTGCAGCCCGCTCAAACGGCGCCAGGGCTCTGTGCGCGGCGGTTTCGGCACGCGCGTGAGCGTCGCCGCGAACTCCTCGGCGGCGATCTCGATCTTGTCCTGCTCCACGACCTCGGCGGCGAGCACGTCGCGGACATCGACCAGATGCAGCACATCGAGCGCCGCATACTCGAGCCAGGCATCGGGCAGCGGTCTGGTCGACCAGTCCGCCGCCGAATGCTCCTTCTTCAGGGTGATGCCCAGCGTATCCTCGACGACCGCGGCGAGACCGACGTGCTCGTGCCCCAGAAGCCGGGAAACGAGTTCCGTGTCGAACAACGAGGCCGGCTCGAGCCCCAGCTCGCGCAGCGAGGGCAGGTCCTGGCTGGCCGCGTGGAGTACCCACTCCTCGGCGCCGATGGCGTCCTGCAGGGCCTGGAAATCGCCGATCGCGGGCGGATCGAACAGGAACACCCCGGCATCCCGTCGGTACACCTGCACGAGATATGCACGCTGCGAATAGCGGAAACCCGACGCCCGTTCCACATCGACGGCCGCAGGACCTGTGCCCGCGGCCAGAAGCGCGCACGCGCGCTCGAAACCATCCCGATCATCGATCACGGAATACTCAGTCACGGGCCGCCTTTCGAGCACCGAACACGGCGATGTCCTCTGAACCGGGCGGAAGCCCGGCGAGCATCCCCACCAGCTCTGCCCATGCTTCCACATGCGGACGCAGTGCGCCCTCCGGCGTCCACGAGGCGCGCAGCTCAATCTGTGCTCCGTCGCCCTCAGCCGCCAGACCGCCGAAGCCCTTCGACAGCGTCTTGGTCGCGGTTCCGGATGCCGAGTGATACACGGCATCCCGTGACTCGAGCGCATCCACGAGCCAGGACCAGGTGACGTCTGCCAGCAGAGGGTCCGTGCCGATCTCGGGCTCAAGGGGAGCCTGGGCGAATGCGACGATCCGCCATTGGCCGGACCAGGCATCGGGGGCATCCGGATCGTACAGCAGGATGAACCGCGCGGTTCCGTAGATCGAGTCGCCGTGATCATCCGGGCGGACGTCTGCCGCGAAGGCGATGGAGAACGGCGCGAGACCCTGCGGAGAGGGGATCTCGCGCACGGTGATGTCCGAGCGGAATCGCGTCTCACGCAGTTCGGCTGCGGCGTGCTCGAAGCGCGCTCCGGCATCGGAATGGGCGTCCACGCTGACAGGCTAGAGTCAGGAGGCGATGAAGAGTATCAGGCACGCCGTCACGGCCCTCGTCCTCACCCTGCTCGCTCTGGTCACGGCGGGCGGCCTTCTCGTGCTCGCCGTCGCGCGACGCGTCGTGACACCGGAGAAGCGCGGGATGGACACCGAGATCCTCGCCGTCGACACGGGGGCCCAGACGATCGAGCTCACCCGCACGCTCGACACCGAACTGCCGGGACGATACGGGTTGTTCACGACGGGCACCCACGGCTACGTGAAGCTCGGTGCAGTGCTCAGCGCCGATGGCGCGAGCGTGCGCCGCAAACTCCTGACGCAGATCGACCCCGGCGCGCGCATCGATCGCGCGGCGGGTTTCAGCGGCTGGTACTACAGCTCGCCCCGCGAACTGCATCTGCGTTGGGAGAACGTGCTGATCGGGTCGCCCAGCGGCCCGTGCCCCGCGTGGCTGTTCCCGGCGGCGCCGGATGCCCCGGCATCCGATCTCTGGGTCATCCAGATCCACGGGCGCGGCGGCAACAGGGCGGAGTGCCTGCGTGCTGTCCCGATCTTCCACTCGCTGGGAATGGCGAACCTCGTCGTGTCGTATCGCAACGACGGCGAGGCGCCACGTACGAAGGGCGGGGCGTATGCACTGGGCGCGTCCGAGTGGCGCGACGTCGACAGCGCGATCGCCTACGCGCTGCGCCATGGGGCGCGCCGCGTCCTGCTGATGGGATGGTCCATGGGCGGTGCGATCGCGCTCCAGACCGTGGTGTCCTCCGGCCATCGCTCGGCGGTCGTCGGGCTGGTGCTGGAGTCGCCCGTGATCGACTGGCGCTCGGTTCTCCGGTTCCAGGCGCGCGAGCAGGGCGTCCGCGATCCGCTTCCCGAGCTGGCGATGACCGTGCTCTCCTCGCCCGTGACGGCCCGATGGGGCGGTGCCGACGAGGCCATCTCGTTCGACCGTCTCGACATGCTCGCCAGGGCCGAGGAGCTCGACATCCCGATCCTCATCCTGCACAGCGACGACGACGGCTTCGTTCCCGCCGATGCGTCGCATGCCCTGGCCGAAGCGCGGCCGGACATCGTGACGATGCCGCACTTCACCGGCGCGCGGCACACGAAGCTGTGGAACTACGACCAGACCGGCTGGACCGGTGCGATCACCGAATGGGTCGGCGCGCAGGGCTTCAGCGCTTCTGCCTGACCTGATTCTTCGCACGCAGGAGCATTCCGGTCATGCCGGAGATCCGCAGCGGCGAGACGACGCGGGTGAGCCCGATCGACTGGGGGTAGTCGTCGGGAATCGCCAGCACCTCGTCAGGCGAGAGTCCGCTGATGCCCTGCGCCAGGATGCTGGCGAAGCCGCGCGTCGTCGGAGCCTCCGGGGGAGCGGTCGCGTGCATCGTCACGACATCGTCGGCGACTTCGACATAGATGTAGACCGGGGACTGGCACTCAGCGACGCGCTCGGCCATCTCGGGGTGCGCTGCGACGTCGGCCGAGACGGCGGGGAGCTCGTTCGAGAACTCCAGCAGCAGCTGCAGCCGCTCGGATTCGTCGAGCGCCAGGAAATCGTCGCGGAACTCGGCGAGAGTGGCGGGAACGTGCGTTGTGCTCATCCCCGCCATTCTCCCATGGTCAGAGCGAGCCCGGTTCGGCGCCGGTCGCGATCGGCACGCGGACGGCGCTGCCCCACTCGGTCCACGAGCCGTCGTAGTTGCGCACGTTGTCGAAGCCGAGCAGGTGCTTGAGGACGAACCACGTGTGACTGGAGCGTTCGCCGATCCGGCAGTATGCGACGACCTCGTCGCCATCCTGGAGACCGGCATCGCCCCGGTAGATAGCGTCGAGTTCTGCGCGGGTCCGGAAGCCGCCGTCCTCGGCGACCGCCCTGGCCCACGGCACGCTCTGCGCGGTCGGGATGTGACCTGCGCGCAGCGCACCCTCCTCCGGATACGCGGGCGCGCTGGTGCGCTCTCCGCTGTACTCCTCGGGAGAGCGCACATCGATGAGCGGTTTGCCGATGTGGGCGAGCACGTCGTCCTTGTAGGCGCGCAGGATCGTGTCATCGCGCTCCACCACGGGATAGTCGGTCGGCGTCGGGGCGCTCGGCTCGGTGGTCAGCTCACGTCCCTCGGCGATCCATCGGTCGCGTCCGCCGTCGAGCAGGCGCACGTCCTCGTGGCCGAACAGCGAGAAGACCCACAGGGCGTAGGCCGCCCACCAGTTGTTCTTGTCGCCGTAGATGACGACCGTGTCAGAGCGGGAGATGCCCTTGCGGCTGAGGAGCTTCGCGAAGCCCGCCCCGTCGACGTAGTCGCGGACCACTGGGTCGTTGAGTTCGGTGTGCCAGTCGACCTTGACGGCGCCGGGGATGTGGCCGGTCTCGTACAGGAGGACGTCCTCGTCGGATTCGACGACGACGAGGCCGGGGTCGCCGAGGTGCGCGGCGAGCCAGTCGGTCGTGACGAGCCGGCCCGGTTCCGCGTATTCGGCGAATTTCTCTGACGTGGTGTCGAACTCGATGGTCACGGCGCGCTCCTCGATGGTGTGCGAGCGAAGGCTCAGCTGGCGACGGCGTAGTGTTGTGCCGTCCCCCTCGACGATAGATCCATTCGGTGCGCCCGGCGCCCGATCCGTAAGACTGCGACACAGGACCCCATGACCGAATCGACGCCTCGCGCCGGCACCGTGCGCCTCTCCGACCGGCAGCCCGTCGTCACGGGTCCCGAGATGCTCGCGGGCCTCGTGCCGCCGCCGCAGTTCGACGACGCGACGTTCGAGAGCTATCGGGCGGACCCGGAGCATCCGTCGCAGGAGCAGGCCAAGGACCTCCTGCAGCGCTTCGCCGGTCGCGCTGCACCGGCCAAGCGCGGTGGCTTCTTCCGTCGGGCGCCGAAGGAACCGGACCTCAAGCCGGGCTTCTATCTGGACGGCGGGTTCGGCGTCGGCAAGACGCATCTGCTGGCGTCGATCTATCACGCCATGCCCGCGCGAAGGAAGTACTTCGGCTCGTTCATCGAGTACACGGCGCTGGTCGGTGCGCTCGGCTACAAGAACACCGTCGATCTGCTCCGCGGGGCGGATCTGCTCTGCATCGACGAGTTCGAGCTGGATGATCCGGGCGACACTATGGTGATGACCCGGCTGCTGGGGGAACTGGTCACCTCCGGCACGCGCCTCGCGGCGACCTCGAACACGCCGCCGAACGCTCTGGGCGAGGGACGGTTCGCCGCGCAGGACTTCCTGCGCGAGATCCACCAGATGTCGGACAGCTTCCAGACGCTGCGCATCGATGGAGTCGACTTCCGTCAGCGGGCGATCGACGGCCATGCGATCGTCCTGGATGAGGAATCCTACGACGCACGGGTGGATGCCGCGGTGGCGGCTGGCACGGCATCCGATGACGGATTCGACGAGCTGATCAGGCACCTGGCACGCGTGCACCCGTCCCGGTACATCCGGCTGATCGACGGCGTCGACCTGGTCGGCCTGCGCGATGTGCGCGAGCTGACGGACCAGTCAGAGGCACTGCGGTTCGTCGCCTTCATCGATCGCGTCTACGACGCCCAGATTCCGATCGCGGCCACAGGACGGGCGCTGGATGCGGTCTTCTCCGAGGAGATGCTGGCGGGCGGATACCGCAAGAAGTACCTGCGTGCGATCTCCCGGCTCAACGCGCTCACGCATTCTGCGTGAGCGCGCAGGTCCGTGTAACGCGATGTTCACAGACCGAGCCCGGGTGTAACCGGGGCGAAACAAACCACACGCATTTCCGAAATCGGGCCTCGCCACACTGAAGCTCTCAATTACTTCGGATGTGAGGTTTTCCTATGGATGCTCCCGGCAACATCTCGTGGGGTATTACCGCGACGGCGCTCGTCCTGCTGATGACGCCAGGCGTCGCCTTCTTCTACGGCGGGCTCGTGAAGGCCAAGAGCGTCGTCAGCATGATGATGATGAGCTTCGGCTCGATCGGTCTCGTCGCCGTGCTGTGGATTCTCTACGGCTTCTCGATGAGCGCCGTCGATTCCCCGACCGCGTTCGCGGGCAACCCGTTCGCCGACTTCGGCCTGGGCGGTCTGGCTGCCGGTGAGGGCTCGAACGTCGCGCTGATCGGCGTCGCGTACGGGGCCACCTTCGCGATCATCACCGTGGCGCTGATCTCCGGCGCCATCGCCGACCGAGCGAAGTTCGGCAGCTGGCTGATCTTCGCCGGCGTCTTCGCCACGGTCGGCTACTTCCCGATCGCCGCGTGGGTCTGGGGCGGCGGCTGGGTGATGAACCTCGGCACCACGCTGTTCGGCGAGGACAGCGGCATCGCCGTCATCGACTACGCCGGCGGCACGGCGGTGCACATCAACGCGGGTGCGGCCGCTCTGGCGCTCGCGCTGGTGCTCGGCAAGCGCATCGGCTTCCAGAAGGGCATCCTCAAGCCGCACAACGTTCCGCTCACGCTGCTCGGCGCGGCGCTGCTGTGGTTCGGCTGGTTCGGCTTCAACGCGGGAGCCGAGTGGCTCGCCGAGGACATGGGCGGAGTCGGCCTGATCGGTCTGAACACGCTGGGCGCGACCGCTGCCGCGATCCTCGGCTGGATCCTCATCGAGCGCATCAAGGACGGCAAGGCGACCTCCGTCGGCGCAGCCTCGGGTGCTGTCGCCGGCCTGGTCGCGATCACCCCGGCCTGCGCGAACCTCACTCCCGGCTGGTCGCTGCTGCTCGGCGCTCTCGCCGGCATCCTCTGCGCACTCGCGGTCGAGCTGAAGTTCCGTCTCGGGTTCGACGATTCGCTCGACGTCGTCGGCATCCACCTCGTCGGCGGCCTCTTCGGCACCCTGTACCTCGGCTTCTTCGCCACCGGCACCGGGCTGTTCGTCGGAGGCGACGCCCGTCAGCTGGCGGTCCAGACGATCGCCGCCCTCGGTGTCCTGATCTACTCGTTCATCGTCGCCTTCATCATCGGATTCGCGATCGAGAAGACGGTCGGATTCCGGATCACCAACGAGGATGAGATCGCGGGCGTCGACTCGGTCGTCCACGGCGAGGAGGGCTACGCGCTCGTCGACGCCTGATCCGCCGATAGGGTGACGGGGTGAGTTCGACCAGGAGCCTCTTCGCCCAGATCGCCGGAATGCTCGTCAACGCTTTGACCGGACGTACGTCCCGGACTCCTGAAGGGGAACCGGGACGTACGTCCGTCTCCGAGCCCTCTCCCGGTCAGGAGAACGGACGGCAGACCGTCCGCATCGATCCGCACCGCATCGATCGGCTGAGGCTCGAGTACTCGCCCGCGCTGGACGGGGCCCCGGATGCCGGGGAGATCATCTGGACCTGGGTGCCTTACGAGGAGAACGACGGGCGCGGCAAGGATCGACCTGTGCTGGTGATCTCGCGCCGATCGGAGGACCGGGTCTACGCCGTCCGCATGACGAGCAAGCCGCACGACGGGCACCGGGACTATCTCTCGATCGGGTCGGGAGCTTGGGACCGCGAGGGCCGCGAATCCTGGGTCGACATCGAGGAGCTGTACAGCGTGCACGACGCGGGCATGCGGCGCGAGGCGGCGATCCTGGATCGCGCGCGCTACACGAGCGTGGCGCAGGCTCTGGCGCACCGCTACGGGTGGCGCTCGAACTGATCCGCGGTATCAGCGCTGGGCCGGCACACGGCGATCGGCGAGGTGCGGGAACGCCTGAACCACCATGTCGACGAGCTCGTCCAGCGGCCGGGTCAATGGATCCGTCGCGGGGATGCCGAGATCCAGTTCGATCTCGTCGATCGCGGTTCCCAGCTGTTCGTCCGTCAGGTTCTCGTGATTCACGGTGATGCCGATCACCCTCGTCTCGGCGAACGCCTGGATCAGTGCGACCTCGCTGGCGACGGTCGGCATGGCGACCATCGGGAAGTCGCCGAGCATACGACGACCCGGTGCGTGCTGCACGATCACCCCGGCCGGGCGGCTGCCACGGAGGATGTGGGCCGAGGTGAGGTAGGCGGGGTGGCTGAGCGCGCCCTGCCCCTCGACGATGATCACATCCGGATCCTCGCCCTCGAACGCGAGCACGACCTGGTTCTCGACCTCGCCGGAGCAGAACTGGGGCACGAGCGCATCCAACGCGACGCCGTAACGACCCCCCTGGATGATCGTCGTCTGTCCGGTGCCGACCATGACCGCGCGGATGCCGCGGGCGGTCAGGGCCTGGACCAGCAGCGTCGACGTCGTGCGCTTGCCGATGGCGCCGTCCGTACCGAGGACGGCGATGCGCGGGCAGGTGACGTCGAAGATGCGCCCTGAGAACAGGTGCAGGTCCTTCTTGTCTCGCGGTCGGCGCACGTCTGTGATGGTGACGCCGGCGACGAGAGCGGCGGCGGCGAACTCCGCGTCATCGCCCAGGAACTCGTGCAGACCGTTGATGATGTGCATCCCACGGGCGATGCCGTCCAGAAGCACGATGCGCTGTTCCGGGGAGAGCAGGCCGTCGGCGGGGGCGACGCCGCAGATCAGGTAGTCCGGAACGCGGTCGGCGTGCGCGACGGCTTGCGCGAGGCTGCCGAGGATCGGAACACCGTTCGGGATGCCGTCGAGCACGGCCCCGGCATCATGACCGGCGTGCCGGCTGTCGATGATGCTGAGGATGTCGTACTTCTCGGAGTGACGGACGAGCCCGTTGGCGGTCTTGCCGTCCTGCTCGCCGAACTGCCCTTCGCAGTAGACGACGGCGGTCGCGCCGATGGGAAGTGCGATCGGATCGGCCCAGCCGTGCGAAGAAGGGTCGATGGAAGAGGGATGGGACAGGGCGGACATGGGTCTCCTCGCGCTCACACAGAGGAGGCGACGGAGAACGAAATGACCGGTTGCGGCCCGTTGGTCGACAAGAAGTCTTCCCTGATGCCGACGAGATGCCGGCTCGTCGACAGTAGCACCGCCGACTGGGAGCCCCCCGGGGCCTTGAGGAACGGGGTACTGGGCTGCTCGGGAAAGAGCAACCCCCTGTGCAGCACGAGTCGACGCATCTACTTTCTGCGGAGACGAAGGGAGTGACGGATGAGCGGTGCGAGTGCACGCAGGGCTTCGCGGGCCAAGGACCGTGCCCGCAACGTCCGTGAACTGCGATGCACCGTGGACGATGTGTTCGCGGTCCTCGCCGACGGCTGGATCTACCCGTCCTGGGTCGTCGGCGCGTCGCGCATGCGCGACGTCGAGGCAGGCTGGCCAGGACCGGACGCGCGTCTTCACCATTCGTTCGGAGTCTGGCCCCTCCTCATCGACGACACGACTGTGTGCCTCGTCTGGGATCCGCCACGGCGCGCCGTGCTCCGCGCGCGCGGATGGCCCATCGGCGAAGCCGAGGTGCTCATCGAAGCACGTCCCCGCGGCGCCGGGTGCGTGGTGCGGATTCAGGAGAAGGCGGTGCGCGGGCCGGCGACGCTGATGCCGGCCGCACTGTCGACGGCGCTGCTGCGATGGCGCAACGCCGAGACGCTGCACCGTCTCGCCTATCTGGCGGAGGGGGGGCGCAGGCGGCGGACGAGGAAGCGACCACCGAGACGAGCACCAGGGAGGTTCCGGGATGGATGACGACATGACGCGGGAGGAGAAGCGCCGCGACCAGCTCACGAGCGCGCCCGACGCGACCGAGGCCGACGCGGATGCGCGGGTGGTGGTCTCCTCGGTCGACGGAGCCACCCGGGTGGATATCGCGCCGGGTGCCGACGTGCGGCCGGGCCCCGGTCCAGGAATGCCGGCGGCGGACAACGAGGAGCAGGTCGTTGACTGAAGAGGCCACCACGGCCCCCGCCACCGCTGACGGGGCCACCGGCTCCGTCGGCCTTCGGCGGGCGATCACCGGCCCGATGCTGTTCGCCTTCATCCTCGGCGATGTGCTCGGTGCCGGAATTTACGCCCTCATGGGTGTCCTGTCGCAGGATGTGGGAGGGATGCTGTGGGCGCCGCTCATCGTCGCGTTGCTCCTCGCGCTCCTGACAGCCGGGTCGTACGCGGAGCTCGTGACGAAGTACCCGCGAGCCGGCGGAGCGGCGGTGTTCGCGGAACGGGCGTTCCACAACCGCACCGTGTAGTTCCTCGATGCTGCTCACACTGATCGGCGATCTGGCGACGCTGGCGGAGACGGTCGTGCTGCTGCTGCTGTTCGTCTTCCTCAGCGCGAACGTCTCGGTGCTGGTGCTGCGCAGGGACGCCGTGGAGCATGCGCACTTCCGGGTCTGGACGTTCGTCCCCGTTCTCGGTATCGGCTCCTGCGTTCTCCTGCTCACTCAGCAGCGCCCCCTCGTCTGGGCGCTCGGAGGGATCATGCTCGCGGTGGGTGCGATCCTCTTCCTGGCCGCTCGCTGGGGCGCTGCACGACGCCCCAGCACCGCCCGCTGACTCAGCGACGCAGCGGGCACCGCGACGGGTGCTCCCTGGATGCCGACGCCGGAGGAGGGCATCGTCAGGAGGCGACGTCGATCGACGTCGAGCCCCGTGCCGAGGATCGTCACCCGCGGATCGCTCAGGGCGGCGTCGTGGGCCGTGCGTCGACCGTCTTCGGCCCAGTCGGCGCGCAGCAGGAGGAAGGGCGAGTCATCGTGCAGCGGGTTCTTCGTGCGGCCAGAGCGAAACGGCGCCCCCCCGAGCGAAGGGGGAGGCGCCGATTCTGCGTGTGTGCTGGGTATGCTCAGTCTTCGAACGCGCGGCGGATCTCGTCCTCCTCGCCGGAGACGAGGTTGCTGGCGATGAGCGTGCCGCCGAGGCCGTTGAATCGCTCGGCGAGGCGGTCACGATCCGAGTCGTGGTTGACGACGAACAGCGCGGATGTGCCGGGGACGACCTCTTTGCCGATCGTGTCGAGCTGTTCCTTGGTGATGCCGACGGCATCCATCTTCTTGGCGAGGACGCCGATCGCGGCACCTGCGGCTGCTCCGATGAGCGGAAGGAAGAACAGCGCGCCGATCACGACCCCGAGCAGAGCGCCCCAGCCGGCACTGCGCGCCTCGTCGCGATTCTCGTACTTGACCTTGGGGCGGTCGGCTCCCGGTTCCCATTCGATGACGGCGTAGTCCTCGATCCTGATGAGGCCCTCGCGCGCGGCGTCTCGCAGGATGGCGGTCGCGTTTTCGCCCCCTTCGAGCGTCTCGAACTTCCAGGCGGTGAATGTGGTCACGGTCGTCCCTTCGTCGGGTGTGTGCGTTCCTGATTCATTATGGCGGCGTGAGCCGTCGTGGTGGCGATGCGCGCGGTCAAGCGCGGAAGAACGGGATCGCGAGCGGCGGCCGGTGGACGACGCGGTCGGAGCGGACGGTTCCGATGATCATCTCGACGAGGCAGTAGATTCCGATGCCGATCAGCAGCACACCGGGGATGGCGATCAGTCCGGACGGCTCGCCGTATCGCGACGTGGAGACGCCGATGATGATGAGCAGGGTGAGCAGGCAGACGAAGTACAGGAAGTAGCTGAGCGCCCAGTTGGCCGCCCATCGTGCATTCTCCCGAACGACGGGGAACGGCGAACGGCGTGCGCTCGACAGCTGTGCGATCGCGACGATCGGAGCCACCAGGAGGCCTGCCCACGGAATGTAGAACAGGAAAAGCAGTGCCCAGTACCTGCGACCGCTCGGAAGGGGAGCGGGGTATCCGTAGCCGGGCGCCGGATATCCAACGTTCTGCGCGGGGTAGCCGTATCCCGGTGCCGGTTGCGCATAGCCGGGAGCGGGGCGTGCGTATCCCGGTGCCGGTTGCGCATAGCCGGGCGCCGGCGGGGCGGGAGCCGATGGCGGATACGGCGGAGTGGTCGCGCGTGGATCGGGGGCTGCGCCCGGTGTGTGCGGATCGGTCATGTGGCTCCCTGTTCGGCGCTCTGTGCGCGTTCGGACGCGACCATCCTCGCATGCACGCGCGCAGCTCGGTCCGACCGCTCATCGCACCGCGATGGGTCCGTGGTCGTAGGACCCCGTGCGCAGCGCCGCGAGCTGCGTGCGGATGGCCGCCACCTCGCGATCGCGTTCGACCGAGGGAGGATCGATGAACAGGAGCATCGTCGGCAGGCTCGTTGCGAAGTAGTCGATCACGGCCTCGCTCGACGCGTACGCCTCGGTCCATGTCGCGAGGGCGCGCTCCAGTTCCGTGGATTCGTCTCCGCGGCCGAGTCTGCGCATCGCCACCGCAGCGAAGATCGTCTGCGCACTGAACGGAGTCTCGGACATTCGCGCGAAGTCGGAGACGGATGCCGCGGCGAACCGCCAGTGCCGAACCGCTCGTTCCTGGTCACCGGCGGTGGCCCACGCATCACCGAGCCGGAGGTGGAGCTCGGACGTATTGGCGAGGGGATGCCGCCCCTCGCCGAGGTTCTGCGGTGGCGAGAGCGCTTCCTCCAGGATTCGGATGGCGCCCGGTGCATCGCCTGCGGCCTCAGCGGCGGCGGAGCGTGCGAAGGCTGCTCGATCCCACGCCGCGAGGACCAGTCCTTCGCCGCCCTCCCACGGTTGGAATGTCCGTCGGCTCAGGATGCCGGTCGCCTCGTCCGCCCGCCCGCATTCGGCGAGCAGACGCGCGTAGACGACCGTCAGATCATCCCGCTGGGCGACGATGTCGGGTCTGGCCTCCAGACGGGCCAGCCGCGCTTCGGGCGTGCCGCCGGTGCGCGCATCGAGCTGGTCGGACTCGAACCACAGCTTCGGCTCGTCCGGACTCGCCGCCAGCGCACGCGAGTAGTGCTGCTGTGCGGCGGCGTGATCACGGAGGATGTTGTAGGACGCGATGCCGAGGTTGCGTTCGAGGATCGATTCGAGCGATGCGCTCGGTGCGGCCGCGAGCGCGTCGTACCAGGCGTCGATGGCGTCATCGTAGCGGCGGCGATCGTAGTACCAGTGTCCGAGCAGCGCCGCGGCGGTGGCGTCGGTGGGGTCGGCCGCCCGTGCGGTGATCAGGGCGTCCACGTCGTCGAGCCGGGAGGGGAGCGCGTTCGTGCTGTCCCGCGTCGCCGCGACGGAGGCGGCGCGTCGTGCGCCGGCCTCATCACCGGCCGCTCGGAGAAGGGCGGCACGGTGGTACGAAACCAGCGGCCCGACGTTCACCTGGCCGATCGGGCGGGCGGCCAGGGTCGTGTCCGCCGCGTCGAGCAGGCGCAGCGCGTCGGCGGAGAAGCCGGCCGCGGCGTACTCGAGCGCGACATCGAGGATGATCGTGGCATCCGTCGAGGGAGCGTCTCCGTTCAGGTCACGCGCCCATGCGTCGAGCGGGTCCCGCGCGAGGGTCCCGTCCAGAACGTGTGCGGCCTCGGCATCCTGTCCGGTTCGTCTGAGGGCGAGGACGAGCAGATCACGGGCCTGGAGATGGTCCGGATCGGTGGACACGGTCGAACGCAGGATGTCGACGGCGCGGGCGTCGTCGTTGGCCGCGAGCGATCGCCTCGCGAGGACGCAGCGCGCCGCCGTCGCGTATGCGGCATCCCATGACGCCCGTGACAGCGCATCCCGCGCTTCGCGCTCGCGGCCGAGGCGCAGCAGCGCCAGCCCGAGCGCGTAGTGGGCGTCTCCGGATGCCGGGGTCGGCGCCCACGCCGTGCGGCGATCGACGCTGCGCTCCAGCAGCTCCGCGGCCCTGTCGTACTGCGCGTTGCGGTACGCGAGCCGCCCGAGCGCGGCCGTCGCACGGGATTCACCGGGGTCGATGTCGAGGACGCGCCGCCAATACGGTTCGGAGGACCGCGTCGCGTGACGGTACTGATCGAGGTACGTCGCGATCTGGACGAGCTCATCGACGGTGCTGACCTGATGGGCGGATGGCGGGGCGACGGCTGCCGCAGGCTCGGCGGATGCGAGATCGCCATCCGGCTCGATCGTGAGGAGCCGGCGTGCCCGCCCGTCGACGACTGTCAACCGCAGGGAGGCGGGATCGGCAGGCGACGCGTCGGGGATCTCGATGAACGCGGGTGAATCGGGCGTGAGGGTGAGCATCTCGTGATGGACTTCCGTGCCGTCGGCGCCCGCCACCGTGACGACCGCGTCCTTCAGGGTCTCCGCGGCGTGCAGGCCGATCACGATCGTGTCGTCGCCTACCGACAGGCTCGCGGCGAGCTCGGCGCTTGCCTGCGTGGCGGGTCCGATACCGCGGATCGGATACCAGTACTGCGTGAAGGTCTTGGTCTCGCCGGGGGAGAGGTAGGCGAAGTCGGGCTGGTTGTCGGTGTAGACACCCGCCATGAGCTCGACGTAGGGGCCGTCGGTGTCGGTCAGGTTGCGATCCCATGCCCATCCGAACGGGGAGTTGCCCCACGTCCACTGCTTCTTCCCGGGCGAGACGGTTCGGTCCGCCCAGTGCACGAAGCCTGCTCTGCGACCGTGGTCGTACCCGCCGAAGAACTCGTCGCGAGTGGACGTGACCATGTACGAGGTCGGCACGGGGATGTTGCGATACCAGTCCAACCGCGCGGCATCCGGGTTCTGCGGGCTGACCCGCGCCGGATAGTCGATGTCGTAGTAGCTCGAGTCGGCGTCGGGGAATGCCACGACGGCCCGTCTGGCGTGATCGGCCACGTGATGGACGTCGCGAGGGAAGAACGACTGGTAGTCGTCGTCCACCGCCGCGGCAACGTTCGCCCACCAGAGGAACGTCTGCTCGGTCTCCGAGCGGTTGAACAGCCGGACGCGGGCCTCGATCCGGGAACTGTCCGGTCGCAGGCGGATGCCGTGCATTCCCTTCATCCGCGCGAAGGGGTCGTGGTCGGAGCACCAGACCGTCACGGACCCGTCGGGCTCCTCCTCGATCGAGACATCCGTGGGCAGGAACGTCGCCGGCCGGTGATGCTGCGGCCAGTTGAATTCCACGCCGCCCGAGATCCACGGGCCGGCGAGGCCGACGAGCGCCGGCTTGATCACGTTGTTGCGGTAGAAGATGTCGCGTTCGCCGATCTTGTCGTAGGCGATGTGGATGCGCCCGCCCAGTTCGGGAAGGATCATCAGGCGCACCCAGCGGTTCTCCAGATGCACGGCCCGCCAGCTGTGCGGCCGCTTCTCGGGAGCGATCCGTTCGTGGAACGGAAGCGGGAACACCTTCCCAGAGGAACCCTGGTAGACGCGCGTCTCGAGGAACGCGGGGAAGCGATCGGGGGCATCGGGCAGATAGGAGTCGATCACGACGGGCTGCTCCCATGCCGCGACCGGTCGGCCAGCGATGGCCGACGGCGTCGGAGGGAGGACGATGCGGGATTCGTGGGCGGGCGTGCTCATCTCATCGACGGTACGGAACCTGCGGAGCGCTCGGAATGCCTGCGACGGGACAAAACATGGACGATTCGTCACGCCGACGGATCGGGATGCCGTGCCACGGGCGCGCCTCGGTCGCCGTCCTTGTAGGCGCGCGGCGAGACGCCGTGCGTTCGGGTGAACTGCCGGCTGAAGTAGAGCGGATCGTCGTAGCCGACCTCACGGGCGACTTCGCCGACCGTGCCGGTTCCGAGGTCGAACAGCTCGCGTGCCCTCGCCATGCGGATCTGACGCTGGTAGGTGCCGACCGAGACGCCGAAACGGCGGCGGAACTGCGCGGCGAAGTGCGACACGCTCACATTCGCAGCCGCCGCGAAGTCCTCTGTCGATGCCTTGTCCTGCACACGGGTCCGTATCGCGGCGGCGGCATCGTCGAGGACCTGGTCCATGCCCTTCGCCACCGGCTTGTCGGTCACGATCGTCGTGAGCAGGTGCCAGGCCGTCCCGGCCGCGCGCAACTGGCTGATCTCGGTCATGTCGACCTCGAGGGTTGTCACGATCTGGGCGATCAGCGCCGTGATCTGGAAGAAGCTCGATGGCGTCCGCACGGGCTCCGCCCCCGCCACGCCATGTCGTGACAGGAACTCCGACAGAGCGACGCCGGCGACGTGGACCCACCACACCGTCCACGGGTCGTCCGCCGATGCGCCGTACGCGTGGATCTGTCCTGGCGGGACGAGCAGGATCTGTCCTGGCACGATCGGCGCGGGACCCGAGCCCGTGTCGTACCACCCCGTGCCGTTCTGGCACGCGATCACGATGAGTTCCGAGATCGCGGCGTTGCGCACTCGGAAGTGCCGGTCCGCGTGCGGGAAGTAGCCGCAGTCCGTCACGGCGACCCCGGGGGAGGCGGGGCCGTCCAGTACTGCGCGTGCTTCGCCGCGCGGCACGACGAGGAACCGTTCGCCGCGGAAGCGCTGCGGGGCGTCGACGACGTCGGGGGCGAGCGCCTGCACCGACGTCAGCGGCGACTGTGGTGTGGCCATTCGTCCATGTTATGCACGACGGCGTTCATTCCCCGGTCGATCGCCCCCGGGCAGGATCGGTCGCATGAACTCCTCGAGCACACCCCTGGCGATGGACCTGAGCGGAACATGGATCGCCCGAGCGGATCTCGACCGGGTCGGCGAGCGCGACGGCTGGTATCGACCAGGAGCGCCGTGGCCGGCGGCGACCGAGATCCGCCTGCCCGGCTCGGCGCAGCTGCAGGGCATCGGCGACCGCCCGAACGTGGAGACGGCATGGGTCGGCGGAGTCCTCGATCACGAGTTCTACACGGACGGCCGCTACGCCCGCTATCGCGATGCGGCGGACTTCAGCATCCCGCTCTGGCTCCAGCCGGACCTCGTCTTCGTGGGGTGGGTCTGGTACCAGCGGTCGATCACCGTCGATGACGAGCAGGCCGGACGCGACCTCGAACTCGAACTCGAGCGCGTCCACTGGGAGTCGACGGTATGGGTCGACGGGGTGCGCATCGGGTCTGATCGGAGCCTGTCCGTGCCGCACAGATTCGTCATCCCCGCGCCGACCACGGGCACCCACACGCTCACGATCCGGGTCGACAACTCGATGATCGTGGACGTCGGCACGAATGCGCACAGCGTCTCGGACCACACCCAGGGAGGCTGGAACGGCATCATCGGCGGCATCCGGCTGACGCCGATCGCGTCGCTGCGCCTCGGACCGCTGGAGGTGCATCCGGACGTCGAGCGGCGCTGCATCCGGGTGTTCACGACCGTGACGGCGGACTCCTTGGACGGGGCGACCGGCGAACTGACGCTGCAGGCACGCCCCTTGGATGATCCGAGCGTCCCGGCTCCGCCACCGCTGACCACGGTCGTCTCCATCGATGCGGAGAGGTTCACCCGCGGACGGGGCACGACGGCGGCACGCATCGACGTCGAGTACGCGCTCGGCGAGCACGCCCGGCTCTGGGACGAGTTCGACCCGTTCCGCTACGAACTCACGGCCGAACTCGTCTCCACCGCAGGCGCCTGGTCGAAGGACAGCCGGCGAACCGAGTTCGGGCTGCGTGTCGTCGAGGCGTCCGGTACGCGCATCACCGTCAACGGCCGGGCGGTGTTCCTCCGCGGCACGCTGGAATGCTGCGTGTTCCCGCTGACCGGGTATCCGCCCATGGACGTCGCGCACTGGGAGCGCGTGTTCGCCGCCTGTGTCGGATTCGGTCTGAATCATGTGCGCTTCCACTCCTGGTGCCCACCTGAAGCGGCGTTCGTCGCCGCGGACCGTGCCGGCGTGTATCTGCAGGTCGAGGCGCCGATCTGGGCGAATCAGGGTGCGGCGATCGGGCAGGGGCGCGACGTCGATGCGTACGTCTACGAGGAGTCCTGGCGACTCGTGCAGGAGTACGGGAATCATCCGTCTTTCCTGCTCATGGCGCACGGGAACGAGCCGTTCCAGGGCCCGGATGCCCCCTTCCTCGCACAATGGGTGACGCACTGGAAACAGCGGGACCAGCGGCGCCTGTACACGACCTCCGGTGGCTGGCCCCAGCTCGATGTCAGTGACTACGACTGCATTCCCGAACCGCGCATCCAGGCCTGGGGCGACGGCATCGGGTCGCGCATCAACGCTCGTCCGCCCGAGACCATGACGGACTACTCGGACTGGGTCCAGCGCACGCCCCGCCCGATCGTCACGCATGAGGCGGGCCAGTGGTGCGCGTACCCGCGAATGGCCGAGATCGAGAAGTACACCGGCCTGATGAAGGCCAGGAACTTCGAGATCGCCCGAGACTTCCTCGCCGACTCCGGGATGCTCGGCCAGGCGGAGGACTTCCTCCACGCCAGCGGTCGACTCCAGGTCCTGTGCTACAAGGAGGAGGTCGAGTCGGCACTGCGCACGGCGAATTTCGGAGGGATCCAGCTGCTCGGCCTGAGCGACTTCCCCGGGCAGGGCACGGCCCCCGTCGGCGTGCTGGATGCCTTCTGGGAGGAGAAGGGATACGTCACCGGAGCGGAGTTCTCGCGCTTCTTCTCGCAGACGGTTCCGCTCGCCCTCCTTCCGAAGCGCGCCTGGCGATCCGATGAGGAACTGGATGCCGGGATCAAGGTCGCGCATTTCGGCTCCCGCGCGGTCGATGCCGAGATCTCGTGGCGGCTCGTGGGGGAGGACGACCGCCTGCTCGCGAGCGGCATCGTACATCGCGGCGTCGTCGACATCGGCAACGAGCGCTCGTACGGCGTGATCCGAGTGGCGCTCGGCGGCGTGGAGCGACCCGAGAAGGTGCGGCTGGTCGTTTCGGTCGATTCGGCGGAGCGGACCGCGGAGAACGACTGGGAGTTGTGGGTGTATCCATCGGTCGAACCCACCGAGACGGACGCTCTGATCACGCGTGATCTCGACGAGGCGACGTCGGCGCTCGAAGAAGGACGCGCTGTCGTGCTCGTGCCGCGACCCGGCGACATCGACTCACCGGTCGTGTTCGGCTTCTCACCGGTGTTCTGGAACACGTCCTGGACCGGCGGGCAACCGCCGCACACGCTCGGCATACTGTGCGATCCGCAGCATCCGGCCTTCGGCTCGTTCCCCACGGACATGCACACGAACTGGCAGTGGTGGGAACTCCTGCACGACGCGACGCCGTTCCACCTGACCGGGCCCGCATCGGCGGGGGAGCCGATCCTCCAGGTGATCGACAGCTGGTTCGACGCGCGCCGTCTGGGGCTCGTGCTCGAGGCCCGTGTCGGCGATGGGCGGCTCCTGCTCTGCGCGCTCGACATCCTCGAAGACCTCGACACGCGGATCGTGGCGCGTCAACTCCGCAGCAGCCTTATCCGCTATGTCGAGAGCGATGACTTCGAACCCGCTCTCGAGCTTCGTGCCGAAGATCTCCCCGGCCTGCTTGCGGGCTGACCCGGATGCGCGTTCGGCTTACGCGATGCGCTGCCGTCGGCCTCAGAATCGGGGCGCGGGAGCGGCGGCCCGTTGATCGCGGATGAAGGCGATGGCGAGGAGGCCGACGATGATCACGGCGATGTTGCCGAGACCGGCGACTGCGGTGAGGGTTCCTCCGACCGACGCGAGGCCGAGCATGGAGATGCTTGGGTCCGTGGTGCGTGGAGAAGGATCGGCCAGATGATGTTCCGGTCACCCGCAGCGCGAGATACATGCAGATGCTGAAGGCGAAGGTGTAGGCGAGCTGCATGATCGTGGTGACGAGGTCCTGGCCGAGCAGCAGCCCGGCGTGGAGCCAGGCGTTGGTCGTGCGTCACTCGGCAGAGCGTGGTGAGGGGAGAAAAACGGTGGGCGATGCCGGACTCGAACCGACGACCTCTTCCGTGTGAAGGAAGCGCGCTACCAACTGCGCCAATCGCCCATGACCCATGGGGTCGAGAACCGATACTACCCGACGCTGCGGCGGCATCCTGACCATTTCGGCGGACACACCCGAGATCCTGGTTCGGTTTGGCGTCCCGCAAATCCTCGGCTATTGTTTTACAAGTGCCCGGTCAGCCGGAACACAACGCGGATGTAGCGCAGTTGGTAGCGCACAACCTTGCCAAGGTTGGGGTCGCGAGTTCGAGTCTCGTCATCCGCTCGAGTGCTGGAACTCCTTCGGGAGTTTCGGCATGTGGGTTCGAATCCACCTCCTGGTGGCGTGGCCGAGAGGCTAGGCACCGGCCTGCAAAGCCGTTTACACGGGTTCGAATCCCGTCGCCACCTCTCTGCACAACTGAATAGCCCGAACGGGCGCGATTGGCGCAGCGGTAGCGCGCTTCCCTGACACGGAAGAGGTCACTGGTTCGATCCCAGTATCGCGCACACAGAGAAGCCCCGGTCATGCCGGGGTTTTCGTGTATCCGGGCCGATCAGGTCCCTCGCGTGCAGCGTGCGTGCGACTGCACCGTGATTCGTCCCCCTTTTGGCCTACAGACAGCGACGCACATCTCCGCAAGGCTGGATGAGTACATCCACGAAGGGGGAGCGACATGGTCGGCGAAGGATTGATGATCGGATACGTCCTGCTGGGATGCGGGGTCGTCGGAGCGGTGCTGGCGACGATTCAGGCCGTCCGAAGCACGAGACGAGGCATGCAGGACCACGCCGGGTCGCGATGAGGGTCGAAGACGAAGCGGCGGAGGCGATGCCCGCGGATGCGGTCAGGACCGAGCGTTCGGCATTGATCGGCGGGGGAGTGCTCTCACTGCTGCTCGCAGTCGTCGGATCGGTGACGTCGCTTTCGGTCGTCGGGACGGGCAGCGCCGACGGTGCACGGTATCTCACCGTCAACATCGGCCTCGGCGTGCTGGGGGCGGTCCTGCTGCTGACAGCCTGGCGACGTCGTCGCCGTGAGATGGACAGCGTCACCGACGCATTGGCCTGAGAGCACGCACCCGGGCACGGATTCCAGCGTCGGTGAGCAGCGTCCTCCGGCGCCATCGTTACGGTCGCGCACGGCGAGGGTCAATACGGCGAGTAATCTTGACTCCGACCCAGATGGAGTGTTCTGTGCCTGAAAACGCCCAGCCGCAAGACGGCTTCGCCCTGTTCACCGACCGATCCGTCGTCGCGATGCGCGTCAACGGCACGCTCAAGGACCTCGCCGCCACGGTGACGGATGCCGACGAGGTCGAACCGGTCACGATCGACAGCCCTGACGGGCTGAACATCCTGCGCCACTCCACCGCGCACGTGCTCGCACAGGCCGTGCAGCGCCTGCGCCCCGAGGCGAACCTCGGCATCGGCCCGTTCGTCACGGACGGCTTCTACTATGACTTCGGCACCGAGACGCCGTTCACGCCGGAGGATCTGAAGGCGATCTCCAAGGAGATGCAGCGCATCGTTCGCGAGGGCCAGCGCTTCACCCGCCGGGTCGTCTCGGCCGACGAGGCGCGCGCCGAGCTGTCGAACGAGCCGTTCAAACTCGAACTGATCGATCTCGCCGGCGGCCCCGGTTCCGGAGCGGATGCCGCAGAAGGGGCGTCCGTGGAGGTCGGAGCCGGCGAGCTCACGATCTACGACAACGTCACCCGCGACGGCGAGACCGCCTGGAAGGATCTCTGCCGCGGCCCGCACGTGCCGAGCACCCGCATGGTCGGCAACGGCTGGGACCTGACCCGCGTGGCCGCCGCATACTGGCGCGGAAGCGAGAAGAACCCGCAGCTGCAGCGCATCTACGGCACCGCGTGGCCGTCGAAGGACGAACTCCGGGCCTACCAGGAGCGTCTGGCCGAGGCCGAGCGCCGCGATCACCGCAAGCTCGGCGCCGAGATGGACCTGTTCTCGTTCCCCGACGAGATCGGTTCGGGGCTCGCGGTGTTCCACCCCAAGGGCGGCATCATCCGCTACGAGATCGAAGAGAACCTGCGTCGCCACCTGCTGCGCAACGGCTATGACGTGGTCAACAGCCCGCACATCACGAAGAAGGACCTGTTCCAGACGTCGGGGCACCTGCAGACCTATGCCGACGGCATGTTCCCTCCCATGCATCTCGACGAGCTGCGCGATGAGGACGGCAACGTCACCCGTCAGGGCCAGGACTACTACCTGAAGCCCATGAACTGCCCGTTCCACAACCTGATCTACCGCTCGCGTGGTCGCTCTTACCGCGAGCTGCCGCTGCGGCTGGCCGAGTTCGGCACCGTGTACCGCTACGAGAAGAGCGGCACCCTCTCCGGCCTCACCCGCGTGCGCGGACTGACCCAGGACGACGCGCACATCTACGTCGCCCAGGATCAGGTGAAGGAGGAGCTCACCACCAACCTCAACCTCGTCCTCGAGCTGCTGCGCGACTACGGTCTGAACGACTTCTACCTCGAGCTGTCCACGAACGAAGAGGGCAACCCGAAGTTCCTCGGCGAGCCCGAACAGTGGACCGAGGCGATCGAGACGCTGCGCGAGGTCGCTGAGGCATCCGGTCTCGAGCTGGTCTCGGACCCGGGAGGCGCGGCGTTCTATGGTCCGAAGATCTCCGTGCAGGCCCGCGATGCGATCGGCCGCACCTGGCAGATGTCGACCATCCAGCTGGACTTCAACCAGCCGGAGCGGTTCGAACTCGAATACACCGGCCCCGACGGGCAGAAGCACCGTCCGGTGATGATCCACCGTGCGCTGCTCGGTTCCGTCGAGCGGTTCTTCGCGATCCTCCTTGAGCACTACGCCGGCGATTTCCCGCTCTGGCTCGCGCCCGCCCAGGTCGTCGCCGTCCCCGTGGCCGAGCAGTACGCGGGGTACCTCGAGGACGTGGTGGCGCAGTTGCGCTCCGTCGGCGTCCGAGCCGAGGTCGATCATTCCGACGACCGCATGCAGAAGAAGATCCGCAACCACACCACCGCGAAGGTTCCGCTCATCCTCATCGCGGGAGAGCAGGACAGCGCCGCGGGCACCGTGTCGTTCCGCTTCCGCGACGGCACGCAGGAGAACGGCGTGCCGGTGGCGGATGCCGTCGCGCGCATCCGCACGGCGATCGAGGCGCACTCTCTCGTGCTGAAGGCGGGGGATCTGGCGTGACCGGCCAGGACCCGGCATCCGGTGCGGCGGTGTTCCCCGAGGACGCCGCGCATCTGGCCGGTGTCCCGGATGAGTTCCAGCGGCTGTGGACCCCGCACCGGATGGCGTACATCCAAGCGGGACCGGAACCGCTGCGCGAGGAGTGCCCGTTCTGCGAGGCGCCGAAGCATGCCGACGAGGAGCGCCTCATCGTCGCGCGGGGACGCACCTCGTACGTGCTGCTGAACCTGTTCCCGTACAACTCGGGACACCTGCTCGTCTGCCCGTATCGGCACATCGCGACGTACGATCAGGCGACGCCGGAGGAGGTCGCCGAGATCGGTGCTTTGACGCAGACCGGGATGCGCGTGCTGCGCGACGTCTCGAACTGCGACGGCTTCAATCTCGGGATGAATCAGGGCGCCGTCGCCGGTGCCGGCATCGACGCGCACCTGCACCAGCACATCGTCCCGCGGTGGAACTCCGACGCGAACTTCTTCCCGATCATCGCGAAGACGAAGGCGCTGCCGCAGCTGCTCGGCGAGGTGCGGCACGCCGTCGCGGCCGCGTGGCCCGAAGACTGACGGTCAGCGTACCTGACGCGCCGTGAACTGCATGCGCGGGTTCGCGTAATACTCCTGCGACTCGATGAGCTGCAGTTCGCGCTCGCCCGAGTCCAGCGTCGCCTGCAGCAGGTCGAAGACGCTCGACACCGTCCGCTCGAGGGCGAGCTTCGCATCGCGCGTGGAGACGTAGTGCGCGGTGAACAGTGCTGCAGTCACGTCGCCGGAGCCGTTCGCCTTCATCGGCAGGTGCGGCGTGGCGACCAGCCACGCTCCCTTGTCATCCACAGCGAGCATCTCGATCGTCCCCTCTTCGCGATCGGGGCGCTCCACGCTCGTCACGAGCACGATCGATGGCCCCATCGCACGCGCCGCGTCGACCGAGGCCAGAGTGGAATCCAGGGTCGACGGCTCGGTGCCGGTGAGGAAGCCGAGCTCGAACTGATTGGGCGTGATGATGTCCGCCACGGGGACGACCTTCTCGCGCAGCAGCACGGGGATGGCCGGTGCGACGAAGCATCCGCTCTTGGCATTGCCCATCACCGGGTCGCACGCGTACAGGGCCGCCGGATTGGCGGTCTTCACGCGGGCGACGGCGTCGATGATGACGTCGCCGATGCCCTCGCCGCCCTGGTAGCCGCTCAGCACGGCATCCACCTGAGCGAACGCGCCGCGCTCCTCGATGCCGGTGATGACGTCGCGGACATCCGCCGGATCGATGAGCGGTCCGCGCCACGCCCCGTAGCCGGTGTGGTTGGAGAAGTTGACGGTGTAGACCGGCAGCACATCGACGCCGATGCGCTGCAGGGGGAACACGGCTGCGGAGTTGCCGACGTGGCCGTAGGCGACGGCGGACTGGATCGACAGGATCTTCATGGGTGCGCTTCTTTCGGGATCAGCGGGTGGCGGAGACGAGGTCAGCGAGCAGGGCGTCGCCCTCCTCATCGGTGAGGTCGTGGACCGTGAGTCGCAGGTGATGCGAAGGCGCGGCGCGGTCGGACAGTCGGAATGCGTCTCCGGTGCGGACGAGCCAGCCCCGGCGCATCATCCGCTCGGATACGACGGATGCCGGTTCCGGCAACTCGACCCAGAGATTCATGCCATCGCCCTGCGTGGCGTGCAGGCCGTGTGCGCGCAGGCGATCGGCGAAAGCCCCGTTGCGCGTCGCGTAGTGGCGGCCGGCCGCGGCGATCTGCTCCTGAACCCCGGCATCCGTGACGAGGCCGAGCACCAGCCGTTGCAGCAGGTGGCTGACCCAGGTCGTTCCGGGGCTGAGGCGCTCGGCGAGACGAGCCGAGGTCTCGGGATCGGTGGCGGCGACCGCCAGGCACATGTCGGGCCCCAGGAACTTCGAGACGCTGCGGATCAGCGCGAAGCGCCGGTGATCCGCGGTGATGAGCGACTCGTACGGGTGCGGCGAGAGCATCGAGAAGTGGTCGTCCTCGACGAGCAGGACGTAGGGGTGATCGGCCAGCACCGCACGCAGCGCTGCGGCGCGGTCCGGGCTGAGCCGCGCGCCGGTCGGGTTCTGGGCTCGTGGTGTGCAGATCACGGCGCGCACCCCGGCATCCAGGGCGGCGCGGAGCCCGTCGACCGTCATGCCCTCCTCGTCGACCGGCACGGGGACGGCCCGGTACCCGCCGAGGCGTACGGTGTGGATGCTGGCGAGGAAGCACGGGTCCTCGAGCGCCACCGCGTCGTCGCGGGTCAGCGCCTGAGCGAGCAGTCGCTCCACGGCATCCACGGCGCCGCTGGTGATCGTGATGCGGAAATCGGCCGCGGGCAGGGCGGAGCCCATCCATTCGCGCGACCAGGCGTCCAGCCCCGGGTCGATCACGGGCTCGCCGTACAGCACCGGACGCCCGCCGAAGGAGGCCAGCACGGGGGAGGGATCGGGGATGAGCGCCGGGTCGGGGTTTCCTGTACCGACGTCGCGCAGCACGGTGTCGGCGGCATAGCCGTCCTGTGCGGCTGGGGCGTGTCCCGTGATCACGGTCCCTGCTCGCCCTCGGGTCTGCACGAGCCCGGCCTGGGACAGCTGGCGGTACGCGGCGACCGCGGTGTTCCGATTGATGCCGAGACGCTCGGCCAGCTCGCGGACCGGAGGCAGAAGGTCGCCCGCTTGCAGGATGCCGCGGTCGCGCAACCCGCGCACGCTGGCGGCGATCTCGGCCGCTGTCGCGCCGCTGATCTGCTCATTCGTGTCAACCATCGAAACACGAGTCTAGTTCGTCCTGCGACAGTGCTAGGTTTTGGCATAGATCAAACGGATCTTTGACCTCGATGAAGGGAAACCCGATGTCCCAGCCAGTCGCCACCGGAACCGGCCGCGTCAAGCGCGGCCTCGCAGAGATGCTGAAGGGCGGCGTCATCATGGACGTCGTCACGGCGGAGCAGGCCAAGATCGCCGAGGATGCCGGGGCGGTCGCCGTCATGGCGCTCGAGCGGGTGCCGGCGGACATCCGCGCGCAGGGCGGCGTGTCCCGCATGAGCGACCCCGACATGATCGACAGCATCATCGACACCGTGTCGATCCCTGTGATGGCGAAGGCGCGCATCGGCCACTTCGTCGAGGCGCAGGTGCTGCAGGAGCTCGGCGTCGACTACATCGACGAGTCCGAGGTGCTGTCGCCGGCGGACTACGTGAACCACATCGACAAGTTCGGTTTCACCGTGCCGTTCGTGTGCGGTGCGACGAACCTGGGCGAGGCGCTGCGCCGCATCAACGAAGGCGCGGCGATGATCCGCTCGAAGGGTGAGGCCGGCACCGGGGACGTTTCGGAGGCGATGAAGCACATCCGCAGGATCCGCGGTGAGATCGCGGCATTGACCGCCCTTCCGAAGGACGAGCTGTTCGTCGCCGCGAAGGAGCTGCAGGCCCCGTACGAGTTGGTCGCCGAGATCGCCGAGACCGGCGCACTGCCCGTCGTCCTGTTCGTCGCCGGTGGCGTCGCGACCCCCGCGGATGCCGCGATGATGATGCAGCTCGGTGCTGACGGCGTGTTCGTCGGCTCCGGCATCTTCAAGTCCGGCAACCCCGCGGAGCGCGCCAAGGCCATCGTGAAGGCGACGACGTTCTTCGACGACCCGAAGGTCATCGCCGAGGTCTCCCGTGGACTCGGCGAGGCGATGGTCGGCATCAACGTCTCCGACCTGCCCGCGCCGCACCGCCTGGCAGAGCGTGGCTGGTAGTCCACGCGTCGGCGTCCTCGCCCTCCAGGGCGACGTGCGCGAGCACGCGCGCGTCCTGGAGGGCCTGGGCGCTCGGGTCACGCTGGTGCGGCGGCCGGAGGAGCTCGCCGAGATCGACGGACTCGTCCTCCCCGGTGGCGAATCGACCGTGATCGACAAGCTCGCCCGCGGCTTCGGGCTTGCGGAGCCGGTGCGGACGGCTATCGCCGGAGGGATGCCGGTCTACGGCACGTGCGCCGGACTCATCCTCCTCGCGGATGCCGTGCTCGACGGCACGGCCGACCAGCGGACTTTCGGCGGGCTCGACATCGTCGTCCGCCGGAACGCGTTCGGACGGCAGACGGAGTCGTTCGAGACGACGCTGGACATCGACGGATTCGATGCGCCTGTCGACGCGACTTTCATCCGTGCGCCCCTGATCGAGCGCGTCGGTCCTCGAGCGCGCGCGATCGGCTCGCTGCCGGACGGCGGCGTCGTCGCGGTGGAGCAGGGCGTTCTGCTGGGGACCTCGTTCCATCCCGAGGTGACCGGAGAGGATCGATTCCACCGGCGGTTCCTCGCGCACGTGCGCTCGCGCTGACCGTAGTGTTGCGGCATGCGTCTGCCGATCGGGTCAACGGATGTCAGCACGAGTGGCGGCAACGCCACCCTGATCGGTCGACGGGGCGCGGGCTGGCAGCCCATCTCGACCAGCGGATCTTCACTGGAGGAGGCGATAGCGCTACTCGAACCGAGTGGCCATCGTGACGCGCACATCGACCCGGCGTTTGACGATGCCGTCACCGCCGGTGCCGGCGCGCCCGTGTTCGCACCGGGCGACGCGATCCTCTGGCGGTACGGCCGCTACGTCGAGACCGCGCGCGTGATCCGCGACGACGAGCGCGGCCTCGTCGTCTGGATCGCGTCCGGCTCCGCTCGCCTCGAGTCGGTCCCCGCCGATGGCCGCAGCACGCGCGAGGTGCCCCTCGACGAGCGGTTCAGTGTCCCGTGGGTCACCCGGGAGTCCACCTGGCGCGGCCAGGGCATCGTGCGGGTGGCTCCCACCGGAAAGCCGTGGTCGGTCTGGTTCTTCCGCAACCCGGACGGCACGCCGGCCGGCGCGTACGTGAACATCGAACTGCCGCATCGGCGAGTCGCGGGCGAGCTGCCCGGCGTCTTCACGAGAGACCTCGTGCTCGACCTCATGATCGATTTCGAGCATCCGGGCTCGGAGGACATCTGGCTCAAGGATGCCGATGAGCTCGACGCCGCCGTCGCGCAGGGGCGTTTCACCTCCGAACAGGCCGAGGCCGTGCGGACGATCGCCGAGCACGCCGGCCATGAGTTCGCATCGGACGGGTCCTGGCTCCTCGACGAGGCGTGGGATCGCTGGATGCCGGATGCGGCCATGGACGTCCCGCTGCGGCTGCCGGAGAGCGCGGTGATCGATGCCATGCGGCAGAGATCCGGTCGATCCAGCATCCACGGCTGATCGGCAGAGGGCCGGACCGCGTAGACTGATGCGCGCGAAACGCGAGAACGAGCGGGAGTCATATGTCCGGACATTCCAAGTGGGCCACCACGAAGCACAAGAAGGCTGCGATCGACGCCAAGCGCGCGAAGTCGTGGGCGAAGCTCATCAAGAACATCGAGGTAGCCGCCAAGCTCGGCGGTGCTGATCTTCAGGGCAACCCGACGCTGTTCGACGCGGTGCTCAAGGCGAAGAAGACGTCGGTCCCGAAGGACAACATCGATCGCGCCATCAAGCGCGGCGCCGGTATCGGCGGCGAGGCCGTCGAGTACACGTCGATCATGTACGAAGGCTACGGACCCAACGGCGTCGCCCTCATGATCGAGTGTCTGACAGACAACAAGAACCGCGCAGCCGCTGAGGTGCGCACCGCGCTGACCCGCAACGGCGGTACGCTCGCCGACCCGGGCAGCGTCGCCTACAACTTCAGCCGCAAGGGCGTCATCGTGGTCAGCTCCGAGGGCACCGACGAGGACGACGTCATGATGGCGGCGCTCGAGGCGGGCGCCGAGGAGATCGAGCCGCACGCCGAGGGCTTCGAGATCGTCACCGAGGCCACGGACCTCGTCCCGGTGCGCACGGCGCTCGTCGAAGCCGGCATCGAGTACGAATCGGCCGACGTCGAGTTCGTCCCGAACCTCAAGGTCGAGATCGACGCGGACACCGCACGCAAGATCTTCCGTCTGATCGACGCGCTCGAGGACAGCGAGGACGTCCAGAACGTCTTCAGCAACTTCGACCTCACCGCCGACGTGCAGGCCGAGCTCGAGAACGACGACGAATAGGCGCCCGTGACGGCGCCGCAGATCGTCGCATACGATCCGTCCTGGCCCGCGCTCGCGGACGAGTGGATGGCGCGCGAGCGCGCCGCGGTCTCGTCCGCGGGTGCGCCCGTTCGGATCGAGCACATCGGCTCGACCGCAGTGCCCGGTCTCGCGGCGAAGCCGTTCCTCGATCTGCAGCTGCTCGTGAGCGTGCTGCCGGACCCGCCCGCACTCGAGCAGGCGCTGCGCGGCTGCGGGTTCGAGCGGGCTCTTGGTTCGCGCCCTGATTCGCCGGGAGTGCACACCGACATCCCTCGGCCAGGATGCTCGGGTGAGCGGCACGAGAAGATGCTGTTCTTCGCAGACCTCGCAGACGCCGATGCCGCCGTGGACGGGGTGATCCTGCACGTGCGCCGTGCGGATTCGCCGTTCGCCGATTTCGTCCGATCCTTCCGCGACTGGCTGCGACGCGACCCCGCTGCCCGCGCGGAGTACGAGTCGATCAAGCGCGACCTGGCCGCCGGATTCGCGGATGCGCCGGACTACGACGACTACACCCGGGCGAAATCGGCCTTCATGGATCACGCGCAGTCGGCGATGGGCTGGCGCCGATAATCGGGCGCGCCGCCGCCGGCACCGTCCACGGCGCACATAGCCTGGGGGAGTGACTTCCTCGACGATTCGCGTGCTCGGGATCGACCCCGGCCTCACCCGCTGCGGTGTGGGTGTCGTCGACGTGTCGCGCTCGCGCCGAGCGAGTCTCGTGCATGTCGGCGTCGTCCGCACGCCGGTCGATGCTCCGATCGGCGAGCGGCTGGCGGCGGTGGCCGCCGGCATCCGTGAGGTCGTGGCGATGTACGGGCCGGATGCCGTGGCGGTCGAGCGGGTCTTCGCGCAGCACAACAGCCACACCGTCATGGGCACTGCGCAGGCGAGCGGTGTCGCACTCCTCGTCGCCGCCGAGGCGGGTCTTCCGGCGGCAACCCATACGCCGAGCGAGGTAAAGGCCGCGGTGACGGGTTACGGCTCGGCGGACAAGAAGCAGGTCCAGTCGATGATCGCGCGCATCCTGCGTCTGGACGCACCGCCGCAGCCCGCCGATGCCGCGGATGCCCTCGCCATCGCGCTCTGCCATGCCTGGCGCCGGGACATCGGAGCCGGGGCCGCGGGCGGCGATCTGACGCCCGCGCAACGTGCCTGGGCAGAGGCCGAGCGTGTCGCTCGAACATAACTACGACCTCTCTCGTAGGCTGGACGCATGATCTCCTCCCTGCATGGCGTCGTCCTGCACGCCGCGTCCGATCAGGTCGTCATCGAGGTCGGGGGAGTCGGCTTCTCCGTCGCCGTCCCGGCGGACGTCGCCCACACGGCGCGCGTCGGGGAGCGGCTGCAGCTGCACACCAGTCTGATCGTCCGCGAGGACTCCCTGAGCCTGTTCGGATTCGCGGAACGCGACGAGCTCGAGATCTTCGGTCTGCTGCTCGGCGTCACCGGCGTCGGTCCGAAATCCGCCCTCGGGGTGCTCTCGCACCTCACCGTCGATCAGATCGCCGAGGCCGTGACGGCCGAGGACGACGCGCCCTTCCGGCGGGTGTCCGGCATCGGGCCGAAGACGGCGAAGCTCATCGTCCTGCAGCTCGCCGGCAAGGTGCACGCGCCGACGCCGGGTGGGCGCTCGACGACGGCCGCTCCGGATGTCACTGACCAGGTGACCGCGGCGCTGGTGGGGCTCGGATGGTCGGAGAAGGTCGCCGTCGAAGCGGCGGCGAAGACGATCGAGGAGGCGAGCGAGGCGGAACGCACATCGGTGCCGGCGCTGCTGCGCCGCACGCTCGCTCTGCTCGGCCCAGCCCAGGGAGGAACCCGTGGCTGACGCCCGCGACGCCGCAGAGCCGCAGGACGAGGTCGAGCTCGCCATCGAGGGGGCCCTGCGCCCAACGAGCCTCGGCGAGTTCGTCGGCCAGCCCAAGGTGAGGGGCCAGCTGCAGTTGCTGCTGGAGGCGGCGCGGATCCAGCAGCGTCCCGCCGATCACATCCTGCTCGCCGGGCCCCCGGGGCTCGGCAAGACGACACTGGCGATGATCGTGGCTCACGAGAGCGAACGGCCCCTGCGGCTGAGCAGCGGACCGGCGATCCAGCACGCCGGTGACCTCGCGGCCCTGCTGTCGAGCCTGGTCCCCGGCGAAGTGCTGTTCATCGACGAGATCCATCGCATGGCGCGCTCGGCGGAGGAGATGCTGTATCTCGCGATGGAGGACTTCCGCATCGACATCATGGTCGGCAAGGGCGCCGGAGCCACCAGCATCCCTCTCGACCTGGCGCCGTTCACACTCGTCGGAGCGACGACCAGGTCCGGACTTCTGCCCAACCCGCTGCGCGACCGCTTCGGATTCACCGGCCACCTCGAGTTCTACGACGAGTCCGATCTGGAGCGTGTGATCGCCCGGTCTGCGCTCGTGCTGGACGTGCGGCTCCCGCAGGACGCCCTCGCCGAGATCGCCCGCCGCTCGCGCGGCACACCCCGGATCGCGAACCGGTTGCTGCGCCGAGTCCGCGACTATGCGCTCGTGCACGGTGCTGGCAACGAGGCCTCACTGGCCGACGTGCGCGCGGCGCTCGAGCTGTACGACGTCGATCCCATCGGTCTCGACCGACTGGACCGCGCCGTTCTGGACACGCTCGTCCGTCGGTTCCGCGGGGGACCGGTCGGTCTCAGCACACTCGCTGTGGCGGTCGGCGAGGAGGCCGAGACCGTCGAGAGCGTCGTCGAGCCCTACCTGGTGCGCATCGGATTCCTGGGGCGGACGCCCCGCGGTCGGGTGGCGATGCCCGAGGCGTACGCGCACCTCGGCATCGCGCACCCCGACGGGGCCGCATTGTTCGATGACTTATAATCACTGGAGACTTCACCCGACCCCCCCCAACTTCTGCACGCTCTGGCGCGTGCGCCCCGGAAAGGTTCCTCCTGATGGAAATCATGCTGTTCGGTCTTCTTGCAGTTCTCGTCATCTTCATGGTGATCAACACGCGCAAGCGCAACAAGCAGATGAAGGCCGAGCAGGAGGAGAAGGCGCAGAAGACGGTCCCCGGCGCCAAGGTCCTGCTGCAGGGCGGGCTGTACGGCACGGTCGTCTCGTTCGACCCCGAGAACCTGGACCAGCCGGCGCAGATCGAGCTCGCGCCCGGCGCCGTCGTCGAGGTGCACAGCCAGGCGATCCTGCGCGTGGTCGAGCCCACCGAGGACGCCGAGGACGCCGACGACGAGTTCGACTCCGCGGACGAGGTCCCCGCCGCTGACGCCATCACCGACGAGCAGCTCCCGCCGCTCACGGTCGAGACGCCCGAGCAGACGCGCGCGCGCCTCGAAGGCGACGCCGACGCCAAGTAGCATCGCAGCGAGTACGCTCACCCTCCCCGCCGGCCTTCTCAGAAAGCGCGACCCACGTGGCATCCTCCACTCCGACTCGTCATGCATGGCGAGTCCTTCTCGGCCTGCTCCTGGTGACGGCCGCCCTCTTCGGCATCAACGCCATCGGCGTCTACGGCGTCAAGCAGAGCTCCTGGACGCCTGAGCTCGCGCTCGACCTCCAGGGCGGAACCCAGATCATCCTGAGCGCGGTCACGGAGGACGGCTCCGACCCCACGCAGGAGCAGCTCGACCAGGCGGCGGACATCATCCGCCAGCGCGTCGACGCCTCAGGAGTCGCGGAATCCGACATCACGACCGAGGGCGGACGCAACATCGTCGTCCAGATCCCCGGTGAGGCCGACGAGGAGACCCGCGAGCGAATCCAGGCCGCAGCTCAGCTCGAATTGCGCCCCGTCATCTACACGACGGCCGCGGCGACAGAGTTCACGGGCGAAGACGGCAACGCGACCCCCTACCCGTCGCCCGATCCGGCGGCGAACGCCACGCCGACCGTCGAGCCGACCGACTCCAGCGACCTGTCCTGGGTCACAGAGAAGCTCCAGCAGGAGTTCCTGGCCTACGACTGCGCGAACCCGCAGAACGACCCGTCCAACGCACCGGCGGATCAGCCCCTCATCACGTGCGACGACCTCGGCACCACGAAGTACATCCTCGGACCGCAGGAGCTCGACGGCAACGCGATCGACGACGCCACGAGCGGCCGCGACCCGAAGAGCGGCGCGTGGCTCGTCCAGCTCGACCTGGACGACGACGGTGCCGGCATCTTCGGCGAGATCAGCCAGCGGCTCTACCAGAACAAGCTCGACGGACTGTCGCCGCGCGACCAGTTCGCGTTCGTGCTGGACGGCAAGGTCATCTCCGCCCCGCAGATGAACGGCGTGATCCTCGACGGCCGTCCCAGCATTTCGGGCAGCTTCGACCAGGAGAGCGCGCAGGCACTCGCCGACCAGCTCAAGTACGGCGCTCTGCCGCTGAGCTTCACCGTCGAGAGCACCGACACGGTCTCGGCCACCCTCGGCACCCAGCAGCTGCAGATCGGCCTGATCGCGGGGCTCATCGGCCTCGCGCTGGTCGCCCTGTACTCGCTGCTCAGCTACCGGGCGCTCGGCTGGGTGATCATCGCGTCGATCGCGGTCATGGCGGTGCTGACCTACATCATCATCTGCATCCTCGCGTGGCGGATCGGTTACCGGCTCTCGCTCGCCGGCGTCGCGGGTCTGATCGTGTCCATCGGCTTCACAGCCGACTCGTTCATCGTCTACTTCGAACGCATCCGAGACGAGCTCCGAGACGGGAAGTCCGTCACCGCGGCGGTCGAGGACGGCTGGGGACGGGCGAAGCGCACCATCTACATCTCGAAGTCGATCAACATCCTCGCCGCCG
Organism: Microbacterium sp. ZKA21; assembly: GCF_050434165.1. Lineage (NCBI taxonomy): Bacteria > Bacillati > Actinomycetota > Actinomycetes > Micrococcales > Microbacteriaceae > Microbacterium > Microbacterium sp. ZKA21. Next base: position 66,126 of record NZ_JBNPVV010000005.1, read on the forward strand.
TCGTGCTGTACATCCTCGCGGATGCCACGGTGAAGGGCTTCGCGTTCACACTGGGTCTCACGACGCTCATCGACGTGTTCATCTTCGTGATCTTCACGCACCCGGTGATGCAGCTCCTGGCGCGCACGAAGTTCTTCGGCGAGGGCCACAAGCTGTCGGGGCTCGACCCGGAGAGCCTGGGCGCCGTCTACCGCACCCGAGTGCAGTACCGCGAGGTGACCACCGCCAGCGCCGGTCGCGCTGCGAAGAACGCGCGTTCGCGTTCCGAGGCCGATCGTCGTCAGACGATCGCCGAGCGCAAGCGCGCGGAGGCGCTGTCCGCCGCCGATTCGACGAGCACGACCGGAAACGAGGGCGAGCACTGATGTTCTCCATGAATGAGTTCGGAAACAACCTCTACACGGGCAAGACCTCGTTCCCCTTCGTGGGCAAGCGCGTGCTGTGGTTCTGGGTCGCGATCGCCCTCGTGGTCGGATCGATCCTCGTGCTGTTCATCCGGCCGCCTCAGTTCTCGATCGAGTTCACGGGCGGGTCGCAGTTCACCGTGACCGCCCCCGAGTCCACGGACCAGGGACTCGCCACCGACGCCGTTCACGAGATCGTTCCCGATGCGACGACCAAGGTCGCCGTCATCGGCGGCAGCGACGTGCGCGTCCAGACGTCCCAGATGAGCGCCGTCGAGACCCAGCAGGTCGCCGGCGCCCTCGCCGACGCGTACGGCGTCGAACCCAGCGAGGTGACGTCCTCGTTCATCGGCCCTGCCTGGGGAGAGAACGTCACGCGGCAGTCGCTGTGGGGCCTGGCGATCTTCCTCGCGCTGACCTTCCTCATCCTCGCGATCTACTTCCGCACCTGGAAGATGTCCGCCGCAGCCATCCTCGGCCTCGTCGACGTGCTGATCATCACGGTCGGGATCTACTCGCTGGCCGGCTTCGAGATCTCGCCAGCCGCGGTCATCGGGTTCCTCACGATCCTCGCGTACTCGCTGTACGACACGACCGTCGTGTTCGACAAGATCAGGGAGAACACGACCGAGGACGGCGAGAAGTCGTCGCGCACATTCGGCGAATCCGTGAACCTCGCGGTGAACCAGACGCTCGTGCGCTCGATCAACACGTCCATCGTCGCAGCGCTGCCGGTCGGTGCGATCCTGTTCATCGGCGCGTTCTGGCTCGGTGCCGAGACGCTGACGGACATCTCGCTGTCGATCTTCATCGGCATCCTGGTGGCAACGTACTCCACGCTGTTCGTGGCCGCTCCGCTGTACTCGCTGTTCCGTGAGAAGGAGCCGGCGATCGCCGAACGCGACGCTCGCATCCTCGAAGCGCGCGAGCGCGCCGTCGCGAGTGTCTGACGCGCCGCGGTGGGGCCGGGGCGGCTCCGGGGCGCGTAGGATTGCAGAGCCCGGGAGGTAGGCCATGGCGGAGGCGAACACGCAGGCGCAGGGATCCAGTCTGAGACGGCTCGTGCCCCGCATCTTCTCGCGCGCGCCCCGCGTCGACGACCTCGACATGCTCAACCGCACGGTGCGGGCGAATCACCCCAAGGGCGACCTCGCGATCATCGACCGGGCGTACGCGGTCGCGAAGGAGAAGCACACCGGGCAGAAGCGGCAGAGCGGCGAGCCGTACATCACGCATCCGCTGGCCGTGGCACAGATCCTGGCCGAGCTCGGCCTGGGGCCCCGGGCGATCGCGGCGGCCCTGCTGCACGACACCGTCGAGGACACCGGCTACGCCCTGAGCGAGCTGACAGCCGAGTTCGGCGACGAGGTCGCGATGCTCGTGGACGGCGTGACCAAGCTCGACAAGGTCAAGTACGGCGAGAGCGCACAGGCCGAGACGGTCCGCAAGATGATCGTCGCGATGTCGAAGGACATCCGCGTGCTGCTCATCAAACTCGCCGACCGTCTGCACAATGCGCGCACCTGGGGTTTCGTCCCGCCGGAGAAGGCCGCGAAGAAGGCCAAGGAGACGCTCGAGATCTACGCGCCCCTGGCGCACCGCCTCGGCATCCAGGCGATCAAGAGCGAGCTCGAGGATCTCTCGTTCGCCGTGCTGCATCCGAAGATCTATGCCGAGATCAACAGCCTGATCGCCCAGCGCACTCCGCAGCGCGAGAAGTACCTGGGCCAGGTGATCGAGGCGATCGACGAGGACCTGCGCGATCTGCGCATCCGCGGCAAGGTCGTCGGCCGCCCCAAGCAGCTGTACTCCGTGTACCAGAAGATGGTCATCCGCGGTCGCGAGTTCGACGACATCTACGATCTCATCGGCATCCGCGTCCTCGTGAACTCGGTGCGCGACTGCTATGCCGTGCTCGGCGCGATCCATGCGCGCTGGACGCCGCTGCCCGGACGCTTCAAGGACTACATCGCGACCCCCAAGTTCAACCTCTACCAGTCGCTGCACACCACCGTGATCGGCCCGAGCGGCCGCACGGTGGAGATCCAGATCCGCACGCACGAGATGCACCAGCAGGCCGAATTCGGTGTGGCGGCGCACTGGATGTACAAGGAGCGGATGAACGGCGGCAAGGCCGAGCTGCGCGCCTCGGACACGGACATGGCATGGCTCGCCCACATCTCGGACTGGCAGGCCGAGACAGCGGACCCGGGGGAGTTCCTGGATTCGCTCCGGTTCGAGATCGGTGCGAAAGAGGTCTACGTCTTCACGCCCAAGGGGCGCGTGATCGGGCTGCCGGCCGGCGCGACGCCGGTCGACTTCGCCTACGCCGTGCACACCGAGATCGGTCACCGCACGATGGGCGCCAAGGTGAACGGCCGCTTGGTCCCGCTCGAGTCGGTCCTGACCAGCGGTGACGTGGTCGAGGTCTTCACCTCCAAGAATCCGGATGCCGGGCCCAGCCAGGACTGGCTCAGCTTCGTCAAGAGCACCCGCGCCCGCAACAAGATCCGCGGCTGGTTCACGAAGGAGCGTCGGGAAGAGGCGATCGAGCAGGGCAAGGAGGCCATCGCCCGCGCTATGCGGCGTCAGAACCTGCCGCTGCAGCGCCTCATGAGCCAGGAGTCGTTCTCCGAACTCGCCCGTCAACTGCACTTCGAGGACGTGTCCGCCCTGTACGCCGCTGTCGGCGAGGGGCACGTCTCCACCCAGTCCGTGATCGAGAAGGTCACGGCGCTGGTGGCCGCCGCCGACACGAACACCGGTGCGATCACGATCCCGGTCGTCCCGTCGCGAGAGCCGCGTTCCGGCGATTCCGGTGTCCTGGTGCGCGGTGCGTCGGACATCCTCGTGAAGCTCGCGAAGTGCTGCACTCCGGTGCCGGGTGATGACATCGTCGGCTTCGTCACGCGGGGAAGCGGAGTCTCCGTGCACCGCACGGACTGCGTGAACGTGAAGGCGCTCAGCACCGACGAGCAGCGCTTCGTCGAGGTCGAGTGGGGTCCGACGTCGAAGAGCGTGTTCCGCGTGCAGATCCAGGTCGAGGCGCTCGATCGCTCCGGCCTGTTGTCCGATGTCACCCGCGTGCTCAGCGAGCACCATGTGAACATCCTGTCGGCGACGGTTCAGACGACGGACGAACGCCTCGCGCTCAGCCGGTTCGTGTTCGAGATGGGCGACGCCGTGCATCTGGATCGCGTCCTCAACGCGGTGCGCCGCATCGACGCCGTCTACGACGTGTACCGCGTCACCTCGTCGTAGGCCGACTCGAGCACGGCGATCGCCTGCCGTTTGCCCGGCAGGCGATCGCGTGCGCGGAGCAGTTCGATCGCAGGTGAGACCTGCCTCGGATCGAGTCCCGCCAAGGCGGTCACCCACGCACCCGTGTCCCCGGCCCGCTGCATCCGTGCCAGGTCGACGAGCGCAGCGGGTACCGTGAGCACCCGGATGCCGGCGAAGATCTGGATCTCGGATGCGGGGACCACACCGTCGTGCAGCACGACGTCGGCACCCGCCGGCGCACGCATTCGACGCGGCACGTGCGGACGCACATGGCACCGTCGGGGCCGGGAGTCGCCTGCCCCGTGCACCCACGCCGCTGTGGGACCGGACACCACGAACCCATCTCGGAGATGCACCGCCAGTGACAGCGCTCGGGCAGCGGCCGTCTCGGGAACATCCGCGGGAAGGAACGCGTCACCCACATCGAAGAGCACGCCGTCGAGCCGCATCGCGCGCAGCTCCGCCTCCGAGAGCGGACCGTCCGGTCCGTAGATCATCGCCGGGTGCATGCCCCACAGTGTGCACGAAGCCGCCCTCCGGATTCACCGGAGGGCGGCTTCTGTGGATAACGGGGCTGTCGCTCAGCCGCCGAGGGCGTTGAGCCAGGTGCGACGCGCCTCGAGGGCTTCGGCGGCCTCGGCGGCCGCCTTCTTGTCGCCCGACTTCTCCGCCGCGGCCTTCTCGGTCTCGAGCTTCTCGATCGCGTCGAGCAACTGCTGGCTCATGTCGCCGACGCGGGCCTTCGTCTCCGGGTTGTTCTTCTTCCAGTCGACGTCCTCGCGGGCCTTCAGCGCCTGCTCGATGACCCGCAGCTTGTCATCGAGTGCACGCTCCTTGTCGCGCGGGAAGATCCGACCCACGTCATCCCACTGACGCTGGATGTTCGTGAGGAGTGCACGAGCGCGCTTGATGTTCGGCTCGTCGGCGACGGCCTTGGCCTCCTCGAGCAAGGCCGTACGGGCCTCGATCTTCGGAGCCGAGTCGGCCTCCTCAGCCGCGCTCTGCTCTGCGCGGGCGGCGTAGAGCGCGTCTCCGGCGGCCTTGAAGCGCGCCCACAGCGCGTCATCGACCTTCCGGCCGGCACGACCGGCCGCCTTCCACTCGTCCAGCAGCGCGCGGTACGACGGGATGCCGTCGACACCGCGCGGTGCGAGCGCCTCGGCCCGCTCGACCAGACGCGCCTTGACGTCGCGTGCGGCCTTGTGCGTCTCGTCCAACTCGGCGTAGAACGCACGCCGCTGCCGGTCGATCGTCGCGCGGGCGTCGCGGAATCGCTTCCACAGCTGCTGCGAGACCGACTTCGGCAGACGCGGGCCGTTCTGCTGCTGCGCCTGCCAGGCGTCGAACAGCTCGGTGACCTCGGCGGTGACCTGCTTCCAGTGCGCCTTGGCCAGGTCGCCAGCGGCGATGGCCTCGATGCGCTCCACGAGCACGGTGCGCTCTGCGATCGCCTGATCCAGCAGCTCCTTGGCCTGCTCGGCCTCCTGGGCGCTGGCCTCGGCGAGAGACGCCGTCAGCACGTCGAGGCGCTCGCGCAGGCCGGCGAGATCGCCGACGGCCGCGGCATCCGTGACCTCGGCGACCAGATGCTTGGCCTGCGCCGTGAGTTCGCCTGCCGGGGCGCCGCCGGCGGCGTGCCGCTGCTCGAGGGTCGTGATCTTGAACGCGATGTCCTCGAACTTGCGGACGAAGTAGGCGATCGCCTCATCGCCGGACGCATCCGGGTACTGGCCGACGACACGCCAGTCGTCGCCCTCGCGGACTTCAACGGTGCCGTCCTCGGTGACACGTCCCCAATCGGCGGCGCCGGCGATCGTCGGCGCCGACGGAGCGGCGGGTGCGACGGCGACGCGCGGCGGACCGGGCACGCGCGGCGGTGCGGGGACGGGGGGAGTCGGCTTCGGCGATTCCGATTCGGTGGCAGACACGATGGTGCTCCTTGCGCGGTCATCCCGCGGGAGGTGGAAAGGACGGTGTTCAGCCTAGTATGCGCGGCCCCGACCCTCGGCTTCCGGTCCAGCCCGTCGCCCTCACATGTTCGTTACGGATTTGTGAGCGGATCGTTCGACGCGCGTAACGGCCACCGGACACTGCGCGAAACACCGCGGATCTACCTTCGGGAGCACCGAACACAGGAGGCACCCGTGAGAGAACGAACAGCACCATCGTCCGATGTGCTCGTGGTGGGCGCAGGCATGGTCGCGCACCGGTTCGTGGAGAGTCTGCTCACCCGCACGGAGGAGAACGTCACCGTCACGGTCATCGGCGACGAGGGGCGCGCGCCGTACGACCGGGTCGGCCTCACCTCGTTCTTCGCCGGGGCGACGCCCGAGGATCTCACGTTGGATCCCCACGTGCTCGATGACGAACGAGTGCGCCTGATCGGCGGCGACCGCGTCACGGGCATCGATCGTCGCGCGCGCACCGTCCGGACCCGTTCCGGTCTCGACTACGGCTACGGCACTCTGGTCCTCGCGACCGGATCGTACGCCGCGCGCGTCGCCGTCGACGGCTCCGACCTTCCTGGATGCTTCGTCTACCGCACCCTCGACGACGTCACGCGGATGCGCGAATTCGTCGAGCGCCGCACAGCCGAACTCGGCCGTCCCATGCGCGGTGCCGTGATCGGCGGCGGCCTGCTCGGTCTGGAGGCCGCCGGTGCCCTGCAGGGGCTCGATGTCGACTGCACGGTCGTGCAGTCCTCCGATCGGCTGATGTCCGCACAGCTCGACCTCGCCGGCGGCACGATGCTGCGCCGGCTCATCGAGTCCCGCGGCATCTCGGTGCGCACGCAGAGCCGCACGACTCGCCTGGACCCTGATGCCTCCGGTTCCGTCACGCAGCTTCAGTTCCAGGACGGCAGCATGCACGCCGCGGACATCGTCGTCTTCACCGTCGGCGTCCGTCCGCGCGACGAACTCGCCCGCAATGCGCAACTGGCCGTCCACCCGGCCGGCGGGGTCCTGATCGACGACCGCTGCCGCACGGCGGACGAGCACATCCTCGCGATCGGCGAGGTCGCCAACTATGACGGGCGCTCGGTCGGACTCGTCGCTCCCGGTTACGCCATGGCCGAGGTCGCTGCGACCCGGCTGCTGGGCGGCGACGCGACCTTCCCCGGGTACGACGAATCGGCGAAGCTCAAACTGTCGGGCGTCGATGTCGCGAGCTTCGGCGACGCGATGGCGACGACCCCGAATGCTCTCGACGTGGTCTACGCGGACCCCGTGGCAGGGGTGTACAAGAAGCTCGTCCTCTCGGACGATGCGAAGACGCTGCTGGGCGGCATCCTCGTCGGCGACGCCTCGGCGTACGGTTCGCTGCGCCCCCTCGTCGGTGCGCCGCTCGGGGCGGACCCGGCCGCGTACCTGATGCCGGAGGGCGGGGTCGAGGCCCCGACCGGCGCGCTTCCGGACGCCGCGGTCGTGTGCTCGTGCTCCAACGTGTCCGCCGGACGCATCCGCCAGGCCATGCACGAGGAGGGCTGCATGGATGCCGGGGCCGTCAAGGCCTGCACCAAGGCTGGGGCGACCTGCGGCTCGTGCATCTTCACGGTCAAGAAGCTCGTGGGCCAGGAGCTGGCCAAGCTCGGACAGACCGCGTCCAACGCGCTGTGCGAGCACTTCGACATGTCCCGTCGTCAGCTGTTCGACGCCGTGCGCGTGTCCGGACTCACCACCTTCAGCACGATCATCGCCCGCTTCGGACGCGGTCGCGGCTGCGACGTCTGCAAGCCGGCCCTCGCCAGCATCCTCGCGGTCCTCGTCGGCGAGCACGTGCTGGCGGGCGAGAACGCGACGCTGCAGGACACCAATGACCACGTCATGGCGAACATGCAGAAGGACGGCACCTACTCCGTCGTACCGCGCATGCCCGGTGGCGAGGTCACCCCGCAGGGGCTGATCGCGATCGGGCGGATCGCCGACGACTACGGGCTCTACACGAAGCTCACCGGCGGGCAGCGCATCGACATGTTCGGTGCGCGGCTGGAGCAGCTGCCGGAGATCTGGCAGCGCCTGGTGGATGCCGGATTCGAGTCGGGCCAGGCCTACGGGAAGTCGCTGCGCACGGTGAAGTCCTGCGTCGGATCCACGTGGTGCCGTTACGGAGTGCTGGACTCGGTCGGCATGGCCGTGCGTCTCGAACTGCGCTACCGCGGCCTGCGGTCGCCGCACAAGCTCAAGCTCGGCGTCTCCGGGTGCGCGCGCGAATGCGCCGAGGCCCGCGGCAAGGACGTCGGCGTGATCGCCACCGAGACCGGATGGAACATGTACGTCGGCGGCAACGGCGGGTTCTCGCCGCGTCACGCCGAACTGCTCGCCTCCGACCTGGACGACGAGGGCCTGATCCGTGCGATCGATCGGTTCTTCATGTACTACATCCGCACAGCCGACCGTCTGCAGCGCACTGCAGGCTGGTGCGAGGAGCTCGAGGGCGGCCTCGACGGTCTCCGCGCGGTGATCTTCGACGACAGCCTCGGCATCTGCGCCGATCTGGATGCCGCGATGGCGTCGCATGTCGACCGCTACGAGGACGAGTGGGCGGCGACCCTCAAGGACCCGGAGAAGCTGCGGCGGTTCGAGTCGTTCGTGAACGCGTCGGACACCCCCGATCCGTCCCTCGCCTACGTCCCGGAGCGCGGCCAGGTCCGCCCGGCGACGGCCCAGGAGCGCGCCGACGGCGGCGTGCTCATCGCAGGAACCACACTGGAGGTGCGTCGATGACCATCGCAGCAGACCAGCAGACCCTGATTCGTGTGTGCGACATCTCGGACCTCGAGGTCGAGCGGGGACGGGCCGCGCTGTTCGGCACCACGCAGGTCGCGCTGTTCCTGCTCGCCGACGGCACAGTGCACGCCGTCGACAACCTCGACCCGTTCAGCGGCGCGAACGTCATGTCGCGCGGGATCGTCGGCTCGAAAGGCGAGACGCCGACCATCGCGTCGCCGATGCACAAGCAGATCTTCGATCTGCGCACGGGGGAATGCCTCGAGGCGCAGGGCAAGGATCCCGTCGCGCTGCGCGTCTGGCCGATCACGCTGATCGACGGTGCGATCCACCTCGACTCCGAGGACCTGCGATGACTCTCATGCTCGGCGTGACGCTCGCCGGCCGCGACGTCCTTCTCGTGGGTGGTGGCGCGGTGACGGCACGTCGCCTGCGCCGATTCCTTTCCGAAGGTGCGCTGGTGCGCGTCGTCGCGCCGGAACTGCACGCGGAGACCGCGGCTCTCATCGAAGCGCACGGCCTCCCGTGGAGGCAGGGACGATTCCGGCCCGCGGATCTCCGCGGCGCCTGGCTCGTCCATGCCGCCACCGGTGACCAGCGCGTCGATCGGCACATCGCCGCCCGCTGCGATCGACGCCGGGTGCTGTGCGTCAACGCCACCGACGGCGGTCACGGTTCGGCACGGTTGACCGCACAGGTCGATGCCGGCGACATCACCGTCGCCGTCACGAGCACCGTGGGCGCGGACCCGCGCCGTTCGGCGGCTCTCCGCGACGCGATCGGCGACCTTCTGGCGCTCGGCAGGCTGCCGCTTCGCCGCCGTCGTGGTGGCGGTGCCGGGCGCGTCGATCTCGTCGGCGGCGGCCCGGGTCCCGCTGACCTCATGACGGTGCGCGCCCGACGTCTGATCGCCGAGGCAGACGTGATCGTCGCCGACCGCCTGGGACCGACAGCCGAGGTCCTGCAGGGGCTCGACCCGGACGTCCAGGTGATCGACGTGGGCAAGCGGCCGGGCAGCCACCCGGTTCCGCAGGACGAGATCAACCGCATCATCGTGGAGCACGCCGCGGCCGGTCGACGGGTCGTGCGTCTCAAGGGCGGCGATCCGTTCGTCTTCGGCCGCGGCGGTGAGGAGATGCAGGCGTGCCACGCGGCCGGGATCCCCGTCGACGTCGTCCCTGCTCCGTCCAGCGCGATCGCCGTGCCGCAGGCCGCGGGAATCCCGGTGACCCATCGCGGCACGGCCTCGGCATTCCACGTGGTGAACGGGCAGGGCCCCGTCACGGCCAGTACGCTGGATTCGATGGCGGATGACTCGGTGACCACGGTCGTGCTGATGGGCGTCGCCGCCCTCGGCGGGATCGTCGATGCCGCGCTGAGCCACGGCATCCCGTCGGATCGTCCGGTGGCGTTCGTCGAGAGCGGGCACACGCCCGAGCAGCGCACCACTCGCACGACCCTCGGGCGCTCTGTGCAGGATGCTCGGGCGATCGGTCTGCGCAACCCGGCGGTGATCGTGATCGGCGACGTGGCGCGAGCCGATCTGCTCATGCCGGCACCCGAGCGGATCGGGGCATCCCTGGCGTGACCGAACGACCCGCGCTCGATGCCGTACTGACCGGCTGCACGATGGTGATCGCCGCCGATCGGCGCTCCGGCGACCTCGCGACCGCGCTCGAACGCCGCGGTGCGCAGGTCTACCGTGCACCCGCGCTGACCATCCTGCCCAATGCCGACGACGACCTGCTGCTGCAGCGCACTCGCGAGCTCATCGCGCACCCTCCGGACGTCGTGATCGTCACCACCGGCGTCGGGTTCCGCGGGTGGATGGATGCCGCGCACGAGAACGGGCTCGCGGACGACCTCGCTGCGGCCTTCCGCGGCACGCAGTTCGTCGCCAGGGGACCCAAGGCGCACGGAGCGATCCAGCAGGCCGGCTTCGTCGCCGACTGGGTCGCCGAGACCGAGACGGCCGCCGAAGTGGGGGAGTACCTCACCCAGCTCGGCGTCGCCGGAAAGCGCATCGCGGTCCAGCATCACGGCGCCGGAGCCGACGGACTGGACGAGCTCATGACGGCACACGGAGCGGATGCCGTGAGCATCACCGTGTACCGCTGGGGACCGCCGCCGGACCCCAAGATCGTCAGCCGCTCGGCGATGCAGGCGGCGACGGGCGAGGTCGACGCCGTCCTGTTCACCTCCGCCCCGGGGGCCGCGGAGTGGATCAGAGCGGCCGAGCGCGGAGGCCGACTCGATGCGATCCGCGACCGTGCCGCCGCGGGACGACTTCTGCTGGCATCCGTGGGTCCGGTGACGGCGACGCCGCTCGTCGCGGCCAGGTTGCAGACGACGCTGGCGGTCCGCGGACGCCTCGGCTCGCTGGTGCGCTGCGTCGTCGACCATTATGCGAACGGCACCGCGCCGACGCTCATGACCGTGGCGGGCACGATCGAGGTGCGGAGCGGGGGAGCCGTCCTGGACGGCCGCTTCATCCCGCTCTCGCGCGCTTCGGCGAACGTGCTCGGGGCGCTCTTCGATGCCGGCGGACGCGTGCTCTCCCGTGAGGAGCTCGGCCGGGTGCTCCCGCGCGGCGGAGAGAACGCGCACGCCGTGGAGATGTCCATCGCGAGGTTGCGCGAGGCGCTCGGGTGCCCGGAGGCCGTCAAGACCGTGATCAAGCGCGGCTACCGCCTGGCCGTCCAGGAGGATTGACGAGTGAACGTACCCGCTCCGGCACTCACCGGCAGAGCAGATGCGCGGCAGACAGACAGGACGGCCGGGATTCGATCATGACCACGCTCATCGCCTGCTCGCACGGCACGGACTCCGCCGAAGGTCGGCGCACCGTCGAGGACATCGTCGATCTGGTCCGCGCGCGGATCCCGCAGACGCGCGTCGTCCAGGCGTTCGTCGACGTGCAGGAGCCGGACATCGCCACGGTCGTGGACCAGGAGGTCGTGAACGATGATGCGGTCGTCGTTCCGCTGCTGCTGTCCGTCGGCTTCCACACCGCGGTCGACATCGCCGGTGCGGTGAAACGGCACGCCGGGGTGCGCCAGAGCGACCCGCTCGGCACGCATCCGCTCATCGCGCAGATCCTCGCGACGCGTCTGCGCGCCTCGATCGGAGGCACCTGGCTCGACGGCGACGCCGTGGTGCTGGCCGCCGCCGGCTCGAGCAACCCCGCGGCTGTCGCCGATGTCGAAGCGGCCGCGACCCGGCTCGCCGCTCTCATTCCAGCGCCCGTGACGATCGGCTACGCCTCGGCGATCGAACCGCGCATCCCGCAGGCGGTGCAGGCCGCACGGGATGCCGGAGCGCGGCGTGTGATCGCCGCGAGTCACGTGCTGGCACCGGGGTACTTCGCGGGTCTCGTTCAGGCCGCAGGAGCGGATGTCGTCTCGGCGCCGCTGGGCGCCGACCCCCGCATGGCCGACGTCATCATCGATCGGTTCCGCTCCGCCTGACCTCGCACGCAGGAGCCGGGGCGCCATCGGCGCCCCGGCTCCTGCGTGCGTCCAGCGGATCAGGAGACCCGGGCCGGCTCTCGCTCGGTCGCAGGCTCGTTCGCGTCGGCATCCGCTGGGGCGGGTGCCGCCGGAGCGGACGCCGCGATACGGGACGCGCGCTTGGCCGCCCGCGCCTTGCGCGCCTTCGGACGACCGTGCGTGAAGTACAGCGGGAGCCCGACGAAGAGGAGCCCGCCGACGAGGTTGCCGAAGACGGTCGGGATCTCGTTCCAGACGAGGTAGTCCCAGAGCGTGAAGTCCGCACCGAGCAGCAGGCCGGACGGGAACAGGAACATGTTCACGATCGAGTGCTCGAAGCCCATGTAGAAGAAGAGCATGATCGGCATCCACATCGCGACGATCTTGCCGATCGTCGAATCCGAGACCATGGCGAGGACGACGCCGGTGGAGACCATCCAATTGCAGAGCACGCCTCGGATGAACAGCGTGAGCATGCCGGCGGCGCCGTGGTCGGCGTACCCGACCGTTCGCCCATGGCCGATATCGCTGATGGCCTGACCGACCGCACTGGGCTCTGTCGAGAACCCGTACGTGAAGTAGATCGCCATGAGGATCGCGACCATGAAGGCTCCGCCGAAGTTGCCGAGGAAGACCAGACCCCAGTTGCGCATGAGGGCGCCGAACGTCGCACCGGGCCGGCGGTCGAGGACCGCGAGCGGACCGAGCGTGAAGACACCGGTGAGCAGGTCGTATCCGAGCAGATAGAGCATGACGAAACCGACCGGGAACAGCAGGGCGCCCAGCAGAGGCTGCCCGGTCTGCGTCGACACGGTCACGGCGAAGGCGGCCGCGATCGTCAGCAGGGCGGCGCCCATGAAGGCGCGGATCAGTGTGTCACGGGTGGACAACTGCATCTTGTATGCGCCGGCGTCGACCATGCGGGTGACGAGCTCGGCAGGTTTGATGTACGACACGGGACCTCCACGGGGGACGGGAGCACTCTGGTGAGGCTCCGTCCAGCGTGACGGAGGCGCGTTTCGCCGGCGGACCGCTGACGTTACGACCGTGGTGCGAAGTCTTCACATCGTCGGATGCCGACGGTGAGCGTCACTCGGCCGCGGGTGTCGTGGGAGTCGGAGTGGGTGCGGTGCTGGGAAGCAGCGGATCCAGCGGAGCCGTGGTCTGGGTCGGGCTCGGAGTCGGCGTCGGCTCCGGCGCCGTGACCTGCGCATGGGCGAACTGGCTCACCATGGCGCCGACCACGATCAGGCCGCCGGCGATGCCGACGATCGTGTTGTCGCGCACACGCCGGCGGATCCGGCCGTCGTGCCAGGCCGTGCGGGCGGCGTACAGCCGGGCGCGCTCCTGATCGGCGCGCTGGGCGTTCTTGCGTCCGGCCATCGGTGATCCCCTTCTCCGTCGTGGCAGCATCTGCGAGCCTACCGTCGCCGGAGTCGGGGGCGTTCGCTCGGGACTGCGTGTCCGTCGCCCCCGTTAGCCTGGACTCATGAGCTCATCCGCGTCCCTGATGTCGGGGCAGACTCCGCTTGCGGTGCGGATGCGTCCCGTCTCACTCGACGAGGTCGCCGGGCAGAAGCACCTGCTGCGCGCCGGATCGCCGATCCTGGCGCTGGCCGACCCCGATGCGACGTCTCCGGGTGCCGTGTCGATCATCCTGTGGGGTCCGCCGGGAACAGGCAAGACCACTCTCGCGCAGGCGATCGCCCGATCCTCCGGTCGTCGGTTCGTCGAACTGTCCGCCATCACCGCGGGGGTGAAGGACGTACGGGAGGTCATGCAGGAAGCCGTCACGCAGCGCGACCTGTACGGTCAGACGACGATCCTGTTCCTCGACGAGATCCACCGATTCACGAAGGCCCAGCAGGACGCGCTGCTGCCGGGCGTCGAGAACGGCTGGGTCATCCTGATCGCCGCCACGACCGAGAACCCGTCGTTCTCGGTCATCTCCCCGTTGCTGTCCCGATCGCTGCTGCTCACGCTGCAGACGCTCACGGACGACGAGGTCGGTGAGCTCGTCGACCGCGCGGTCGTGGATGCGCGCGGCCTCCGTGGCGCCGTGGTTCTGAGTGACGCTGCCCGTGCCGCGTTGATCCGGCTCGCCTCGGGCGACGCCAGGCGCGCACTCACCGGTCTCGAAGCCGCGGCTGCGGTCGCGGCATCCGGGGCGAAGGACGAGACCCCGACCATCACGGATGAAGACGTCGCCCAGGCCGTCGACCGAGCGCTCCTGCGCTACGACCGCCAGGGCGACGAGCACTACGAGGTCATCAGCGCGTTCATCAAGTCGATCCGCGGGTCCGATCCCGACGCCGCGCTGCACTACCTCGCACGCATGATCGAGGCGGGGGAGGACCCGCGCTTCATCGCCAGACGCCTGGTGATCTCGGCGGCCGAGGACATCGGACTTGCCGATCCTCAAGGGCTCGTCATCGCGACGGCAGCCGCGGACGCCGTGGCTTTCATCGGGATGCCGGAGGGGCGGATTCCGCTCGCCGAGGCGACGGTGTACCTGGCGACGACCGCGAAGTCGAATGCCGCGTATCTCGGCATCGACGCCGCGATCGCCGACGTCCGGGCCGGCGGATTCGGCCGAGTGCCCGTGCACCTGCGGGACGCGCATTACCCCGGTGCGAAGCGACTCGGCCACGGGAAGGGCTACCGGTACCCGCACGACAGCGAACACGGCGTCCTGCCTCAGCAGTATCTGCCGGATGAGCTCGACGGCCGGCGCTACTACAACCCCAAGACCCTCGGCGCCGAGCGGGATGTCGCTGCGCGACTGGAGCGGATCCGCCGCATCCTCGGTGATCGCTGAGAGGTTCCAGCCGATCTGTTAGACTTGATCGGCTCGAAACCGTGTTTTCGGGCATCCCCGTGTTCATCCCCACCTTCTCCGCGCCCCGGCGTGCGCGCGAAGGCAGAACGCAGGAGATACGCCCGTGAGACGCGAAAGACGCGTCCACGTCATCGGAAGGAAGAACTTCGTGGTCACGAAGTCCCAGGACCGCCGCAAGGTCCGTCTGTCCCGCGCCCTCGGCGTGGCACTCACCCCGAAGGCCGCCCGCTACCTCGAGAAGCGTCCGTACGCTCCGGGTGAGCACGGCCGCACCAAGCGCAAGGCCGACAGCGACTACGCCGTCCGTCTGCGTGAGAAGCAGCGTCTGCGCGAGCAGTACGGCATCCGCGAGAAGCAGATGCGCAACACCTTCAACGAGGCACGTCGTCGCGACGGCCTGACCGGTGAGAACCTGGTCGAGCTGCTCGAGATGCGTCTGGACGCCCTCGTGCTGCGTGCCGGCTTCGCCCGCACCACCGCGCAGGCTCGCCAGCTCGTCGTGCACCGTCACATCCTCGTCGACGGTCAGCTCGTCGACCGCCCGTCCTTCCGCGTGAAGCCGGGCCAGCTCATCCACGTCAAGGCCAAGAGCGAGGGCACCGAGCCCTTCCAGGTGGCGGCAGCCGGCGGTCACGCCGAGGTGCTTCCCCCGGTTCCGGGCTACCTCGAGGTCGAGCTCGACAAGCTGCAGGCACGCCTGGTCCGTCGTCCGAAGCGCGTCGAGGTCCCCGTGACCTGTGAAGTGCAGCTCGTCGTCGAGTACTACGCGGCTCGCTGATCCGCTTCATCGCGTAACAGCACCAGAGAGGCGTCGGGGATACCCGACGCCTCTCGTCGTTTCCGCATACGATGGAACCACCGCGCCTGGGCGGACTGAGGGCAAGGACATCGTCATGAAGAAGCTGCTGTGGTTCCTGATCGGAGTGATCGGCGGATTCGTCGCTGCGCACTTCATGAACAAGGACCCTCGCGGTCACGACATGCTCGCCGAGGTGGATGCCCGTATCAACGGGTTCACCGCCGTCCTCGGCGAGGCGTACCGGGCGCAGGAAGCCCGTCTCACCCAGCCAGACGAGAACTGATCTCCGATCGGCCCCGCGACTGCGACGCCGATTCCCATCCACACGAGGACAGCCGTACCCCTATGAACACTGCGGACATCGCGCAGCGCTATCTCGCCTTCTTCGAGAAGAACGACCACACCATCGTCCCGTCCGCGTCACTCGTCTCCGATGACCCGACGCTGCTGTTCACGGTCGCAGGGATGGTCCCCTTCATTCCGTACCTCACCGGCGTCGTCCCCGCGCCGCACCCGCGGATCGCCGACGTGCAGAAGTGCATCCGCACCAACGACATCGAAGAGGTCGGACGCACCGCACGACACGGCACGTTCTTCCAGATGATGGGCAACTGGTCGTTCGGCGACTACTTCAAGGAAGGCGCGATCCGCTACGCATGGGAGCTGCTGACCAGCTCCGAATCAGATGGCGGTCTCGGGTTCGACGAGAAGGACCTGTGGGTCACGGTCTACGAGACCGATGACGAGGCGGAGGCGATCTGGCGCGACACCATCGGCTTGAAGCCCGAACGCATCCAGCGCCTCGGGGCGGCCGACAACTACTGGCACACGGGCCAGCCCGGTCCTGGTGGCCCGGATTCCGAGATCTTCTTCGACCGCGGTCCCCGATACGGGAAGGACGGCGGTCCCGCCGTCGACGACTCCCGGTTCCTGGAGATCTGGAACCTCGTGTTCATGCAGGACCTGCTCAGCGGTGTGCGCTCGAAGGTCGATTTCGACATCGCCGGCGCGTTGCCGCAGCGGAACATCGACACCGGTATGGGCCTCGAGCGCGTCGCCTTCCTCAAGCAGGGCGTCGAGAACATGTACGAGACCGACCAGGTGCGTCCCGTTCTCGACCGTGCCGTCGAGCTCTCCGGCCGGCCGTACGGCGCCGTCCATGAGGACGACGTCCGCTTCCGGGTCATCGCGGACCACGTGCGCTCCTCTCTGATGCTGCTCTCCGACGGCGTGCGTCCGTCGAACGAGGGCCGCGGCTACATCCTGCGTCGCCTGATGCGCAGGACCGTCCGTTCGATGCGCCTGCTCGGTGTGGATGCGCCCACCTTCCCGGAGCTCTTCGCAGCGTCGCGCGATGCCATGAAGAGTTCCTACCCCGTGCTCGAGACCGAATGGGACCGCCTCTCCGCCACGGCCATCGCGGAGGAGGAGACGTTCCTGCGCACGCTGGCAGCCGGGTCGACGATCCTCGACCTCGCTCTGGGCGAGACGAAGAAGAGCGGCCGCCAGACCCTCGCCGGCTCCGAGGCCTTCCTGCTGCACGACACCTACGGGTTCCCGATCGACCTCACGCTCGAGGTCGCCGAGGAAGCCGGCTTGAACGTCGACCGCAACGCCTTCGACGAGCTCATGCGCGAGCAGCGCACGCGCGCCAAGGCCGATGCCAAGAGCCGCAAGCGCCAGCTCGCCGACGTCTCGGTCTACCGAGAGCTGCGCGGCCTGGGCGAGACCGGATTCGACGGGTACAGCGAGCTCGAGACAGAGTCGACCGTGCTCGGCATCCTCGTCGACGGCGCGCCGGTGACCAGCGCGACCGAGGGCCAGGTCGCCGAGGTGATCCTCGCCGAGACGACGCTCTACGCCGAGTCCGGCGGCCAGGTCGCCGACAAGGGCACCATCACCGGTCCCGGTTTCTCGCTCGAAGTCCTCGACGTGCAGAAGCCGGTTCCCGGCCTCATCAGCCACACCGTCGAGGTCACGACCGGAACGGTCGCCGTCGACGATCGCGCCACCACGGTCGTGGATGCGGCGAACCGTCGGGCCGCGCGCCAGGCGCATTCCGCGACGCACCTCGTCCACGCCGCGCTCCGCGACACGCTCGGCCAGAACGCCACACAGGCCGGTTCGCTCAACCGCGCCGGCTACCTGCGCTTCGACTTCTCATGGAACCAGGCGCTCTCGGCCGAGACTCGCACCGAGATCGAGGAGATCACGAACCGCGCCGTCCACGATTCCCTCGAGGTCACGACACGCGTGCTGACGCTCGACGAGGCGAAGGAAGCCGGCGCCATGGCGCTGTTCGGCGAGAAGTACGGCGATGTCGTCCGCATGGTCGACATCGGCGGACCGTGGTCTCGTGAACTGTGCGCAGGGACGCATGTCTCGACGAGCGCCGAGATCGGCCTCGTCAGCATCACCGGAGAATCGTCGGTCGGTGCGTCCAACCGTCGCATCGAGGCTCTCGTCGGGCAGGACGCCTTCCGCGAGCTCGCCGCCGAGCGCACCCTCGTCTCGCAGCTGACCGCCACTCTGAAGACGCCCCGCGACCAGCTCGCCGAGCGCATCGCCGAGATCGCCGCGAACCTGAAGACGGCCGAGAAGCGCATCGCGCAGTTCGAAGCCAAGGAGCGCGAGGGCCGTGTGCCCGCGATCGCCGAGGCCGCCGAGCGCGTCGGCGCGTACCGGGTCGCCGCCCAGTCGCTGGGAGAGGTCGGTTCGGCCGACGACATCCGCGGCGTAGCGCTGAGCGTCCGCGACCGCCTGGGTGCGGACGCCGCGGTCGTCGCCCTCGGCGGCATCGTGTCCGGCCGGCCGATCGTCGTGGTCGCCACGAACGACGCGGCTCGGTCCGCAGGGGCCAAGGCCGGAGCGCTCGCGAAGATCGCGGCGGGCGCGCTCGGCGGCGGTGGCGGCGGGCGCGACGACGTCGCCCAGGGCGGCGGCGCGGACGCGACGGCTCTTCCGGCTGCCCTCGACGGCATCGTCACGGAGCTGCGCGGCGCGTGAGCGGCTTCCGCCGCGGCATCCGCCTCGGGATCGACGTCGGGAAGGCGCGCGTCGGGGTCGCCAGGTGCGATCCCGACGGGATGCTGGCGGTGCCCGTCGAGACGGTGCAGCGCGACGACGCCTCGATCGAGCGGCTCGCGGAGCTTGCGGGGGAGTACGAGCCACTGGA
This sequence comes from Microbacterium sp. ZKA21, assembly GCF_050434165.1. Classification (NCBI taxonomy): domain Bacteria; kingdom Bacillati; phylum Actinomycetota; class Actinomycetes; order Micrococcales; family Microbacteriaceae; genus Microbacterium; species Microbacterium sp. ZKA21. The sequence continues at coordinate 84,840 of NZ_JBNPVV010000005.1, forward strand.
GTTCGTCGTCGGACTGCCCGTCAACATGCAGGGCGCCGACACGGCGTCGACGACGGATGCCCGCGAGTTCGCGACCGCTCTCGCACGGCGAACCGGCCTGCCGGTGCGGCTCATCGACGAGCGACTGAGCACCGTCTCCGCGCATCAGGCGCTGCGCGCTTCGGGCAGATCCCAGAAGAAGTCTCGTAGCATTGTGGATCAGGTTGCGGCAGTGGTCCTGCTGCAGCAGGCGATCGACATGGAGAAGAGCTCCGGAACCCCCGCAGGAGCATCCGTCGATCTCGATGAGGAGACCCACTGACATGCCACAGGGAGACCTGTTCGACAACCTCCCGGATCCATCGACCGAGCACCCGACGCTCGACCAGGCGCCACCGCCGCCCGGATCCCGCAGAGCAGCTCGCGAGGCCGCTCAGCGCGCCGGTGACACGGGCGCTGTCGACACGGGCGCCGTCGAGCAGTCGGACTCCGCCCCCGCTGAGGCACCGCAGACGACAGCAGCACCGCTGACGCCGTCTGCACCGGCATCCGCACCGGTCGCGGGCGGCACTCTCGAGGACCTGTTCGCTCCGAGTATCGACGACCACCACGCCGAGCCCAAGCGCAAGCGCCGCACCGGTTGCCTGGTGGCGCTCATCATCGTTCTCGTGCTGCTCGGCGGCGCCGCCGCCGGCGGCCTGTGGGTCTGGAACACGTATGGCGACAGGATCAGCGACGCGATGGGCTGGGGTGAGCCCAAGGACTACGAAGAGGGTCAGGCCGGCGATGAAGTCCTCATCACGATCGAAGAGGGCTTCACCGGACAGCCGATCTCGCAGGCGCTGTACGCGGGCGGCGTCACCAAGACCGAGGATGTCTTCTACGACATGCTCATCGACGAGGGACTCAACCCGAACTTTCAGCCCGGGGTCTACAAGCTCCAGGAGCGCATGACCGCGGCCGCAGCCCTGGAGGCCATCGAGAATCCGGTGAACCGCATGGAGAACTCCGTCGGGTTCGCCGAGGGTGCCACGCTCAAGGTGATCGTGCCGACGATCGCCGAAACTCTGCAGCTCCCGCTGGAAGAGGTGCAAGCAGCAGTGGCGGATCCCACGGCGTACGGCGTCGCCGCGGAGACGCTCGAGGGCTGGCTGTTCCCCGCCGTGTACACCTTCGACCCGGGGGCCACCGCCACCGACGTGGTCCAGACGATGGTCGACCGCACGCGTGAATCCCTGGCCGCGGCCGGTGTTCCGGATGCCGAGGCGCAGCGCATCCTCACAGTCGCGTCGATCATCCAGCGCGAGGGACGCACGGCCGATTTCGCCAAGGTCTCGCGCGTGATCGAGAACCGTCTGGACGAGGGCAATCAAGAGACTCATGGGCTGCTGCAGATGGACTCGACCGCGCAGTACGGGTACGGGCTGACGCACGACGGCCCGGTATCGGAGTGGCCGTGGAAGGACGTCGTCGGCGATCAGAACCCCTGGAACACCTACCAGCATGCCGGGCTTCCGGCAGGTCCGATCTCGGCTCCGAGCGCCGCTGCCGTCGACGCTGCGATGCACCCTGCTGACGGTCCGTGGTTCTACTTCGTCACGGTCAATCTGGACACCGGCGAGACGGTGTTCTCCGCGACCTACGAAGAGCAGCAGCAGGCCGAGGCGCAGTACCGGCAGTGGTGCGAGGAGAACCCCGACGGCGGCTGCTATTGACGCGGTGACCGGCAGGTCGCGGCTCGCCGTCTGGGGCGACCCGATCGCCCACTCGAAGTCGCCGGGGCTGCACGCGGCGGCGTACGCCGTGCTCGGATTGGATTGGGAGTACGGCCGCCGCCGGGTGACCGAGACGGAGTTCGCGCACACCCTCCGCTCGCTCGACGGCTCCTGGCGCGGTCTGTCCCTCACGATGCCCCTCAAGGACGAAGCGTTCCGCATAGCGGACTCGCACGACCGGCATGCCGAACTCACCGGCGTGGTCAACACGCTGCGGCTCGGCGCCACGATCCAGGGATTCAACACCGACGTCGGCGGCATCGTCGACGCCCTCGCCGAGAACGGCATCGCCGCGCTCGAGCGCGTGCGCCTTCTCGGCGCCGGCGCGACCGCGTCCTCCGCGCTGGTCGCGATCGCCGATCTCGGAGCGACGCGTGTGGACGTGCGCGCGCGGCGGCCGGAGCGCGCGGCGGACGTCGTCGCGCTCGGCGCGCGCCTCGGCGTGGACGTGCGGGTCTCGGAGTTCACGGCCGCTGCCGGCGACGTCGACCTGACGATCGCGTCCCTCCCCGGCGGCACTGTGCTCGCCCCCGATGTCGTCGACCCGCTCGCGCGCACCGGGGGAGTCCTGTTCGACGTCGCGTACTCGCCGTGGCCGTCGGCTCTGGCCTCGTCATGGTCGGAAGAGTCGGCGATCTCGGGCCTCGGGATGCTGCTGCATCAGGCGATCCGTCAGATCCGCATCTTCCTGCACGGCGACCCGGCGATCGCGTTGCCGGATGAGGATGCCGTTCTCGCCGCTATGCGCGCGGCGCTGACGTCGTAGGACGACACGCGGCGCATCGGGGCCTGGAACACGTGGGAGACTGGAGCAATGCTCCGCGTGCTCACGGCCGGCGAATCGCACGGCCCCGAACTCATCGCCGTCATGGAGGGACTGCCCTCCGGCGTCCCCATCTCACCCGACCAGATCCAGGCGGATCTCGCGCGGCGCAAGCTCGGCTACGGCCGCGGCTCGCGGATGAAGTTCGAACAGGACGAGCTGACGCTGTCCTCCGGCATCCGGCACGGCAAGACCCTCGGGAGTCCGATCGCGCTGCGCATCGGCAACACGGAGTGGCCGAAGTGGACCGAGGTGATGAGCCCGGAGCCGGTGGAGCTCACCGAGAAGTCCCGCGGCCGCGGGGCGCCGCTCACGCGCCCCCGACCAGGTCACGCCGACCTGGTCGGCATGCAGAAGTACGACTTCGATGAGGCACGGCCGATCCTCGAACGCGCCAGTGCCCGCGAGACCGCAGCCCGTGTCGCCCTCGGGGCGGTCGCCCGCGCGTTCCTCGGCGAACTGGGCATCCGGCTCGTCAGCCACACCCTGTCCATCGGACCGGTCCAGGTGCCGGCCGACGCACCTCTGCCCGTCCCGGACGACGTCGACGCGCTGGACGCCGATCCGCTGCGCTGCTTCCACCCGGAGACATCGGTGCGGATGATCGCAGAGGTCGACGACGCCAAGAAAGACGGCGACACCCTCGGCGGCATCGTAGAGGTGCTCGCGTACGGGCTGCCACCGGGGCTCGGATCCCACGTGCAGTGGGACCGCCGCCTCGACGCGCGCCTCGCCCAGGCGCTCATGAGCATCCAGGCGATCAAGGGCGTCGAGATCGGCGACGGCTTCGAGACGACGCGCCGTCGTGGCTCAGCCGCGCACGATGAGCTGTTCACCGCGGATGCCGGGATCACCCGCGCCTCCGACAAGGCGGGCGGCACCGAGGGCGGCATGTCCACCGGGACCGTGCTGCGGGTCCGTGCGGGCATGAAGCCGATCGCGACGGTGCCGCACGCGCTGCGCACGATCGACATCGCCACCGGCGCGGAGGCGACCGCGCACCACCAGCGGTCCGACGTGTGCGCTGTCCCGGCCGCGGGCGTCGTCGCCGAGGCCATGGTCGCGATCGAACTCGCCGGCGCGGTGCTGGAGAAGTTCGGCGGCGACAGCGTCGGCGAGACCCGCCGGAACCTGCAGGGCTATCTGGACGCGATCCCCGTGGAGCTGCGCACAGCAGCGGCGTCGGAGGCAGGACTCGCCGTCGGCGATGTCTGACGACCGGCCGCTGACCGTCGTGCTCGTCGGGCCGATGGGCGCGGGCAAGACCAGCGTGGGACGTCGTGTCGCGAAGCACCTCGGCGTGCCGTTCATCGACACCGACAGACGTGTGGTCGCCCGGTACGGACCGATCCCGGACATCTTCGCCGCGCACGGCGAAGCGCACTTCCGCGAGCTCGAGCGCGCAGCCGTCGCGGATGCCGTCCGCGAGGGGGGAGTCGTCTCGCTCGGCGGCGGTGCCGTCACCGATTCCGGTACGAGAACGCTGCTGCGGGATGAGCCGGTCGTCTTCCTCTCCGTGAGCCGGGAGGCCGTCGCCGAGCGCATCCGCGGCGCAGGGCGCCCGCTGCTAGTGGGCGATGAGGATCCGCTGGACCGGTGGGAGCGCATCATGCACGCCCGGCAGGAATTGTACGAACAGGTGTCGACGATCGAGTTCGACACCTCGCGCCGACCGATGGCGCGCATCGCTCGGGAGATCGCCGACTGGCGGAGAGGACTGTCATGAGCATCACGACCATCAGCGTCACGGGGCAGAACGCGTACGACATCACGGTCGGCCGCTGCATCCTGGACCAGGTCTCACGAGCGCTGGATCCGGCGGTGCGCAAGATCCTCGTCGTGCACCCGCCGACGCTGGCGGTGCGCGCAGCTGAACTGCGCGACCGCCTGCTCGCCGACACGGAGGACGGCCCTCGGGAGGTGCTGCTCGCCGAGATCCCGGATGCCGAGCAGGGAAAGCGCATCGAGGTCGCGGCATTCTGCTGGCAGATCATGGGCCAGGCCGACTTCACCCGCACCGACGCCGTCGTCGGGTACGGCGGGGGAGCGGTGACCGATCTGGCCGGCTTCGTCGCGGCGACCTGGCTGCGCGGCATCCAGGTGGTGCAGGTGCCCACGACCGTGCTCGGTCTCGTGGATGCGTCCGTCGGCGGCAAGACCGGCGTCAACACCGCCGAGGGCAAGAACCTCGTCGGAGCGTTCTGGGCGCCCAGGGCCGTGATCGGTGACCTGGACGAGCTCGCGAGCCTCAGCGCGCACGAGGCCACCGCCGGCTACGCAGAAGTCGTCAAGGCCGGGTTCATCTGGGCTCCGGAGATCCTGGAGATCGTCGAAGCCGACCCGCAGCGCGCAGTCGACACGACGACGGACGAGTTCCGCCGCACCATCGAGCTCGCGATCGACATGAAGGTGAAGGTCGTCTCCGAGGACTTCCGCGAGGCCGGTCAGCGCGAGATCCTCAACTACGGACACACGCTCGGACACGCGATCGAGCACGCCGAGCGGTACCGCTGGCGTCACGGCGCCGCGATCTCGGTCGGGATGCTGTTCGCCGCCGAGCTCTCTCGCCTCGCCGGGCGGCTTCCGGATGCCGCGGCCGAGCGTCACCGAGCCATCCTGGAATCCCTCGGACTGCCGACGAACTACCGCGCGGGCGCGTGGCCGCAGCTGCTCGCGACCATGCAGCGCGATAAGAAGTCCCGCGGCGGGATGCTGCGGTTCATCGTCCTCGACGACATCGCCAAGCCCACGGTGCTCCAGGCGCCGGACGAGTCCCTGCTCTTCGCCGCCTACCAGGAGGTCGGAGAATGACGTTCGCGATCCGTCGCGTGCAGGCGCACGAATGGCGCGCCGTGCGCGACCTGCGCCTGCAGGCTCTGGCGGACGCCGCGGCACCCATCGCGTTCCTCGACACGCTGGAGGCGGCATCGGTCCGCCCCGACGAGTTCTGGCAGGACCGGACGTCGCGGGCCGCGGACACCGACGAGAGCGCGCAGTTCGTCGCCGTCGACGGCGACGAGTGGGTGGGCTCCGTCTCCGTGATCCGGCGTGCCGCGGGCGCGACGGACCACCACGGCAACCGCCTCGCTCAGCCGCGCGCCGATGTCGTCGGCGTGTACGTGACGTCCGCCTGCCGCGGACAGGGAACCATCGACGCCCTGCTCGCGGCGGCCGCCGACTGGGCCAGCCGACTCGGCGACACCGCTCTGTGGCTGGACGTGCACGCCGACAACGAGCGGGCCAAGGGCGCGTACGCGCGATGCGGCTTCGCGCCGACCGGCCACCGCTTCACCGGCCCCATCGGCGCCGAGATCGAGATGGTCCGCCCCCTCGCCGACAGCGATAGGGTGCCCGCATGACCGCTCGCCGCCTGCTGCTCGTCAACGGACCGAATCTCAACCTGCTCGGCATACGCGAACCCGGCGTGTACGGCACGGCCACACTCGCGGACGTGGAGCGCATCACGGCGGAGACCGCGGCATCCGCGGGGTTCGGGATCCGGGCGATCCAGAGCAATCACGAGGGCGTCCTGATCGACGCGATCCACGCCGCGCGCGCGGACTGCGCCGGCATCGTGATCAACCCCGGCGGGCTCACGCACACCTCGGTGTCGTTGCGCGATGCCCTGACCGGTGTCGGGCTGCCGTTCGCCGAGGTGCACATCTCCGATGTGCACGCGCGGGAGTCGTTCCGTCACTTCTCCTACCTCGAGGACGTGGCCGAGGTGCGTGTGATCGGTGAGGGCGTCGACGGGTACGCGACCGCCGTGCGGCGGCTGACCGCCCTCATCCCGTAGAATCGACTGTCGGCCGCGTCCGCGCGGCCCCGCACACCTCGAAACGAAACGGAACCCGCTCCTCATGGCATCCACCGCAGACATCAAGAACGGCGTCGTCATCAACATCGATGGCCAGCTCTGGAGCGTGGTGGAGTTCCAGCACGTCAAGCCGGGCAAGGGCGGCGCCTTCGTGCGCACCAAGCTGAAGAACGTCATGACCGGCAAGGTCGTGGACAAGACGTACAACGCCGGCACGAAGATCGAGCTCGAGAACGTCGATCGCCGCGACTTCACCTACCTGTACACCGACGGCGACGGCTTCGTCTTCATGGACGTCGCCGACTACGACCAGATCACGGTCGGTGCGGCGACCGTCGGCGATGCGAAGAACTTCCTCCTGGAGAACCAGCAGGTCACGATCGCGACCAACAACGGCAACCCGCTGTACATCGACCTCCCGGCATCCGTCACCCTCGAGGTGACCTACACCGAGCCCGGCCTGCAGGGCGACCGCTCGTCCGCAGGCACGAAGCCCGCCACTGTCGAGACCGGCTACGAGATGCAGGTTCCGCTGTTCGTCGAGACCGGCACCAAGATCAAGGTCGACACCCGCACGGGTGAGTACCTGGGCCGCGAGAAGTAAGGCGTGGGCGCACGCACGAAGGCGCGCAAGCGCGCTCTCGACATCCTGTTCTCCTCCGATGTCCGCGGCGACGCGATCGGCGTCACGCTGGCCGCCGAGGCCAAGCGCGCAGCCAGCGAACCGGCCCGAGAGGCCAGCTGGCTGTACGCCCGTGAAATCGCGGACGGGATCGTCGACCACCAGGACGAGATTGACGAGCACATCACGACCCACAGTCGGGACTGGAAGCTCGAGCGGATGCCCGCAGTCGATCGCGCCCTGCTGCGCATCGCGGTGTGGGAGATCCTCTACAACGACGAGATCCCGACGGCGGTCGCGATCGACGAGGCTGTGGAACTGGCCAAAGAGTTCTCCACGGATGACTCCGGCGCGTTCGTGCACGGCGTTCTCGCCCGTGTCGCGCGAGCGAGCTGACGAACGCGGAGTCCGCTGAGTCCCGGCGTGTGTCGGATGCCGGGGAGAAGATGACGGACATGACGGCGCCCTATGTCCTCGAGGAGGACATCCTCGCGCATACCGATCCGGGCAGCTTCGAGCGCGGATTCGCCTATGCACGCGACGGCAAGGTGCTGTACGCGATCTGGAACTCCGAACGCCGTCGTCTGAACGGCCAGGTCTCCGGTTCCGGCGGCCGGCCGTACAGCTGCGCGATCGAGTTCGCCGAGGACGGCTCGATCGCCGTGAGCCGTTGCGCATGCCCAGTGCGGCTGCAGTGCAAGCACGTGGTCGCGGTGCTCTTGGTGAGCAACGAGAAGCAGGAGCGGCCGGCCCCGGCACGGGCGTCGGCATCGCGGACGCAGGTCCCGGCGTGGCGGTCGCTGCTGGCGGATTCGACGCGGACAGCCGACCCGGTGCCACTGGCACTGGGGGTGGAGGTCCGCCAGCGAGCCGCGCGCGGCGCGCATCAGTGGGCACCGCGTCCGGTGACGGCGGCGCATCCGCGTGAGCTCGCCAGGGACGGCGGTGAGGTGCTTCTGGCGGTTCGGCCGCTCATGCGCAGCGAGTCCACGGGCAACTGGATCCAGGGCGATGCCGGCTGGGATGCGATCCGCCGGTCGTTCGGACGCTTCGCCCCGGAGCAGGTGCGCTGGTTCGGCGACCTGCTGAGCATCGCGCGCGAGTCGCTGATCTCCGGCACCGCCGGCGAGTGGATCCTTCTCGATCTCGTCCCTTCCCGCCTGCTGTGGGGTCATCTGAGCGGGGCGCGTGCGCTCGGCATCGAACTCGTTCCGACGCAGAAGCACACCGAGATCCGCTTCGCCGACCACGCCTCGGTGACCGCCGCGATCAGCGCGGCCGACGACGGACTGCTGCTGTCGCCGCAGGTCGAGATCGATTCCGCCCCGCACGCGCCGGACCGGGTCCGACCCCTCGGTCGCTCCGGCATCTACGCCTGGGATGTCGTCGGCACGCGCATCCGCGTGACCCTGGCACCGGTCGCGCTCGAGCCGATGGAGCATGCACTGCTCACCGGGCCCGGCACGATCGAGATCCCCGAGGCGGAGCGCGACGCGTTCCTCGCCGAGGCCTACCCGCAGCTGGTCCGCCAGACCGATGTGAGCGTCGCCCCCGGCATCGATCTTCCCGAGCCGAGCGCACCACTGGCCGTCGTCACGATCGCATACCGGGCCGGACACGTCATCGAGCACTCGCTGCACTGGGAGTATCCGGGCTTCGGGCGCTTCGGGGCGCAACCGACCGCCGACGCCGTGCGGGACTCCGTGCAGGAGGCGGAGATCCTCCGGGCGCTGCGGACGGTCTGGGAACAGGTGCTCCCCGAGACGTACGAGCCGGGCGGTGCCCTGCGCGATACTGATGCCGCCGAGTTCGTCTCGCGGATCGTCCCGCAGTGGGAAGCGATCGGCGTCGTGATCGAGACCAAGGGGACACCGCAGGCGTACCGTGAGCTCACCGGCGACCCGCTCATCACGGTGTCGACCGTGGAGACCACCTCCACGGACTGGTTCGATCTCGGCATCCTCGTCACGATCGACGGACGCACCATTCCGTTCCAGCCGTTGTTCACGGCACTGGCCATGCGCCGGACCAAGCTGCTCCTCGTGGACGGCAGCTACTTCTCGCTCGCGCACCCCGCACTGCAGCGCCTGCGTGATCTGCTCGACGAAGCGGCGGAGCTCGCGGAATGGGAGGCAGGGCCGAAGATCAGCCGCCACCAGGTCGCCCTGTGGGAGGAATTCGAGGACCTCGCCGATGAGGCGCAACCCGCCGTCAGCTGGCGTGAGACGGTCGCGGGGCTGCGCGGCGCGCAGGGTGTGCCTCCCACCGACGTCCCGTCACGGCTGCGTGCCGAGCTGCGGCCGTACCAGAAGGCCGGTTTCGACTGGCTCGCCTTCCTCTGGCGCCATCGGCTGGGTGGCATCCTCGCCGACGACATGGGCCTGGGCAAGACGCTGCAGCTGCTCACGCTGATCCTCCACGTCCGCGAAACCCGGGAACGGCGTCCGATCCTGGTGGTCGCGCCGACCTCGGTGCTCGGCACCTGGCAGGACGAAGCGGCGCGCTTCGCGCCGGACCTGCACGTGCGGATCATCGACGGCACGCGTGCGAAGAGCGGCCGCAAGGTTTCGGATGCCGCGGCCGGGGCCGACCTCATCGTCACGAGCTACACGGTCGCGCGGCTCGACCAGGACGAGTTCCAGAGCGTCGAATGGGCAGCCCTCATCCTCGACGAGGCGCAGTTCGTGAAGAACCCGGCGACGCTTCAGCATCGGGCCATCGCGGCGCTGCGCGCGGACGTGACCTTCGTCGTCACCGGCACGCCGATGGAGAACAGCCTCAGCGAGCTCTGGGCCCTCCTCCGGCTGGCAGCACCTGGGCTGTTCCCCTCGGCGCGCAAGTTCCGGCAGGAGTACATCCAGCCGATCGAGCAGGGCAAGGTGCCGGAGAACGAAGAGGGCGCGCCGTATCGCCAGAAACGATTGGAACGACTGCGCCGTCGCATCCGTCCCCTGATGCTGCGCCGGACCAAGGACCTCGTCGCCGCCGATCTGCCGCCCAAGCAGGAGCAGCTGCTGCACGTGGATCTCGCGCCGGCGCACCGCGCGCGCTACGACACGGTGCTCCAGCGCGAGCGGCAGAAGGTGCTCGGGCTGCTGCAGGATCTCGATCGCAACCGGTTCATCGTGTTCCGTTCGCTCACGATGCTGCGCATGCTGAGTCTCTCTCCCGCACTCATCGACGGCGAGGACGCACGGATCGGCTCCGCCAAGCTCGATGTGCTGATCGAACGCGTGCAGGAACTGCAGGCGGAGGGGCACCGGGCACTGGTGTTCAGCCAGTTCACCTCGTTCCTCGCCCTCGCCGCCGAGCGGCTCGATGCGGCGGGTGTGCCGCATGCCTATCTCGACGGCTCCACGCGCAATCGGCGTGCGGTGATCGACGGTTTCCGCTCCGGTGAACAGCCGGTGTTCCTGATCAGCCTGAAGGCCGGCGGGTTCGGGTTGACGCTCACGGAGGCCGACTACGTGTTCCTGCTCGATCCGTGGTGGAACCCGGCGGCCGAGGCGCAGGCCGTCGATCGCACGCATCGGATCGGCCAGACCGAGCAGGTGTTCGTCTATCGGATGATCGCATCAGGCACCATCGAGGAGAAGGTCCTGGCCCTTCAGCAGCGCAAGGCGCGGCTGTTCACCGCCGTCATGGACGACGAGCAGCTGTTCGCCCAGTCGCTGACCGCCGACGACATCCGGGGACTGTTCGAGCCCTGACGCCGCCGAAGCGATTGTTTCCCGCACATGACGGCGCGCTCACTGCGCGCGTGAACGTGCGTGACGCAGAAGTGACCATGCGGTAATCCACGACGACGTCGGACGAAACACCGTCCTCCTATCGTCGGTGGCATGACCACTTCTGACGTCGCACTCGCGCAGCCCGACACCGCTGTCGTCCTCACTCGCCGTCCTGGTCGCTGGGTCGACGGCTTCGATCCGGAGAACAAGACCTTCTGGGAGGCTGAGGGCCGTGCGATCGCACGGCGCAACCTCGGCTGGTCGATCTACGCCGAGTTTCTCGGCTTCATCGTCTGGCAGCTGTGGAGCATCGTCGTCGTGATGCTCCCGGCCGCCGGTTTCACCTTCACCACTTCCGAGATCTTCTGGTTGATCTCGCTGCCGAGTCTCGTCGGCGCCACGCTCCGCTTCCCGTACACGTTCATGGTGCCGCGGTTCGGCGGCCGCAACTGGACCATCGTGTCGGCGCTGCTGCTGCTGATCCCGGCGATCCTGCTCGGCGTCGCAGTCGGCAACCCGGAGACACCGTTCTGGATGATGCTCTGCATCGCGGCCCTCGCGGGCTTCGGCGGTGGCAACTTCGCCAGCTCCATGTCGAACATCACCTACTTCTTCCCGCAGCGCGAGAAGGGCTGGGCGCTCGGCCTGAACGCCGCGGGCGGCAACCTCGGCACGTCGGTCGCCCAGTTCCTCGTCCCGATCGTCGTGTCGCTCGCCGCCGGAATCGGGCTCGGGCTGCCGCTGGCCGGCTGGATGTGGGTGCCGCTCATCCTCGTCGCCGCCTGGGGTGCATGGCGGTACATGGACAACCTGTCCTCTGCGAAGGCCGACTTCGCCGGATCGGCCGCGGCGCTGCGCGAAGGGCACATGTGGCTGCTGTCGCTGCTCTACATCGGCACTTTCGGTTCGTTCATCGGCTTCGCCAGCGTCTTCCCGAAGCTCATCGCCGACCAGTTCCCGGAGTTCTCCTCGCTTCACATCGGCGCGGCCGCGGTGTCTCTCGCCTTCCTCGGCGCGCTGGTCGGATCCCTGTTCCGTCCGCTCGGCGGACGTCTTGCCGACCGCTTCGGGGGTGCGCGGATCACGATCGCGGCGTTCGCCGTGATGGCGATCGGTGCCTTCGGCATCCTCGGGGTCCTGGCGCTCGGACAGTTCTGGGCGTTCCTGCTCTGCTTCCTGGTGCTCTTCGCCGCGACGGGGGTCGGAAACGGGTCGACGTACCGGATGATCCCGATCGTCTTCAGCGCACGCGCGGTCGCTCGCAAGGAAGGCGACGCCGCGGCGGTCCAGCGCCGCGCCGCCGCTGCTCTCGGCCTCATCTCCGGCATCGGCGCCTACGGCGGATTCATGGTTCCGCAGGTGCTCAACGCATCCCAGCTCTCCACCGGCACCTATGAGGGCGCGTTCATCGGCTTCGGCATCGCGTACATCGTGATGCTCGTCATCACGCTGCTCGTCTACGGAATCCCGCGCGCCGCACTCGACGGACGGCGGATCTGACAATGCCGACGCCCTTGCGCGTCGTCGTCGTCGGGTTCGGTCCGGTCGGAGCTCGGCTGTGCGAAGATCTCCTCCCGGCCGTCGAGGACGGCACGATCGCGCTGACGGTGATCGGAGCAGAGCGGCATGCTCCCTACAACCGCGTGCTGATCGCCGAGCTCGCCGCAGCGAGGGCGGATCGCGACGGCATCGTCCTGCACGACCCGGCCGACAGCACGGCCGCCGGTGCCAGGATCGTGCTCGGAGCACGCGTGGTGAGCATCGACCGCGATGCCAGGACGGTCCAGCTCGACAGCGGAGAGGTGGTCGACTACGACCGGTTGGTACTGGCGACCGGCGCGAGGGCGAACGTGCCGACTCTCGCCGGGCTGGAACGACCACGCTACGACGAGGCTTCTCTGGTGCGTGCAGGCGCCACCGTCGTCGGGTCCGACGCGGAGCTCCCGGCCGGTGTCACGGTGCTGCGCGACCTCGCCGATGCGGAGCGCGTCCGTCGGGTCGTCGAGGCGAAGGCGCGGATCATCGTGCTCGGTGCAGGCGTGCTGGGTCTCGAGTTCGCTCTGCTGGCTGCCGACGCGGGAGCCGAGGTCGGCGTGCTGCACCACGGGCCGACGCCGATGCCCCGCAACCTCGATCGCGGCGCAGGAACGGTGCTGGCCAGGGCGCTGAAAGCCCGCGGCATCACGATGTACGCGCACAGCCGCGCCGAGGCGATCGCGTTCCACGACGACGCCGACGGCGTGCGCGCGTTCGATGCCGTGGTCACTGCTGACGGGAACTACGTCCGCGGAGATCTCCTGGTGCTCTCGTGCGGTGTCGGGGCCCGCACGGAGCTGGCCACGCTGGCAGGCATGCGCACGGCGGCCGGCATCATCGTCGACGAACGGCTGCGCTCATGGAGCGACGACGACGTGTACGCGATCGGCGACTGCGCGCACGTCCTCGCGCGGACGCCCGAGAACGAGGCTCTCTCGCGCCTGCCAGGGGCGCCGTCCGGGCTCATCGGGCCGGGCTGGCGCCAGGCATCCTGGCTGGCCGGACGCCTGATCGCGGAGGCTCGAGGCGAACCGCACACGGATCCGGCGCCGGGGGAGAAGGACCCTGTGGTGATGCTGAAGGACGAGGGCATCGACGTCGTCGCCGTCGGCGACCTGGACATCGACATCTGGGATCTGCCCCATGGAGATCGTCCGCACCGGCACGTCGCGCAGTGGGCCGACCCGCAGCACGGCCGCTACGTGAAGATGGTGACGGTCGACGGCGTGCTCGACGCGTTCGCGTGCGTCGGGATGCCGAGGACCGCCGGCGAGCTGACCCTGCTGTACGACCGGCAGGGCGAACTGCCCGCCGATCGCTCGCTGCTGCTGCGGCTGGACGGCGCGGACGACGTCGGCGCCGGTTCCGATGCCTTCGCGCCGGCATCCACGGTGTGCTCGTGCAACGGCGTCAGCGTGCAGCGGATCACGGACTCGATCGCCGACGGCAACGACACCGTCGCCTGCCTCGGCCGCGACACCAGGGCCGGCACCGGCTGCGGCGGATGCAAGCCGCGCCTGACGGAACTGATTGAGCGGTTCGCCCTCGCAGAGGCGGCACGCGCATGACCGCCACCCACTGCCCGTACTGCGCTCTCCAGTGCGCGATGACGCTCACGCCTCGACGCTCGGATGCCGCGGCATCCGACCCGTCCATGACCGTCGCGGGGCGCGACTTCCCGACCAACCGCGGAGGGCTGTGCAAGAAGGGGTGGACATCGTCGACCCTGCTCGACGCCCCGGACCGGCTCACTCGGCCGCTGGTCCGAGGCGAGGACGGAGTGCTCGCCGAGGCGAGCTGGGAGGATGCGCTGGATCTGCTGGCATCCCGCGTCCGACGCCTGCAGGACGAGTCGGGCCTGGACGCGATCGGCGTCTTCGGCGGCGGCGGACTCACCAACGAGAAGGCCTACCAGCTGGGCAAGTTCGCACGGATCGCCCTGCGCACGTCGCGCATCGACTACAACGGGCGGTTCTGCATGTCGTCGGCTGCTGCGGCGGCGAACCGGGCATTCGGGATCGACCGCGGCCTGCCGTTCCCGCTGAGCGATCTCGACGATGCGCACACCGTGCTGATGCTCGGCTCGAACGTCGCGGACACGATGCCGCCGTTCCTGTCGCACCTGGCCGGCGTCCGCGAGGCCGGTGGCCTGATCGTCGTCGACCCTCGGCGCAGCTCCACCGTGCGGCTCACCGATGACGGCCAGGGGATGCATCTCGCGCCGGCGCCGGGCACCGATCTCGAGCTGCTCCTCGGGCTGACGCACATCGTGATCGCCGACGGGTTGCACTCCGCCGCGTCCGTCGAACGCTGGACGACCGGATTCGACGCGCTGCGCCGCAGCGTCTCCGCCTGGTGGCCGGCTCGCGTGCAGCAGGTCACGGGTGTCCCGGTGGAGCTCCTCCGCCGCGTCGCTCGGCGACTCGCTGCGGGGGAGAACACCTTCATCCTCACCGGGCGCGGCGTGGAGCAGCACGCCAACGGCACCGATACCGCGACCGCGGCGATCAACCTCGCCCTGATCCTCGGGCTTCCCACGCGCGAAGGAAGCGGCTACGGCACGCTCACCGGGCAGGGCAACGGTCAGGGTGGCCGGGAGCACGGCCAGAAGTGCGACCAGCTGCCCGGCTACCGCAGGATCACCGATCCGGATGCCAGGGCGCACGTCGCCGCGGTCTGGGGCGTGTCGCCGGAGGACATCCCCGGCGCAGGCCTCCCCGCGGTGCAGCTGCTGGAGTCGATCGGCGAGCACGACGGCATTCGGGCCCTGCTCGTGCACGGCTCGAATCCGGTGATCTCGGCTCCGGATGCCGGAGCCGTGCGCGCTCGAATGGCGCAGCTGGATCTGCTGGTCGTGTGCGACTTCTTCCTCTCCGAGACCGCCGCCATGGCGGACATCGTGCTCCCCGTGACCCAGTGGGCCGAGGAGGAGGGCACGATGACGAGCCTGGAAGGGCGCGTCATCCGGCGCCGCCAGGCGCTGGCGGCACCGGACGGAGTCCGAAGCGAGCTGTGGATCCTCGCCGAGCTCGCGCGGCGTCTGGAGGCGCCTGGCCGCTGGGACCTGGACCCGTCGGCGGTGTTCGACGAGCTCGCCCGCGCATCGGCCGGCGGCATCGCCGACTACTCCGGGCTGAGCCATGCGGTTCTGGATGCCGGGATCGACGCGTTCTGGCCCTACCCTGCGGGTTCGCGCGGGACGGCGCGGCCGCTGCTCGACGGATACCGGCATCCGGACGGGCGCGCTCGGATCGTGCCGGTGGCGGTACGGATGAAACCGGAGGCTTCGGCCACGGGGGATGAGCTGACGCTGATCACCGGACGGCTGCTGGAGCACTACCAGTCCGGCGCGCAGACACGGCGCGTCACCGAGCTGGTATCGGCGCGGCCGGCGCTCGAGGCGACCCTGCATCCGACGACCGCCGCCGATCGAGGGATGCGCGACGGTGACCGGATCGTGCTCGTCAACGCTCGCGGCTCCGTGAGCGCAGAGATCGCCACGGACAGCGGCATCCGACCGGACACGGTCTTCCTGCCGTTCCACTATCCGGATGAGCACTCGGCGAACCTGCTGACGATCGCCGCGACCGATCCGATCTCGTCGATGCCGGAGTTCAAGCGGTCGGTGGTCCGAGTGCTCCGCGCCCCCTGACGACGGTTATCCCCGGCCAGGCTTCGGCCGCCTTCCAGCCCCTGCCGGGTAGACTCGGTCGGTCCAGTTCGGGAGGAAGACACGCATGCGGATCACGGGACTCGGCCACGCCGGGATGTTCATCGAGACGGTCGGCGGGAACATCATCTGCGACCCCGTTCTCGGTCCCTCCTTCTTCGGATCGTGGTTCCCGTTCCCCGACAACCGCGGGCTCGACTGGGAGCGGTTCGGCCGCGACGCCGACTTCCTGTACATCTCGCACCGCCACCGCGATCACTTCGACCCCCGGCTGCTCGAGCGCTACATCCGCAAGGACATCGAAGTGCTGCTGCCGGAGTATCCGACGGACGAGCTCGAGCAGGACATCCGCGCGCTCGGCTACACGAACATCACGTATGCGCCGGCCGGCGAGGTCATCCGGCGCGGTGAGCTGAAGATCATGATCACGCCGCTCCGAGCACCCAGCGACGGTCCGATCGGCGACTCGTCGCTGAGCGTCGACGACGGCACGGGATCCGTGCTCAACCAGAACGACTCGCACCCGCTGGATCTGGAGAAGCTGCTCGCCTTCGGCAAGCCCGATGCCTACTTCACCCAGGTTTCCGGGGCGATCTGGTGGCCGATGGTGTACGACCTGCCCATGGACGCCAAGCAGAACTTCGCGCAGCTCAAGCGGGATGCGCAGAACAAGCGCGCGATGTACTACATCGAGAAGGTCGACGCCCCGCACGTGTTCCCGATGGCCGGACCGCCGATGTTCCTGCGTGATGACCTTTTCGACTTCAACGGCCTCGGCCGCAACGGCGAGTCGATCTTCACCGACCAGAAGCAGTTCCTCGAGCACCTCGCCGAGAAGGCGCCGCAGTACGACGGTCAGCTGTTCATCCCCGGCACGGTCGTCACCGTGGCCGGCGGCGAGGTATCGAGCGCTCAGACCCTGTATTCGGATGCCGAGATCGCCCACATCTTCGACGAGAAGTGGGACTACCTGGAGTCCCAGCGCGCAGCACGCCAGCAGGAGATCCGCGATGAGGAGGCCTCCCGCGCCGAGGTCATCCCGCCCGCCGAGATGCTCCAGGCGATCAAGGAGTGGTGGGAGCCGCTGCTGAAGAAATCGCGCACGATCCGGCTCGGCGTTGGTGGCTGCGTCCGGTTCCGCATCGGCGATCTGGACATGGTCGTGGACTTCCCGAAGGCGAAGGTCCGCGAGTACGCGGGGGAGGAGTGCATCTACTGGTACACGATTCCCGCTGATCTCGTCTCCACGAACATCCGCGACCACGAGATCGACTGGTCGAACTCGATCTTCCTGTCGATGCAGTTCTCGGTCGGCCGCAGCGGGAAGTTCAATGAGTTCCTCACCACCTTCCTGAAGTGCCTGTCCGTGGACCGGATCGAGTACGTCGAGAACTGGTACCAGGAGCAGACCGACCAGACCGAGGATGCCGAGATCGGCGACTGGGTCGTCCAGCGCCGCTGCCCGCATCTGCGCGCCGATCTGACGCGCACGGGGAAGATCGACGAGGACGGCATCCTGACCTGCAGCATGCACGACTGGAAGTGGGATCTGAAGACCGGCAAGTGCCTGTCGACGGCCGGCCACGAGATCCGCGCCGCGAAGGTCGACGACGTCACCGATGAGGCGCTGCGCCTGGGGGCGTGACTTCGATTCCCTCCGTGGCGCCGCGCTGACGGTTCTCTCTAGAGTGGTGCCATGTCCGACGCCTCGAACGTGCACGCCGACTGGACCCAGGTCGAGCTCATGTGGCATCGCGGCGCCTCGGGGCAGCGCGCCGCGGGTGTCCTGATCGCTCTCGTCGGAGCAGTGGGCGTCGGCCTGAGCTTTCTGATGGCGCCCCAGTGGTGGGCGGTCGTGCTCCTGCTGCTCGCGTGCGCCTTCGTCGTCCTGGTCGGTGCGAGCATGTGGTTCCAGGCCGGCGCGGCGGAGCGAGCGACGACTGAACTAGGGGTGGCCGGCCGCGAGGTCGACCTCCCAGTCGTGGCGGTGACGGACACCTCGCACGACATGGAGAGCTTCCGCCTCGAACTCAACCTGCCCGTCAGCGGCGGACGCGTCGTGCTGCACGAGTGCAGCGACCGCCGCTGCGTCGCGGCCGCGCGTGCGTTCCCCGGTTCGACGGTCTCCGCGATGATCGATGAAACCCGTGCCGTCTGGGGCGTCGTGCACGGCGGCATCGGCCGTTGAGAGGGTGATCTCATCCTGCACGCCGTCACCCTCGCTCGCGACCCTCGGTGCCCGCTTCGCACAGGTCGCACGAGAGCGGGGCGTCACCGTCGTCGGCGCGTGATCGCCTCCGCTAGACTGAGATCACGAGCAACCTTTAACACCGTCCTGTGAGGCGGAGAAGGGAGCGGCGGATGAGCACGCGCACCGTGCTGCAGCAAGCCGATATCTCGCGGGCACTGACCCGCATCGCCCACGAGATCCTGGAATCCAATCGTGGAGCGACCGATCTGGTCCTCCTGGGAATTCCCACCCGTGGCGTCGCCCTCGCCGAACGTCTCGGCGCACTCATCAGCGACATCTCGCAGCAGCCGGTTCCGGTCGGCGCGCTCGATGTCACCCTGTTCCGGGACGACCTCGCCAAGCATCCGACCCGGTCGCCCCGTCCGACCGAGATCCCGACCGGCGGCATCGACGGCAGGACCGTGGTCCTCGTGGACGATGTGCTCTTCTCCGGGCGCAGCATCCGCGCGGCGCTCGACGCGATCCAGTCGATCGGGCGTCCATCGGTCGTCCGACTCGCGATCCTCGTCGACCGCGGGCACCGCGAGCTGCCGATCCGGCCGGATTTCGTCGGCAAGAACATCCCGTCGTCCCGCCAGGAGCGCGTGAACGTGCGCCTGTTCGAGTACGACGGCGCCGAAGAGGTGACGATCGAAGCATGAGGCACCTGCTCGACACCCAGACCCTCGACAGGACGACGGCGCTCCGGATCCTCGACGTCGCCGAGGACATGTCCGACACGCAGTCCCGCGAGGTCAAGAAGCTCCCCACGCTGCGCGGCAAGACCGTCGTGAACCTC
This sequence comes from Microbacterium sp. ZKA21, assembly GCF_050434165.1. Classification (NCBI taxonomy): domain Bacteria; kingdom Bacillati; phylum Actinomycetota; class Actinomycetes; order Micrococcales; family Microbacteriaceae; genus Microbacterium; species Microbacterium sp. ZKA21. Next base: position 103,822 of record NZ_JBNPVV010000005.1, read on the forward strand.
TTCTTCGAGGACTCCACCCGCACGCGCATCTCGTTCGAGGCGGCCGCCAAGCGACTGTCGGCGGACGTGATCAACTTCGCCGCGAAGGGCTCCAGCGTCTCGAAGGGCGAGAGCCTGAAGGACACGGCCCAGACGCTGCAGGCCATGGGCGCGGATGCCGTCGTCATCCGCCACGGGGCATCCGGCGCGCCGCGCACGCTCGCCACGAGCGGCTGGATCAGTGCCGGGGTCGTGAACGCCGGCGACGGAACGCACGAGCATCCGACGCAGGCGCTGCTCGATGCCTTCACGATCCGCAAGCGCCGATACGGCGCCGACAGCCGCGGGCGCGACCTGTCCGGCATCCGCGTCGTGATCGTCGGCGACGTGCTGCACTCGCGCGTCGCGCGATCGAACGTCTGGCTGCTCACCACGCTCGGTGCGGAGGTCACGCTCGTGACGCCGCCGACCCTGATCCCGCAGAACATCTCGCTGTGGCCTGTCCGCGTCCGGTACGACCTCGATGAGGCGCTGGCCGACGGCCCGGATGCAGTGATGATGCTGCGCATCCAGCTCGAGCGCATGAACGCGGCGTATTTCCCCAGTGAGCGGGAGTATTCCCGGCGCTGGGGCCTCGACGCCGTGCGCGCTGCCGGCCTCCCGGACGGTAGCATTGTGATGCATCCCGGCCCGATGAATCGGGGCCTGGAGATCTCTTCCGAAGCCGCCGATTCGCCTCGCTCCACCGTGCTGGAGCAGGTCACGAACGGCGTCTCGGTGCGAATGGCCGTGCTCTACCTGCTGCTGGCGGGGGAGCGCGAAGACGAACGAGGGGAAGTGAAATGAGCCAGACCCTCGTCATCGAAGGCGTCCAGCTGCTCGGGCGCGACAGCGCCGACATCGTGATCGAGGACGGCGTCATCGCCGAGATCGGTTCGGGGCTGAGCCGCGCCGGAGCGCAGCGGATCGACGCCGCAGGACTCGTCGCGCTCCCCGGCCTCGTCGACCTGCACACGCATCTGCGCGAGCCGGGCTACGAAGCATCCGAGACGGTGCTCTCCGGCACGCGCGCGGCCGCGGCCGGCGGGTTCACCGCGGTGTTCGCGATGCCCAACACCTCGCCGGTCGCCGACTCGGCCGGTGTCGTCGAGCAGGAGCTCGCCCTCGGCGAAGCGGCCGGCTATGCCACCGTGCAGCCGATCGGGGCCGTGACGGTCGGGCAGAAGGGCGAGCGCCTCGCCGAGCTCGGCGCCATGGCCACCTCTCGGGCGAAGGTCCGCGTGTTCAGCGACGACGGCTTCTGCGTCTGGGACTCGCTCATCATGCGCCGCGCCCTCGAGTACGTGAAGAGCTTCGACGGCGTGATCGCGCAGCACGCGCAGGACCCTCGGCTCACCGAGGGCGCTCAGATGAACGAGGGCACGGTGTCCGCGGAACTCGGTCTCGCCGGCTGGCCGGCCGTCGCCGAGGAGTCGATCATCGCGCGCGACGTGCTGCTCGCCGAGCACGTCGGCTCCCGTCTGCACGTCTGCCACCTCTCCACGGCCGGTTCGGTCGACATCATCCGCTGGGCCAAGAAGCGCGGGATCGCGGTCACGGCCGAGGTCACCCCGCATCACCTGCTGCTGACCGACGAGCTGGTGCGCGGTTACGATGCCCGCTACAAGGTCAACCCGCCGCTGCGTCGTGAGGAAGACGTCCTCGCGGTTCGCGAAGGTCTGGCCGACGGCACGATCGACATCGTCGCCACCGACCACGCCCCGCACCCCAGCGAGAACAAGGCCTGCGAGTGGCAGGCGGCCGCCAACGGCATGGTGGGTCTCGAGAGCGCACTGCGCGTCGTCCACCAGTCGATGGTCGCCACCGGCCTGCTCGAGTGGACAGACGTCGCACGGGTCATGAGCACGAACCCGGCCCGGATCGGCCGCCTGGACGGGTTCGGCGCCCTCGAGGTCGGAGCTCCGGCCAACGTGAGCGTGTACGACCCGTCCGTCCCCGGCGTCTTCACCGAGGCCGACCTGCACGGCCGCAGCAGCAACTCGCCGTACCTGGGCCGGGACCTGCCAGGACGCGTGCAGTGGACCATCCACCGGGGCACGGCGACCGTCGCCGACGGCGTGCTGGTCGAGGGGCTGAACACGTGACTCGGGAGCTCATGTTCCTCATCACCGGGCTCATCGCGCTCGGCATCCTGCTGGCGATGTTCTTCGCCTGGCGTCGGCGCCTGCGCAGGGACTCGGGGCTCACCGCACCGCTCGGCGTGCCCGAGCACGCCGAGGTGCGCGCGCGTCACGAAGTTCTGTACGTCTCCACGACCAAGCACGACGAACCGCTCGAGCGGCTCACGATCTCTCCGCTCGCGTATCGCGCCCGCGGCGAGATCGCCGTGACGGACCGCGGGGTCGCGCTGTGCCTGGACGGAGCACCCACGGTGTTCCTCAGCCGCGACCGGCTTCAGGCCGTCGACCGCGCGACCGTGACGATCGACCGCGTCGTCGAACCGGACGGACTGGTCAAGATCGTCTGGAACGTCGCCGACGCCCACCCGGTCGACTCCTACCTCCGCGTCACCACCGGTGACCCGGCGCATCTCATCTCCGAACTGCGGCCGCTCATCGCGGCCCCCAAGACGGGAGCCACCTCATGACTCACCTTTCCGAATCCGCTGTCCTGGTCCTCGAGGACGGATCACGCCACCGCGGCCGCGCCTACGGTGCGCGGGGCACGACCCTCGGCGAGGTCGTCTTCGCCACTGGCATGTCCGGATACCAGGAGACCCTGACCGACCCGTCCTACGCCGGACAGATCGTGCTGCAGACGGCCCCGCACATCGGCAACACGGGCATGAACGACGAGGACCCCGAGTCCCGTCGGATCTGGGTCGCCGGGTACATCGTCCGCGACCCCTCGCGCGTCGTGTCCAACTGGCGCGCGAACAGCTCGCTCGACGACACCCTCGAGCGCGACGGCATCGTCGGCATCAGCGGCATCGACACGCGCGCGATCACCCGCCACATCCGCTCGGCCGGGTCCATGCGCGGCGGGATCTTCTCCGGAGAGGCCGCGGCCCTGGATGCCGAGGAGCAGCTGCGCATCGTGCAGGAGGCTCCGCAGATGGCGGGCCAGAACCTCTCCGCCGACGTCTCGGTCGACGCCGCGACCGTGACACCCGCCGTGGGCGAGAAGATCGGGAACCTCGCCGTGCTCGACCTCGGCGTCAAGCAGGCGACCGTCGACAACCTCGCCGCCCGCGGTTTCGAGGTGCACGTGCTGCCACAGACCGCCACGATCGAGGAGATCCGCGCGATCGACCCCGTCGCGGTCTTCTACTCGAACGGACCAGGCGACCCGGCGGCCTCGGACGGCCACGTCGAACTGCTGCGCTCGGTCCTCGACGAGAAACTGCCGTTCTTCGGCATCTGCTTCGGCAACCAGCTGCTCGGCCGGGCCCTCGGCCTCGGTACGTACAAGCTGCCGTTCGGTCACCGCGGCATCAACCAGCCGGTGCGCGACAAGACCACCGGTCGCGTCGAGATCACCGCCCACAACCACGGCTTCGCAGTCGACGCGCCCATCGAGGGCGTCTTCGACAGCCCGGCCGGCTACGGTCGCGTCGAGGTCAGCCACGTCGGGTTGAACGACAACGTCGTCGAGGGTCTGCGCGCCCTCGACATCCCGGCCTTCTCGGTGCAGTACCACCCCGAGGCCGCCGCCGGCCCCCACGACGCCAACTACCTCTTCGATCGGTTCGCGGATCTGGTCCGCGAGAACAAGGACGCCAAGTAATGCCCAAGCGCGACGACATCAAATCCGTACTCGTCATCGGCTCCGGCCCGATCGTCATCGGTCAGGCCTGCGAATTCGACTATTCCGGCACCCAGGCCTGTCGAGTGCTGCGCGAGGAGGGCGTCCGAGTCATCCTCGTCAACTCCAACCCGGCGACGATCATGACCGACCCCGACTTCGCCGATGCGACCTACATCGAGCCGATCACGCCGGAGGTCATCGAGACGATCATCGCGAAGGAGCGCCCGGACGCGATCCTGCCGACCCTCGGTGGCCAGACGGCTCTGAACGCCGCTATGGCACTGGATGAGCGCGGCATCCTCGCCAAGTACGACGTCGAGCTGATCGGCGCCAAGGTCGATGCCATCAAGAAGGGCGAGGACCGCCAGATCTTCAAGCAGCTCGTCCTGGATGCCGGGGCGGACGTCGCGGCATCCGTGATCTGCCACACGATGGACGAGCTGCTCGCCGGAGCCGAGAAGCTCGGCTACCCGCTCGTCGTCCGCCCGAGCTTCACGATGGGCGGACTGGGATCCGGTTTCGCGTACGACGAAGCGGACCTGCGTCGCATCGGTGGTGCAGGACTGCACGATTCGCCCACCAACGAGGTGCTCCTGGAGGAGTCGATCCTCGGCTGGAAGGAGTACGAGCTCGAGCTCATGCGCGACACGGCCGACAACACGGTCGTCGTCTGCTCCATCGAGAACGTCGATCCGGTCGGCGTTCACACGGGCGACTCGATCACGGTCGCCCCGGCGCTGACGCTGACCGATCGCGAGTATCAGAAGCTGCGCGACATCGGCATCGACATCATCCGCGCCGTCGGCGTGGACACCGGCGGCTGCAACATCCAGTTCGCCGTCGATCCCAAGGACGGGCGCATCATCGTCATCGAGATGAACCCCCGCGTCTCCCGTTCGAGCGCGCTGGCCTCGAAGGCCACCGGCTTCCCGATCGCCAAGCTCGCCGCCAAGCTCGCGCTCGGCTACCGCCTCGACGAGATCCCCAACGACATCACGGGGGTCACCCCCGCGAGCTTCGAGCCCACGCTCGACTACGTCGTGGTGAAGGTGCCCCGTTTCGCGTTCGAGAAGTTCCCCGCCGCCGACCCGACGCTCACGACGACCATGAAGTCGGTCGGCGAGGCGATGGCGATCGGCCGCAACTACGCCACGGCGCTGCAGAAGGCGCTCCGCTCGCTCGAGAAGCGCGGCTCCAGCTTCCACTGGGGCGTCGAGCACCGCAGCGTCGAAGAGCTCCTGGATATCTCCAAGACCCCGACCGACGGCCGCATCGTCACCCTGCAGCAGGCGCTGCGCAAGGGAGCGACGATCGAGCAGGCGTTCGAAGCCACCGCGATCGACCCGTGGTTCCTCGATCAGATCGTCCTGATCAACGAGGTCGCAGAATACGTCCGCGCGGCAGCCGAACTCGATGCCGACACGCTCCGCCACGCCAAGGATCACGGCTTCTCGGATGCGCAGCTCGCCGAGATCCGCGGCATCTCCGAGGCCGAGGTCCGCGGCGTCCGTCACGGCCTCGGCATCCGTCCTGTCTACAAGACGGTCGACACCTGCGCTGGCGAGTTCCCGGCGCTGACGCCCTACCACTACTCCAGCTACGACTTCGAGACCGAGGTCGCGCCGTCCGAGCGGACGAAGGTCGTCATCATCGGCTCCGGCCCGAACCGCATCGGTCAGGGTGTCGAGTTCGACTACAGCTGTGTGCACGCATCGTTCGCGCTGTCGGATGCCGGGTACGAGACCGTCATGGTCAACTGCAACCCCGAGACCGTCTCGACGGACTACGACACATCCGACCGGCTCTACTTCGAGCCCCTCACCCTCGAGGACGTCCTCGAGGTGCTGGATGCCGAGGCCGCCAGCGGCACGATCCTCGGCGTCGTGTGCCAGCTCGGCGGTCAGACCCCACTGGGCCTTGCCAAGGGCATCGAGGCGGCCGGGTACACCGTGCTGGGCACGAGCCCCGCGGCGATCGACATCGCCGAGGAGCGCGAGCTCTTCTCGCAGCTGCTGGACGCGGCCGAGCTGGTCGCGCCCCGCCACGGCACCGCCATCGACGCCGACGAAGCCGTGATCATCGCCGAGGAGATCGGCTACCCGGTGCTGGTGCGCCCGAGCTTCGTCCTCGGCGGCCGCGGGATGGAGATCGTCTACGACACGGCCAGCCTGCGCGACTACTTCGTGCGCACGGCCGGCGAGGTCGTCATCGAGCAGGGCAAGCCCCTGCTCGTCGACCGGTTCCTCGACGACGCGATCGAGCTCGACGTCGACGCCCTCTACGACGGTCACGAGCTGTACATCGGCGGGGTCATGGAGCACCTCGAGGAGGCCGGCATCCACTCCGGCGACTCCAGCTGCACCCTGCCGCCGGTCTCGCTCGGGCGCAGCGACATCGACCGGGTGCGCAAGGCGACCCTCGCGATCGCCGAGGGCGTCGGGGTGCGGGGACTCCTCAACGTGCAGTTCGCGATCAGTGCAGGCGTGCTCTACGTGATCGAGGCCAACCCGCGCGCGAGCCGCACGGTGCCGTTCGTCTCGAAGGCCCTGGGCATCCCGCTCGCCAAGGCCGCGAGCCGCATCATGGTCGGCTCCACCATCGCCGAGCTGAAGAGCGAGGGGATGCTGCCCGTCCAGGACGGCTCTCAGGTGCCGCTGGATGCCCCGGTCGCCGTCAAGGAGGCCGTGCTTCCGTTCAAGCGGTTCCGCACCCGCGACGGCCGGACGGTCGACTCCGTGCTCGGCCCGGAGATGCGCTCCACCGGTGAGGTGATGGGCATCGACAAGGACTTCCCGACGGCGTTCGCGAAGAGCCAGGCCGCGGCCTACGGCGGACTGCCCACTTCCGGCACCGTGTTCATCTCGGTCGCCGATGCCGACAAGCGCGCCGTCATCCTCCCCGCCCACCGGCTCCACCAGCTCGGCTTCGTGCTGGTCGCGACCGAGGGCACCGCGGAGATCCTGTCGCGCAACGGCATCCCGGTGACCGTGGTCGCCAAGTACAGCGAGACGCAGGACAACGGGGAGCGCAACGTCGTCGACCTCATCAACGACGGCGAGATCGACATCGTCGTGAACACGCCGTCCGGGGGAGCAGCGCGCGCCGACGGCTACGAGATCCGTGCCGCGGCGGTCGCCGCCGACAAGGCGCTGTTCACGACCATGGCCGTGCTGGGTGCCGCCGTCAGCGGAATGGATGCCGCCGACGAGGGCTTCGAGGTCAGGAGCCTGCAGGAGTACGCGATCGACAGGAAGAACGCGCTGTGACCACGAGCTTCGGAGAGCGCACCAGAGCGGCGCTGGCCCAGTACGGGCCGCTGTGCGTGGGGGTCGACCCGCACGCCGCGCTGCTGGATGCCTGGGGCCTGCCGCAGAGCGGTGCCGGCGTCCGCGAGTTCGGCCTGCGCGCGGTCGAGGCCGCCCGCGGTCGCGTCGGCGTCGTGAAGCCCCAGGTGTCGTTCTTCGAGCGCTTCGGATCCGCCGGGTTCGCCGCGCTCGAGGAGGTGCTCGCCGCTGCTCGTGCGGCCGGCCTGCTGGTGATCGCCGACGCGAAGCGGGGCGACATCGGCACCACGATGGACGCCTACGCCGCCGCCTGGTTCACGCCGGGATCGCCGCTCGAGGCCGACGCGCTCACCGTCAACCCGTTCCTGGGCGTCGGCGCGCTGGACAGCACGTTCGACCTGGCCGCCCAGCACGGCAAGGGCACGTTCGTGCTCGTTGCGACGAGCAACCCCGACGCGACGCCGATCCAGCGCGCCGCGGATGCGGAGGGGCGCACGGTCTCGGCATCGGTCGTCGCCGCGGTGTCCGCACGCAACGCGACGACGACGCCCGAGGGGGAGTGGGGGAGCAACGGCTTCGTCATCGGCTCCACCGTCGACTGGGTGCAGGCCGGCCTCGAGGCGTTCGCCCCTGCGGCTCCGATCCTCGGACCGGGCTTCGGCGCCCAGGGTGCAGGGCCCGCCGATCTCCGCGCGCGTTACGGTGCGCAGGCCGGCCTCGTGCTGGCCAGTGAGAGCCGCAGCATCCTCTCCGCAGGTCCGGCCGGCCTCGCCGACGCGATCGACAGCGCAGCGGAGTCGTACCGGAAGGCGCTCCGTGACTGACAAGCGCATCGTCCCCGACGTCGATCGTGTCGCTGCAGCGCGCCGCGCGGTCGAGCGGCGTCGCGCGCGCGCCGCGCTCAAGCGCGACCTGACCACACGGGTCGCGGCCCCGCAGCGGGTGCTCGCCGATGCGATCGCCGACCCGGAATCCGTGGCCGGGTCGTTCCGGGTCACCGACTTCCTGCTGGCGCTGCCGGCGATCGGCGTCGGCAAGAAGGATCGCATTCTCGAGGAGCTGCACATCTCGCCCGTGAAGCGGCTCGGCGGACTCGGCATCCGGCAGCGCGAGGTTCTCGCCGCCTGGCTCGACGAGCGCTTCCCCCCGCACACGCCGCGAGCCGGACGCAGCCGCCTGCTGGTGCTCGCCGGCCCCACGGCGGTCGGCAAGGGGACGGTCGCGGCGCACATCCGCGAGGCGCATCCGGAGATCCACCTGTCGGTGTCGGCGACGACCAGGCCGCCGCGCCCCGGTGAGATCGACGGGGTGCACTACTACTTCGTCGACGATGCCGAGTTCGATCGGCTGATCGCCGACGGCGAGCTGCTCGAGTACGCGGTCGTCCACAACAAGAGCCGTTACGGCACTCCGCGCGCCCCGATCGACGCCGCTCTGGCCGCGGGCAGGACCGTCCTGCTGGAGATCGATCTGCAGGGTGCGCGCCAGGTCCGAGCGGCGGAGCCGTCCGCGACGCTGATCTTCCTGCTGCCGCCGTCGTGGGACGAACTCGTGCACAGGCTCGTCGGCCGCGGCACCGAGAACGAGGAGGAGCGCGCCAGGCGCCTGCGCACCGCGAAAGTGGAATTGGCCGCCCAGGGCGAGTTCGATTACCTGATTGTGAACGAGGATGTCTCCTCGGCGGCCCGCGAGGTCGTAGAATTGTCTGAGGCGACTGCGCGCTGAACGCTGCCGCGCGCCCGCCGTTTCGACTTCGCGACGATCCCGTCGCCTGATCTGGAGGTCCCACCATGGCCGGACACCACACCAACGGAATCATCGACCCGCCCATCGACAACCTGCTCGACCGCGTCGAGTCGAAGTACGAACTGGTCATCTACGCGTCCAAGCGCGCACGCCAGATCAACGACTACTACTCCGATCTGCACGAGGGCAACCTCTTCGACAACGTGGGTCCGCTCGTGGACTCCTCGGTCGAGGACAAGCCCCTCACGATCGCGCTCCACGAGATCAACGAGGACAAGCTGCGCATCCGTCACGCCGAGTAAGAGCGCGACAGCCTTCATGACCGCACTGCGCCTGTTCACGTCCGAATCCGTCACCGAGGGCCACCCCGACAAGATCTGCGATCAGATCTCGGACAGCATCCTGGACGGCCTGATCGCCGAGGATGCCGGCTCCCGCGTCGCCGTCGAGACCCTCGTCACGACGGGCCTCGTCCACGTCGCCGGCGAGATCCGCACCGAGGCGTACGTCGACATCCCCACGATCGTCCGCGATGTCGTGAACGGGATCGGCTACACCTCGAGCGACACGGGCTTCGACGGCTCGTCGTGCGGCGTGAGCGTGTCGGTGGGGGAGCAGTCCGGCGACATCGCGCACGGTGTCGACCAGGCGCAGGAGCACCGCGACGGCAGCTCGACCGAAGCGCGCGATGCGCTCGGTGCGGGCGATCAGGGCATCATGTTCGGCTTCGCGACCAACGAGACGCCGCAGCTCATGCCGATGGCCGGGTGGACGGCGCACCGGATCGCGGAGCGCCTCACCGAGGTCCGCCGATCGGGGCTCCTGCCCTATCTGCGTCCGGACGGCAAGACGCAGGTCACGCTCGGCTATGACGGATTCACGCCGAAGACCGTGGATGCCGTCGTCGTGTCGACCCAGCATCACCCCGACATCTCGCAGGAGGAGCTGCAGGCGCAGGTCCGCGAGCACGTCATCGACCCGGTGCTCGCGTCGACCGGACTCGACATCCCGTCGGATCTCACGTACTACATCAACCCCGCCGGCCCGTTCGTCACCGGTGGGCCCAAGGGGGATGCCGGTCTCACCGGCCGCAAGATCATCATCGACACCTACGGCGGCGCCGCCCGCCACGGCGGTGGCGCGTTCAGCGGCAAGGACCCGTCCAAGGTCGACCGCTCCGGCGCCTATGCGATGCGCTGGGTCGCGAAGAACGCCGTCGCCGCGGGGCTGGCCGATCGCATCGAGGTGCAGGTCGCGTACGCCATCGGCGTCGCCCGTCCCGTTGGCCTGTACGTCGAGACCTTCGGCACCGGCCGCGTCGCGGACGACGTGATCACACAGGCGATCACCGAGGTGTTCGACCTGCGACCGCAGGCCATCATCGAGGAGCTCGACCTGCTGCGTCCGATCTACGCGCAGACCGCCGCGTACGGGCACTTCGGTCGCGAGCTGCCGGACTTCACCTGGGAGCGGACAGACCGCGCCGAACAGCTGCGCCGCGCCGCCGGCGTCTGATGACCGGGGAGGGCCGGCGCATCGCGCGCGTGCTCCTGGACTCGCCGCTGCCGCAGCTGGACAGGCTGTTCGACTACGCGCTTCCCGAAGAACTGGGCCCCGTCGTCCCCGGCGTACGGGTGAAGGTTCCGCTGCGCACAGCCGGACGCGTCGTCGACGGGTACGTCATTGAGATCGACGCTGAGAGCGACGCGGACCGCCCGTTGTCCGAGGTGGACAGCATCGTCTCGTCGGTGCCGGTGCTCACCGACGCGCTCTACCGGCTCGCCCGACGCACCGCGGATCGCGCCGCCGGATCGGCATCCGACATCCTGCGCCTGGCGATCCCGAAACGCCAGGTGAGGGTCGAGAAGGCCTGGACCGCGGATGCCGAGACACCGGTCCCCTCCCCGGAAGCGCTCGCGAAGGCCGGCGACGTGATCGACCGGTACTCGGGACTGCGGGACGTTCTCGACGGCGCCGGACGCGCCGCTGTGGAAGCCGTGCCGGTCCTCGAGCACGGACACCCCGGCTGGACCGCGCTCGTGGCGGCGGCGACTGCGCACACGCTGGCCGCCGGACGCTCGAGCATCGTCGTCGTCCCCGACCATCGGGATCTCGACCAGGCGATGACCGCGTTGGAGGCGTTCGTCCCGACCGACGCGATCGTGCGCCACGATGCGCGTCAGTCCAATCCCGATCGCTATCGGGCGTTCCTGAGGACGCTGGAGGATGCCCCGTGCGTCGTGATCGGCAATCGCTCCGCCGTCTACGCTCCGGCGCGGGCTGGACTCGTGATCGTCTGGGACGACGGAGATCCGCTGCTGTCCGAGCCGCTGGCGCCTTATGTGCACGCGCGCGACGCCGCGCTGCTGCGTCAGGAGCAGGAGGGCAGTGCGCTGCTGATCGCGGGCCATACCCGCACCACCGACGCCGAGCGTCTCGTCCAGCTCGGCTGGCTGCAGGACGTCCGCGCGGCCAGACGCATTCTCCCTCGCGTGCAGCTGAGCACCCCGCAGGAGCTCGAGCAGGGCGCGGCGAGGATGCCGTCCAGCGCGTTCCGGTCGGCTCGGGATGCCGCGGCGGAAGGGCCGGTGCTCGTCCAGGTCGCTCGTCCGGGTTTCGCACCCTCCCTGGTGTGCGCCGACTGCCGCAGACCCGCCCGCTGCCCGCAGTGCGCGGGTCCGCTGGGGGCGCGCACCCGCGGCGCCGTGCCGGTGTGCGGATGGTGCGGTCGCGCCGCACGCACGTGGACCTGCCCGGAGTGCTCGTCGACGAAGCTCCGCCTCGCGTCCTCGGGGAGCGAACGGACCGCCGACGAGCTCGGGCGCGCCTTTCCCGGCATCCGGGTCATCGTCGCGGACGGAACGCATCCGATCACGCGGGTCGACGACAAGCCGAGCCTCGTCGTCGCCACCCGTGGCGCCGAGCCGCTTGCAGACGGCGGATACCGCGCCGTGATCCTGCTCGACGGCGCCCGGATGCTGCAGGCCCCGGATCTGCGCATCGGGGAGTCCTGTCTGCGCTGGTGGTCGAACGCCACGGCGCTGGCCGCACCTGGTGCACCCGTGCATCTGGTCGGCATCCAAGGACCGGCGGCCATGGCACTGGCGACCTGGAATCACGCCGGCTACGCCCGCGCCGAGCTCCAGAGTCGAGCACCTGTGCACATGCCCCCGACCGTCCGCGTGGCGCAGGTCGAGGGGACATCGGCATCGGTGCGCGCGGCGGTCGAGGCCGTCCGCGCGCTCGGACTGCCGGCGGAAGCCGTGCTCGGACCCGTGCCGCTGGCCGACGACGACGGGCGCGTGCGTGCGCTCATCCGCTTCGAGTACGGAGCGGGCACGGCCGTCGCCACCACGCTGCGCGCGCAGGTGATCGCCGACGCCGTCCAGCGCCGACGCGGCAAGGGCCGCCCGACCAGGGCCTCGCTCGCGCTGCGGCTCGATATCCTCGAACCTGAGATCTGACCCCACCGGAGAACCTTCATGCGCCTCGTCTTCGCCGGCACACCCGCCGTCGCCGTCCCCACGCTGCGGCTGCTCGCCGCGAGCCATGAGATCGCGGCGGTGGTCACGCGTCCCGATGCCCCGCTCGGCCGGAAACGGATTCTCACGCCGTCGCCGGTCGCTCTCGCCGCCGAGGAGTTCGGCCTTCCGATCATCAAGGCCGCGCGCCTGGATGCCGAGGCGACCGAGCGGATCGCGGCTGCGCGACCGGAGCTCGGTGTCATCGTCGCCTACGGGGGACTCGTCAAGGAGCCTCTGCTCTCGACGCCCCTGCACGGCTGGATCAACCTGCACTTCTCGCTGCTGCCGGCCTGGCGCGGTGCCGCCCCGGTGCAGCGCGCGCTGATCGCAGGCGACGACGAACTCGGGGCGAGCGTCTTCCAGCTCGTCGAGGCCCTGGACGCCGGCGACGTCTACGCGGCACGCGCGTTCGACGTGCCCGCCGACGCGACCGCCGACATCGCTCTGGACGCCCTCGCAGCGGCCGGCGCGCCGTTGACCGCCGAGGTGGTCGAGGCGATCGAAGCCGGAACCGCGCACGCGCAGCCGCAGACCGGGACGGTCACTCTCGCGGCGAAGCTGACGCTGGAGGACGGCCGGCTCGACTTCACGCGGCCGCTGAACGAGGTGTACGCCCGGTTCCGCGGCGTCACCCGCGAACCGGGCGCGCACACGACTGTCGACGGCGCGCGCCTGAAGATTCTTGCCGCAGAGCCCGGCGCCGATGCGGCGCTCGCACCGGGGCTCATGCAGGGCACGAAGGATGCCGTGCTGATCGGGACGGCGACCTCGCCGCTCGCGGTGACGCGGGTGCAGCCGGCGGGCAAGCCGGCGATGGCGGCCGCCGACTGGTGGCGCGGTCGGCGCGAGGGCGAGGGCGAGGGCACGGTGGCCGGATCGTGAGCGGTCCGCAGCGCTCCTCGCGTCGCCCCTCGCGTCCTGGCGGGAACTCGCGCCCTGATCGCACAGTGCAAGCCGCGCGACGGGTGGCGTACGACGTGATCCGCGCGGTGAGCGAATCGGACGCCTACGCCAACCTGCTGCTGCCGGGTGCGATCACGGAGGCGGGACTTTCGCCGCAGGATGCCGGCCTCGCGACCGAGCTCACGTACGGCACTCTGCGCCGCCGGGGCACCTATGACGCGATCATCTCTTCGGCTGCCGGTCGGGATGCCGCGGACATCGACACTCCTGTTCTCGACGCCCTGCGACTGGGGGCGCACCAGCTGCTGGCCACGCGCGTCGCCTCGCACGCGGCCGTCAACGAATCGGTGAACCTCGCCGCCGCGCACAGCCGCGGGGCCGCCGGCTTCGCCAACGCGGTGCTGCGCCGGATCGCGCGCGACACCCCGGGGGAGTGGGACGAGCGGATCGCGGCGGCGGCGCGCTCGGACGACGAGCGCCTCGGGTTGCAGACGGCGCATCCGGTCTGGGTGATCCGAGCGCTTCGGCGTGCGCTGTCGGCGGAGGGTCGCGCAGAAGAACTCGAAGCGCTCCTCGAGGCCGACAACGTGTCGCCCGAGGTGACCCTGGCCGCGCTTCCCGGCCTGGCGCAGCCGTCGGAGCCGCGACGCCCGTATGCGCCCACCGCTTTCGGCGCTCCGGGGGGAGATCCGCACGTCTACCTCGGCGAGGCCGCAGGCACCGTGCGCGTGCAGGACGAAGGCTCGCAGCTCGTCGCACTGGCGCTCACCGCGGCGACGCCGATCGACGAGGGCGAGCGCTGGCTCGACCTGTGCGCCGGCCCTGGGGGCAAGACGGCGCTGCTCGCCGCGATCGCGCAGCTGCACGGCGTCAGGCTCGAGGCGAACGAGGTCATCCCGGCCCGCGCCGGGCTGGTGCGCAATGCCTTGCGACCGATTTCCGGAGAAGTGCCGGTGCATGAGCAGGACGGGCGCGCGCTGGCATCCGCGCGTCCAGGCGAGTTCGATCGGATCCTCGTCGATGCCCCGTGCACGGGCCTCGGCGCGCTGCGTCGCCGACCCGAGGCGCGCTGGCGCAAGACTCCTGCGGACGTCGCCGAGCTCACCGGTCTTCAGGCAGAGCTGCTCGACGCGGCCGCCGACGCGCTGCGCCCAGGAGGCGTCGTCGCGTATGTGACGTGCTCCCCGCATCTCGCCGAGACCACGGGCGTGGTGTCCGAGGTCCTGCGCGGACGCGATGATCTCGTCGAGCTCGACGCTCGCGCCGTGATCGCGCAGGTGAGCCGCTCTCCGATCGACCTCGCCTCCGACGGCTCCGGCCGCGTGCAGCTGTGGCCGCACCGCCACGGCACCGACGCCATGTTCCTCGCGCTGCTCCAGCGCACCGAGAAGGGATCCCGATGACCACGTTCCCCGAAGCGCCGCGCATCAACCCCAGCATCCTGGCGGCCGACTTCGTGAACATGCAGGCCGAACTCGCCCGCATCGCCACAGCCGACTTCGTCCACGTCGACGTCATGGACAACCACTTCGTCCCGAACCTCACGTTCGGTCCGCAGATGGTCGAACGAATCCAGGCGACGAGTCCGGTGCCGCTGGATGTGCACCTGATGATCAGCGATCCCGATCTGTGGGCGCCCGGTTACGCCGAGCTCGGTGCGGCGAGCGTCACGTTCCATCTGGAGGCGGCGCACGAGCCCGTCGCGCTCGCGCGTCGACTGCGCAGCATCGGAGCCCGTGCCGGCGTGGCGATCAAACCCGGAACCACCGGTGAAGCGCTGTACGACATCCTCGACGAGTTCGATCAGGTCCTCGTGATGACGGTCGAGCCCGGCTTCGGCGGCCAGGGCTTCATGCCCGAGACGATGCCGAAGCTGAGCGCACTCGTGAACGAGGCGCGTCGCCGAGGATCGAACGTGTGGTTCCAGGTGGACGGCGGGATCTCCGCGGACACGATCGAGCAGGCGGCGGCGGCCGGGGCGGACACCTTCGTCGCAGGTTCCGCCGTGTACGGAGCCGAGAACGTCGAGGCCGCCGTCATCGGGCTCAGGGACCTCGCGCGAGCGGCTAGCCTGGGATCGTGAAGACTTTCGACGAGCTGTTCGCCGAGCTCCGTACCAAGGCCGAAACCCGTCCTGAGGGGTCGGGTACCGTCGCGGAGCTCGACGGCGGCGTACACACCATCGGCAAGAAGATCGTCGAAGAGGCCGCCGAAGTCTGGATGGCCGCGGAGTACGAATCGGATGATGCCGCTGCCGAGGAGATCTCGCAGCTGCTGTATCACGTGCAGGTCATGATGATCGCCAAGGGACTGAGCCTTCAGGACGTCTACCGACATCTCTGATGCGCTCCGCCCTGTCGCTCTCCTGAACTGAAAGACCCCCATGCTGCGCATCGCTGTTCCCAACAAGGGCTCGCTGTCCGAGACGGCCGCCGAAATGCTCGCCGAAGCCGGTTACGCCGGTCGCCGCGAATCCAAGACCCTGCACGTCATCGACGCCGAGAACGACGTCGAGTTCTTCTTCCTCCGTCCGCGCGACATCGCCACCTATGTCGCCTCCGGCGCCCTGGACGTCGGCATCACCGGCCGCGACCTGCTCAGGGACGTGCCGCAGCAGGCACGCGAGATCCAGTCGCTCGGCTTCGCCCACTCGACGTTCCGTTTCGCGGCGCCCCCTGGAGCGTTCTCGAGCATCGAGGATCTCGACGGCGTCCGTGTCGCATCCGCCTACCCCGGCCTCGTGGACGCCTATCTGCGCGAGCACGGCGTCCAGGCCGAACTCGTGCCGCTCGACGGGGCCGTGGAATCCGCTGTCCGGCTCGGTGTCGCGGACGCGATCGCCGACGTCGTGGAGACCGGGACGACGCTCCGCCAGGCGGGTCTCGAGATCTTCGGACCCGTCATCATCGAGTCCGAGGCCGTGCTGATCAGCCGGCCGGGGGATGCCGAGGGCACCGAGACGCTGCTGCGGCGGCTGCGTGGCGTCATCGTCGCCCGCCGCTACGTCCTGCTCGACTACGACCTCCCCGCCGACCTCGTGGACCAGGCCGTGGCCATCACGCCGGGGCGTGAATCCCCGACGATCTCGCCGCTGAAGGATCCGAGCTGGGTCGCGGTGCGCGTCATGATCCCCCGCAAGGGCGTCAATCAGGTGATGGACGCGCTCTACGCGCTGGGTGCGCGCGCGCTGCTGGTCACCGCGATCCACGCCGCGAGGCTCTGATGGCGCTCGCGAGTCGCGTCATCCCGTGTCTCGATGTGGCGGCCGGCCGCGTCGTCAAGGGCGTGAACTTCGAGAACCTGCGCGACATGGGCGACCCCGTCGAGCTGGCGGCGCACTACGCCGCGCAGGGGGCGGACGAGATCACTTTCCTGGATGTCACGGCCACCGTCGACGAACGCTCCACGACCTACGACGTCGTGCAGCGCACCGCCGAGCAGGTCTTCGTGCCGCTGACGGTCGGCGGGGGAGTGCGCAGCGTCGACGACGTCGCGCGGCTTCTCTCCGTGGGTGCCGACAAGGTCGGGGTGAACTCCGCGGCGATCGCCCGTCCCGCACTGCTCGGCGAGATCGCCGATCGCTTCGGCGCGCAGGTCCTGGTGCTCTCGCTCGACGTCAAGCGCGCAGCGACCACGGAATCCGGTTTCGTTGTCACCACGCACGGCGGCCGAACCGAGACGACTCTCGACGCACTCGAATGGGCGCGCGAGGCGACCGAGCGGGGTGCCGGCGAGCTGCTGGTGAACTCGATCGACGCCGACGGAACGCAGGACGGCTTCGACCTGGAGCTCGTGCGCCTCATGCGCGAGGTCGCCTCGGTTCCGGTCATCGCCTCCGGCGGTGCCGGCAAGGCCTCCGACTTCGCTCCGGCGATCAGAGCCGGAGCGGATGCCGTGCTCGCCGCGAGCGTGTTCCACACCGGAGCCCTCACGGTCGGCGATGTCAAGGACGCGCTGCGAGCCGAGGGGGTGCTGGTCCGATGAGCGACGTGGAGGAACGCATCGCGCAGGTCGCCTTCAACGCGGACGGCCTCGCGCCCGTCATCGTGCAGCAGTGGGACACGCTCGAAGTGCTCATGCTCGCCTGGATGGATGCCGAGGCCCTGCGCCGCACCCTGACGGAGGGGCGCGCGACGTACTGGTCCCGGTCGCGTCAGGAGTACTGGCGCAAGGGGGATACCTCCGGCAACACGCAGCTCGTCCACGGCGCGCGCCTGGACTGCGACGGAGACGCCATCCTGCTGCAGGTGCACCAGAACGGACCGGCGTGCCACACGGGAACTCGAACCTGCTTCGACGCGACCGATCTGGAGGCCGCTCCGGCGGCGGACGCATGACCGCAGCTGCACGCGGACGATCCATGGCGGTCCTCGGGTTCCTCGCGGCCGGGGGCATCGGCGTGCTCTCGGCGACGCAGACCTGGCTCGTCGCGACACGACATGACGCCGCCGAGCCGATCCTCGTGACCGGCGCGCAGGCGCTCCCGCTGCTGACACCGCTCAGCCTCGCCGTGCTCGCCCTGGCCGCGGTGCTCGCGATCGTCGGTCCGGTGCTGCGATACGTCCTGGCCGCACTCGGTGCGGCGGTCGCCGTGCTGCTGGGCTGGTCGACCCTGGAGCTGCTGCTGAACCGCCCCCTCGGTGCGGTCGCCGCCACTGTCACGGACGTGACGGGCCTCGCCGGCGACGCCGCGATCGCCGACCTCGTCGATGCCGTGCAGACGACCGCGTGGCCGACCGTCGCACTGGTCGGGTGGGCGATTCTCCTCGCCGCCGCCGTCTTCACGATCGGCACGGCTCGCCGCTGGAAGGCCGGCGGCAAGCGATTCCGCACGGATGCGGACGCGACCGCGGCATCCGGGCCCGTCGATGCGATCGATTCCTGGGACGAGCTGTCCCGCGGAACCGACCCGACGCGCTGAGACCGGTAGACTGACCACGCCCGCCATCGACCCGGAGGAATCCCCATGAGCAACGCCATCGCAGACCCCGGCCACGGACACTCGCCTGCCGCCTGGACCGCTGTCGTGGTCATGCTGTTCGGTGTCGCCGCCGGTACCGTCGCCTACTGCTTCGAGCAGCCGCTGTTCGTCTGGATCTCGGTCGGGATCATCGTCATCGGAGCGCTGCTGGGCTGGATCCTCGCGAAGGCCGGTTACGGCGTGAAGGGCCCCAAGTACTCGCCGAAGGCGCACTAGTGGTTCTCGCCGACCTCACGGCCGGCGCTGTCGAAGACGCCGAGCGTCGTGCGCTGATGCGCCCGCTCGCCGACGTCGAGAAGGCGGCCCTGGCCCGTCCGGCTGCGAAGGACGCCCGTGCGGCACTCGCCCCGGCATCCCGTGTCAAGATCATCGCCGAGGTCAAGCGTGCGAGCCCGTCCCGCGGTGCCCTCGCCGAGATCCCCGACCCAGCGCATCAGGCGTCGCTGTACGAGACAGGCGGCGCCTCGGCGATCAGCGTGCTGACCGAGGAGCGCCGATTCGGCGGCAGCCTCGCCGACCTGGAGGCGGTCACGAGCCGGGTGTCCGTTCCGGTGCTGCGCAAGGACTTCATCGCGACGCCCTACCAGGTGCTCGAGGCGCGCGCCGCGGGCGCCGACCTGGCTCTCCTGATCGTCGCCGGCCTCGAACGGCGCGTGCTCACGGAGCTGTTCGCCCTGATCACCGAGCTCGGGATGACGCCGCTGGTCGAGACGCACTCCGCCGATGAGATCGCCGTGGCCGCCGATCTCGGAGCTGCGCTCATCGGCGTCAACGCGCGGGATCTGACAACCCTCGAGCTCGACCGCGACCTGTTCAGCCGCATCGGGCACCTGATCCCCGACGGCGCGACGAAGATCGCCGAATCCGCCGTGCTGTCACCGGACGACGTCGCGCACTACCGAGGCGCGGGTGCGGATGCCGTGCTGATCGGCGAGGCACTCGTCACCGGCGACCCCGTCGCCACGCTGCATCGATTCCTGGAGGCCGGCGCATGAGCCTGCGTGATCAGTCAGGACCGTTCTTCGGCGACTTCGGCGGACGGTACATGCCGGAGTCCCTCATCGCCGCGATCGACGAGCTCACCGCCGCGTACGAGCAGGCGATCGCCGACCCGGCCTTCCGCGCCGAGCTGGCGCATCTGCTCAGCAGCTACGCCGGGAGGCCCTCCGCCCTGACCGAAGTGCCGCGGTTCGCCGAGCACGCCGGGGGAGCACGCGTCTTCCTCAAGCGCGAGGACCTCAACCACACCGGCAGCCACAAGATCAACAACGTCCTCGGTCAGGCGCTGCTGACCAAGCGGCTCGGCAAGACCCGCGTGATCGCCGAGACCGGCGCCGGGCAGCACGGCGTCGCGACCGCTACGGCAGCGGCGCTGTTCGGCCTGGACTGCACCATCTACATGGGCGAGGTCGACACCGAGCGGCAGGCGCTCAACGTCGCCCGCATGCGCCTGCTGGGCGCCGAGGTGATCGCGGTCAAGACCGGATCCCGCACCCTGAAGGACGCGATCAACGACGCGTATCGTGACTGGGTCGCCACTGTGGAGACGACGAACTACATCTTCGGCACCGCAGCGGGGCCGCACCCGTTCCCTGCGATGGTGCGCGACTTCCAGAAGATCATCGGCGAGGAAGCGCGCGAGCAGCTGCTGGCCACGGCCGGTCGCCTGCCGGATGCCGTGGTCGCCTGCGTCGGCGGCGGTTCGAACGCGATCGGCATGTTCGACGCGTTCCTCGATGACGACTCCGTCAAGCTGTACGGCGTGGAGGCAGCCGGTGACGGCGTCGACACGCCACGGCACGCGGCATCCATCGAGCGCGGGCGCCCAGGCGTGCTGCACGGCGCGCGCACCTACGTCCTCCAGGACGAGGACGGCCAGACCATCGAGTCGCATTCGATCTCGGCCGGACTCGACTATCCGGGAGTGGGGCCGGAGCACTCCTGGCTCGCCGACATCGGCCGAGCCGAGTACATCCCCGCGACCGACGACGAGGCGATGCAGGCGCTGCGGCTGCTGAGCCGGACCGAGGGGATCATCCCCGCGATCGAGTCGGCGCACGCGCTGGCCGGAGCCATGCGGATCGGACGGGAGCTCGGACCCGACGCCCTCATCGCAGTGTGCCTGTCCGGCCGAGGCGACAAGGACATGGACACGGCAGCGCAGTACTTCCACCTGTACGACGAGGAGCCCGGCGCATGAGCCGTGTCGAGGACGCCATCCGGCGCGCGCACGAGGCCGGACGCGGAGCCTTCATCGGCTACCTCCCGGTCGGATATCCGGATCTGGACACCAGCATCCGCGCGGCGATCACGCTCGCCGAGAACGGCGCGGACGTCATCGAGCTCGGTCCGCCCTACAGCGACCCGGTGATGGACGGTCCTCTGATCCAGGAGGCCACCCAGGCCGCCCTGGCCGCCGGCTACCGCACGAAGGACCTCTTCACGGCGCTGCGTGCGATCACCGCGGCGACCGACGTGCCCGTCGTCGTCATGACGTACTGGAACCCGGTCGTGCAGTACGGCGTCGACCGCTACGCCGACGACCTGCTGGCCGCGGGGGCATCGGGGCTCATCACGCCCGACATCACTCCCGAGGCCGCGGCCGAGTGGATCGCCGCGAGCGAGCGGACGGGACTCGACCGCATCTTCCTCGCTGCGCCCATGTCCACCGACGAGCGCCTCGACCTCGTGTCGTCGTCGTCGACCGGATTCATCTACACGGTGTCGACCATGGGCATCACGGGGGAGCGGGCCGAGCTGGACAAGGCCGCCCGCACGCTCGTGGGGCGTCTGCGCGAGCACGGCGCAGGCTGCGCCTGCGTGGGGATCGGCATCTCCACACCGGAGCAGATCGCCGCGGTCCTCGAGTACGCGGATGGCGCGATCGTGGGCACGGCCCTGGTCCGCGCCCTCCGCGACGGCGGTCTCGACGGGCTCGCCGCCACGACGCTTTCCCTGGCAGCCGGTACTGCGCTGTCCGATCGCACCGATCAGAGAAACTAGAATCGCACTCATGTCCCTCGCGCTCTCCAGCACCCTCAACGGCGTGCTCACCAGCATCCCGAGCCCGCCCGAGAACACCTTCACCCTGTGGCCGGGCGGTCCGACGATCTATTACTACGCGCTGTGCATCATCGCCGGCATCATCGTCGCCACGCTGATGACCAACCACCGCCTCACCAAGCGCGGGGCCGAGCCCTGGATCGTCATCGACATCGTGATTATCGCGGTGCCGCTCGCGATCATCGCGGCCCGCTTCTATCACGTGTTCACGCACCCGAACGACTACTTCGGCGAGGGCATCAACACCTGGAATCCCTTCCAGCCCGGATCGATCTGGGCGATCTGGGAGGGCGGCATCGCCATCTACGGCGCCCTCATCGGCGGTGCGGTCGGTGCATGGCTCGGCTGCCGCTGGGCGAAGATCCGCTTCTGGAGCTTCGCCGACGCTCTGGCACCCGGCCTTCTGCTGGCGCAGGCGCTCGGTCGATTCGGGAACTGGTTCAACCATGAGCTGTTCGGACTGCCGACCGATGTCCCGTGGGGCCTGGAGATCGAATCCGACAATCCGGCGTTCCCACCCGGACTCGCGGACGGCACGCTGTTCCACCCGACGTTCCTGTACGAGGTCATCTGGAACGGTCTCGGCGTGCTCGTCCTGCTCTGGCTCGGTCGCAACCTCTACTTCCAGTGGGGCCGGCTCTTCGCGGTCTACCTGATCTGGTACAGCGCAGGACGCATCGTGTGGGAGTCGATCCGGATCGACCCGAGCGAGATCATCCTCGGCCTGCGCAGTAACGTCTGGGCGGCCATCATCGGCGTCGTCGTCGGCATTGTCATCCTCATGGTCCAGACGCGCCGTCACCCCGGTCGCGAACCCTCCGTCTACCAGCCCGGCTACAGCCGGAAGGATGCCGACGCTGATGTACAATCGCAAGACAATCCCTCTGACTTCGTGGACGTGAGCGAGCCTCCGGCCGAAGAGGTCACCGCAGGAGCCACCGCCACAAGCACCGCTCCCACGAACGAGGCAGGCGCCCGATAAGCCGCCTCGTGGCGGGAGATCCATTGCACTGAACGAGCGGGCCGACGTCGTCCCCGGTGTCACTTGAATAACTGAGGACGGTAACTGGTGTACTTCCAGCCTCCCTACGGCGCCTCCGGCGCCTACCCCCCGAAGCAGGGCATGTACAACCCGGCGTTCGAAAAGGACGCCTGTGGCCTTGCCATGGTCGCCACGCTCCGCGGCACGCCAGGTCATGACATCATCCAGCAGGCGCTCGAAGCCCTGCGAAACCTGGAGCACCGCGGCGCGATCGGCTCAGATGCCGGCACCGGAGATGGCGCAGGCATCCTGACCCAGATGCCCGACGAGTTCCTCCGCGCTGTGACGGGGTTCGAACTTCCTCCGGTCGGCGAATACGCCGTCGGACTCGCGTTCCTCCCGCTGCAGGCGGGGGAGCGCCGCACTCAGAAGGCCGGCGTCGAGAAGATCGCCCGCGAAGAGGGACTGACGGTCCTCGGCTGGCGCGTCGTACCGACCGCCAACGAGCACCTCGGCAAGCTCGCCGACGAAGCGCGTCCCGCGTTCGAGCAGCTCTTCGTGGCGCGCCCCGCCAAGGGCGACTCCCCCGCGCTCTCGGGCATCGAGCTCGACCGCGTCGCCTACCGGCTCCGCAAGCGCGCCGGTCACGAGCTCGGCGCCTACTTCGTCACCCTCTCCAGCCGCACGCTCGGCTACAAGGGCATGGTCACGACGCTGCAGCTCGAGCCGTTCTACCCCGATCTGCAGGACGAGCGCTTCGCCAGCGAACTCGCCGTCGTGCACTCGCGCTACTCGACCAACACGTTCCCGTCCTGGCCGCTCGCTCAGCCTTTGCGGATGCTGGCGCACAACGGCGAGATCAACACCGTCGGCGGCAACCGCAACTGGATGCGCGCCCGCCAGTCGCAGCTCGAGTCCGAGCTGCTCGGCGACATCCGTCCGCTGCTGCCGATCTGCACGGACGGCGCGAGCGACTCGGCATCCTTCGACGAGGTGCTCGAGCTGCTCACCCTCACCGGGCGCAGCCTGCCGCACGCCATCCTGATGATGGTTCCCGAGGCATACGAGAAGCAGGCGGACATCTCTCCAGAGCTGCGCGCCTTCTACGAGTACCACTCGAACCAGATGGAGCCGTGGGACGGCCCCGCCGCGCTCATCTTCACCGACGGCACGCTGGTCGGCGCCACCCTCGATCGCAACGGACTGCGCCCTGGACGCTGGACCGAGACGACCGACGGCCTCGTCGTGATCGGATCCGAGACCGGTGTGCTCGAGTTCGAGCCGGAGCGCATCAAGCGGCGCGGCCGGCTCCAGCCCGGCAAGATGTTCGTCGTCGACACGGCCGCCGGCCGCATCGTCGAGGATGACGAGATCAAGCAGCACCTGGCGACCCTCCACCCCTGGCAGGAGTGGCTCGACGAAGGCTCCGTGCGCCTGGCCGATCTGCCCGAGCGCGAGCACATCGTGCACCCGCCGGCGTCCATCACGCGCCGTCAGCGCACCTTCGGCTACACCGAGGAGGAGGTGCGCATCCTTCTGACCCCGATGGGCCAGAACGGTGCGGAGCCGCTCGGCGCCATGGGATCCGACACGCCGATCGCGGTGCTCAGCGAGCGTCCGCGGCTGCTGTTCGACTACTTCACGCAGCAGTTCGCCCAGGTGACCAACCCGCCGCTGGACTCCATCCGCGAAGAGGTCGTCACGAGCCTCAAGCTCGGTATCGGGCCGGAACGCAACCTGCTCGACTGGGGGCCGGATCATGCGCACACGGTGACGCTCGACTTCCCGGTGATCGACAACGACGAGCTGGCGAAGATCCGCCACATCGACAAGGCGATGCCGGCACGGCGCTCCGTGACGATCCGCGGCCTCTACCACTTCGACGCCGGACCGCAGTCGCTTCCCGACCGCATCGCCGAGATGTGCGCCGAAGTGGATGCCGCGATCGAAGAGGGCGCCGAGTTCGTGATCCTCTCGGATCGCGACTCCAACAAGGACCTCGTTCCGATCCCGTCGCTGCTGATGATCTCCGCGATCCATCACCATCTGATCCGCCGTGAGAACCGTCTGAAGGTCGGGCTCATCGTGGAAGCCGGCGACGTCCGCGAAGTGCACCACGTCGCCACGCTGATCGGCTACGGGGCGTCCGCCGTGAACCCGTATCTCGCGATGGAGACGGTCGAGCATCTGGTGCGCACCGGCTTCATCACCGGCATCTCGCCGGAGAAGGCCGTCCGCAACCTGATCTACGCGCTCGGCAAGGGCGTGCTGAAGATCATGTCGAAGATGGGCATCTCCACGGTGTCGTCGTACGCCGGCGCCCAGGTCTTCGAGGCCGTCGGACTCAGCCAGGAGTTCATCGACGCCTACTTCACGGGCACCGAGTCAAAGCTCGGGGGCATCGGCGTCGACGAGGTGTACGCCGAGAACCAGGCGCGTCACGACTACGCCTACCCCGAGGACGCCGCGGCACGCGCACATGAGCGGCTGTGGACCGGAGGCGAGTACCAGTGGCGCCGTGACGGTTCGCCGCACCTGTTCAACCCGGACACCGTGTTCCGGCTGCAGCACTCGACCCGCACGCGTCGGTACGACATCTTCCGCGAGTACACCAAGCTCGTCGACGATCAGGCCGCCGAGCTGAAGACGCTCCGCGGACTCTTCTCGCTGCGCACGGGGCACCGCAAGCCGGTGCCGCTCGACGAGGTCGAGCCGGTCAGCGAGATCGTCAAGCGGTTCTCCACCGGCGCGATGAGCTACGGCTCCATCTCCCGCGAGGCCCACGAGACGCTGGCGATCGCGATGAACCGCATCGGCGGCAAGTCGAACACCGGTGAGGGCGGCGAAGAGCCCGATCGCCTGGTCGACCCCGAACGCCGCAGCTCGATCAAGCAGGTGGCATCAGGTCGATTCGGCGTGACCAGCCAGTACCTCACCGAGGCGGATGACATCCAGATCAAGCTCGCGCAGGGCGCCAAGCCCGGCGAGGGCGGTCAGCTGCCGCCAGGCAAGGTGTACCCCTGGGTGGCGCGCACGCGTCACGCGACCGCCGGCGTCGGACTGATCTCGCCGCCGCCGCACCACGACATCTACTCGATCGAGGATCTCAAGCAGCTGATCTTCGATCTGAAGCGCGCGAACCCTGGAGCCCGCATCCACACCAAGCTCGTCAGCCAGTCCGGCATCGGCGCGGTGTCGGCGGGCGTCGCGAAGGCACTCAGTGACGTCATCCTCGTCTCCGGGCACGATGGCGGCACCGGCGCGAGCCCGCTGAACTCGCTCAAGCACGCCGGCACTCCGTGGGAGCTCGGTCTCGCCGAGACGCAGCAGACGCTCATGCTCAACGGCATGCGCGATCGCGTCGTCGTCCAGGTGGACGGGCAGCTCAAAACCGGCCGCGACGTCATCATCGGCGCTCTGCTGGGAGCGGAGGAGTTCGGCTTCGCCACGGCTCCACTCGTCGTGAGCGGATGCATCATGATGCGCGTCTGCCATCTCGACACGTGCCCGGTGGGCGTCGCGACGCAGAACCCGGTGCTCCGCGAACGCTTCACTGGGAAGCCGGAATTCGTGGTGAACTTCATGGAGTTCATCGCCGAAGAGGTGCGCGAGATCCTCGCCGAACTGGGCTACCGCTCGCTCGATGAGATCATCGGACGCGCCGATCTCATCGAGACGAACGCCGCGATCGAGCACTGGAAGGCGGACGGACTGGATCTGTCGCCGATCCTCGAGGGACCGGTGTTCCCTGCATCCGAACCCCGGCGCAGCGGCCGCGAGCAGGACCACGAGCTGGACGAGCACTTCGACGTCCAGCTGATCGAGATGGCGCAGGAGGCGCTCGCGGACGGCTCTCCCGTCCTGATCGAGCTCCCGATCCGCAACACCGAGCGCGCGGTCGGCACCATGCTCGGCCACGAGGTCACCACGCGCTACGGTGCGGCGGGCCTGGCACGCGAGACGATCGACGTCACCCTCACCGGCACGGCCGGGCAGTCGCTGGGCGCATTCATGCCCGCCGGCATCGCGCTGCGCCTCGAGGGCGATGCGAACGACTACGTCGGCAAGGGCCTCTCCGGCGGCGACATCACGATCCGTCCGCCGCGCGGCGCGACGATCATCCCGCAGGAGAACGTCATCGCAGGCAACGTCATCGGGTACGGGGCGACCGGCGGGACGATCTTCATCTCCGGCGTCGTCGGCGAGCGATTCCTGGTGCGCAACTCGGGTGCCACGGCCGTCGTCGAGGGCGTGGGCGACCACGCGCTCGAGTACATGACCGGTGGTCTCGCCGTGATCCTCGGGACGACGGGACGCAACCTGGGCGCCGGCATGTCCGGCGGCATCGCGTACGTCCATTCGCTGCGCACCGACAAGGTGAACGCCCAGTCCCTGGACAGCGGCGAACTGCGCCTCGAGCAGCTCGATCGCGCCGACCTCGAGGTGCTGCGGAGTCTTCTCACCGAGCACGTCGAGCGCACGGCATCCCCGTTGGCGGCAGACATGCTCGCCGATTTCGACAACGTGGCGAACGAATTCGTCAAGGTGCTTCCGCGCGACTTCGCCGCGGTGCAGAACATGCGCCAGGAGGCGGAGCAGGCCGGGCTCGACCCGGACGGCGACGTCATCTGGAACCGGATCCTGGAGGTGACCGGTGGCTGACCCCAAGGGCTTTCTGAAGGTGACGGAGCGGGAGCTTCCCGCTCGCCGTCCCGTCCCGGTGCGGATCATGGACTGGAAAGAGGTCTATGAGCCGGGCGACCAGGCCGTGCTGCGCCGCCAGGCCGGCCGTTGCATGGACTGCGGTGTCCCGTTCTGCCACTCCGGCTGCCCATTGGGCAACCTGATCCCGGAGTGGAACGATCTCACCTGGCGGGGCGAGGGCCGTTCGGCGATCGAGCGACTGCACGCCACGAACAACTTCCCGGAGTTCACCGGTCGGCTGTGCCCTGCGCCCTGTGAGAGCTCGTGCGTGCTCGGGATCAACCAGCCTGCCGTGACGATCAAGCAGATCGAGGTCTCGATCGTCGACGAGGCGTTCTCGCACGGCTGGGTCGAGGCCGAGCCGCCGGAGCGCCTCACCGGCAAGACCGTCGCGGTCGTCGGCTCCGGGCCCGCGGGTCTGGCTGCGGCCCAGCAGCTGACGCGTGCTGGACACACGGTCGCCGTGTTCGAGCGCGACGACCGCATCGGCGGTCTGCTGCGCTACGGCATCCCGGACTTCAAGATGGAGAAGAGCCACGTCGAGGCGCGCCTTCGCCAGATGCAGGAGGAGGGCACGCGGTTCCGTGCCGGCGTCGAGATCGGCAAGGACATCAGCTGGGCCGACCTCCGCGCCAGGTACGACGCGGTCGTCATCGCGACCGGCTCGACCGTTCCCCGCGATCTGGCAATACCCGGTCGCGACCTGGACGGCGTCCACTTCGCGATGGAGTACCTCGTCGAGTCGAACCACGCCGTCGCAGGCGACAAAGTGCCCAACCAGATCACGGCCGAGGGCAAGCACGTCATCGTGATCGGCGGCGGTGACACCGGTGCCGACTGCATCGGCACCGCGCACCGCCAGGGGGCGCTCAGCGTCACGAACCTCGCGATCGGCCGCCAGCCGGGCGACGCGCGGCCGGATCACCAGCCGTGGCCGATGATGCCGACCGTGTTCGAAGTGTCCTCGGCGCACGAGGAGGGCGGGGAGCGGGTCTACCTCGCCTCGACCGTCGAGTTCCTGTCCAACGACGCCGGTGAGGTGCGCGCGCTGCGCGTCGCCGAGACCGAGTTCGTCGACGGCCGGCGCGTGCCCAAGAGCGGTACCGAGCGCGAGATCCCCGCTGACCTCGTCCTGATCGCGATGGGCTTCACCGGCCCGGAGCAGGACGGCTACACCGAGGAGACCCTGCCGCAGGTCACCGACCGCGGCAGCTTCCAGCGCGACGACTCCTACGCGTCGACGATCCCCGGCGTGTTCGTGGCCGGAGACGCCGGACGCGGGCAGTCGCTCATCGTGTGGGCGATCGCAGAGGGCCGTGCCGCCGCAGCGAGCGTCGACCGCTTCCTGATGGGCGAGACGGTGCTGCCCGCACCGGTGCGTCCGACGGATGTCGCGATCGGCCTCCAGCCCGCGTAGGCTGACTGCGGCACCGTCGCCAGTTCTATTCCCTCTTCTACCCTGGAGACTTCTGTTGAGACGCGCGAAAATCGTCGCCACCCTCGGCCCCGCCACGAGTTCCTATGAGAACGTGCGGGCCATCATCGAAGCCGGAGTGGACGTCGCCCGACTGAACCTCAGCCACGGCGACTACTCCGTCCATGACGCCAACTACGCCAACGTCCGTCGTGCTGCCGACGACGCAGGCAAGGCGGTGGCCGTGCTCGTCGATCTGCAGGGCCCGAAGATCCGTCTCGGCAAGTTCGAGGCCGGTCCCTACGAGCTCGAGGTCGGTGACATCTTCAAGATCACCACCGAAGACATCATCGGCAACCGCGAGATCTGCGGAACCACGTTCAAGGGCCTGCCCCAGGACGTCAAGGCCGGCGACTTCCTGCTCATCGACGACGGCAAGGTCCGCGTCGAGGTCGTCGAGACCGACGGGACCGTCGTCACGACGAAGGTCATCGTCGCCGGTGCCGTGTCGAACAACAAGGGCATCAACCTGCCCGGTGTCGCCGTCAACGTGCCCGCGCTGAGCGAGAAGGACGAGGCGGACCTCCGCTGGGGCCTGAAGATCGGTGCCGACCTCATCGCGCTGTCGTTCGTCCGCAACGCCTCCGATGTCGTCCGCGTGCACGAGATCATGGCCGAAGAGGGCGTCAAGGTGCCCGTCATCGCCAAGATCGAGAAGCCGCAGGCCGTCGACGCTCTCGAGGAGATCGTCGACGCGTTCGACGGCATCATGGTCGCCCGTGGCGATCTCGGTGTGGAGCTGCCCCTCGAGGCCGTCCCGATCGTGCAGAAGCGTGCCGTCGAGCTGGCTCGTCGCAACGCGAAGCCGGTCATCGTCGCGACGCAGATGCTCGAGTCGATGATCTCCAGCCCCGTGCCCACGCGCGCCGAGACCAGCGATGTCGCCAACGCCGTCCTCGACGGTGCCGATGCGGTCATGCTGTCCGGCGAGACGAGCGTGGGGGAGTACCCGATCGTGGTCGTCGAGACCATGGCGCGCATCATCGAGTCCACCGAGGAGCACGGCCTCGAGCGCATCAGTCACCTCACCAACAAGCCGAAGACGCAGGGTGGCGCGATCACGCTCGCAGCGCTCGAGGTCGCCGAGTTCGTCGACGCGAAGTACCTGTGCGTGTTCACGCAGTCCGGTGATTCGGCCCGGCGTCTGTCGCGGCTGCGCTCGCGCATCCCGATGATCGCGTTCACACCGGAGCCCGGTATCCGTCGTCGTATGGCGCTCACCTGGGGCATCCAGTCGATCCTCGTCGATGTCGTGCAGCACACCGACCTGATGTTCCACCAGGTCGACGACTACCTTCTCGGCAACGGTCTCGCCGTCGAAGGCGACAAGGTCGTCGTGATCTCCGGGTCCCCTCCAGGGATCATCGGCTCGACCAATGACATCCGCGTCCACAAGGTCGGGGATGCCGTCGGCGGTGCCGCTCCGATCTACAAGGCCGCCGGGGCCTGATGGACCTCGTCACGGGGCGCGGGATCACCACCCCGCGCCCTGTGACGTATCGACGATGACGCATCTGCTGCGCCGAGCGGGATGGTGGGTCCGTGATTACGCCTACGCGCTCGCGTGGCAGGCGCGGGCGTTCGTCGACCGGACGGATCCCGATTCCTACGCTTCGGGTTCACGCGTGCCCGTCATCGTGCTCCCCGGCGTCTACGAGACCTGGCAGTTCATGCGTCCGCTCGTGGCGGCGATGCACGAGAGCGGCCACCCCGTGCACGTCGTGCGGGCGCTGCACCGCAATCGACGGCCGATCCTCGAGATCGCCGCAGACGTCACAGCATTCCTCGAGAGTGCCGATCTGCACGACGTGATCGTCGTCGCCCACAGCAAGGGCGGACTCGCCGGAAAGCTCGCCATGGCGGGGCCGGCCGGTGCGCGCATCCGAGGGATGCTGGCCGTCGCGACGCCGTTCCACGGTTCCGCGTGGGGACGGATCATGCCGTGGCGCACACTGCGCGCCTTCTCGCCGCTGGACCCCGCCATCGTCGAGCTCGCCAGGGAGCTGGACGCGAACGCCAGGATCGTGTCGATCTATCCGCGTTTCGACCCGCACATTCCGGAGAGCAGCGAGCTACCAGGGGCGAAGAACGTACCGCTGGACACCGGCGGGCACTTCTGGGTGCTCACGAATCCCCGCATCCTCGACGAACTCGAGGAGCTCACGGGCTGAGCGCCGTGGGGCGCCGGCGGTATGCGCTGTTGATGGAGCCTGTCCGGTTGCCATTGCGATTCGAGTGCCGGCGGTGGGACTCGAACCCACACGCCCTTTCGGACAAAGCATTTTGAGTGCTCCGCGTCTGCCATTCCGCCACGCCGGCCCTGTATCGCGTCTACGACTGTAGCGCAGGATCATGCAGTC
The DNA here is from genome assembly GCF_050434165.1 of Microbacterium sp. ZKA21. NCBI lineage: Bacteria > Bacillati > Actinomycetota > Actinomycetes > Micrococcales > Microbacteriaceae > Microbacterium > Microbacterium sp. ZKA21. The sequence continues at coordinate 134,629 of NZ_JBNPVV010000005.1, forward strand.
TCCACGGTCTCCGACGCGCCGTCGTCCGGACAGTGCCCGCTCTCCCGTAGAATGAACGGGTGACCGAAGAACAGGCTGAACAGTCCACGGCATCCGCTCCGCGACGCGTCGTCGTCGCCGAAGACGAATCGCTGATCCGTCTCGACATCGTCGAGATCCTGCGAGACAACGGATTCGACGTGGTCGGTGAGGCGGGAGACGGCGAGACCGCCGTCGCGCTCGCGACCGAGCTCCGCCCCGATCTGGTCATCATGGATGTCAAGATGCCGCAGCTGGACGGCATCAGCGCGGCCGAGAAGCTGCACAAGGGCAACATCGCCCCCGTCGTGCTGCTGACCGCGTTCAGCCAGAAGGAGCTCGTCGAACGCGCGAGCGAGGCCGGCGCACTGGCCTACGTCGTCAAGCCGTTCACGCCGAACGACCTGCTGCCGGCGATCGAGATCGCTCTGGCCCGCCACGAGCAGATCATCACGCTCGAGGCCGAGGTGGCTGACATGGTCGAGCGCTTCGAGACGCGCAAGCTCGTCGATCGCGCGAAGGGCCTGCTCAACGAAAAGATGGGCCTCTCCGAGCCCGAGGCGTTCCGCTGGATCCAGAAGGCATCGATGGACCGCCGTCTCACGATGCAGGACGTCGCCAAGGCGATCATCGAGCAGCTCGCTCCCAAGAAGGCCTGATCGAACTCGAGCACGGCATCCGCCTCCGTCTGCTGCAACCCGGCGACGGAGAGATGCTGGCAGCAGCATACGAGCGCAACCGTCAGCACCTGGCTCCCTGGGATCCCGAACGCGACGACCGGTTCTTCACGCCTGAGTGGCAGGAATCGCACGTCGCGGCTTCGCTGGTCGAATCGGATGCCGGGCGCAGCGCCCGCTTCGTCCTGATCCGTGACGACCACGCCATCGTCGGTCTCGTCAACCTCAACAACATCGTGCGCGGTGCGTTCTGGAGCGCGGATCTCGGCTACTGGATCGACCGAGAGCATGCCGGCCGCGGATCGATGACCCGTGCTGTCGCCGCGGTGCGGGAGCACGCGGCATCCGTCCTGCAGCTGCACCGTCTGCAGGCGGCGACGCTGCTCCACAACGCCGCATCGCAACGGGTTCTCGCGGCGAACGGCTTCGAACGGATCGGGATCGCGCCGAAGTACCTGCGGATCGCGGGGGAGTGGCAGGACCACGTCCTGTTCCAGCGGATCCTCGCCGCCTGATTCCGCCGTACGCGCCGGCGTCAGGCGGGCATTTCCTTGATCATGTTCGTGATGCGGATCGTCGAGCACCGACGCCCCTGATCATCGGACACGACGATCTCGTGCACCGTGATGCTGCGCCCGAGATGAATCGGCGTGCACACGCCGGTGACGACGCCGGACGTGGCCGAACGCGTGTGCGTCGCGTTGATGTCCACCCCGACGGCGAGCCTCCCAGGGCCCGCGTGCAGGTTCGCGGCCATCGACCCCAGCGATTCGCCGAGCACCACGTATGCGCCGCCGTGCACGAGGCCGACGGGTTGCGTGTTGCCCTCGACGGGCATGGTGGCGACGGCGCGTTCGATGGCGAATTCAGTGAACTCGATTCCCATCTTCTCGGCCAGGGCTCCCATGCCACGGGCGGTCGCCCACTCCAGGCCGTTCATCCGGATGCTGTCGCTCAACGATCCTCCTCAGCGCGTGTCTGTCGTCCTCGTTAGGCTGACAGGGTGACGGACTCCGCAAAGCCTACCCTCATGGTCGTCGACGGCCATTCGCTCGCCTATCGTGCCTTCTTCGCTCTCCCGGTCGAGAACTTCACGACGAAGGACAACCAGCACACGAACGCCATCTACGGCTTCCTGTCCATGCTGGTGAACCTCATCAAGGCCGAGAAGCCGACCCACATGGCGATCGCGTTCGACACGTCACGACACTCGTTCCGCACCGACGAGTACCCCGAGTACAAGGCCACCCGGTCCGAGACGCCGCAGGAGTTCCGCGGCCAGATCCCGCTCCTGCAGGACTGCCTCGCCGCGATGTCCATCCCGGTCCTCACGAAAGAGGGCATCGAGGCCGACGACATCCTGGCGACGCTGGCGAAGCAGGGCTCCGTGCAGGGGTACGACGTCCTCGTCGTCTCGGGCGACCGCGACACCATCCAGCTCGTGAACGACGATGTGACCCTGCTCTACCCCTCCGTCCAGGGCGTGTCCCAGCTGAAGCGCTACGACCCGACGACCGTCCAGGAGCGCTACGGCGTCCGACCGGAGCAGTACCCCGAGATCGCCGCGCTCGTCGGCGAGACGAGCGACAACCTGCCAGGGGTGCCGAAGGTGGGGGAGAAGACCGCGGTGAAGTGGCTGACCCAGTTCGGCAGTCTCGACGAGCTCATCGCGCGCGCCGATGAGATCAAGGGCGTCGTCGGCGGCAACCTGCGCGATCACATCGACGACGTGCGCCGCAATCGCAAGCTCAACCGCCTGCTCACCGACGTCGAGCTGCCTCTCGCGCCCGGCGATCTCGTGGTCGCCCCGATCGACGCGCAGGCGGTGCGCGACATCTTCGCCCGTCTGGAGTTCCGCACGCTGCTGCCGCGCGTGTTCGAGGCGGTCGGTGCCGAGGCGGTCGAGGACGACACGCCTGCCGTGGTCGTCCCCGCGCCGGTCGAGTCGTCGGCTGGCGACCTCGCCGACTGGCTCTCCGCCCAGAGCGGCGAGCTCGCGCTCACCCTCGTGCTCGCCGGGGGGATGCCGATCCGGATGGGCGTCGCCGGGAGCACGGGCCTGCACGAGACCGATTGGAACGCTGAGACGGCAGAGGCGCTGCGTCCCTGGCTGGAGTCCGCTGCCCCGAAGGTCATGCACGACGCCAAGCCTCAGGTGAAGGCGCTGCTGCGCGCAGGCATCCGCATCGGTGGGCTCGCGTACGACACGATCCTGGCCGGATGGCTCCTTCGCCCGAGCTTCCCCGACAAGACGCTCGGAAACCTTGTCGAGCGCTACCTCGGCGAGAAGCTCCCCGAAGCGGATCCGACCCAGCTCGTCCCCGAGACGGATGGAGCCACCCCTGCCCAGGAGGCCTGGTTCACCCTGCGGACCGCCGAGGCACTGCGCGCGGACATCCCGGGGTCGGTCGCCGCCGTGCTCACCGACATCGAGCTGCCGACGCTCCTGGCACTCGCCGACATGGAGATCGCGGGCGTCGCCGTGTCGCATGACGTGCTCTCGACGTTCTCGGGCGAGCTCGGCACGCGCGCAGACGCGATCGCACAGGATGCCTTCGCCACGATCGGCCGCGAGGTCAATCTCGGGTCTCCCAAGCAGCTGCAGGAGGTGCTGTTCGAAGAGCTGCAGCTTCCGAAGACGCGCAAGACGAAGACCGGGTACTCCACGGATGCCGCGTCACTGGCCGACATCCAGGAGAAGAGCCCGCACCCGTTCCTCGAACAGCTGTCCCAGCACCGCGAGGCGACGAAACTGCGGCAGATCATCGAGTCGCTCGACACGGCCATCAAGCACGATCACCGCATTCACACGACATACGTGCAGACCGGCAGCCAGACCGGTCGCCTGTCCAGCACGGACCCGAACCTGCAGAACATCCCCGTGCGCACCGAGGAATCACGGCGCATCCGCAGCGCGTTCGAGGTCGGGGAAGGCTACGAGACCCTTCTGACGGCCGACTACTCGCAGATCGAGATGCGCATCATGGCGCACCTGTCCGGTGATGAAGGTCTCATCGAGGCGTTCAACAGCGGCGAGGATCTGCACCGCTTCGTCGGGGCCAGGGTGTTCGGCGTCGACCCTGCGGACGTCACCTCGGCGATGCGCACGAAGGTCAAGGCGATGTCGTACGGCCTGGTCTACGGCCTGAGCGCCTTCGGCCTGTCCAAGCAGCTGCGCATCGAGCAGGCCGAGGCCAAGCAGCTGATGCTGGAGTACTTCGCCCGGTTCGGCGCAGTGCGCGACTACCTGCGCGCATCGGTGCTGGCGGCCAAGGAGGTTGGGTACACCGAGACGATCTTCGGTCGACGCCGACCGTTCCCCGACCTCACCAGCCCCAACCGCGTGCTTCGTGAGAACGCGGAGCGTGCAGCGCTCAACGCGCCGATCCAGGGCAGCGCGGCCGACATCATGAAGATCGCACTGTTCCGCATCCACGACGATCTCGTCGCTGCCGGGTTGCGCTCGCGGGTCCTGCTGCAGATCCACGACGAACTCGTGGTCGAGGTCGGGCCGGGGGAGTGGGATGCCGCGGAGCAGATCGTGCGCGCCCGCATGGCCGGTGCCGCCGAACTGTCCGTCCCGCTGGATGTCCAGGTCGGGCGCGGGCACGACTGGAACGAGGCCGCGCACTGAGGTGGCAGCGGTAGGGGTGCGCAGTACGCTGGGCGGATGACCAATACTCCGCGCACACCTACCGCGATCGATCAGGTCGCCGAGGAATGGGTCGATGACCTCGCCGTCCTCGCGCCGACCCTGGGCACATACATCGGACGCAATGAGGCGAACGACCGCTATGCCGACCTGAGCCCGGAGGGCCAGGACCACTACGCCTCCGAAGTCCGCCGCACGCTGGCGAAGCTCGACGCGCTGCAGCCTGTCGATGCGATCGACGAGGTCACGAAGGCGGATCTCGGCAGTGAGCTGCGGCTCGAACTCGAGCTCCATGATGCGCAATGGCACCTGCGCGACCTCAACGTGATCGCATCCGCGCCGCAGGACATCCGCTCGGTCTTCGACCTGATGCCGACGGTGACGACCGACGATTGGGACATCGTGTCGACGCGTCTGGGTGCCATCCCGGCGGCGCTGCGCGGCTACACGGCCACGCTGCGCGAGGGCATCGCCCGCGGCGTCACACCAGCCAGGCGGCAGGCCGTCGAGGTGGCGAAGCAGATCGAGCGCTACACGGCCGATGACGGCTTCTTCGCCGCTTTCGTCGCCGAAGCGGCGCCCGCCGAAGGCGAACTGCCTGCGTCTCTCGCCCGCACGCTCGCCGACAACGCCTCCGCCGCGCGCGTCGCGTACGACGAGCTGCGTGCATTCCTCGCCACGACCCTGGCCGACGCCGCCGGCGAGGTGGATGCCGTCGGGCGCGACCTGTATGCGCTGAACTCCCGGCGGTTCCTCGGCGCGACCATCGACCTCGACGAGACCTACGAGTGGGGCATCGACGAGCTGCGGCGCATGGTCGCCGAGCAGACCGCGATCGCGAACGAGATCCTCCCGGGATCCACCGTCGAAGAAGCCGTCGCGCATCTCGAGTCGGATCCGGCACGCAAACTGCACGGCACCGAGGCGCTGCAGCGGTGGATGCAGGAGACCAGCGATCGCGCCGTCGCCGAGCTGGGCGCCACGCATTTCGACATCCCGGAGGAGATCCGCACGCTGGAATGCATGATCGCTCCGACCCAGGAAGGCGGGATCTACTACACGGGTCCGACGGACGACTTCTCCCGTCCAGGGCGCATGTGGTGGTCGGTTCCGGAAGGCGTGACCGAGTTCGACACGTGGCGCGAGCTCACCACGGTCTACCACGAGGGCGTACCCGGTCATCACCTGCAGATCGCCCAGGCGGTGTACAACCGGTCGGAGCTGAATTCGTGGAGGCGCCTCCTCGCCGGCACCTCAGGACACGCCGAGGGCTGGGCCCTGTACGCGGAGCGGCTCATGCAGCAGCTCGGCTACCTGGACGACCCCGCCGACCGGCTCGGGATGTTGGACGGGCAGCGCATGCGTGCCGCCCGCGTCGTGCTGGACATCGGTGTGCACCTGAAGAAGCCCCGCCTCGACGGGCAGGGCGTCTGGGACGCGGAGTACGCGCTCGAGTTCATGCGCAAGAACGTGAACATGTCCGATGAGTTCGTCCAGTTCGAGGTCAACCGCTACCTCGGCTGGCCGGGGCAGGCGCCGTCGTACAAGGTCGGTCAGCGCATCTGGGAGCAGGTGCGCGACGCCTACCAGGCGCACCAGGGTGACGCCTTCGACGTCAAGGACTTCCACAAGCGCGCCCTCGACATGGGTGGCGTGGGACTCGACACGCTGCGGACCGCTCTGCTGCGCTGAACTCCGGATGGTCGCCGCGGGAATGCCGCGGCGACCATCTCGGTTCATTCACCTGAATAGGAAAGGGTTGACATGGACATCGAGTTCGGGCTGGATACCTTCGGCGACATCACGCGCGACGCGGACGGGAAGCTGATCACGGCCGCGCAGACCATCCGCAACATCGTCGAACAGGCCGAGCTCGCCGACCGCGTCGGCGTCGACTTCTTCGGCGTCGGCGAGCACCATCGAGCGGAGTTCGCCGTCTCCGCCCCTGAGATGGTGCTGTCCGCCATCGCCTCGCGCACGGAGCGCATCCGCCTCGGCACGGCCGTCACCGTCCTGTCGTCCGACGATCCGGTCCGCGTGTTCGAACGCTTCGCCACATTGGATGCCGTCTCCAACGGCCGGGCCGAGGTCGTGCTCGGGCGCGGATCCTTCATCGAGTCCTTCCCGCTCTTCGGGTTCGACCTGCGCGACTACGACGCGCTGTTCGAGGAGAAGCTGGAGCTGTTCGTCGAGCTTCTGAAGGAGAAACCCGTCACCTGGTCCGGCACCATGCGACCGGCCCTCGACGACGCCGACGTGTTCCCGAAGACCGAGCACGGACTGCGCACGTGGGTCGGTGTCGGGGGCAGCCCGGAATCCGTCGTGCGCGTCGCCCGCCACGGGTTGGGGCTCATGCTCGCCATCATCGGCGGTCCCGCTGCTCGCTTCGCACCCTTCGTCGACCTGTACCACCGCTCGGTGGCGAGTTTCGGCACGGCATCGCACCCGATCTCGGTGCACTCGCCCGGCCATATCGCTGCGACGGACGAGGAGGCCTGGGATGCCGCCTACGACGGCTTCGAGGCGATGAACAACACCATCGGAGCGGAGCGCGGATGGCCGCCGTACAGCCGCGCCCGCTTCCAGAACGACGTCGGCCCGGCCGGAGCGATCTACGCCGGTTCCCCCGAGCGCGTTGCGCAGAAGATCGCCGAGACCGTCCGCACGCTCGGACTTGGACGCTTCGATCTGAAGTATGCCACCGGAACGCTCGCCCACGAGCAGATGATGCAGAGCATCGAACTGTACGGCACCGAGGTGATCCCTCGAGTTCGCGAGCTGCTCGCCGACTGATGCACGATGCGCGCCCGGCTCGGCTCTACGATGAGGGACATGGCTGACACTCTGCCGAGCCGGGCCTCTCTCGCCGGCCGGCTCGACGATCTCCCGTTCACGCGGCGGCATCTGCGGGTGCTGACCGGATCCGGCATCGGCTGGGCTCTGGATGCGATGGACGTCGGGCTCATCTCGTTCATCATCGCGGTGCTCGCGCAGCAGTGGGAACTGACCAAGACCGAGACCGGGTGGATCGCCTCGGTCGGATTCATCGGCATGGCCATCGGAGCGAGCATCGGCGGTCTGCTCGCCGACCGACTCGGCCGGCGCCAGGTGTTCGCGCTCACGCTGCTGATCTACGGCGCAGCCACGGGCGCGAGCGCACTCGTGGGCGGCGTCGCCGCGTTGCTCGTGCTGCGGTTCTTCGTCGGCCTCGGGCTCGGCGCCGAACTGCCCGTGGCTTCGACCTACGTCAGCGAGTTCGCGCCGAGCCGGATCCGTGGACGGCTGATCGTCATTCTGGAGGCGTTCTGGGCGGTCGGCTGGACCGCCGCGGCCCTCATCGGCTACTTCGTGATCCCGGCATCCGTCGACGGCTGGCGCTGGGCCTTCGCGCTCGGCGCCGTACCGGCCGTCTACGCGCTCATCGTCCGGTGGGGGCTTCCCGAGTCGCCGCGCTGGCTGGCCGGGCGAGGGCGCATCGCCGAAGCGGAGCGCATCGTCACGGCATTCGAGACGGATGCGGGGATCATCACAGGTCCCGCGATCCGCAAGGAGCCGCCTTCCCGCGCGCTGGCCGCCACGACGCGCGCGCGACTCGGCACGCTGTGGAATGCGGAGTTCCGGGTCCGCACGCTCTGCCTCTGGCTGGTCTGGTTCTGCGTGAACTTCGCCTACTACGGCGCGTTCATCTGGATCCCCAGCATCCTCGTCGATGCCGGCTACGACCTGGTGCGCTCGTTCGGCTTCACGCTGCTCATCACACTCGCCCAGTTGCCCGGCTACGCGGTCGCGGCATGGCTCATCGAGGTCTGGGGGCGGCGTCTGACGCTCTCCGTGTTCCTGGCGGGTTCCGCGATCTCGGCGGTGCTGTTCGGCACCGCGACGGGCGAATTCTCGATCATCGCAACGGGCATGGCGCTGTCGTTCTTCAACCTCGGGGCCTGGGGCGCTCTCTATGCCATCACCCCGGAGACCTATCCGACGTCGCTGCGGGGGACCGGTACCGGTTGGGCGGCTGGCGTCGGCCGGATCGCATCGATCATCGCGCCGCTGCTCGTGCCCGTGCTGCTCGTCGCCGGCGGTGCTCCGCTTCTCTTCGTCGTGTTCGCCGCGGTGTTCGTGGTCGCCGCCGGGGCGGTCTGGGGCCTGGCCGACCGCCGGGGCAAGGCGCTCGACGACCGTTGACGCGCTCCGCCGCGCTGGTGCGCAATAGGCTGGAAGACGTGAGTGCAGTGAGATTCGTGGCGATCGGCGATTCGTTCACCGAAGGCGTCGGTGACGAGCTCCCCGACGGTCGTGTACGCGGCTGGGCCGACATCGCTGCGCAGGGCTGGGCGGATGCCGCAGGTCACCCGATCCGGTACGCGAACCTCGCGATCCGCGGCAAGCTGGCCTGGCCGATCGTCGAGCAGCAGCTCGAGCCCGCCCTTGCGCTGCGTCCGACTCACCTGTCGTTCAACGGCGGCGGCAACGACATGCTGCGCCCGCGCAGCGACATCGAGCACATCGCCGATGCCTTCTCCCGTGTCCTCCGCCGCTGCGATGAAGAAGGCGTGACACTGATCCTGCTGTCCGGGGCGAATCCCTCCGGGCAGCTTCCGTTGGGGTCGCTCGTGCAGCGCCGCGGCGACGAACTGTCGGATGCCGTGATCCGCCGCATCGAGAATCGTCCCGACGTCATCCGCGCGCTGAACTGGCCGGATGCCGAGCTGTCGACGCCGCCCTACTGGTCGGAGGACCGGTTGCACATGAACGCGGCCGGGCACCACCGCGTCGCGGCGCGGGTCCTGCACGGTCTCGGGCACGAGCCGCCGGCGTCGTGGTGGTCGCCGACCGCGCACCCACCGGCAGGGCCGAGCGGTTTCGCCTACTACCGACAGCACGTGGGGCCCTGGGTGAAGCGTCGCGTCACCCGAACCTCTTCAGGCGATGGGCGCGAGCCCAAGCATCCGACCTGGGTCGAACTGGTGCCGCAGTGACGACGCGTCGCAGCCTGCTGCTGCCGCGCCGCATCACACAGCTGCTCGTCGGACTGTTCCTCTACGGCATCGGCATCGCGTTCATCGTACGGGGCGAGATCGGCGCGTCCCCGTGGGATGTGCTGACGCAGGGCATCGCCAACCACGTCCCGCTGAGCTTCGGCACGATCACCGTGCTCACGAGCGTCGTGGTGCTGCTGTTCTGGATCCCGCTTCGCCAGAAACCCGGCGTCGGAACGCTCCTGAACGCCCTGCTCGTCGGTCCGGCCGCTGATGTCGGTCTGGCGCTGATCCCGGCGGGCCAGGACCTCTGGTTGCGGATCGTCTTCTTCATCATCGGGCTCGTCGTGCTCTCCGCCGCGACCGGCCTCTACATCGGGGCGCACTTCGGTCCAGGTCCCCGCGACGGCCTGATGACCGGACTGCACCGGGTCACCGGTTGGCGGATCTGGATCGTCCGGACCGCGATCGAGGTCACTGTCGTCCTGATCGGCTGGATGCTGGGTGGCAACGTGGGGATCGGCACCTTGGCGTTCGCGCTGCTCGTGGGCCCCTTGTGCCAGTACTTCATGCGGGTCTTCGCCATCCGGCTTCCCGAGCGCGACGCGGCATCGGCGACATGAGCGAGATCGAGCTCGCCCGCATTCCCGCAGGGACCGTCACGCTGCACGATGCGCGTCGGAACGAGCACCGCCACGTCGCGCTCGAGGACTTCGAGATCGGCGTGTTCGCCGTGACGGAGGAGCAGTTCGCCGAGATCCTGGGCATCCCTTCCCGCCATCCGCGACGCCCGGCATCGGATCTGAGCTGGTTGCGCGCGGTGCGGTTCTGCAACGCGGCATCCGAATGGGAGGGTCTGGATCCGGCGTACGCGTTCGATGGCGAGGACGTCACTTGGCACGTGGACAGCGATGGCTATCGCCTTCCCACCGAGGCCGAGTGGGAGTACGCGTGCCGTGCGGGATCCACCGGCCCGCACTACGGCCCGCTCGCCGAAGTGGCGTGGACGAGCGCCGATGGGCTCCGGCATCCTCAGGATGTCGGCGGCAGGCTCCCGAACCTGAACGGACTGTTCGACACGCTCGGAAACGTGTGGGAGTGGTGCTGGGATCTGCTGGATCCGGCGCGCTATGACGACTACCGGGTGTTCCGCGGCGGGGGATACGACGACGATGCGTGGAGCGTCCGGGCATCCGTTCGTCGCGGGGGAGCGCCACGGATGCATCATGCCGATGTCGGCATGCGACTCGCTCGGGGCGGATTCGACGCCGTCGACGCCGCACAGGGCTGGTCCGCGCAGGCGGACCGGGAGCGGGCCTTCATCGACAATGCTCGTCCTGTGGGCTGGACGCCGCGGCGCTGAGGACTCGGACCCTGTCAACCCCCTGGCTGAAGCCGGCCTGATCGCGGAGGGTGAGAAGTCCAGGCGCTCCTGCGCCCCACCGGACCACGGTCCTGGAAGGAGTTCTCATGAGCATCGGAACCGGCGTCGTCCTGTTCGTCATCGGCGCCATCCTCGCGTTCGCCGTGAACGTCGAGGTCGAATGGGCAGACCTCGACATGATCGGCTACATCCTGATGGGTGCCGGCGCCGTGGTGTTCATCATCGGGCTGATCCTCATGGCGAAGCGCCGCCGCACGGATGTCGTGACACGAACGGAGACCGATCCGGTCGCCGGCGAGCAGGTTTCGCGTCGATCGACACGCACCGACGAGCCGGGGACGCTCTGATCGAGACGCCGGATCAGGGCATCGCGCGGACCATGTAGCGCTTCGGGTCGTCCGGATTCTCGAAGCCGAACTGCGCGTACAGCCCGTGCGCATCGGCGGTCGCCAGGAGGATCCGGGTGATCCCGAGAGGGCGGAGATCGTCGATCACGCCCTGGACGAGCATCTTCCCGATGCCTCTGCCTCGCGCAGCGTCGCCGACGAACACGTCGCACAGCCACGCGAACGTCGCGAGATCCGTCACCACGCGCGCGTAGGCGACCTGTTCGCCGGTCACGTCGTCCCAGACACCGTAATTGCGCGACGCATCGATCGCGGCATCCTGAGTCTGACGCGGACGACCCGTCGCCCAGTACGACTGCTCGCTCAGCCAGGCGTGCACCCGCGTGCGATCGATACGAGCGTCGTCCTGCGCGAAGGTGAAGGTCACGGGCGTCTCCGATCAGGGTCCAGTCCGATGCGGATGCGGGTGCGCTTCCGCTCGATGATGATGAAGGTCGCGCCCAGCAGCCACAACGGCACCTGCGCGAGGAAGGCGAGGCGGAAGGCGTCCAGTGAATAGGTGTCCGGAGTCCCTGCGCCCTGCAGGTCGAGGGCGAGTCCGATCAGGAAGATCACGACCAGCGCGGCGATGAAGCCCCCCGCGTTCGTCACGCCCGTGGCGGTGCTCAGCCGGTGCGAGGGGTTGTGCGTACGGGCATGGTCGAACGCGATCATGGAGGCAGGGCCTCCGGTGGCGAGGGCGATCGCGAGCGCGTAGAGCAGCCAGAGCGGCGCCTGTCCCGGCCAGGCGATGACGACGAGCCACGCGACCAGCTGGATGGCGACGGCGGGCAGGACGAGCCCGACGGAGCGATAGTTCGGCATCCTCCGGGAGAGATCGCCGATCAGGGGTCCGAGAAGCATGCCCGCGACGACATATACCGAGATGATGGTCGCCGCCTGCGCGGTCGACAGACCCTCGCCGGCGGTGAGGAACGGCATGCCCCAGAGGAGGACGAAGGCGGTGCCCGCGAACGGCGTGGTGAAATGCGACCAGAAAGCCAGCCGCGTGCCGGGGTGCGCCCACGCCGCACGGATGCCCACGCCGGTGTCGATGGTGCTCGTCACCACCCGGACGACGCCGGTATCGGTGTTCACTGTGACATCGGCATCCCGCTCGGGGGGATGGTTGCGGATCACGGCGAAGACCAGGATCGCGAACAGGATGCCGAGGCCGGCGATGCTGCCGAAGGTGATGGTCCAGCTGGTGGCGTGCAGCAGAGCGGCGAGGGGGATGAGGGCGATGAGCTGCCCGGTCTGCCCGAGGAGTCCGGTGAACTGCACCATGACTGGACCGCGCTGCGCGGGGAACCAGGTCGCGACCAGGCGCAGCACGGCAGGGAACACTGCGGCGTCGCCGGCTCCGAGCAGGATGCGCGCGATGAGGGCGATTCCGATGCTGGGCGAGACCGCCATGACGAGCTGGCCTGCCGCCATCAGGACCATGCCGATCGTGATGATCGGACGCGAGCCGTATTTGTCGAGCAGGATGCCGATGGGGATCTGCATGCCGCCGTACACGGCCAGCTGCACCACGGCGAACAGCGACAGCGTCGAGGCATCGGCCTGGAATCGCTCGGCCGCATCGACGCCGACGGCACCGAGCGACGTGCGGTTCGTGATCGCGAGCGTGTAGGCGGCGACACCGACCGACCAGATGAGCCATGCCCGCCATCCCGGATTGGACACGGGAGAGACGGGAACGGATCGCACCTCTCTACGCTACTCCCGGTTCACTGCAGATCCCGCGCGAGCACGCAGAGTGCAGGGGAGTCGCCGATCCGGATGCCGGCGGCGATCTCGTGCCATCCGCGTGCGGTGTAGAAGCTCCCTGCCGCAGGCGCATCCGCGTGCCGGCTGAGCACGGCGGTCGGGTACGGCAGATCGGCGAGGAGCCCGTCCAGCAGGAGCGACGCGACGCCGGACCGGCGAGCGGAACTGTCGACGGCGAGTTCCTGCACGCAGAAGCAGGATTCGCCGAACCATCGCCGGCGGATGTCGTCTGCGAGAAGTGGCACGACCCGGTCGTGCCACCAGTCGCCGGCGGCGATGCCCGTTCCCAGCGCCAGACCGATGACACGCGCTTCGTCGCGGGCGAGCAGCAGCCGGAAGTTCGGTTTCGAGGCCGCATAGCGCCGGATGCGCTCCACGAATGATGCTCGGCTGGCCGCGGCATCCTCTTCGTAGGGCGCCTCGGCGAAAGTCCGGGCGTACAGGTCGGCCGCGACGTCGAGCTGGGCCGCGTCTCCGTCCCAGCTCGCGATCCGAACGGAGGTCATGTTGGGCCCGACGTGGCGGCGAAGAGCAGGCGCGGGTGCGGTTCGAATCCGTTTCGGGTGTACATCGAGATGGACTCCGGCGACGTGTGCACTGTCACGTGCTCAGCTCCTCGGTCGCGTGCGGCGTCGAGCACCGCGTGCACGAGACGTCCTCCGAGCCCTCGATCGCGGAACGAGGGCAGGACGTAGCAGGACTGCAGGTCGGCCGATACCCGATCGATGCTGCGCGTCGTGGGGACGCGCGGTGCAAGTGCGAGCCAGGCCATGCCGACGATCTCGGTATCGGCCACCGCGACGAACGGGATGTGGGATGCCGCGTGCTCGCGCGCCCAGTCGGCGGCGGCCCGTACGTACTGCACCTCGGTCATCTCCGGCCGATCGCCGCGGTCGTCGACGTTCCAGATCCACCGCAGCCGGACGACGCGCTCGAGCTCATTGTCGCGCGCCGGCCGGACTTCGACGTCGTGCGTGCTGTCCACCATGGAATCCACGGTAGATCACCGGATGTGCTGGATGCCGACGCGGAAGCGCCTCAGCTGGTAGCGCCACGGGACCAGTCGAGGCGCGGTCAGAGCCAGCCCGGCGTCCTGAGCGATCCATTCGACGACCTCATCCGTCGTGCGGAGGTCCGTCGCCACATGGGTGCCGTAGCGCTCCTGCGCGAGCGCGGCGACGCACCGCGGGATCTGCTCCATCGCCCAGGTGTCGCGCTGCAGGCCGGACGCGATGAACGCGATGCGTCTGCTGAGCCGCGTGCGCAGCGTCTCGGGGGTGGCGATCAAGGCGTAGTGGCGGACATCGACCCCGCGCTCGCGCAGGCCGCCGACGATCTCGTCGAAGTAGTCGTCGCGCACGATCGTCATCGGTACCAGCACGGGCCCGGCATGCGAAGCCTCCGCGTGCTCGAGAGTGTCGACGATCGAGGTCCGCCACTGGGGCAGATCCTGGAAGTCGCCGTGCACTGCCGCCGGTAGCATCTTGTGCAATGCGAAACCGAGCAGCTCGGGATCCGCGACGTGCGCATCCGCCAGCCGACGCTTGAGTTCGAACGCAGTATGGGTCTTGCCGGAACCGAAGGCTCCGTTGATCCAGATCAGCACGTCATCAGCCTATGCGGGCCGTCCGAGGAGATCAGTTCAGCCGCTCCGTGAGGTGGACGGTGACTTCGTCACCGTCGGTGCGTCCGATCTTCTTGCGGATCGATGCCGCGATCGGAAGCTTGTGGGTGCCATCGCCGAGCGCCATGAAGGCGCCGCGGAACGGCTCGCCGTCGACGGTTCCGATCACCTTGACGAGGCCGCGCGTGCCGAAGACGTTCGCGGAATCGGGGAGCTGGACGCAGGTCCAGGTGTCGCCCTCGCGCACCTTTCCCAGGACGGCGGTGAAGGTGATGTCGAGGGATGAGGGAGTGCTCATGTCCGTTCTCCTTTCCTGTTCATCGGGCGAAGATTCCGACGATCGTCCCGATGATCGTCAGTTTGAGGACCCAGTCCAGCAGGTGGACGCCGGCGACGGGAAGAGCGGTGTTCTCGTGCACGACACCGCCCATCAGCAGGATCAGCGGCAACGTCGACAGGCCGAGACCCAGCAGAGCGCCAGTCCCGGCGCCGTGCCATCCGGCGGCCAGCATCAGCCCGGCCACGAGACATGACGCGAGGAGGCTGCGCACGGCGACGGAGCCGATCTGTGCGGTCGTCGAGAGTCCAGGCCGGGGAGTGCTGCTCCGAGCGACGAGCGACGACACCTTCGGCACGGCGTAGAGCAGAGCAGAGGCGAGGAAGGACACCACCGTCGCGAGGGCGATACCGATGACGATCATGAGCCGTCTCCTTTAGTACTGAGTGGTACTCAATGTATATTCGCCAGCGGGAACCGTCAAGTACTAAAATGGTCGCATGATGTCCGATCTTCGAACGCGCGGACGCCCGACCGGCCTCACCGGTGCGAGCCTGCTGGCTGTCGCACGCGATGTGCTCCTCGAGAACGGGTACGCCGGGACCTCGATGGAGGAGATCGCGAAGCGAGCGAGGATATCAAAGGCGTCGCTCTATCGTGAGCACGGATCGAAGCGCGCTCTGTACGCCGCAGTCGTCGAGCACTGGACCGCCGCGGGCCGTGATGCGATGCGCCCGGCGCTGGACGACCTGCGGGGGAGCAGGGATGTGAGATCCGGACTGGTCCGCCTCGCGGAGACGATGCGCACCGGCATCCTGAGTCCGCCCGTCATGGCGATGCGGATGCTGGTGACCGCCGAAGCCGCCACGCAACCGGAAGTCGCCGCCGCGTACCTCGAGCAGAGCTGGCACAGGAACATCCGTAATCTGGCGGCAGCGCTCGACGACCTCACGGTGGCGGGCCGTCTGCGGATCGACGATCCCGTGGAGGCGGCCGAACAATTCACGTGGCTGGTGATCGGAGCTCCGATGAACGCCCGGATGCTCGGGGGAGAGGGCGCCGACGCGCCGAGCATCACCGGAGCCGTCGATCTGTTCCTCGCGCGCTACAGCAGGTGACGCCCGATCCGCGGAGATTCGACGCTATCGCGAGGATGCCGCGGTGGCGGTGCGGAGATGGCAGACATCATTGAATCCGACGATGACCGCCTCTCGGCCCGGACGCAGCTCGATCTCAGTGATGCTCGCGTTCGCCACGGGCAATTGCATCCAGGCTGCTGGAGGGGCGCCCAGGGCTCGGCTCACGAAGCTCGCAACGACGAAGGCATGAGTGATCAGCACCAGCGCGCCGGATTCCAAGCTGCTTTCGGCCGCGTCGTGCAACGTGGTCCACGCTGCGTTCAGCGTCACGGCATCCAGATCCTGCTCGTCTACCGGTGTCTCCTCCAGCCACGGCCAACGGTGCTCCGGATAGTCGGTCCAGCGATCGCTGGAGGGCATCGGCGTCAAGTCGTCGAGAAGGTCGCTGACATCGGGGGACGTCCCGACCCTTCGCCCGATGACCTGCGCGGTCTGCTGCGCCCGTCGCTTCGGGCTGCTCAGCACTGGACCGGTCTCCTCCTGCGCGAGTCGTTCGGCCAGCAACAGCGCTTGCTGTTCGCCCGTCGCATCGAGGGGCGGGTCGGCCTCGGAATGGCCTTGCGCCTGCGCATGGCGCACGAGCAGGATTCGGTTCATGCCTGCCATCCTTTCAGGCTCACCTTGACTGCGCGGCGACGCTAGTCCCGGTCGGCGCTCAGGTCCTGAAGGATCATCGACACGATCTCACCCGGTCGCGCGTCCGGGCCGATGCGCCGTTCATCGAACCAGGGGAGCGGCTGCCAGCCGTCGTGCCACTCGCGGAGCTTCTCTTCGCCGAAAGCGTTCGACAGCGGACGACCGGCATGTCGTCGGATCGTCTCGTCGAGCCCGACGTCGAACTGATGGATGCACGTCAGCCCTCGATGGTCCCGGTGCAGTCGCTCGAAGGATTCCGAGTAGTCGCGCAGATTGAAGATGCCGTCGAGGATGACGTCGTAGCCGAGGCCCAAAGCTTGTCTGGCCGCGCCGTCGATGAGAATGCTCGCGTCGCGAGCGCGGCGCAGGCGGTCGTCGTCGTGCAGCATCTCGCGACGGACGTAGTCCTGATGGATGACGGCCACACGCGAGCCGAGTTCCGCGCGCAGCGCGAGGGCCGTCGTCGTCTTTCCCGATGCAGAGTCGCCACGGAGGATGACGAGACGCGTCGACGTGCTGCCGATCCGAGTCATCGCCCCATTCTCACAGCAGCCGCGGGCGAGAACCTGCCGGATGACACGCGCATCCGTGCACGATCAGGGCGCGGCATCCCCATGCCGTGCCGTGCGCAGCGGCGAGAACGCGACGAGCAGCGTCGCGATCGTGAAGACGGCGGCACCTATTCCGAGCGTCCACTGGTACCCGAGCCACACCATCAGCACACCGGAGAGGAGGGCACCGAAGAAGAACACCACCCGGTTGACCGTGCGGATGGTCGCGTTCATCCGCCCCTGGATCGCGTCGGGGGCGACCGCCTGTCGATACGAGATGTCGTTCGTGTCCTCGATGCCCATAGCGAGTCCGTACAGGAACTGAGCCGCTGCCACGACGATGAGAAGGACGCCGATGCCGCTGTCCGCCGTGAGGGGAGCGGCGGCGAGGACGACCCATGGCACGACGACGAGTGCTCGCCCGAGCAGAATCGCACGACCCGCGCCGAGTCCTGCTCCGACGCGGGGAGCGATGAGCGCGCCCGTGAATCCGCCGACACCGCCCGCTGCGAGCGCGATGCCGAATGCCCACGCGGGCAGAGCGAGGTCGCGCAGCACGTAGACCGCGAACACCGTCGTCACGATGCTGTTTCCGAGGAACCAGACATGCACCGAGAAGGCGAGCGGCCGGAGCGTCGGATGCCGGTACGTGAACCGCATCCCGTCGGCGATGTCATGTCCGATATGACGACTCGCTTCGCGCTTGGCAGCCTTCGGTTCGACGACACGAATGCGCGACTGCAGCACCGCCGCAGTCGCGTTGATCACGGCTTCGAACACGAACACGAGAGGCGCCCCGACGAGGTTGAACAGCAGCCCGCCGAGCGCGGGTCCGGCCGTTCCGGCGACCGTCGTGCTCTGCCCGAGGCGGGCGTTGGCCGACACGAGTGATTCGCGAGGCACGATGCGGGGGAGCAGAGGCTGCGCGGCCGAATCCGCGAAGAGCGTCAGCACTCCGAGTGCGAGGATCACGGCCGCGAGCGTCCAGAACGTGAGCGTGTCCGTGATCAGGAGGATCGGCACGACGCCCAGGACCACAGCACGCCCGATGCTGGTGATCACGAGCGTGCGCTGGCGGCGCCAGCGATCCATGAGCGCACCGACGATCAGCCCGAGGAAGAGATACGGAACGACGCCGAGCGCGCTCAGCGCGCTGATCTGCACAGGCGTCGCATTCAACACGGTGACGATGAGGACCTGGAATGCGACGCCGGCGATCGCACTGCCGAACGAGCGGATGGTCGTCGCGCTCCAGAAGTATGCGAAGGCCGGATGCGTCAGAATCTCACGACGAGGCGGCGTCACAGGGGCATCGTCCGCTCCGTCGGGCATGGCTTCAGACTACTGACCCGGGCGAACGGACTCCGGCGTTGCTAGCCTGGCCGCGATCGGTTCCGCGTCGAAATGGAGGACGTCCCATGGATCGCACGACCGACGTCACCGTTCCCGATCTCGTCGGGCAAGCGGTGGACATCGAAAGCCGGGGGAGTACGTCACATGTCGGCGGACCACCGGCAGCTGAGATAGTGTCCCCGCATGGACCTGGAAGAGCTCTGGCCGCTGTTCGGACTCGAGATCACGACGCCGCGGCTGATGCTGCGTCCGGTCCGCGATGCGGACCTGCCCGGCCTCGTGCAGGCGGCGCTGGACGGGGTGCACGACGCCGAGCGCACGCCATTCAGCGTTCCATGGACGGATGCCGAACCTGCCGATCTGCCGCAGAACCTCGCCGCCTACCAGTGGAACCTGCGCAACCGGGTCAATCGCCACCATTGGACCGTCGCCTTCGCCGTGCATTTCGAAGGCCGCGTGGTGGGATCGCAGGATCTCTCGGCGTACGACTTCACCAACCGCCGCACCGTGAGCACCGGCTCCTGGCTCACGAAGTCGGTGCACGGCCAGGGGATCGGCACGGAGATGCGGGCGGCGCTGCTGCTGTTCGCCTTCGACGTACTCGGGGCAGAATGGGCGGAGTCGGGGGCGGCCGTCTGGAACGAGGCGTCGCTGAGCGTGTCGAGGAAGCTCGGATACGAGCTGAACGGCGTGACGCGAGTATCGCCGCGGCACGGCGAGCCGACTGATGAGCAGCGTGTGCGTCTCGACAAGGCATCGTTCGTCCGGCCGGACTGGGCGATCGGCGTTCGCGGGGCGGAGCGCGCATTGGCGCAGCTCTGCGTGAGTGTGTGATCTCGGCGGGGAGCGGGTTCTGTCCGCCTTCCTTCACTTGAACTGACATAATGTGCATTATCGGTAACTCTTCAAGCACCGCTCATACCGCTCACGCGGACGCCGGATGTCGAGCGCCTCGCTCGCCGGCATCCGCAATGGTTCGGACTGGCATGATCGAATCATGCCGATCACCAGCCCGCTGACTCTGTGCTGCCTGCTCTGGGCGCGACCCGGCCCCGTTGCCGATCTGGCCGCCTATGAGGATGCCGTCATCGCACTGCTCGCCGACCATGATGGTGCACTCGTCCAACGCGCGTATGGCGAAGGCACCGCCGAGCATCCCGACGAGGTGCAGATCTATTCGTTCCCGGACCAGACTGCGCTGGACGGCTTCCTCGCCGACCCGCGGCGCATCGCGCTCACGGACGAGCGCGACCGGGTGATCGCCCGCACCGAGCTGTTCCCCGTCAGCCTGCCGACGCCGGTACCTGTCCCGTTCGGCGGGGATGTCGCGATCGACTGGGAATCGGCACGATCCGCGAACCGGGACAACTGGAATGACCGTGCCGCCCTGCACGAACAGGCGTACGGACTCGAAGCCTTCGATGATCCTGAACACCTCAGTGACGTCGTACGGGAGGACCTTCCCGTACTGACGAGTTTCCTCACCGACGGCTCGATCGCAGGTCTCGGTGTCTGTCACCTCCAGTGCCACCTCGGCACGGACACCATCTCCCTCGCTCGCGCGGGCGCGTCTGTGACCGGACTCGACTTCTCCCCCGCATCCCTCCGCAGCGCCGCACGCCTGGCCGCCCGCGCGGGTGCGTCCGTGACATGGGTGGAGTCGGATGTTCTGGATGCTCGAGACGCCGTCGAGGGCGATTTCGACGTCGTGTACACGAGCATCGGCACCATCACCTGGCTGAACGATCTCGATCGCTGGGCCGAGCAGGTGCACGCCCTTCTGAAACCCGGCGGGACCTTCTTCATCCGCGACGGCCACCCGGCCCTGTATGCGCTCGACGAGGATGCCTCCGCGCTCAGCACGCGATACGCGTACTTCGGCGATGGTCGAGCACAGCAGTGGGACGACGACAGCACGTACGCGGGCGACGACACGGTCGGGCACGCCCGCACCTATGAGTGGCCCCATCCGCTGTCGGAGATCATCGGTGCTCTCCTGCGCGCCGGCCTCCGTCTGCTCCATTTCGACGAGGGCCAGACGCTCCCCTGGCGGTTCAGCCCACGCATGCTCGAGGTGGACGGCGGCTTCGCCTGGCCCGATGCCGAGCGCAACCTCATCCCCTGCACGTACACGATCGTCGCGCGTCGCGACTGAGCAGACGAGCACCCGTGAAGAAGTTCATCCTGTTCGACAACGACGGCGTCCTCGTCGACACCGAGTACTGGTACTTCCGCGCCGGCGAACGCGCCCTGGCTTCGGTCGGGGTGCGGCTCGACCTCGATCAGTACCTGCACGACATGGCTCACGGCCTCGGCACGTGGCATCAGGCCGCCCGGACCGGTGTCGACGAGGCGACGATCGACCGGCTGAAGGCGCTGCGCAACGAGTACTACCAGGAATCCCTCCGGACCGAACAGATCGAGATCGACGGCGTCGAAGAGGTCCTGGCCGAACTGGCTCCGCACGTGCGGATGGCGATCGTGACGACGTCCAAGCGAGCGGATTTCGACCTGATACACGCGAATCGCGGCATCCTCCGGTTCATGGACTTCGTGCTCTCCCGTGACGACTACACCCAGGCGAAGCCGCATCCCGAGCCGTATCTGACGGCTCTCGAGCGCTTCGGCGCCGCCCGATCCGAGGCACTCGTCGTCGAGGACTCGGCTCGAGGGCTGCGCTCCGCCGTCGCCGCCGGGATCGACTGCGCCGTGGTGCACAACGACTTCACACAGGCCCAGGACTTCTCAGGTGCGACCCACCGGATCGCGAACCTCCGCGAGCTCCGGGACCTCATCCGGTAATTGCGCGGCCGAGGCCAAGCGCTGCAGTTCCGCCACGTGTGCGCGGAACGCCGTGCGTCCCGCCGTACTGAGCGCGAGCCACGTGCGCTGGCGGCCGCCCAGCGACCGCTTGGTGATCGTGAGGTAGCCGGCATCCTCCAATGCCTTAGCGTGCTTGGACAGCACGGAATCGGAAACGCCCAGACGCTCTCTCGCGAACGAGAACTCGGCGTCATCGACCTGTGCCAGGATGCCGCACAACTGCAGCCGTGCGGGAGCGTGAATCGCAGGGTCGAGCACGCTCACCCTGCCTCCGCCACTGCCAGTCCACGTCGCCAGACGCGCATCCACGCGAATCCCGCTATCGTAACCACGATCGCCGCCACTCCGCCCAGAACGACGCTCATCCAGACCGAATGGGCGAGGAAGGACGCACCCATCAGTCCGACGAGGGCCACCGCCATCAACGCGACCACTCCACGCGTGCGCGCGGGTGCGTAGCCGGACACCCACCAGCCGTGCGATCGACGCCACCACCCAACGAGCAGCGGCACCCTACCGAAGAAAGCCACCGCGAGAATCCAGCTCCACGGTGACGTCAACCCCTGCGCGATGACCATGAGACCTGCGCCGAGACCGAGGGCGACGTGATACCAGCCCTCCCCCGGTACGGCCTGCGCGTACCCAGCCGCCGCGTCATCGAGACTGGCGAGTGCTGCGGAGGGGTCAACGCACTCTTCGTTTTCCATACTGGAAAGATAACACTCACTTTCCAGTATGGAAAGTGACTAGGCGCTCTTCACCCCCCGACGTACTGGGCCAGGTGCTCCCCCGTCACCGTCGACTTTCCCGCGACCAAGTCGGCCGGTGTTCCTTCGAACACCACGCGCCCGCCGTCGTGTCCGGCGCCGGGGCCGATGTCGATGATCCAGTCGGCATGCGCCATCACCGCCTGGTGATGCTCGATGACGATCACGGTCTTTCCTGCGTCCACCAGCCGATCCAGCAGACCGAGGATGGTGTTCACATCCGCGAGGTGCAGACCCGTCGTCGGCTCATCGAGGACGTACACGTCGCCCTTCTCCCCCATCTGGATGGCGAGCTTGACGCGCTGGCGCTCACCGCCCGACAGCGTCGACAGCGGCTGGCCCAGCGACAGATAGCCGAGCCCGACGTCTTCGAGCCGGCCGAGGATCGCCATGGCCGCCGGGATCTTCGCCTCCCCCTCGGAGAAGAACACGCGAGCCTCAGAGACCGGCAGATCCAGGACCTGGGTGATGTCCTTGCCGCCGAGCTTGTAGTCCAGCACCGCCGCCTGGAAGCGCTTGCCGCCGCAGTCCTCGCAGGGCGTCTCGATCGTGTCCATGAATCCGAGCTCGGTGATGATCACACCGGAACCCTTGCACGTCGGACACGCGCCCTCGGAATTCGCGCTGAACAGCGCGGGCTTCACGCCGTTCGCCTTCGCGAACGCTTTGCGGATCGGCTCGAGCAACCCGGTGTACGTCGCCGGATTGCTGCGGCGCGAGCCCTTGATCGCACTCTGGTCGATCGAGACGACCCCGTCACGTGGAGTGATCGAGCCATGGATCAGCGAGCTCTTCCCCGATCCGGCCACGCCGGTGACGACGGTCAGCACCCCGGTCGGGATGTCGACGTCGACGTCCTGCAGATTGTTCTCGTCCGCCCCGCGCACTTCGATCGCGCCGGTGCGCCCGCGCACGGCATCCTTCAGCGTCGCACGATCGTCGAGATGGCGACCTGTGATGGTGTCGCTCGCCCGGAGCCCTTCGACCGTCCCCTCGAAGCAGATCTCTCCCCCGGCGGCACCCGCACCCGGTCCCAGGTCGACGACGTGGTCCGCGATGGTGATCGTCTCGGGCTTGTGCTCCACGACGAGCACAGTGTTGCCCTTGTCGCGCAACTGGTAGAGCAGCGAGTTCATCCGCTGGATGTCGTGCGGGTGCAGCCCGATGGTCGGCTCGTCGAACACGTAGGTGATGTCGGTGAGGGACGATCCGAGGTGCCGCAGCATCTTGATCCGCTGCGCCTCTCCCCCGCTCAGAGTGCCGCTGGGACGCTCCAGGCTCAGATAGCCGAGGCCCAGAGTGACGAACGCATTGAGGTTCGCGCGCAATGCGTCCAGCAGCGGTCCCGCACCGGGGAGGTCGAGTCCGGCGACCCACTCGGCGAGGTCCGTGACCTGCATCCGGCAGGCGTCGGCGATGCTCTTGCCTGCGATCTTCGACGATCGCGCGCCCTCGGTCAGGCGGGTCCCGTCGCACTCCGGGCATGTCTTGAAGGTCGCGACCCGCTCGACGAACGCGCGGATATGGGGCTGCAGCGCGTCCAGATCCTTCGACAGCATCGCCTTCGTGATCTTCGGGATCAGACCCTCATAGGTCATGTTGATGCCGCTGATCTTGACCTTCGTCACCTCGCCGTACAGGAAGAGATGACGCTGCTTCTCGGTGAACGCGGCGATCGGCTTGTCGGCCGGGTAGAACCCGGACGCCGAGAAGCCCTTCACCATCCATCCGTCGGCGGTGTAGCCGGGCACCATGATCGCGCCCTCGTCGAGCGACTTCGACTCGTCGACGATCTGAGCGAGATCCAGATCCGACACCGATCCCCTGCCTTCGCAACGCGGGCACATCCCGCCGAGGTAGATCGCATCCTTCACGATCTTCTTCTCGCCGCCGGGGCCGGTCATCACCCCGCTGGCCTTCTGGGTCGGGATGTTGAAGGAGAAGGCCGTCGGACCGCCGATGTACGGCTCTCCCAGCTTGGAGAACAGGATGCGGAGCATCGCGTTCGCGTCCGTCACTGTTCCGACCGTGGAACGAGGGTTCGCGCCGAGTCGCTCCTGGTCGACGATGATCGCTGTCGTCAGGCCCTCGAGCACGTCGACATCGGGGCGCGGCACCGACGGCATGAACCCCTGCACGAATGCACTGTAGGTCTCATCGATCATCCGTCGCGATTCCGCCGCGATGGTATCGAAGACCAGCGAGCTCTTGCCCGAACCGGACACGCCGGTGAAGACGGTCAGTCTGCGCTTGGGGAGGACGACGCTGACGTCCTTCAGGTTGTTCTCACGGGCACCCGCGACGCGGATGCTGTCGTGCGAATCGGCGATGTCCGCCATCGTCGTCCTCTCTGGTTCAAGCCTGCTGCAGACGCACCATGTTTCCCGCGGGGTCGCGGAAGGCGCAATCACGGATGCCGTACGGCTGGTCGATCGGCTCCTGAACGACGTCTGCGCCCTTGGCCTCGATGGCCGCGAAGGCTTCGTCGACATCGTCCGTCGCCAGAACGATACCGCCGAAGCTGCCCTTCGCCATGAGTTCCAGGATCGTGGCGCGCTCGGCATCGTTGATCCCCGGGTCCACCGCTGGCGGTGTGAGCACGATCGCGGTGTCCGGCTGCCCGACCGGCCCCACCGTGATCCACCTCATCTCCTGATAGCCGACGTCCTTGCGGACCTCGAAGCCGAGCATGTCTCGGTAGAAGGCCAGGGAGGCCTCGGCATCGGTGTGGGACAGGAAGCTCGCGTTGATCGTGATGTTCATGTCTACGACGTTACGAGCGGCCGGACGGTTTCGCTTCTCGATTCCTGACCGGTCTCGTCGCCTGCTTCTCCACCCACGACGGGATGCCGGGGCCGAGACCCGGGTTCTCCCGGTAGGCGCTCGGCGGCACGCCGACCAGCTCGGAGAATCGAGTGCTGAACGTGCCGAGCGAGGAGAAGCCGACTTCGAAGCACACGTCCGTCACGCTGATGTCGCCGCGTCGCAACAGTGCCATCGCCCGCTCGATGCGTCGCGTCATCAGGTAGGCGTACGGCGACTCCCCGTACGCCAGTTTGAACTGCCGGCTCAAGTGGCCGGCGGAGATGTGGATGCCGCGCGCGAGCGCCTCGACATCCAGCGGCTTCGCGTAGTCGCGGTCGATCCGGTCGCGGACTCTGCGCATGAGGATCAGATCCTGGAGAGCTCTGGATTCGGCATCGGGCACGGGATCGATCCTCCCACTTGATGAACCAGAATGACGCGGCGTGCGTGCGCCTCCGGCCCCGAACCAGGCCGCGCGCTACGCTGGGCGACGACCTTCACAGGTTCTTCCCAGAAAGGCACTCTCATGTCGGACGCACTCTCCGAAGCCAAATCCGTTTTCACCTCCCTTCGTGTCGCGCTCGCGGTATCGGGCGTGCTCTCGCTCATCGTCGGCATCCTGCTACTGGTCTGGCCGGCCAAGTCCGCCGGCGTCCTGACCTGGATCCTCGCGCTCTTCCTGCTCGTGGCCGGTCTCACTTCGATCGCGATCGGCATCTTCTCCGGCAAGGGCGGCGGATGGGCCCGTGTCGGCTACATCGCCCTCGGACTGCTCTACATCGTCGCCAGCGTCGTCGCGTTCGCCAACATCGCGACCACGACGGCTGTCCTCGCCGTGATCGTCGTGATCTTCATCGGCGTCAGCTGGATCGTGGACGGGATCGTGTCGCTCACTCTGCTGGGCCAGGCCGCCTCGAAGGGCTGGACGATCGCCTTCGCGGTCATCAGCATTATCGCCGGTGTGGTCGTGCTGTTCTCGCCGCTCTACGCCGCTCTCGTGATCTGGTGGATCCTGGGCATCACTCTGGTCGTCGTCGGCATCATCCAGATCATCCGCGCCATCACGCTCGGCAAGGAAGAGAAGACCATCACGAACGACATCCGCACCGAGCTCGGCTGACCGGCTCCGTCGCACAAGAACGGCCCCGCCTGCTCGCAGGCGGGGCCGTTCTTCGTGGTGCTACTCGGCGATGAATCCCGTCGTGTCGCCCACGAGGCGCGTGTTGTCGGCGGGCACGGGGTCGAGCGCGGCCTGCGCGACCTCGGCCGCGAACTCGGATACGTTGTAGAGCTTGCCCGCGTCCTCTCGACGTGCGGAGATCGCCCCGGGGTTGGCCCGCTCGAGCAGCGTCGCGGTGATCGTGCCCTCGATCATGTCGCCGGACACGATCGTGAATCCGATGCCCTTCTCGGCCAGAGCCGGGATCAGTTCGCGGAGCGCGTCCTCACCCGCGCGCTTCGACAGCGCGACGGGCTCGTACTCGGGCATGGTCGGCGTGGTGCGGATGAAGTGGGCCTGATGGCTCGTCACGAACACGACTCGAGAGCCTTCACCCAGCAGCGGCAGCGCAGTGTTCAGGACGCTCAGCTGAGCATCCCGGTTGAGAAGAAGCGCGTAGTCCTCGGCCATGCCGGACTCCATACCGCCCGATGCGTTCAGCACGAGGATGTCGAGGCGGCCGTACTCCGCGCGCACCTGCTCGAACATGTCGGCCACGGATGCCGGGTCCGTGAGGTCCGCTCCGACGACCAGGGCGCGACCGCCGAGTTCGCGCAGCTCGGCAGCGAGCTTCTCCGCTCGGGGCGCCTTGTTGCGGAAGTTGATGACCACGTCGGCGCCGGCCTGCGCGAAGTAGCGGACGGTGTCGGCGCCGATACCGCGCGACGAACCGGTCACGAGCGCGACCTTGCCGGTGAGGGATCCTGCGGGCAGAACGTCGGGCACGATGACTCCTTGAGATGCGGGGACGACCGCGTTCACGCGGCCGGTCCAGCCTACCAATCGGCCCCTCCCCTTCCGCGTCGTGACGCCGTGATAGGTTGACCGCAAGGAGGGTGTATGGACGGCTTCGCCACGTTCGTGGAACTCGTGGATCAGTGGGCCTGGATCGGCTGGCTGGTCCTCATCGCCACGTTCCTCGTCATCGAGATGCTCTCGCTCGACTTCACGTTCCTCATGCTCGCACTCGGCAGTGCGGTCGGCCTCGTCACAGATCTCGCCGGAGTGCCGATCTGGGTGCAGGTCCTCGCCGCCGCACTGGCCGCGGCGCTGTTCATCCTGTTCCTGCGGCCTCCGCTGCTGAAACGGCTGCGGCGCGGAGAGGATCCGACCAAGTCCAACGTCGAGGCGCTGATCGACCTCCGAGGCTTCGCGCTCTCCGACATCACCCAGCTCACCGGACAGGCGAAGCTCGCGAACGGCGACACCTGGACGGCACGCAGTGCGACCGCGACGCCGATCCCCCAGGGCGCCGCGGTCATCGTCAGTTCCATCAACGGCGCCATCGCCGTCGTACGCCCCGCAGGCGAATAAGGAGACTCCAGTGGACGACTCGTTCATCCCGGCAGCGATCGGATGGATCCTCGCGATCGCCGTCATCATCTTCGTGGTGGTGACCGTCGCACGATCCATCCGCATCATTCCGCAGGCCACGGCCGGCGTCGTCGAGCGGCTCGGCCGGTACCACAAGACGCTGACTCCCGGCCTGAACATCCTGGTCCCGTTCATCGATCGGCTGCGCCCGCTCATCGACATGCGCGAGCAGGTCGTCTCGTTCCCCCCGCAGCCCGTGATCACCGAGGACAACCTCGTGGTCTCCATCGACACCGTGGTGTACTTCCAGGTCACCGACGCGCGCGCCGCGACGTACGAGATCGCCAACTATCTCGGTGCGGTCGAGCAGCTGACCACGACGACCCTGCGCAACGTGGTCGGTGGCCTGAACCTCGAAGAGGCCCTCACCAGCCGTGACAACATCAACGGCCAGCTGCGCGTCGTCCTCGACGAGGCGACCGGTAAGTGGGGCATCCGCGTCGGACGCGTCGAGCTGAAGGCGATCGACCCGCCCGTCTCCATCCAGGACTCCATGGAGAAGCAGATGCGTGCAGAGCGAGACCGCCGCGCCGCGATCCTCACCGCAGAAGGCTCCAAGCAGTCCCAGATCCTCGAGGCCGAGGGCCAGCGGCAGGCCGCCATCCTTCAGGCAGAGGGCGACAAGCAGGCAGCTGTGCTGCGCGCGCAGGGCGAGGCGGAGGCGATCCAGAACGTCTTCACCGCGATCCACCAGGGCCAGCCGGACGACAAGCTGCTCGCCTACCAGTACCTGCAGATGCTGCCGAAGATCAGCGAGAGCCCGTCCAGCAAGCTCTGGATCATCCCGAGCGAGCTCACCGAGGCGCTCAAGGGCATCGGGACGGCATTCACGCCCCGCCAGGGTCCGCCGTCGACGTCGAGCACTCCGGGCGCGTGACGCACCCATACTTCACCGGTACGCGGCATCCTCGAGTCCTCGCCCATCGCGGCCTCACCGCTTCGGGCGAGGACTCTTCCGTATGGGAGAACACCGCGGGAGCCTTCGCCGCCGCGCACGCGGCCGGTGCCGAATACATCGAGACCGATTGCCGCGTGACCGCCGACGGCGACGTCGTGCTCTTCCACGACGAGACGCTCGAACGCCTCCTGGGCGACCCGCGCCCCGTCGCAGACGTCCGCACGTTCGAACTCGCGGAACTCCTCGCTCCGCACGGCGGGCTGCTGACGGTCGCCGACGCTCTCAACGGCTTCCCCGAGGTCCGATTCAACATCGACGTCAAGACGGATGCCGCGGCAGAGCCGATCGGCGCCGTCGTCGCGCCGCACGCTCATCGTGTGCTGCTGACGAGCTTCTCGGACGCCAGACGCCGGCGCGCCGTGGATGCCGCTCTGGCCGCGGGAGCGGCCATGCGACCGGCGACCTCCGGCGGGCGCCGCACGATCGTCGTCCTGCGCCTGCTCTCCGCGCTCCGCCTGTCCCCCGCTCGCGCTCTGCGCGATGTGGATGCCGTGCAGATCCCTGAGCGGCAGGGCCCGATCCGGGTGTTCACGGCGTCGCTCGTCCGTGCTGCGCGGCGGGCCGGAGTCGAGGTCCATGTGTGGACGGTGAACGATTCCGACGACATGCGCCGACTCGTCGCGGCCGGAGCGGACGGCATCGTCACCGATCGGGCGGATATCGCGCTGAAGGTCCTCGCGCGGCGCTGAAGCACGTCCCGCTGGGATTCGACTGTGAATCGAGCCGTGGAATCACCTCCGTGGATGAAGCGCACAGGTCGGAGCGTTATACCTGAGAGCGACGAGAGGACCACACAATGGCAGATCGCAGCCTGCGCGGCATCCGACTCGGCGCCCAGAGCCTACAGAGCGAAGAGGGCGTCGTTTTCATGGAGCGCCGTGAGACCACCTACACCTGTGACGCGTGCGGACACGTCACGACCCTGATGTTCGCAGCGGACGCCGAACCGCCGCAGACGTGGGAGTGCCGTACCTGCGGCGCCGACGCGGTGCTGCAGGTCGACGGCAAGTCCGTGACCCTTGAGGAGAGCGACGAGAAGGCCGCCCGCACCCACTGGGACATGCTTCTGGAGCGCCGCACGCGCGCCGAACTCGAAGAGCTCCTGGAAGAGCGTCTCGCCTTCCTCCGTGCCCGTCGTGGCGCGGGTGAGGACCCGAGCCGCGAGAAGATCGGCGCCTAAGCGCGCCTGCGCGCGCGCCACCACCCGATCAGGAGCGCCGCGAGTCCGCCCCACAGCAGCACCTGCTGCACCCAGGGCCCCAGAACGACCCCCGCCGTGAGGCCGGAGCGCAGCTCGACATCCTCGAGCATCGCCCCGGCCTCGTCTGCGTCCAGGAACGAGACGGTCGTGCCGTCCGGCCGGATGATCTGGCTGGTGCCCACGGTGGAGATGTTGACGACGGAGCGTCCGGTCTCGATCGCCCGCATGCGAGCGAATGCGAGCTGCTGCAGGTTCTCGTCGGTACCGCGGAAGTCGGCGTTGTTGGTCTGGAGGATCAGAACCTCTGCACCGCCGTTGACACCCTCGCGGATGACGTCGTCGTAGATCACGTCGAAGCAGATCGCGAGTCCGATGAGTGCGTCATCCACCTGCATGATCGGCGGGTTCGTTCCCGGTGTGTACTCGCGCTGGAGAAGTCCGATCAGATCCGGCACGATCGCGTTGTAGAAGGCCCGGTCCGGGACGTACTCGCCGAAAGGCACCGGATGACGCTTGTCATGCGTCTGGTCGGCGGTGCCGTCCTCGAGCCACAGCATCGAGGTGTTGAAGTACTCCCCGTCGCGTTCGGTCGCGGCATTCGCGAGCAGCGGCGCGCCCGCACGATTCGCCACCAGGGTCATTCGCCGGGCGAGATTCGCGTTCTGGAACGGGTCGCTGTCGACCGAGCCCTCCGGCCACACCAGCAGATCGATGTCCTCGCCGTAGAGCGATCGTGATGCATCGGTCTGCGCGTCGATCACGGAGTACGGCTCGCGCACGTCGAAATAGCCGGTCGGACCGTTGCCCTGGACAGCTGCGATGCGCAGGTTCCCGGCCGCCGCCGTCGGGAAGGCCGGCACGACGAAGAGCACGACGATCGCCGCTGTCGGCACCAGCAACCGCACCGGTCGATGCCACAGTTGCAGGCGCACGGACTCGATGAGCACGGCGACGGCGAACACCATCAGGAAGCTCAGCCCGCTCACGCCGACCCAGGACGACAGCGCAGCCAGCGGGCTCGTCGACTGCGTCATGCCCAGCCGCGCCCACGGGAAGCCGGAGTACGGCAGGGCGCCCACGACGAGTTCGCGTCCGACCCAGAGGGCGGCTACCAGGGCGGGCAGCGCGATCAGGCGCCCGGCTGTGCCGGGGAACGCCCGCGGCATCCACCGGTACGCGAGTGCGATCGGGATCACGCACACGGCGGTGAGGGCCGCCTCGACGCCCGCCAGCGCCATCCACGGGATCGGACCGAGGTAGCGCGACGTCCACGAGACGAGCAGCAGGTAGAACACCAGTCCGTGGACCAGTCCCACGAGCAGCGCGCCCCCGGCGCGGCGTCCGATCAGTGCGAGCAGCAGCAGCGCGGTCGCCGGGAAGGCGAGGATCCACGCCGCCACGTCCGGATAGGCGAGATCCATGAGCCAGCCGCCCGCAGCCGCCGCGAGCACGGCGAGCCACAACGGCAGGAGCGCGCGTGCTGGCCGCGATGTTGTGGGTTCCGGCATCCCTCAGAGCCCCGAGTACGCCACGATGCCGCGGCGCACGCCTTCCAGCGCGCGGCGGGCCGTCCGTGCGACATCCGCATCGTCGGCGACGATCGAGAGCTGATCGAGCAGATCGATAGTCTGCTTCGCCCATCGGACGAAGTCGCCCGCTGCCATATCCGCGTCGACGAGGACGCGATCGAGCATGACGCCGCGGGCCCAGGAGTGCATCGCGCCGGCGAGGCCAGCCGCGAGCGGCTCGGACCCCGGGAGGTGATGATCGTGCTCCAGGTCATCGAGCTGCGCCCACAGGTCCGTCGTCTTCTCGTAGGCCGCACGGAAGGCGCCGCGCGGCAGTCCCCGCTCCCCCGAGTTCGCCTCGTCACGCCGCGGCTCATACACGAGGCAGCAGGCCATCGCGGCGAGCGACGGAGCATCCAGCCCCTTCCAGAGTCCCTGACGCAGGCTTTCGGCGACCAGCAGGTCGCGTTCCCCGTAGATGCGGCGCATGGTGCGTCCGGCATCCGTCAGTTCCAGCCGGTCGCCGGAACCGGTGACGTAGTCGAGCGCAGCGAGCACATCCAGCACGCGGTCGAAGATGCGCGCGACGGTGCCGGTCCTCGTCTCGATCTGGCGACGCTTGCGATCCGTGTCCCGCTTGAGCTTGTAGTAGCGCTCGCCCCAGCGGGCGTGCTTCTCGCGATCCGGGCAGTTGTGGCAGCCGTGGCGCTGCATCCGACGGCGGAGACTCTCGATCTTCTTCACGCGCTTGTCGCGCTGGGCGCGAGGTGCGTGCGAGTCCTGGCGGTTCTTCTTCTCGAGATCGCTGAGTTCCCGGCGGATCGCCGCGTAGTCGGCGAAGTCGCCATGCTCGCAGGTCATCGCCGTCAGGTACCCCTCGAGCGACGCTTCGGCCTCTCGCACCTCGCGCGCGAGACCCACGACCGCACGGTCGGCCTGGAACTGCGCGAACGAGCTCTCCAGGATCTCCCTGGCACGCGCGCGACCGAACCGATCGACGAGATTGACGGCCATGTTGTACGTCGGTCGGAAGCTCGAGTTCAGCGGATAGGTGCGTCGAGAAGCCAGGGCGGCGACCGCCTGGGGGTCCATGCCCTCGGTCCACTGCACGACGGCGTGGCCCTCGACGTCGATGCCGCGTCGGCCGGCACGGCCGGTGAGCTGGGTGTACTCCCCCGACGTGATGGCGACTCTGGCCTCGCCGTTGAACTTCTCCATCTTCTCGAGCACCACTGTTCGAGCCGGCATGTTGATGCCGAGCGCGAGAGTCTCGGTCGCGAAGACGACCTTCACGAGCTTGAGGCGGAACAGTTCCTCGACGATCTCCTTGAAGGCCGGCAGGAGTCCGGCGTGATGCGCCGCGACACCGCGCTCGAGATTCTCCCGCCACTCCCAGAATCCCAGCACTCCGAGGTCCTCGTCCTGGAGGTTGCGCGTGTGCTCCTCGACGATCGCACGGATCTCGGCCCGGTCCTCCGGTGTCGTCAGGCGGATGCCGGAGCGACTGACCTGTTGGACCGCGGCGTCGCAGCCGACCCGGCTGAAGATGAAGAAGATCGCCGGGAGCAGGTTGGATCGCTCGAGGAGCCCGACGACGTCCGACCGGTCCATCCGCTCGATGCGGCGGGTATTGGATGCTCGGACCGGACGCTTCCCGCCGCGCGGCGGTCGCTGCGCCTGCCGACCGGCGTGCTTGTTGCTCACGTAGTTCTGCGCCTGGCGATTGCTCT
This sequence comes from Microbacterium sp. ZKA21, assembly GCF_050434165.1. Classification (NCBI taxonomy): domain Bacteria; kingdom Bacillati; phylum Actinomycetota; class Actinomycetes; order Micrococcales; family Microbacteriaceae; genus Microbacterium; species Microbacterium sp. ZKA21. The sequence continues at coordinate 167,460 of NZ_JBNPVV010000005.1, forward strand.
CGTAGCGCGAGCCCGTGAAGGATCGGATGCGCAGCAGCTCCTGGTTCACCTGCGCCGTGGCGATGCCGGCACGATCATCGAACAGCGGCAGCAGATCGTCGCGCACGAGGACGTGCTGCTCCAGCGGAACCGGACGGATCTCGGAGACGATGACCTCTGTGTCGCCGCGGACCGTGTCCAGCCAGTCGCCGAACTCCTCCGCGTTCGAGACGGTCGCGCTCAGCGCGACCAGACGCACGGGCTGCGGCAGGTGCAGGATGACCTCTTCCCAGACCGGGCCGCGGAAGCGGTCAGCGAGATAGTGCACTTCGTCCATGACGACGTAGCGGAGATCGGTGAGCGCGGACGAGTCCGCGTACAGCATGTTTCGCAGCACCTCGGTCGTCATCACCACGATGCGCGCATTGCCGTTGATGTTCGTGTCACCGGTGAGCAGGCCCACGTGGTCGGCGCCGTAGACCTCGACGAGTTCGCGGAACTTCTGGTTCGACAGCGCCTTCATCGGGGTCGTGTAGAACGCCTTCTGATTCGGCGTCTGCATGGCCAGATGGATGGCGAACTCGCCGACGATCGTCTTGCCCGCGCCGGTGGGCGCGGCGACCAGCACGCTGTGTCCGCGTTCGAGCGCATGGCAACCGGCGAGCTGGAAGGGGTCCAGATCGAAGGCCTGCCTGGCTGCGAAAGCGGATGTCTCGGGCGAGTCGGCCGCGGCCCGCGCCGCCGCGTACCGATCGGCCGGCGAACTCATGCGCTCGGATCCGGAAGGAGGCCGGCAGCCGCGTCGCGCTTGCGTTTGCGGCGGTCGAACAGCATCGACAGGAAGGCTGCCGCGAAGAACAGCACGATGAGGATGCCGCCGAGGATGAGCATGCTGACCACGTCCGCCGCCGGCGTGGTGAGAGCGGCGAAGACCGTCGCGATGAGGATGGCGACGCGCCAGCCCTTCAAGATCGCCTTGCCGGACATGATGCCGGCCAGGTTCAGCGCCACGAGGAACACGGGCAGCACGAAGGCGACCCCGACGACGATCATCAGTTTGAACACGAAGTCGTAGAACTTGGATGCCTCGTAGAGATTGTTCCCGCCCTCGGGCGTGAACGTCGCCATGAGTTCGATCACGTGCGGGACGAGGAAGGTCGCCACGTAGCATCCGGCGAAGAAGAGCGGAACCGCTGCGGCGACGAAGCCGAGCGTGTACTTGATCTCCTTGCGGGTGAGCCCCGGCATGAGGAACGCCCAGAGCTCCCACAGCCAGACGGGGGCCGCGAGGAAGATGCCGATGGAGAACGAGATGCGCATCCGCAGGTCGAATGGAGCGGTCACCGAGGAGAAGGTGAGGCCGGTCAGGCCCTGGCCGCCCTTGGCCTCCGCCACGACCTCGAACGGCCGCGTGATGTAGTCGATGATCGGGTCCGTGATGAAGAACGCGATGATCATCGCGACGAGGAGCGCAGCTGCTGAGATCAGCAGACGCTTGCGCAACTCGACGAGATGCGCACCGAGCGACATCCTGCGCTCACGCCGATTGGAGTCCCCTTCAATCGGGGACGTCGCACCTTCCGACACTGCGGTCAGGGGGTGCGATCAGTGCCGGACGCGGCTCCGTTGTCGTTCGTCGTGGTGGACGACGGCGTCTCGGGTTCTGCGGCGGTGGATTCTGACTTGCGAGCCGCGTCTTCATCCTTCATCGCGCTCATCTCGCCCTTGAAGACGCGCGCGGACTGTCCCATGCTCTTCGCGAGCGCAGGCAGCTTCGCTGCACCGAAAAGGAGCAGGATGACAGCGAGGATGATGAGCAGGTGCCATCCGGTCAATCCGGCCATGTTGATCTCCTCGGGTCGGGGGTTCGTTACAGTCTAACCACCGACGACGCCGTCGTCGGGTTGATAGTACAGAGCGAGTCCTGCGGCGGCCCAGTCCCGCGTCGCCGTGCGCGCCACGGACGGGCTGAGAACCCGCATGCGCCCACCGAAACGACCGGCCAGACGCTTGATTCCACGCGGGTCCGACAGTCGCACGTGTGCGACGACGTCATCGCCCACTGCCTCGCTCTCGGCCGCGAATCCGCTCAGCAGGGGCAGCAGCTGAGCGGGCAGGCGCACCGAGACATTGCCGTCGGCGACACCGTCCGAGAACAGATCGGGCACGCTCTCGCCCTGGTGAGTGCTGGCGATGTCCGTGAGCCGCGGCTCGCTGACACGATCGAGATGGAAGGTGCGCATCGCCTCGCGCAGATGGCACCAGCCCTGCAGATACCACTGCCCGTTCGTGATCATCACCTGAACGGGATCGACCGTGCGCGTCGTGGGCGCGGCATCCGGTGCCTGATACGTGAACGACACCGCGACGCCGGCGCGCAGCGCGTTCGAGACGACTTCGCGCACCTCGTCGACGGCTTCGGTCGCGACGACGACCGCTGCCGGTGCGTCGGCCGCGCCACGGGAGAGCTTCGCGATCAGCCCCGCGACGAGGCCGGAACCGGCGACCTCCGGCACCGAGGCGACCATCTGCAGTCCCGCCAGGAGAGCTGCGGCCTCACGCGCCGTGAAGCGCGGCACGCGCCGCAAAGCGACGTCGTTGGTGATCTCGATGACGTCCTGCTCATCGAGCAGGTCCCAATCGATGTCGAACATCTCGTGCGGCTGCTGCCAGTAGCCGGAGTCGCCGGGCAGGCCGATCACGGTGAGCTTCTCGACCATCGCGCGCAGCTCGTCCGGCGTGACCTGGAACTCGGCCGCCGCCTCGGCCAGCGACACCTGACCGCGCTCGAGCAGGTACGGCACGAGCGTCAGGTACAGGCGGACGCGCTCGGACGCGAGCAACGGCTTGGGCTTCGCCATCACGACTCTTCCCCCTCGTCCTGATGCGCGGCGATGATCGCCGTGAGCCGATCGACGACGGCATCCCGCAGATCCGCGGGTTCCACCACGCGAACCTCAGGGCCGTAGGAGGCGAGCTCATCGGCGAAGATGTGCCGATCGACGTAGTGGACGTGGATGCCCTGTGCGGCGGGGACTGCTCGGCGCCCGAGGCGCAGTGCGGCCTCGGTCCCCGGGGTGACCTCAAGGAGTGCCCGGTTGCGGCGCGCGACCTCCTCGAGGCCGGCCATCGCCCGGTCGCCCGCGCCCTCGCGCAATCCTGCGTCGAACCGCTGCGTCGTGAGCTTCACGTCGCCCACGATGCGGCTGAGGAGGAAGGTGCGCTCGCCCTCGGCATCCGCATCGATGCCGTAGACGTGCCAGCGCGCCTCGTAGTCGACCAGTGCCAGCGGACGGACGCGACGGGAACGGGCGGCATCCTCCCCCGGCTTCAGGTAGTCGAAGCGGACGACGCGACTCGACTCGATCGCCTCCTGCAGGGGACCGAACGCGGGGTCGCGCGTCGTGATGCGCGGCGCGAAGCCGATGATCGGCGCGTCGCCGTCGATGCCGAGCGCCCGGATCTTGCGCACGCCAGCCTGGGCGTCACCGGAGACGGACTCCGCGCTCCAGACGCTGCCCGCAAGCTGCAGCACGGCCAGCTCGGCAGGCGTGAACTCGATATCAGCCGGCAGATCGTACTCTGCCTGCGGAATGCGGTATCGGGCTTCGCGCAGGTCGTTCGGGTCCGTCGCGTCGCCGATCGTCTCGACCGGGATGCCGAGCGCGCGCAGTTCGTCCTTGTCGCGCTCGAACATCTTCTCCAGCGCGTCGGCGCGCGTTCCGGCATCCGCTCGCTGGCGGTACCCGGAAACGTTGTCGAGGATCTGCTGCTTGGTGAGTCCGATCTCCGTGGCCATGAGCGCCACGACGAGATTCGTCAGGCGCTCCTCCGCGGGGATCTGGACCGCCATCACTTCCCCGTCGCGGGGCTGGTGCCCAGGATGTCGACCACGTACGCCGTCGCCTCGCCGCCTTCGGTGGCGGGGACGACCACGAGCAGCTGCGACCCGATGGTCGCACCGACCAGGGCCTGCGCCACGGTCGGTGCCGTCTCGGCGAGATTCGACACGGGGTTCGCATCCCAGCTGGTGCCGGACACGGTCTTCGAGTCCCAGCCGACCGCGGTGTAGTTGACCCAGGCGATGGCGTCCTCGTCGAGTTTCTCGCCCTCGCCCTTGATCAGCACCTGCTCGACCTGCTCGGTCGGTGCGGCGTCGTCGGGGACGATGATGCCGGGGCGGCCATCTGCCGCACGCACGACGGTGGGAAGATTGCGCGCATTGTTGAACTGCGTGGCCCCGGTGGCCCGTGCCAGGTACGTGTCGAGCACGTCGATCACGGCGACGACCGTGGTGTCTTCGTCCAGTTGGAACCCGCCGAGCGCCTCGGCGCCGAAGTCGTCCGGCGCGATGGCCGCGACCATGCGCGTTCCGGGCGTCGCGCACTCGAGCACTTCGCCGATCCCGGGGATCTGCTGCGTCCACGACGCGATGTTCGACAACCGGGACATGTCGCCGTCGAACTCGGTCTGCACGATCTGGTCGCCGGACGTGCCGTCGTAGAGCGCGATGTCCAGCACCGTCAGCTGCTGCGGCGATGTGAGAGGCGTCCCCTCCCCCGTGACGACATCCGTGTACGAGGTCGTCTCCACATGCAGCGGCGCGAAGAGCTCGACCTCGGGTGCGACGCCGACGTCGCCCGACACGGTGACCGCGTCGTCGATCCCGCTCGTCGATGCGGCACGATCGCAGGCCGCCCCGTCGAAAGTCGGGGCTGCGGTGCACCCGGTCAGAGCGAGGACGGCGAGACTGAGGCTGGCTAGGGCAGCGGACGTTTTACGCACGCGCTCCAGTCTATTCCGTCGACTGCTCGGTTCCGCGCGCCTCGGCGGCAAGCCGTGCCGCCGAGGCGGCCTTCTCCGCCTCGCGGACGCGCTTGCGCAGGTTCTTGTCCGTGATCTCGCGGTCGCCGACGGCACCCGGGGTCCAGAGCTCGACGTCCTCGTCGCCGTAGCTGGTCTTCGACGCCCGGCGCTTCACCTCCGGGGCGATCGCACCGGGTGCCAGGCGCCTGGCCGTGATGAGGAATCCGGTGTGCGCGACCATGCGGTGATCGGGGCGGACCGCGAGGCCTTCGACGTGCCAGCCGCGCACCATGGTCTCGGACGCGTCCGGCTCCGTGAACAGACCGGTACCGCGGATGTACTCCGCGACGCGCGAGAGCTGTGTCGCCGTGGCGACGTAGCAGAGCACGACGCCACCCGGCGTCAGGGCATCGGCGACCACGTCGATGCACTCCCACGGCGCGAGCATGTCGAGCACCACGCGGTCGACGCCGCCGGCCGGCAGCTCCGCGGGGAGGGCCTCGACGAGGTCGCCCACCACGACCCGCCAGGTATCGGGGAGCCCGCCGAAGAACGTCTCCACGTTCGCGGTGGCGACCTCGGCGAAGTCCTCCCTGCGCTCGAAGGAGACCAACCGTCCTGTGGAGCCGATCGCCCGCAGCAGCGACAGCGACAGCGCACCGGAGCCCACGCCGGCTTCGACGACGACGGCACCAGGGAAGACGTCGGCCTGCATGACGATCTGCGCGGCATCCTTCGGGTAGACGATCGCGGCGCCGCGGGGCATGGACATCGCGAAGTCGCGCATCAGCGGACGCAGGGCGAGGTAGTCGTGGCCCGAGCTGTTCACCACGACGGAGCCGTCCGGCTGACCGAGAAGGTCGGCGTGCCGCAGCACGCCGTGATGGGTGTGCAGTTCGCCGTCGGCGCGCAGGGAGATGGTGTGCATCCGGCCCTTCGGGCCGGTGAGCTGGACACGGTCGCCTTCACGGAACGGGCCGCTCGGGCGGGTGGTGTGCGCGTCGGTCATGAGGGGTTCTCCGTCTGAGAGGTGCGATGCGCCCGGTAGAGCGCGATGATGTCGTGTGCCGTCCGACCGTGCAGCGTCGGCCACAGGTCGTGCGCTCCGATGTCGTCGAGCGGCAGGATGTGCGGAACGCCGAGGGTCACGGCCCCGGAGGCCAGCCCGGCTCGCACGCCGGTCGGAGAGTCCTCGATCACGATCGTCGCGTCGATCTCGACGCCGAGCAGCGCCGCACCGAGCAGATACGGCTCGGGGTGCGGTTTCGGGTTCTCGACGTCGTCACCGGCGACGATCAGCCGGAAGGCGTCGAAGTCGATGAGCTCGGTCACGCCCTCCGCCATGCGGCGCAGCGACATCGTCACCAGGGCGGTCGGGATGCCGGCATCCCGAAGATCGCGCAGCAGTTCCTGCGCACCGGGTCGGAACGGCACGCCGTGCGTGCTCAGCATGTCCCGTACGCGGTCGGTGAGGTGCTGGATGATGGCGTCGCCATCCATCTGGACGCCCGCCTGCCGCAGGATGGCCGCGCTGTCCGCAAGACCGTTGCCCACCAGCTGAAGGGCGTCCTGGTGCGTCCATGTTCCGCCGAAGGACTCCACGAGTTCCGTCTCGGCCGTCATCCAGTACGGCTCGGTGTCGACGAGGGTCCCGTCCATGTCCCACAGGACTGCGCTCGGCGTCTCACTCACTTCACCATGCTATCCGGCGCATCCCCGCGCGCCTGCGCCGCCGGTGTGCTCGGGGACTAGCCTTGAGGGATGGATGCACTGGGACCCCGCATCATCATCGCGGCGTTCGACGGCTGGAACGACGCCGGCGAAGCAGCGAGCGGCGCCATCGAAGCGATCCGCCAGTCGGGCGATTACGAGCTCGTCCACGCCGTCGACCCCGAACTCTATTTCGACTACCAGTACACGCGCCCCGCCACGCGCATGGACGCGCAGGGGCACCGCGAGCTGCAGTGGCCGGGTGCGGCGCTGTGGCGGCCGGTGCCCGCCGCGCAGCTCGGACCCGAGTTGTGGTTGCTGACCGGTTCGGAGCCGGCGCGCACCTGGCAGGCGTTCGCGACGGAGTTCATCGATGTGGCGCTGCGCGATGACGTCACCGGCTTCCTCACGCTCGGCGCCATGCTGTCGGACGTGCCGCATACGCGCCCGATCTCCATCTTCTCCTCGAGCCCGAACGAACAGGTCAGAGAGGAGCACGGCCTCGAGCGCTCGCTCTACGAGGGCCCGGTGGGCATTCTCAGCGTGCTCGAGCACTTCGCCGAGCGCGCCGGCATCCCGACGGCGGGGCTGTGGGCGAGCGTGCCGCACTATGTCGCATCGGCGGCGCCGTCGCCGAAGGCGACCCTGGCACTGCTGGATCGGCTCGAAGAGCTCACCGCAGTGGACGTGCCCCGGACGCACCTGCGCACCGAAGCGGCCGCGTGGGAAGCATCGATCGACGCCGCGGCGGCCGATGACGAGGACATGACGGAGTACATCCGCCAACTGGAGCGCACGCGGGACACCTGGGACTCCCCCGAAGCTTCCGGCGATGCGATCGCCCAGGCCTTCGAGCGCTATCTCCGTCGCCGTGGCGACGGACCCGGTGATCACAAGCGCTGAACCGGCGAACTCCTAGCCCATCGAAGGGTTCTGAGCCGGTCGAAGGGTCAGCCCGCGATGACCCCGGTGCCGAGAAGGATCAGCAGCGTCGTCCCCAGCAGGATCCGGTAGATCACGAACGGCAGGAAGCTGCGCTTCGAGATCCAGCTCATGAAGAACGCGATGACGCCGAGCGCGACGACGAAGGCGATTCCGGTCGCTGCGAGCGTCTCGCCGAGCGAGAAGTACTGATCCGGTGCGTCCCAGTTCTTGAAGAGCTGGAAGAAGCCGCTGCCGAACACGGCGGGGATCGCGAGCAGGAAGGCGTAGCGCGCCGCGGCGGCGCGTTCGTAGCCCAGGAACAGCCCCATCGTGATCGTGCCGCCCGAGCGGGACACGCCCGGAACCAGCGCCAGGGCCTGCGCGAAGCCGAACAGGATGCCGTGCGGGTAGGTCAGGTCGTCGAGCTTGCGCCGCTTCGCTCCGACGTGGTCGGCGACGCCGAGCAGGATGCCGAAGAGGATCAGCATGATCGCGACGATCCACATCGACCGCAGGACGGTCTCGATCTGGTCCTGGAACAGCAGCCCGAGGACCACGATCGGGATGCTGCCGATGATGATGAGCCAGCCCATCTTCGCATCGGGATCATTGCGGGGCAGCTTGCCGACGAGTGAGCGGAACCAGTGCCCGATGATGCGCACGATGTCGCGCCAGAAGAACACCACGACGGCCGCTTCGGTGCCGATCTGCGTGATCGCAGTGAACGCCGCGCCGGGGTCTTCGCCCGAGCCCGTGAAGGTCCCCACGATGCGCAGGTGCGCGCTGGAGGAGATCGGCAGGAACTCGGTGAGTCCCTGGATGATGCCGAGGAACAGCGCTTCGAGCAGGTGCATGGAGGCCTTTCAGACCGAACAGGACAGCCTGAGGGAACAGGCAGAGATCGGTGCGGTGATCAGTACGACCGCAGCAGGTCGGTCAGCACCCGCTGACCGAAGACAAGCGAGTCTACGGGAACCCGCTCGTCGACCCCGTGGAACATGCCCGTGAAGTCCAGGTCCGCAGGCAGCCTCAGCGGTGCGAACCCGTAACCGGTGATCCCGAGCGTCGAGAGCGCCTTGTTGTCCGTGCCCGCTCCGAGCAGGTACGGGATCACCGGGACGCCGGGGTCGTGCCTGCCGAGAGCCGCGACCATCGCGTCGACGAGCTCGCCGGCGAACGGCACCTCCATGCCGATGTCGCGGACGACGGTCTCGATGACGATGTCGTCGCCGATGATCTGCTGCAGTTCGGCGAGCACTTCATCCTCGGTGCCGGGGAGGACCCGTACATCGACGAGCGCCTCCGCGCGCTCGGGGATCACGTTGTGCTTGTACCCCGCGCTCAGGACGGTCGGGTTGGCCGTCGTCCGGAAGGTCGAACGGAGAAAGGCCTCGGCGGGGCCGGATGCCGCGGCCAGCGCGTCGGGGTCGTCCACCGACCGGCCGCTCAGGTCACTGAGACCCTGCAGCAGCGCTTCGGTCGTCGGTGTGAGCCGGATCGGCCAGCGCGTGCGGCCGATCTTGGCCACCGCCTCGGCGAGACGCGTGATCGCGTTCTCCTCGTGGAGGCGACTGCCGTGGCCTGCACGCCCCTTGGCCACGAGACGGATCCAGATGAGCGCCTTCTCGCCCACCTGGAGCAGATAGGCGCGTCGATCATCGACGGTGATCGAGTAGCCGCCGACCTCGCTGATCGCGTCGGTGGCGCCCTCGAACCACTCGGGCCGGTCTTTCACGACCAGTGCGGATCCTTCGACCCCGCCGTTCTCCTCATCGGCGAAGAACGCCAGCACCAGATCGCGCTCCGGCTGCTCCCCCGAACGCAGGATGTCGGCGACCGCGGTGAGGATCATCGCGTTCATGTTCTTCATGTCGACGGCACCGCGGCCCCACAGCATCCCGTCGCGGACGACGCCGGCGAACGGATCGACGCTCCAGTCCTCGGCCATGGCGGGGACGACGTCCAGATGCCCGTGCACGACGAGCGCCGGTTTCGTGCGATCGCGACCGGGGACGCGCGCCATGACGTTCGTGCGCCGCGGGATCGGCTCGTAGTACTCGGTCTCGAGGCCGAGGCTCTCGAGGTACGCGCCGACGTACTCGGCCGCCTCGCGTTCGCCCTTGGCGTTGCCGCCGCCGAAGTTCGACGTGTCGAAGCGGATCAGGTCCTGCGCGACGCGGACGACCTCTGGCAGCTGCGGATCGGACATGCCCCCAGGCTATCGAACGCGGGCGGCACGCCCGGCGGGCGCCCTGGTTCGAAGCACTCGCGAGAACGTGCTAATCTCATTCTTCGGTCGGCAACGACGAATTCATCACCTGCGCGGGTGGCGGAATAGGTAGACGCGCTAGCTTGAGGTGCTAGTGCCCGAATAGGGCGTGGGGGTTCAAGTCCCCCCTCGCGCACAGATAGGCCCCGGATCTTCGGATCCGGGGCCGTTCTCGTCTCGGATGCGTTCGCGCTTCGCCGGCCACGATCGCCACAGGCGTGAACTCGCGGGTCACGCCACCGCATCGGCGGTGGCGTCGTGGTTGCGCTCGAGCCACCGAGTGAGTTCGACCGTGAGCGCTTCGGGCGCGTCCAGCTGGATCAGGTGCCCTGCATCCGCGATGGCGGCGAGGGAAGAACGGGGAATGAGAGCTTCAAGCTGTGCCGCGCGGTTCGCTGGGATCCACGTGTCCTCAGCGCCCCGGATGATGTGCACCGGCCCCGATCCGATGCCAGAGCGCCGACGACCAGGGTGTCCCGTGCAGGAAGACGAGAGGCGGGCCGGGTCGGGCCGAGCCTGAATCGTTGCATCGTGCCCAGACGTTAGCCTGTGGCGATGAGTACCCGACAAGCCGCTGTTCACACCATCGCCGTGCGTCTCATCGATGTCTCCGACGGCAACAACCTCAGAGTCGCTGTCGATGGGCGCACGGCATCGGGGAAGACGACGTTCGCTGACGAACTAGCCGAAGAGCTCGAATCGCTCGGACATGCCGCCATCCGCGCTTCCGTCGACGGGTTCCATCGTCCGAGGGCGGAGCGCTATCGTCGCGGACGCATGTCGGCCGAAGGCTACTACCGGGATGCTCGAGACAACGAAGCCATCGTCTCGCTGCTGCTCAGACCACTCGATCGCGGCGGCGACCGACTCATCAGAACGCAGTCGTTCGACCTGACCAGGGATGAGCCGTTGAACGAAGAACCGCGGCTCGCGGACGAGAACGCTATCCTCATCGTCGACGGCACCTTCCTCCAGCGTCCGGAACTCGCCGGTCACTGGGACGTCGTCGTCTTCATCGAGACGGATCCCGTGGTCTGTCTCCAGCGGTGCGTGCAGCGTGATGCCGAGCGCCTCGGCGGAGAGGCGCAGGCTCGGATGTCCTACGAGAACCGCTACCAGCCGGCGTACGAACTGTACGAGACCGAAGCGCACCCTGCGCGCACAGCCGATATCCTCGTCGGCAACGACGACCCTGCCCGGCCGTTGATCTCCGTGCCCGCCGGCAGTCGGATCGGACCCGTGACTGCTCCCATGTAGTCGTGTCCGTATCGAAGCCGTGCTTCCGCGCGGACCCATGGACGCGGGAGGGGCGAACGCGACACGGCGATTCACACATCGATGGCGCACCGTCAAGGGGCTCGAACCCGCACGGGCGCCGGCGTACGGTTGCGTGATCGAGGGAAGGAAGATCGAATGAGCGATCCGCAGAACACACGGGGCGTGCCCGGAGAGAGCGAAGAGGCGGACACGGCATCCGGAGGGCCGGCAGAGCGGGTCGACGGAACCGCCCCGGAGCCCGAGACCGCCGACGGAGCAGGCGAGGACTCAGACGAGGACGGATCGGACGACGATCACTGACCCGCCCGCATGAACTCCTCGGCCGCGCGGACCTGCGCATCCGAGGGACGGATGCCGGTGTAGAGGACGAACTGCTCCAACGCCTGAAGCGTCGCCACCTCGGCGCCGCTGATAACCGTCTTCCCGGAACCGCGCCCGGCGACGACGAGGGGCGTCTCGGCAGGCAGTGCGACGACGTCGAACACGACCGAAGCGGCGGCGACCGTGCTCTCGGGGAAGGCGAGGGTGTGCTCCTCCGACCCGCCGGCCATGCCGATCGGTGTGACGTTGACGATGATGTCCGCTGTCCGCTCCCCCAGTTCGGGGATCCAGCTGAAGCCGTACAGGTCCGCGAGCCCCCGGCCCGCCTTCTCATTGCGCGCCACGATCGTGACGTCGTGGAACCCCGCGTCGCGGAACGCCGCCGCGGTCGCCTTCGCCATTCCTCCCGAACCGCGCAGCAGGACGGACGACTCAGGGTCGAGAGCGTTGCGTTCGATGAGCTGCGCGATCGCCGAGTAGTCCGTGTTGTAGGCGGTGAGCACGCCCTCGTCGTTCACGATGGTGTTCACCGATTCGATCGCCGTCGCCGAGGCATCCATCCGATCGACGAGCGCGATGACCGCTTCCTTGTACGGCATCGAGATCGCGCATCCACGGATCCCGAGACCCCGGACACCCGCGATGGCCTGGGCGAGGTCCGTGGGCGCGAACGCCTTGTAGATCCAGTTCAGCCCGAGCGCCTCGTACAGGTGGTTGTGGAAGCGCGTGCCGTTGTTGCTCGGGCGGGCCGAGAGCGAGATGCACAGCGTCATGTCCTTGTTCAGCATGGTCACCGCATCAGATTACGCCGCGCGATCCGCTCACCGCATCAGAGCGCACCGACACCGAACACGAGGCCGAGCACATAGGTGATCGCCGCCGCCCCGAAGCCGATCGCGAGCTGGCGGAGCGCCCGCCGCAGCGGCGGACCCCCGGACAGGATGCCGACCATCGCGCCGGTCGACAGGAGCGCGATCCCGACGAGGACGAGAGCGACCACGACGGCCGCCGTGCCCTGCATCCCGAAGATCCACGGCAGCACCGGGACGATCGCGCCTGATGCGAACAGCAGGAAGCTGGAGATCGCGGCGGTCCAGTCGCTGCCGACGATCTCGTGGTCGTCTCCTGCGGTCCGGATCGGGCCGGTCGAGGTCGCCCGCACTCCGGCCTGCGCAGCCGTCACGATGCGGCGCGCACGGTTCAGCGCCTCGGCCTCATCCATGCCGCGCGCGCGGTAGACCAGGGCGAGTTCGTTCTCGTCGATGTCGAGATCGGCGGCCGAATCATGGGCGTCGTCATTCGCCTCGGTGGACGCCAGCAGTTCCCGCTGCGAGCGGACCGAGACGAACTCTCCCGCCCCCATGGACAATGCGCCGGCCAGCAGACCCGCGATGCCGCTGAACAGCACGAAGCTGGCGCTCACCCCCGTCGCGCCGATGCCGAGCACCAGAGCGAGGTTGCTCACGAGTCCGTCATTGGCGCCGAAGACCGCGGCACGGAAAGAGCCGGACAGTCGGCGGCGACCTCGCGCTGCCAGTCCGCGGACGACCTCGTAGTGGATCTTCTCGTCGGCGCGCATCGCCGGGGTCGCGTACTGTTCGGTGTCGTACGGAGAGCGCGCCTCGGCGCTCTGCGCCAGCGCGAGTACGAAGATCGATCCGAAGCGTCCGGCCATCCAGCCCAGCAGCCGAGAGCGGATGCCGGCTTGGGGCAGCCGCTTCGGCTCACCGCCGAGCAGGTCGAGCCAGTGCTGCTCATGTCGGCGCTCGGCGTCGGCGAGGCTGAGGAGAATGTCCCGTTCCTCTCCCGTCCGGCGCGCTGCGAGCTTCTGATACACGGATCCCTCGGCGCGCTCCTCCACGAGGTACCGCGCCCAGCGTCGACGATCGGCGGGGGTCGGCTCGGCGGAAGCGGGCGCGCTCATCGGATCTCCTGATTCGGTGGGGATGCTTCAACGCTATCGACGCCACCTGAGCCGGCCCGCCGGAATCCGCGGATTGACAGCATTTCGGGCCCCCGAACCCGGCGGATCGCCCGCAGCGCTCAGCGGCTCTTCACACGCTTGCGCAGCACGTCGATGCGCGACTGCAGCTGCGCGACCGTCGCCTGTGCGACCGCCGGCCCGCCGCAGATCCGCCGCAGTTCGGCATGCACCGCGCCGTGAGGCTCGCCGGCCTGCCTGGCATAGAGACCGACCAGACTGTTCAGCAGCTGGCGCTGCTCGCGCAGCGTCCGGTGCAGAGGCGGCGGCAGAGTGGTCACGGCCTCCGGACCCTGCTCGGCCTCGCGCGCCTCCCGCAGCTTCGACTGTCGAGCACTGCGCTGCATGAGCAATTCGTGGACGTGCTCGGGTTCGAGGAGGCCGGGGATCCCGATGAACTCCTCCTCCTCGGGCGTCCCGGGTTCTGCGAGCTGACCGAAGTCCTTGCCCTCGAACACGACGCGGTCGAAGTGCGCCAGTGACGAGATCGCCTGATAACTGAACTCCTGCGTCAGGGCATCCGACGCGTCGTCCTCGCGGTTGGCACTGTCGAGCAGCGAGTCGTCGAGTCCGTCGTCGTCCTTGGACTGTCGATCGAGCGCGTGATCGCGCTGCTTCTCCATCTCGTTCGCGAGGCCCATGAGGACCGGGACGTTCGGCAGGAAGACGCTCGCAGCCTCACCCCGACGCCTGGCGCGCACGAAGCGCCCGATGGCTTGAGCGAAGAACAGCGGCGTGGACGACGACGTCGCGTACACGCCGACGGCCAGTCGCGGCACGTCCACGCCTTCGGACACCATGCGCACCGCCACCATCCAGCGCGCGTCGTTCTGACTGAACTTCTCGATCCGCTCCGAGGCGGCCGCATCGTCGGAGAGCACGATCGTCGGCTGCTGCCCCGTGATGCTGTGCAGGATCTTGGCGTAGGCGCGCGCGACCGTCTGATCGGTGGCGAGCACCAGGCCCCCGGCATCCGGTACATGGTGACGGATCTCGGTCAGGCGGCGATCCGCGGCCGACAGCACCGCGGGCATCCACGCGCCCTCGGGGTCGAGTGCCGTGCGCCAGGCCTGGGAGTTGACGTCCTTGGTGTTGTCCTGCCCGAGGTGGGCCTCGAGCTCATCGCCGGCGCTGGTGCGCCAGCGCATCTTGCCGGAGTACATGTGGAACAGCACGGGCCGAACGACGCCGTCGGCGAGGGCGCGACCGTAACCGTACGAATAGTCCGTGCTCGAGATGCGCGCGCCGGACTCGTCCGGCAGGTACTCGACGAACGGGATCGGGGCGGTGTCGCTGCGGAACGGCGTGCCGGAGAGCAGCAGACGACGCTTCGCCGGTCCATAGGCATCCCGAATCGCATCGCCCCAGCTGAGCGCGTCGCCACCGTGGTGCACTTCGTCCAGGATGACGAGCGTCTTGGCGTCCTCTGTGAGGTGGCGGTGCACGGACGACTTCGCCGCGACCTGGGCGTACGTCACCACGACCCCGTGGTAGTGGGACGCCGGTGCCCAGTGACTGTTGCGGAAACGCGGGTCGAGGCGGATGTGCACGCGTGCCGCGGCATCCGCCCACTGGGTCTTCAGGTGCTCGGTCGGAGCGACCACGATGATGCGGTTCACCTCGCGCATCCGCAGCAGTTCGACGGCGAGCGTCAACGCGAAGGTCGTCTTTCCTGCGCCCGGCGTCGCCGCCACGAGGAAGTCGCGCTTGTCCTCCTCGAAGTACTGCTCGAGCGCCTCCTGCTGCCACGCCCTCAGCTTGCTGGCGGTACCCCACGGAGCGCGCTGGGGGAAGGACGGAGAGAGCATCGACTCCACGATAATCGCTCCCACGGACACCGGGGGTCAGCCGCCCCCGCGAGAGCCGGACGGCCGGTAGGCTCGAAGCCTGCGAGGCCGCGATCCCTGGCTCCGCGAGCTTTCGAGGAGAGTGCGATGACCGATCTGGAATCATCCCGGACCCCTTTCATCCCGAACGAGGGCCCGCACCCGTGGCGCCGCTTCGTGGCCATCGGCGACTCGTTCACAGAGGGCATCGGCGACCCGGATCCAGCCGCCCCTGGCGGACATCGCGGCTGGGCCGATCGCGTCGCGGAGGTCCTCTCCCGGCAAGTCGACGATTTCGCATACGCCAACCTCGCCGTTCGCGGCAAACTCATCGCTCAGATCGTCGCCGACCAGATCGAGCCGGCCGTCGCGCTGCGCCCGGATCTCGTCTCGATCTGCGCCGGCGGCAACGACGTCATCCGCCCCGGTACGGATCCGGACGCCATCGCCGTCCAGCTCGAGGATGCCGTGGCCCGGCTCGCCTCGACCGGGTCGGCCGTCGTGCTCTTCACGGGGATCGACACGGGCTTCACGCCCGTGTTCCGCGCGTTCCGCGGCAAGGTCGCGATCTACAACGAGAACGTTCGGGCGATCGCGGACCGGCACGACTGCATCGTCGCCGATCAGTGGGCGCTCAAGACCGTGCAGGACCCCCGCTTCTTCGACGATGACCGGCTGCACTACAACGCGCTCGGCCACCACGAGGTGGCGCGCATGGTGCTGCGCGCGCTGAACGTGCCGAACGATCTGCAGGCGATGCAGCCGGACGCGCTGCCGGTGCGCACCTGGCGCGAAGCGCGCTCGGAGGATCTCGGCTGGGCACGCGAGCACCTCATGCCCTGGGTGCTGCGTCGGCTGCGTCATCAGTCCTCCGGCGACGACGTCGCGGCCAAGCGCCCTGATGCCGTGCCGTACGAGATCCGCGCGTCCGAATAACACCGCGTCGCACGCATGACATCCGCGATCGGTCAGCGCGATACCGCCTGCGCCGTCTCGAGTCCGTGCCGTTTTGATCGCCGACGGCAGTGCTGCCGTCGTCATCCTGCTGGCAGGAGTGCTTCCACATCTCGTCTGGTCTCTCGAGGTCGGCGCAAACCAGGTTTCGAATCCCTCCGCCCGTATAGGAAGGGCCCGGGCAACCCCGGAATTCGAACGCTCGCTGGGAGATCTGAGCTCTCCAGACCGGCGCTCCCCTAGGCTCACACAGATGCGTACAAACAGACGCGGTGTCGGCGCCCTACCCCAGGCATCACCGTGAGTCTCGACCGCTCCACGTCATCGGGGAGCGCCAGACAGGGACGCGCCGCCCTGATCATCGCGTCGCTGGTCGGCATCCCCGTGGCGGTCCTGCTGACCTGGCCGCAGGCATTCGGGGCGCAGCGCCTTCCCGGCATCGCCCAGCTCATCGCCTTCCGCGCCCCGCTGGCACTTGTCCTTCTGGTCGTCGCCATCGTCGCGACAGGAGCGTTCCTGCTGTTCCGACGGCAGGCACAGGTTCTGGCGTGCATCGCCGCAGGGATCGCGATCGCTGCTCTCGCTGCGAGTGCCGGGAACGCCGGTGTGAGCGCCTCGGTCTCATCCATGCCGCGCGCGCGGTAGACCAGGGCGAGTTCGTTCTCGTCGATGTCGAGATCGGGTGGCGTCCGACCGATGGAGACGGACCGGTGATCGTCGCAGCTCATCCGGCCCCTCCCCTGCCCGAGAGCATGGACGACTGGAGAGCAGGACTGCAGTGGATCGCCGAGCAGTGCAGCGTGCTCGGGCCCGACGTCATCATCGCCGGAGATCTCAACTCCACGGTCGATCACCTGGATCTCGGGCACTGCCAGGATGCCGCAGCGCAGGCCGATGCTGCAGCCACGGGTACCTGGCCTTCCACAGCCCCGGCGTGGTTGGCATCGCCCATCGACCACGTCCTGGCCGGGTCTGTGTGGGCTGTGCTCGATGCACGGGTCATCACGCCGTCAGCGCCCGGCGGCACCGACCATCGCCCGATCGTCACGGTGCTCGAGGCGCGATAGTAGAGGAGAGTCGTCAGCATGGCGCGACTGGCTGAGCTGGGTGTCTGGTGACAATCCGAGGGTGTCATCTCGTCGCGTAGAACGCGACTGCCGACGCCGCCGCGACGTTCAGCGAGTCGACCCCGCCAGACATGGGAATCGTGACGCGACGGTCGAGGATGCCGTCTGTGACCGGCGCGAGGCCGTGGCCTTCGGTGCCGAACACCAGCGCGAGCTTCTCGTGGTCTTCAGCCACGAGTTCATCGAGCGTGAGCGCGCCCTCCCCCAGCGTCATTCCGGCCACGACGCAGCCGGCCCGCTGCAGCTCGCGGATGCCAGGGAGCCACTCGGGAATCCGTGTCCACGGCACCTGGAACACCGTTCCCATGGAGACGCGAACGGAGCGACGGTACAGGGGATCCGCGCAGTCCGGCGACACCAGAACGGCGTCGAGTCCGAGCGCAGCCGCATTGCGGAAGACTCCCCCGACGTTGGCGTGGTCGGTCAATCCCTCCAGGACGGCGATCCGCGGGCGGGCTGCACGCGCAGCATCCTGCAGCAGCTGCGCGACCGAGGGGAGCACCGGTCGGTGCATGGACGCCAGCGCGCCACGGTGCACGGCGAAGCCCGTCACACTCTCGGCGACCTCGTCGGGCACGAGATAGACCGGCACATCACGATCACCGAGGATCGACTGCAACCCCGCGACCCAGCGCCGCTGCGTCATGACAGAGCGCGGCGCGTGGCCGGCGGCGCACGCCCGCTCGATGACCTTGGCCGACTCGGCGATGTAGAGTCCGCCTTCCGGCTCGCGCACACGACGCAGCGCGGTGTCGGTGAGGTTCCGGTAGTCGTCGAGTCGCGGATCGTCGGCGTCGGTCACATGCTGGAGGTCCACCCATCCACTCTGCCACCTCGGGGACCGGGACCCGGAGCGCCTTGTCCGCGCACGCCCAGCGCCCTACCGTGGTCGCGAGGGAAGGAGCCCCGATGGCTGAAACCGCGCGCCGTCCGCAGCGGATGCTGCATGTCTGGCCTGCGATCGTCGGCGTCGTGTTCGCCGCTGCGCTCATCGTGATCCTGTACATCGGCCTCGCCGGCGCCGACATGCCCGGGGAAGTCCTCACCGCCGCCGCTTTCGTCTATCTCGGTTCGGCCGCCCTCGGACACCGCGCCGCGGCGTGGCCGCTGTTCGGCGCGACCTTCGTCCTCATCGGAGTCGGGATCGCCGTTCAGCCCTTCTCACCGTCGTGGGCCATGGTCGTGATCGTCGCAGCGCTCGTCGTGTACGGTCTCTTCCGCGGTCGGCTGCATCCGACGTGGGGTCTCCCTCTCCAGGCGGTCGCGATGCTCCTGGTGATCGCTCTCGTCCTGCTCGTCCCGGTTCTCCCCGCACCCTGGGGCGCCGTACTCGTCGGCGTGGGGCTCCTGCTGCATGCCGGCTGGGATGCGCATCACCTCCGCACACGACGCGTCGTCGTCTCGACCATGGCGGAGTTCTGCGCCGCGCTCGACACCTGCCTCGCCATCGGCGTCATCGTGCTCGCCCTCCGGTGAGCTCCCTCAGGCGACAGGCTCTAGACTCGCTCAGGGAGGTTCCGTGAGCGTGACGATGACTGCCGATCTGGCTGATGGCGTCGCGCGCACCGTGGAACTGCTCCAGGGCAAGAGGATCGCCCTGCTCACAGGAGCGGGGATCTCGACCGATTCCGGCATCCCCGCCTACCGCGGAGAAGGAGCCACGACGCGTGCGGATCCGATGACCGCACAGCGCTTCCTCGCGGACGAATCCGCCCGGCGGCGCTACTGGATCGGCGGCCACCTGGGTTGGCACGCCTTCGCGAAGGCCGCACCGAACCCCGGTCACCTCGCGCTCGCCGAGATGGAACGCGACGGCCTCGTGAGCGGTGTCATCACCCAGAACGTCGACGGGCTGCACCTGCGCGCCGGCAGTTCGCACGTCATCGAGGTGCACGGCACGATGCGGCGCGTGCTCTGCCTGCACTGCGGCCAGGTCTTCGACCGCCGCGACATCGCCGCCCAGATCGAAGACCGCAATCCCTGGATCACGGTGCCGGAGAGCATCCCGCTGAACCCGGACGGCGACGTCACGCCGGCGACGGCCGACGGGTTCGTCGTACCGACCTGCTCCGTCTGCGGCGGGATGCTGAAGCCCGATGTCGTGTTCTTCGGTGAGTTCGTCCCGGCCGACCGCTTCCGCGCCGCCGAGTCGCTGCTCCGCGCGAGCTCGGCGATGATCGTCGCCGGTTCGTCGCTCGTGGTCAACTCCGGGGTCCGCCTCGTCGAGCGCGCCAGGCGCCGCGGCATCCCTCTCATCATCATCAATCGCGAGCCGACCAGGGCGGATTCCTGGGCGGACGTGACGCTCGCGGGCGGCACGAGCGATGTCATCCCCGCGATCCAGGAGCAGCTCTCATGACTCTGATCACCCTCGTCCGCCACGGACAGACCGACTGGAACCTCGACCGCCGCATTCAGGGGTCGACGGACATCCCGCTGAACGACACCGGCCGCGGGCACGCGCTCGAGGCCGCAGCCGCCCTGGCGGACGGCACCCACCACGCGATCTACGCCAGCCCGCTCGTCCGCGCGCACGAGACCGCGCGGATCATCGCCGGAGAGCTCGGGCTCGACGAGCCGGAGCTGGTCGCCGACCTGCGCGAGCGGGAGTTCGGCGAGGCCGAAGGGATGCTGGTCGCCGACTACATCTCGGCCTACGGCGACTGGCATGCCGATGTCCCCGGTGCTGAAGCGTTCGACGAGGTGCGCGACCGCGCGCTCAGCGCCCTGGACATCATCGCCCGCAGCTCGCGCCGCCGTTCGGCGCCGGCCGCGGAGTCCGTGATCGTCGTCGCGCACGGCGGAGTGATCCGCGCGCTGCTGGACCACGCGTCCGGTGGAACCATGCCGTTGGTGGGCGTACCGCTCGCGAACGGCTCGGTGCACCGGTTCGAGGCGTCACCCGGCGTGCTGCGGCTGCTGGAGACCGTGCCGGTTCAGTAACCGTCAGCGCCTGCGGCGCAGCACGCTGCGCGCATGGCGCAGCACGGGCTCGTCGATCATGCGTCCTTCGTAGCGGAAGACGCCGCGCTCCCCGACGGCCGCCGCCAGCACGCCTTCGGCCCAGGCCACCTCTGCCGCGTCGGGCCGATAGGCGTCGCGGATGACCGCGACCTGACCCGGGTGGATGCATGCCGTCGCCGAGAACCCGCTCGCCGCGGCATCCTGCGCCTCCGCGGCCAGACCGTCGAGATCGTCGATCGCGATGTGCACGGCGTCGATCGCAGCCTTGCCGCGTGCCCCGGCCTCGAGCAGCACGCGCGAGCGCGCGTACCGGGCGATGTCGCGGTACGCGCCGTCCCAGCGTCGGCTCGACGTGCCGCCCAGCGACGCCACGAGATCCTCGGCACCCCACATGAGCCCGACCACGCGTTCATGGGCCGCAAGGCGATCCGCGGCGGCGACGCCGCGCGCGGTCTCGCACAGCGCGATCAGCGAGAATCGCGGATCGAAGGCATCCAGAGCTGACGGATCCTCCGCCTTCGCCACCATGACCGTGCGGAAGTCGGTCTGCGACAGTGTCGCCAGGTCGCTCACGAACTCGGCCGAATCCGCGGCGTTGACGCGAACGATCACCCGATCCGGATCCACATCCGCGTCGATGAGGTTCCCCCGCGCCGCGGCCTTGTCGGCTGAGCCGACGGCGTCCTCGAGGTCGAGGATGACGGCATCCGCACGATCGAGCGCCTTCGCGAAGCGCTCGGGGCGATCCGCCGGGCAGAACAGCAGGGCAGGGCCGAGTTCGAAGGTCATGCGTCCCCCTCCGGAAGGCAGTGCACGAGCACCGTTCGCACAGCCGTCGCGACGACGATGCCGTCCTGGCTGCGACCGGTGTGGGCGATCGTGCAGATGCCCTGTCCTGGTCGGGAGGACGACAACCGCTTGTCGGTGACGGTGCTCTCCGTATACAGGGTGTCGCCGGCGAACAGCGGATGCGGGAAGCGGATGTCGCTCAGCCCGAGCTGGGCGACCAGCGTGCCCTGGGTCAGCTGAGCCACGGACGAGCCGACCATCGTCGACAGCGTCCACATCGAGTTCATCAGCGGGCGACCGAACTCCTGGGTCGCGGCGTACGCGGCATCCAGATGCAGCGCTTGCGTGTTCATCGTGAGCGTCGTGAACAGGACGTTGTCGGCCTCGGTGGCGGTGCGACCCGGACGATGCAGATACGTGGCATCGAGATCGAACTCCTCGTAGTACAGGCCGCGCTGGACGATCTCCGTCATGATTCCACGCTACCCGGCGAGTCCGAGCGCCCGCGCGATCACGAGCAGCTGGACCTCTGTGGTGCCCTCGCCGATCTCGAGGATCTTCGAGTCCCGGTAGTGCCGCGCCACCGGAAATTCGTCCATGAAGCCGTTGCCGCCGAAGATCTGGGTCGCATCGCGCGCGTTGTCCATCGCCGCCTCCCCCGCGACCAGCTTCGCGATCGCCGCCTCCTCGCCGAAGGGCTTGCCGTTGCCGCGCAGCCGGGCGGCATGATGCCACGCGAGCCGCGCGGTGTGCACGCGTGCGCGCATGCGGGCGAGTGTGAACTGGGCGTTCTGGCGGGTGCTGAGCGCCGCACCGAACACCGTGCGGCTGCGGGCGTAGGCGGTCGCCTGTTCGAGGCATCCCTCCGCCGCGCCCGTGGACAGGGCCGCGATCGCGACGCGCCCTTCGTCCAGGATGCTGAGGAAGTTCGCGAAGCCGCGGCCCTCCTCGCCGAGCAGATTCCCCTCCGGCACGCGGGCATCGACGAACGTGAGCGGATGCGTGTCCGACGCACGCCAGCCGAGCTTGTCGTAAGGCGGCTCGACGGTGAATCCGGGCGTCCCGTTCGGGACGATGATGGTCGAGATCTGCTTGCGCCCGTCGCGCTCGCCGGTGACGGCGGTCACCGTGACGAACCTCGTGATCGGCGTGCCGGAATTCGTGATGAACTGCTTCGCACCGTTGATCACCCACGCGCCGCCGTCGCGGCGGGCCGTGGTGCGCGTCGCGCCGGCATCGCTGCCCGCCTCGGGCTCGGTCAGCCCGAACCCGGCGAGGGCGCGCCCTGCGAGCAGGTCCGGCAGCAGCTCTTCTCGTTGCGCATCCGTGCCGAATCGGAACACCGGCATGGCGCCGAGACTGACACCGGCCTCGAGAGTGATCGCGATCGACTGGTCCACCCGGCCGAGAGCCTCGATGGCGATGCCGAGCGCCATGAGATCGCCGCCCTGCCCCCCGACCTCCTCGGGGAACGGCAACCCGAACAGTCCCAGCTCGCCCATCTGGCGTACGACGTCCAGGTTCAACGTGTGCGTCCGATCCGCCTCGTACGACTGCGGGGCGACGACGGTCTCGGCGAAGTCGCGGACCATTCCGGCGAGTTCGCGCTCTTCTTCGGTCAGGTCAGTCATGGCTCTCCTCCGCCTCGACGCGCGCGACCGGTTGGTCGCGTCGCACCTGGTCGCCCTGCGCGACCAGGAGATGCACCGTGCCGTCGTGCGGCGCGAGCACCGGATGCTCCATCTTCATCGCCTCGATCGAGGCGATGACGGCTCCCTGCGCCACCCGCGCACCCTCGGCGACGTGGACCGCGACGACGCTGCCCGGCATCGGTGCCCGGACCTCCGGGTGGGTCGCGAGGACTTCGGGATGCTGAGCAGCCAGCCGGTGATCCATGATCTGGCGTCGGGTGAGCGGACGCAGCCGGGCGGTGCGACCGGCCTCGGAGATCCAGACGGAAGCGTCGGGGGCGCATGCTGCTTGGACAGGAACGCGTGTCGACTCGCTTCGCTCGCTCGACGAGCGGGAGTGGGTGCGCTCGTCGCTCAACGAGCGGGAGGGGGCCGGCTCGTTCGCCGAGTGGGCGGGGGCGAAGACGACGTCGCCGTCGTCGGTCAGGAAAGCGATACGTCGTGCCGCGGCATCCGATCCGCTCAATCGCCACCCCGGCAGAGCGGCCCACACCGCTCCCGCGTTCCATCCGCGAGACGTACTCTGCGGAGTGAGACTTGGCCTGCCTGGCTCGGTCTCAACCTGCAACGCACGTCTCGCGGCATCCAGCATGGCGTCCGACGGCGGGGGTGCAGCGAACGGCAGCAGGGTCTCGATCAGGCCGGTGTCCAGGTCGGCGTCGATGACACGGGGATCGTCGCACAGCGCTCGAAGGAACGCGATGTTCGTCTCGACCCCGAGCACGACCGTCTGCGCGAGCGCCTCGTCCAGCCGCGCGAGGGCCGCCGTACGATCGTCGTCCAGGGCGATCACCTTGGCGATCATCGGGTCGTAGAAGCCCGTGATCTCGGAGGCGGTCTCGATCGCGGCATCCACGCGCACACCGACCGGCGCGGCGAACCGCAGAACGTGCCCCGTCGACGGCAGGAATCCGCGCTCCGGCGACTCCGCGTACACCCTGGCCTCGATCGCGTGGCCCGTCGCACGCGGAACCGCGGGCAACGGCTCGCCTGCTGCGACCCGCAGCTGCAGCTCGACGAGATCGAGCCCGGTGACGGCCTCCGTGACGGGGTGCTCGACCTGCAGCCGCGTGTTCATCTCGATGAAGAACACCTCGTCCGCGGCATCCGCGTCGATGAGGAACTCCACCGTCCCCGCACCGACGTAGTCGACGCTCGCCGCCACCCGGACCGCTTCGCTCCAGAGCCGCTCGCGCAGCGCGTCGGTGATGCCCGGCGCGGGCGCCTCCTCGATGACCTTCTGGTGCCGGCGCTGCAGCGTGCACTCGCGCTCGCCGATCGCGACGACGGTGCCGTGGGTATCGCCGAACACCTGCACCTCGAGGTGGCGAGGACGACCGATGAGCCGCTCGAGCACGAGGGCGTCGTCGCCGAAGGATGCCGCAGCTACGCGCCGGGCCGAACTCAGCGCCGCCGCGAGCCCATCGGCATTCCGCACGATCTCCATGCCCTTGCCGCCGCCGCCGGCACTGGGCTTCACGAGCAGCGGGTACCCGATCTCGTTCGCGCGGACGCCGATCTCGGCATCCGAGAGGCCGGCCGCATCGAACCCCGGAACCACAGGGACACCGCGTTCGGACACATGCGCACGGGATCGGGCCTTGTCGCCCATGATCTGCAGCGCCTCGATGCCGGGTCCGATGAAGGCGAGGCCCGCTGCCGCGCACGCCTCGGCCAATGCGACGCTTTCCGACAGGAAGCCGTAGCCGGGGTGCACCGCCTCTGCGCCGCTCTCACGCGCCGCCGCGATGATCGCCTCGACGCGAAGATAGGAGTCCGCCGCCGGTGCCGGTCCGATCCGCACGGCATCATCCGCCTCGCGGACGTGCGGGGCACCGGCATCCGCATCGGAGTAGACGGCGACGCTGCGGATGCCGAGCGCCGTGAGCGTGCGGATGATCCGGCGCGCGATCTCGCCTCGGTTCGCGATCAGGACGGAGGAGAACATGGCCATCACATCCGGAAGACGCCGAAGCCCGGCGCGGGCAGTGGAGTGCGGGAGACGACGTCGAGAGCGAGGCCCAGCAGGTCGCGCGTGCGATCCGGGTCGACGATGCCGTCGTCCCAGAGCCGGGCGGTGGCGTAGTACGGCTCGCCCTGATTCTCGTACTGCGCACGGATCGGATTCTCGAACGCGGCGCGCTCATTCGCCGTCCACGATTCGCCGCGCGCCGTGAGCTGGTCCTCCTTGACGGTCGCGAGCACGGAGGCCGCCTGGTTTCCCCCCATGACCGAGATGCGACTCGCCGGCCAGGTCCACAGGAAGCGCGGCGAATAGGCGCGTCCGCACATCGAGTAGTTGCCGGCACCGAACGAGCCGCCGATGATGACGGTGAGCTTCGGGACGCGCGTGGTCGCGACGGCCGTGACCATCTTCGCGCCGTCCTTGGCGATGCCGCCAGCCTCGGCGACGGATCCCACCATGAAACCCGTGATGTTCTGCAGGAACAGCAGGGGGATGCCGCGTTGATCGCACAGCTCGATGAAATGAGCTCCCTTGAGGGCGGATTCGCTGAACAGGACTCCGTTGTTCGCGACGATACCCACCGGGTGCCCGTGCAACCGGGCGAATCCTGTCACCAGGGTCGTACCGTAGTCAGGCTTGAACTCCAGCCAGGATCCGCCGTCGATCAGCCGGATGATGACCTCGTGCACGTCATAGCCCGCGTTCACGTCCACCGGCACGACGTCGTACAGGCTGCCGGTCTCGGCCGGTGCGACGGCCTCGCCGACTTCCCAGGCCGGTTCCCGTGGAGCACGAAGGGTCGACACGATGTCGCGAAGGATCTCCAGAGCGTGCTCGTCGTCCTCCGCGAGATGGTCGACCACGCCGGAACGGCGGGCGTGCAGCTCTCCCCCGCCCAGTTCCTCGGCGGAGACGATCTCGCCGATGGCGGCTTTCACGAGAGGCGGTCCGCCGAGGAAGATCGTCCCCTGGCCGCGGACGATGACGCTCTCGTCGCTCATCGCGGGCACGTACGCACCGCCGGCCGTGCATGAGCCGAGCACGGCTGCGAGCTGCGGAACTCCGGCCGCCGAGAGGCGCGCCTGGTTGAAGAAGATGCGGCCGAAGTGGTCGCGGTCCGGGAAGACTTCGTCCTGCTTCGGGAGGAACGCGCCGCCCGAATCGACGAGGTACAGGCAGGGCAGACGATTCTCCAGGGCGATCTCCTGCGCACGGAGGTGCTTCTTGACCGTCATCGGCAGGTAGCTGCCGCCCTTGACGGTCGCGTCGTTGCACACCACCATCACGTGGCGACCGTGCACCAGCCCGATCCCGGCGATCACGCCTGCACCAGGGACTTCCCCGTCGTACATGCCGTGGGCGGCGAGCGGGGCCACCTCGAGGAACGGACTGTCCTCGTCGAGCAACCGCGCGATGCGCTCACGCGGCAGCAGCTTGCCCCGCTCGACGTGACGGCGGCGCGAAGCCTCCGGTCCCCCCAGGGCGGCCTGCGCCAGCTTCTCGCGAAGGCGCTCCGCGAGCGCGTGCTGCGTCTCTGCCATCGTGGCGTCCTCCTCGACACACGAGAACTGGTGCCCGACCGGTGCGGTCGGTTAGTGTGCACTAACCCGTTCATTTAGGTTAGCGAGCATTAACTGAGATGACAACCCCGATCACGGCGCGCGATCGCGCCAAGGCCGAGCGCTCCGACGCCCTGCTGTCCGCCGCGGCCACGCTCTTCGCCGACCGAGGGTTCTCCGGCGTGAGCCTCGAGGACATCGGCGCTGCGGTCGGCGTCTCCGGACCCGCCGTGTACCGCCACTTCGCCGGGAAGCAGGCGCTGCTCGGCGCGCTGCTCGTCGGGGTCAGCCGTGATCTGGTGTCCGGCGGAACGGCGGTCTCCGAGGCCGCATCCGACGACGAGGGTCGGGTGCGCGCGCTGATCGGCTTCCACGTCGACTTCGCGCTCGGTCGTGCGCAGGTCATCCGTGTGCAGGACCGCGATCTCGCGCACCTCTCGGACGAGGACCGCGCCGAGGTCCGGCGGCTTCAGCGCGCCTACATCGAATTGTGGATGTCGGCGCTCGCACCGCTGCGTTCGGTCTCGACCGACGAACTGCGCCTGCGGGTGCAGGCGGGGTTCGGTCTGATCAACTCGACCCCGCACAGCACCCGCTCGGCCTCGCGCGCCCAGGCCGCCACTGCGGCCGTCCTCGCGGACATGGCGTACGCGGCGCTGACCGCCTGATGGCGTGACGGCCGGGGCCGTCACGCCATCAGCATCGCACGCCCCGGTTCCTCGAGGATGTCCGCGACATCCTTGAGGAAGCGCGCGCCCTCCGCCCCGTCGACGACGCGGTGATCGAACGACAGGCTCAACGTCATGACCCGGCGGATCGCCAGTTCGCCCTTGTGCACCCAGGGCTGCGGGCGGACGGCGCCGACCGCGAGGATGCCGGACTGACCCGGCGGCAGGATCGGCGTCCCCGCATCGATGCCGAACACGCCGATGTTCGTGATCGAGAACGTTCCCCCGGCGAGTTCCGCGGGTGAGGTGCGGCCGGATCGCGCGGTCTCGGTGAGGGCCGTCAATGCCTCGGCGAGGCCGATGAGCGACATCCGCTCGGCATCCCGGATGTTCGGGACGATCAGCCCGCGCTCGGTGGCCGCGGCGATGCCCAGGTCCACGTAGTGATGCTGCACGATCTCACCGGCATCCGCATCCCAGCGGGAGTTGAGCCCTGGAGTGCGCCCGAGCGCGAGGCAGACCGCCTTGGCGATCACGACGAGCGGCCCGATCCGCACCCCCGCCAGCGCCTTGTCGTCGCGCAGCGAGGCGATCAGCTCCATGGTCGCCGTGACATCGACCGTGTGGAAGCAGGTCACATGCGGTGCGGTGAAGGCGCTCTGGACCATCGCCTCGGCGGTGTGCTTGCGCACGCCGCGGATCGGGATCCTGCTCTCGCGCTCTCCGTCGACGGGCGCGCGCACTGGCGCGGCCGTCTGCCGCGCCGGGGCGGCAGCGGGTGCGACCCGGTCGGCATACGCATCGACATCGGCGCGCGTGATCGTGCGATCGCCGACCTCGGCCGCCACGAGTGCGAGGTCGATGCCCAGCCGTTTCGCGTACGCGCGCACGGGCGGCGTCGACCGAGGGCGTTCGCCCTGCACGGTCTCGATCGGTCCGGTCGGCAGGACGTCGTGCGGTGCGGCTTCCAGGACGGCCGTGTCCACGATGGATGCCGTGGCGCCGACCGTGCGGCGTGCGCGCCGCGCCGGGCGCGAGCCGCCCGTGGGCGCGGCGCCGTATCCGACCAGATTCGCCTGCGCGGCGGGTGCCGAGGCATCGGATGCCGCGGTCGCCTTGTCCTCGGCATCCGGCGTCGCCTCGGTCGGATCTCCCTCGATGTCGAAGGCGATCAGCGGCGCACCGACGGCGACGGTGTCGCCGGCTTGGGCGTGCAGCGTCGTGACGACGCCGTCGTACGGGGACGGGAGCTCGACGATCGCCTTCGCCGTCTCGACCTCCGCGAGCGTCTGGTTGAGCGCGACCGTGTCGCCGGGGGCGACCAGCCACTGCACGATCTCTGCTTCGGTGAGTCCTTCCCCCAGGTCGGGAAGTCGGAAATCGGTGGTCATGCGCCCGCCTCCGTCATGCTGTTCGGCCGGTCGAGCACGCGGTCCACAGCGTCCAGGATGCGGTCGAGATCCGGCAGATGGTGCTTCTCGAGCTTCGCCGGCGGATACGGGATGTCGTGGCCGGTGACGCGCAACGGCGGCGCTTCGAGGTACTCGAAGCAGCGCTCCGTGATGCTCGCGATGACTTCGGCGGCGACGCCGGCCTCGCGGGACGCCTCGTGGGCCACGACGACACGACCGGTGCGGCGCACGGACGCAGCGACCGTGTCGTAGTCGACGGGAGACAGCGATCGCAGATCGATCACCTCGAGGTCGATGCCGTCCTCCTCGGCGGCGGCTGCGGCATCCAGAGCCGTGCTGACCATCGCTCCATAGGTGAGCACGGTGGCATCCGCGCCCCGACGGACCACCTGTGCGAGGCCCATCGGCACGGTATCCGCGAGGGGCGCATCCAGGTCGACCTCGCCCTTGTGGTGATACAGCCGCTTCGGTTCGAAGAAGATCACCGGGTCGTCGCTTGCGATCGCCTGGCGCAGGCATCGGTAGGCGTCCTGCGGATTCGACACCGCGATCACCCGGAGTCCGGCGGTGTGCACGAAATAGGCCTCCGGCGACTCGGAGTGGTGCTCGGCGGCACCGATGCCGCCCGCCCAGGGGATGCGGATCGTGATCGGCATCTTCACCCTGCCCTGAGTGCGGTAGTGCAGCTTCGCGACCTGCGACACGATCTGATCGAACGCCGGGTACACGAAACCGTCGAACTGGATCTCGACGACGGGCCGGTAGCCGCGGAAGGCGAGCCCGACGGCAGCGCCGACGATGCCCGATTCCGCGAGCGGTGTGTCGATCACGCGCTTGGCGCCGAACTCGTCGATGAGTCCGTCGGTGATCCGGAACACGCCTCCGAGGCGACCGATGTCCTCCCCGAGGATCACGACCTTGTCGTCGTCGCGCATGGCCTGCGCGAGGCCGGCGCCGAGCGCCTTGCCGAGCGTCATCTCGGTCATCTCAGGCCTCCTCGTCGAACGTGCTGAGGTACGCGGCGTAAGCGTCGCGCTCGCGCGCGAGGCCGGTGTGGGGCTCTGCATAGACGCCGTCGAAGACCGCGAGCGGCTGTCGGGTCACCATGCCGATGCATGCCGCGCGCATCTCGCGTGCCGCGGCGTCCGCTTCGGCCTGCACTTCGGCGACCTGCGCCTCATCGAGTTCGCCTCGCGCGGTGAGGAAGGCCTCCAGCCGTGCGATCGGATCGCGCGTGCGCCACGCCTCGAGTTCGGCAGGGTCGCGGTAGCGCGTCGGATCGTCAGCTGTCGTGTGCGGCCCCATCCGGTACGTGACGGCCTCGATGAACGCCGGTCCCTTGCCGCTGCGCGCATGCTCGAGCGCCCAGCGCATGGCGGCCAGACATGCGAGCACGTCGTTGCCGTCGACACGGAGGCTCGGGATGCCGAACGCCGGCGCACGACCGGCGATCGGGAAGCGCGACTGCACGGAGACCGGCTCAGAGATCGCCCAGTGGTTGTTCTGACACACGAACACGGCGGGGACGCCGTAGGACGACGCGAAGATCATGGCCTCGCTGACATCGCCCTGGCTGGTCGCTCCGTCGCCGAAGTACGCCACGGCCACCTCATCCGTGCCATCGCGCTGGATGCCCATGGCGTAGCCGACCGCGTGCAGGCTCTGCGCTCCGATGATGATCTGCATCGGTGCGCAACGCAGCCCGTCGGGGTCGTACGCCGCTCCCTCTTCGCCGCGCCAGGTGCGCACGAAATCGGCGGGTTCGGCACCACGGGCGAGGATGACGCCGGTCTCCCGGTAGCTGGGGAACACGAAGTCCTGCGGAGCGAGCGCCCTGGCGGTGCCGATCTGCGCCGCTTCCTGTCCCTGGCAGGGCGCCCACAGCCCGAGTTGCCCCTGACGCTGCAGTGCGAATCCCTCGGCGTCGATCCGGCGCAGCACGACCATGTCGCGGTGGAGCGCTCGAAGCTGCGCTGCATCGACGTCCGCGACGAACGGGTCCAGATCGGGGTGCGTCAGGCGCGTGCCATCCGGCGCTATCAGACGCTCGACGAGGTCCAGATCCTGAGCGGTATCGGTGATCGGAGTGGTCTGCGGTGACATCTTAGTCCTCCTCGGTCGCGTCGCCCCTTGTGGGGGCGCTGCTGCACGGCGCCGACATCGTCATCGGCTGGTTCGAGGCTACGTCCGCTGATCACGTCGCTCAAGCATTTCCGCGCACATTGAGCATGTTGCGTAGTCGCGGACATCGAGCTGGTGCTACGGTTTGGCACTATGTCAACCCTCGATCGCATCGACCTCGAGCTCCTGACAGCGCTCGCGGAGGACCCGCGCGCCACGATCGTCGCGCTCGCGGAACGGCTCGGACTCTCGCGCAACACGATCCAGGCGCGCATGGCCAGGCTCGAGCAGACCGGGGTGCTGCTGTCCTACGAACGCGCATACTCCCCCGAGGTCCTCGGGTTCCCGCTGCAGGCGTTCATCAGCATCGGCCTGCGTCAGACCGAGTTGCCGCGGATCACGGCTGAACTCGCCCGGATCCCGGAGATCCTCCAGGTGCACGGGCTGAGCGGGTCCATCGATCTGCTCGCCAGCGTGGCCTGCCGTGATGCACGTCACCTGTTCGACACGGACGCCCGCATCCTCTCCATCGAAGGAGTCGAGCGCACCGAGACGTCCCTCGCGATGGGCGAGGTGATCCCCTACCGGGTCGCGGGGCTCATCGGGCTCGCCCGACGGGAAGCCTGAGGAAGCGCCGGATCGCGCCGGCCGCCTCGGCCGGCGTCTCGTAGTGGATCAGATGACCGACGTCGGCGATCTCCACGATCTCGGCATCCGGGAAGCGCGTCGCGAGCAGCCGCTCGGCTTCGATCGGCGTGATGTCGTCCTGCTGCGCCGCGATGAGCAGCGTCGGCACCGCGATCCGCGGCGCGAACTCTCGGACGTCGTGCGAAACGCTGGCGACGAAGGCGTCCTTGAGCACGTCACGGTCCGCGAAGCGCGAGAAGTAGGTGTCGTGCTGCTCGTGGATGAAGCGCCGCAGTTCGGGATCCCGCGTCTTCGCCATCGTGATGCTCATGACGCGGACGATCAGGCCGTTGCGCAGCAGAGCGGTGCCGAGCCGAGCCGGCAGCCACGCCCCCAGCGCGTAGTACAGCACGGCCAGGCGCGTCATGACGCCCTTGGGCCCCTCGAGCGCCGGCGCGCCGATCGGGTTGATCAGGATCAATCGAGGAGTGTCCAAGCCGCGGGCGACGGCGGCCGAAGCGACGATCGAGCCGAAGGAGTGGCCGAGGATCACCGCGCCGGGCGCGACCCGTTCGGCGAACTCGGTCAGCCAATCGGCATACCGATCGAGATCATGCCGAGCGCCGGGCAGCGGTGCGGTCTCGCCGAAACCCGGCAGGTCGGGTGAGATCACGTGGAGATCGGGCAGATAGGCCAGCACGGGCTCGAGACCGTGATGATCACCGCGGAATCCGTGGACGGCGATCACGCTCGGCCCCTCGTCACCCGGGTTCCCGTACTCCCAGTACGCGGTCGTGCCGCCACCGACCTCGACCTCTCGGCGCCGAACCGGCAGCGTGTTCAGTCGGTCGGCGTAGGGCGAAGGCATGCGTTCGAGTCTACGGGCGCGGCGCAGCGGAGTGCCTGCGCGGCGATGTCGGAGCCTCGATCTAGCGTGAAGGTCATGACCGATGAGACCACGCTTCCCGACTGGCTCACCCGCGTCGGCGTCTTCGACCTCGAGACCACGGGTGTCGACGTCCGCACCGACCGCATCGTCACCGCTCATGTCGGCGTCCTGGACGCGAAGGGACGCCAGATCGCCGCCCGCTCGTGGATCGCCGACCCGGGCATCCCGATCCCCGACGGCGCGGCGGCGATCCACGGCTTCACGACCGAGCGCGTCCGGTACGAGGGGCGCCCGCCCGCCGAGGTCGTCGCGGAGATCACCCGGTCGCTGCGCGCGCTCCTCGCACAGGGCATCCCGGTCGTCGCCTACAACGCGTCGTACGACTTCTCACTGCTGTTCCACGAGTGCCTGCGCCACGGCATCGAGCCGCTGCAGGATCCGTCTCCCGTGATCGATCCGCTCGTGATCGACAAGGCCGTCGATCGGTACCGCCGCGGCAAGCGGACGCTCGAGGTCGTCGCCGAGCACTACGCGGTGACGCTCGACGCCGCGCACGAGGCATCCGCGGATGCGATCGCCGCCGGCCGCGTCGCGCAGGCGCTCGCGCTCCGGTTCGACCTTCCGCCGTCCGCAACCGAGCTGCACACCCGCCAGATCGGCTGGGCGCGGACGCAGGCCGAGAGCCTCACGGAGTACTTCATCAGCATCGGACGCATCGACCCCGAGGAGACCATCGACGGCACCTGGCCCGTCAGGGATCGCGCGGACTCCGCCTGAGGGTGGATGCCGCCGGGGTGCATTCTGCTTAGGCTCGGAGTGTGAACGACGTCATGGGCTGGCTGACCATCGCGGTGGTGTTCGGGATGATCCCGGTGCTGCTGTTCACAGGCATGCGACATGTGTTCTCGCGCAAGCCGATCGAAGAGAAGTATCAGGGCATGGCAAGCGGCGGCCTCGTGGGCGTGTTCGATGCCGTCTGGTCTCCGAGCGCCCATGAGGCGAGCCAGGAGAGGGATCGCCAGCAGCGGGCGTCGATCCCGGCACCGACACCGGACAAGGGCCCGGGTGTGATGGGCGCGGACGGACGCATCGTCATCGAGGTCGACGACGAGTGAGCGACGCAGACGACGAAGGTCCCGGCTCCACCGGAGCCGGGACCTTCGTGAAGCGGGTGGCTGCTTACTTGCTGCCGCCGAAGCCCTTGAAGCGCTGGTTGAACTTCTCGACGCGACCGGCCGAGTCCATGATGCGCTGCTTGCCCGTGTAGAACGGGTGCGAGGCCGAGGAGATCTCGACGTCGATGACGGGGTACTCCACGCCGTCCAGCTCGATCGTCTTGTCGCTCGAAACCGTCGAACGTGTCAGGAACGTCTCGCCCGAGCCGAGGTCGCGGAACACGACTGCCTGGTAGTCGGGGTGAATGTCAGTCTTCATGGGATTCCTTACGTGGCGCCCTGGATTGTGCCAGGGACGAGGGAAGTCTGTCGGTGCAGATTGCACCGAGGATCGAGTTTAGCAGATCACGCCGCGCGTGCCGCGTACCGGCCGGCGTCCGCGGTCAGGACGATCGGCAGGCCGAACGTCTCGGTCAGCGTCTCGGAGGTGAGCGCCTGAGCGATCGGCCCCTGTGCAACGACGGCGCCGTCGCGCACGAGCAGCGAGTGCGTGAAGCCGACCGGGATCTCCTCGACATGGTGCGTGACCATGACCATCGCGGGTGTGGTGGGCGACGACGCATAACCGCTCAGCAGTGCCAGAAGCTCCTCGCGGGAGCCGAGATCCAGCGACGCCGTCGGCTCGTCCAGGAGCAGCAGCTCCGGATCCGTCATGACCGCGCGTGCGATCTGAACGCGCTTCTGCTCGCCGTCGCTCAGCGACCCGAACAGCCGATCGGCCAGGTGATCGAGCTTCCACTCCCCCAGGACCCGCAGCGCGCGCCGCTCGTCGATGTTCTCGTACTGCTCGTTCCAGCGACCCATCACGGAGTACGCGGCCGTGAGCACCGAGTTGAGCACGGTCTCGTCGCGCGGAATGCGCTTGGCCATCGCCGTCGACGCGAAGCCGATCCGCGGACGCACCTCGAACACATCGCTTCGGCCGAGCGTCTCACCCAGCACCGTCACGGTGCCGGACGTGGGGTGCAGCAGGGTGTCGGCCAGTTGCAGCAGCGTGGTCTTGCCCGCTCCGTTCGGACCGAGCACCGCCCAACGCTCGTCATCTGCGACCTGCCAGGTCACATGATCGACGATGTTCCGCCCATCGCGGCGCACGACGACATCGGTGAGATCCAGGGCACTCGGCATGTCCTCAGCCTAACGGCTCAGCCGGCGAGCTCCCGGTAGAGCTCGCGCGTGGTGTCGGCAATCGCCTCCCAACTGAACTGCGTGCGCGCCCTCTCACGACCCGCTGCGCCGTACTCCCTGGCGCGGTGCGGATCGCCGACGACCTCGGTGAGCACAGCGGCGAGATCCGAGACGTAACGGTCGGGATCCACCGGCGTCCCCGTGCCGTCCTGGACCTGCTCGATCGGCACCAGCCGGCCCGTGACGGAGTCGTCCACGACTTCGGGGATCCCACCGGTCGCTGTGCCGACGACGGCGGCGCCGCACGCCATCGCCTCGAGGTTCACGATCCCGAGCGGTTCATAGACCGACGGGCAGACGAAGGCCGTCGCCGCGGTGAGGATGGCGGAGAGCTCGGCGCGCGGCAGCATCCGCTCGATCCAGATCACGCCATCCCGGCTCTGCTGGAGCAGCCGTACCCCCTCCTGCACCTCGGCCATGATCTCCGGGGTGTCCGGCGCGCCGGCGCAGAGCACGATCTGCACCTCCGGCGGAAGCTCGGCGACGGCCCGCAGCAGATACGGCAGGCCCTTCTGACGCGTGATGCGGCCGACGAAGACGACGGACGGCCGCCCCGGATCCATCCCGATGCTCGCGAGGAATCCGGGATCGGAGACCGGATGCCACTGGTCGACGTCGATGCCGTTGTGGATCACGCGCACGCGCGCCGGATCCACCTGCGGGTAGCTGCGCAGGATGTCGGCGCGCATGCCCGCGCTGACGGCGACGATGGCCGCGGCGTTCTCATAGGCGAGCCGCTCGATCCCGCTGGACACGGCGTAGCCGCCGCCGAGCTGCTCGGCCTTCCACGGACGCAGCGGCTCGAGACTGTGCGCCGTCAGCACGTGCGGGACGCCGTGCAGCTGAGACGCGATGTGACCGGCGAAGTTCGCATACCAGGTGTGCGAATGCACGAGGTCTGCTCCGGCGATGTCTCCGACCATGCTCAGATCGGTCCCCAGCGTCTGGATCGCCGGGTTCGCATCGGCCAGTCCGGGGGGCGTGCGGTAGGAGGTCACACCGCTCTCGGACCGGTCGGCGCCGAACGCGCGGACCTCCACATCGATGCTGCGACGCAGCGCGGTTACGAGCTCGGTGACATGGACACCTGCCCCTCCGTAGATCTCCGGCGGGTATTCCTTCGTGATCATGTCGACGCGCATGTCTGAAACGTAGTACAGCGCGGCCCCGTGCATCTATGGTTGAGCCATGGCGGCTCCAAAGAAGGTCTTCGGCATCATCCTCGCCGGCGGTGAGGGCAAGCGGCTCATGCCTCTCACGGCGGATCGGGCGAAACCCGCGGTGCCGTTCGGAGGGCAGTATCGACTCATCGACTTCGCCATCTCCAATCTGATCAACTCGGGGCTGAGACAGGTCGTCGTGCTGACCCAGTACAAGTCGCACAGCCTCGACAGGCACATCTCGCAGATCTGGCGGATGTCGGCTCTGCTCGACTCCTACGTGACATCGGTGCCGGCTCAGCAGCGGCTGGGCAAGCGATGGTTCTCCGGCTCCGCCGACGCGATCCTGCAGAGCCTCAACCTCGTCAACGACGAGAAGCCCGACATCGTCGTCGTGATCGGCGCCGACCACGTCTACCGGATGGATTTCCAGCAGATGCTCGACGCCCATATCGCGTCGGGTGCGAAGGCGACGGTCGCCGGCATCCGCCAGCCGCTCGCGCTGGCGAATCAGTTCGGTGTCATCGACGCGGATCCGGACGGCTCAGGACTCATCAGGGACTTCCTGGAGAAGCCGACGGATGCCGAGGGCCTCGCCGACTCCCCGCACGAAGTGCTGGTGTCGATGGGCAACTACATCTTCGACACCGATGCCCTCATCGCGGCGGTCGAGGCGGACGGCGAGCTGCCGACCTCCGGTCACGATATGGGCGGCGACATCATCCCCTACTTCGTGAACCGCGGCGAAGCCGGGTACTACGACATGAAGCAGAACGACGTCCCCGGGTCCTCGCCACGGGATCGGGCGTACTGGCGCGACGTCGGAACCATCGACTCGTACTTCGACGCGCACATGGACCTGATCTCCACGCTTCCGGTGTTCAACCTCTACAACACGGCGTGGCCGATTCGCACGCAGAGCGTGAACGCTCCGCCCGCCAAGTTCGTCCGCGATGCTGTGGGCCGGATCGGCAACGCGATCGATTCGATCGTGTCACTGGGCTCCGTCCTGTCCGGCACGCACCTGGAACGCAGCATCGTCGGTCCGGGAACACTGGCCGGTGGCGGGTCGACCATCACGGATTCGGTGCTGCTCGACCACGTGCGTGTGGGCCAGGGCGCCCGCATCCATCGTGCAGTCCTGGACAAGAACGTGTTCCTCGAGGACGGAGCAACGGTCGGCGTCGACCGCGAACGCGATCTGGCTCGCGGGTTCACGGTCACGGATTCCGGGATCACCGTGGTCGGCAAGGGGATCCACATCGACCGCTGAGTCGAGGTGACGCCGAACGGGCAGCTCTCTGTCGTGCCCTAGGCTTTCACGCGTGAGTTCCGCGCGCTTCCTCGTCGTCCTCGACGCTGATTCCACCCTCATCCGCAACGAGGTGATCGAGCTTCTCGCCGACGAAGCCGGCCGCCGCGACGAGGTTCAGGCCGCCACTGAGGCCGCCATGCGCGGCGAGGTGGACTTCGCCGCGAGCCTCCGCTCACGCGTGCAGGCCCTGACGGGTGTGCCCACCTCGGCGTTCGAGCGCGTCCGCGCGCGCATCGAGCCGACACCGGGTGTGCGCGAACTGACCGCGGCGGTGCACGAACGCGGTGGCATCGTCGGCGTCGTCTCCGGCGGCTTCCACGAGATCCTCGACCACATCGCTCCTGCGCTCGGCGTCGATCGTTGGCGAGCCAATCGGCTCGAGGTCGGCGACGACGCTCTGACGGGGCGCGTCGACGGCGAGATCGTCGACGGCGACGCGAAGGCCGCTTCGCTGCTGCAGTGGGCGGATGAGCTGGGCGTGCGCGACCGGTCGACGATCGCCATCGGCGACGGCGCGAACGACCTGCGGATGATGTCCGTCGCCGGCCTCGGCCTGGCGTTCAACGCGAAACCGGCCGTGCGCGAACGTGCCAGCCTCGTGGTCGGACCGGTCGATCTGCGCGAGGTCATCCCGCTGCTCCCCTAGCGTCGTGTCGGAGGCCCCGGCTACCGTCGAGCCATGGACATCATCCTGGTACCCGGACTCTGGCTGGACGCATCGTCGTGGGACGAAGTGACGCCCGCTCTCGTCGATGCGGGCCACCGCGTGCATCCTCTGACGATGCCGGGCCTCGGTGAACCGGTTGCCGGGTCCGGCGACATCGGCATCGCGGACTGGGTGAACGCCGTGGTCGAGCGGATCGATGAGCTCACCGGCCCTGTCGTGCTCGTCGGGCACTCCGGTGGAGGCAATGTCGTCTGGGGTGCCGCGGATGCGCGACCGGACCGCGTCGCGCGCGTCGTCTTCGTCGACACCGCCCCGCCTGCCCCGGGCTTCGGCATCTCGGAGTTCGAACTCGTCGACGGCGTCATCCCGTTCCCTGGTTGGGACTTCTTCCCCGACGAGGACGTGTTCGATCTCACTCCAGAGATCCGCGAGAGGACGGCACCGACGACGATGAGCGTGCCCGCACGGGTCCCCACCGATCCGATCTCGCTCTCGGGCGACCGCCGGCGCGTTCCCATCACGCTCCTGATGGGAACGATGGATCAGCAGGCCCTCGAGGCCGCCCTGTCCGCATGGCCGCCATTCGCCGCAGAGTACGCGGCGATCGTCGACAAGACGGTGATCCGCATCGGGTCCGCGCACTGGCCGCAGTTCAGCGTTCCCGACAGGCTCGCTCAGCTGATCCTGGATGCCGTGGCCGAAGCATCCTGAAACAGGCGACGAACTCTGTCGTCAGTGCCCCATGCCGAGGCCGCCGTCGACGGGGATGACCGCGCCGGAGATGTAGGCCGCGTCATCACCGGCGAGCCAGGTCACGACTCCGGCGACCTCATCGGCCGTCGCGAAGCGGCCGGCGGGAATGTTCGCCTTGTACTGCTTCTGCGTCTCCTCGGGCAGTTCCGCCGTCATGTCCGTCTCGATGAAACCCGGTGCCACGACGTTCGCGGTGATCCCCCGTCCGCCGAGTTCGCGGGTGAGCGAGCGCGCGAAGCCGACGAGCGCGCTCTTGGAGGCCGCGTAGTTGATCTGACCGGCCGACCCGTAGAGTCCGACGACGCTGGAGATCAGGATGACGCGACCGAAGCGGGCGCGGAGCATTCCCTTGGATGCGCGCTTGACGACGCGGAACGAACCGCCCAGGTTCGTCGAGATCACGCTGTCGAAGTCGTCCTCGCTCATACGCAGCAGGAGGGTGTCCTTCGTGATGCCGGCGTTCGCGACGACGACCTCGATCGGCCCGAGCGCGTTCTCGACTTCGGTGAAGGCGGCGTCGACGGCCGCGGCATCCGTCACATCGGCGCGGACCGTGAGGGTCCCCTCCGGCCCTTCTCCGCTGCGGGCGGTGACCGCGACGCGATAGCCGTCGCGGACGAAGCGCTCGGCGATGGCGCGTCCGATGCCGCGGTTTCCTCCGGTGACCAGGACGACGCGTCCTTCGCTCATGTGTCAGCACTCCCGCTCGATCGATTTCCGGCGTGGCAATCCTATCGGGGCGTTTGACAGTGCCAGACGCGCCTGGGAACCTGTCTCTGACGAAAGGCACACCGTGAGCGACAACAGCATCCCCACTCCGCCTCCTGCACCGGGGACGCCTCCGCAGGCCGACCGTTCCGGTGCTGCACCGGCGGGTCAGCCGGCGATTCCCGCCGCTCCCGCATCGCCGCCGTACGCCGCGCAGACGCCCATCGCGCCGTCCGCGTACTCTCAGCCCGCACCGACCGGATACGGCCAGCCCGCACCTGTCGGCCAGCCCGCACCTGTCGGCCAACCTGCTCCGGGTGCCGCCGTGTATCCCGTCGCCGGCTATCCCGCCGCCGGGTACGCCCCGGGCTACGGCGCACCGGTGTACGCGCCGCGTCCGAACAACGGCGTCGCGGTCGCGGCCATGGTGTGCGGCATCGTCGGCATCGTCTTCGGCTGGGCGACATTCTTCATCGTGATCCCGGTGCTGGTCTCGGTCGCCGCCGTCATCCTCGGGCACGTCGCGTTGTCACAGCTCAAGAAGACGCCGACGGTCGGCGGGCGCGGAATGGCCATCACCGGTCTCGTGCTCGGCTACATCCCGATCGCGCTGACGGTGATCCTCCTCATCGTCGCCGTCATCGCCGCCGTGACGTTCGGAGCCTTCACGCTCCCGTTCATCTGGAACTCCTGACGGGCATCCTCAACGCCGCATGCGGCGTAGGCTGGATGCATAGTGAAACGCTCCCGTGACGCCGCATCCGTCACCTCGCTTCCGCAGGCGCCGAAGGTCGAGGCTGACTCGCGCACGCGCCGCTACCTGATCTCGATGAGCATCCGCATGGTGTGCTTCGCGCTCACCCTGTTCGTGACGCCGTACGGCTGGTACACCTGGGTGTTCGCGATCGCCGCGGCCGTCCTGCCGTACATCGCCGTGGTCGGCGCGAATGCCGGCAGCGACAGCACAGTGACGCGCGCCGAATCGCCGCAGCAGGCTCTGGACGCGCCCTCGGTCGCGCCGGACGTCGAATCAGACCGTCCGACGATCATCCGCATCGCTGAGCACGGCCGGACCAGCGAGTCGTGACGGATCTCGAATGCTCCCGTGCCGGATGCCGCCTCACCGCGACCCATCAGGTCGTGTGGCGCAATCCGCGGATCCACGCTGCGGACCGCGAGAAGATCTGGCTCGCCTGCGATGAGCACGTCGGCTACTTGAGCGAGTATCTGCGCGCCCGTGACTTCCCGGTGCTGGTGCGGAAAGGTGTTCCGGAGTGAGCAATCGGTTCGTGCGCTGGAGCATCTACGTCGTCGTCGCGATCGGTTTCGCCGTGGCGTGCGCCTTCCTTTCCCATTGGCAGTTCGATCGAAGTGAGAGCCGCAGCGCCGAGCTGGCACTCATCGAGCGCAACTACGACGCCGATCCGGTGCCGTTCGCCGATGTCGTCGGGACGGACGATGCACTCGCCGCCGACGACGAGTGGCGTCCGGTGTCCCTCGAGGGCGAGTATCTGGCCGATCAGCAGACGCTCGTGCGCAACCGTCCGCACGGCGGTACGAGCGCCTTCGAGGTGCTCGTACCGTTCCGCGACAGCGACGGACGAATCGTCATCATCGACCGCGGGTGGGTGCCCCCGGGCGAGGGCGAGTCACCCGATTCCGTTCCGGCTCCGCCGCAGGGCGAGGTCGAGGTCGTCGTGCGACTGCGCCCCACTGAGGCGCTGCCGTCGTCCGGCCGCGGTGCACCGGAGGGGCAGGTCCCGACGATCCACGTGCCCACGATCGCGGAGCGGCTCTCGGAGAACAACGTCGTCACGCAGGTCTACGGCCAGCTCGTGAGCGAGTCGCCGGACGCCGAGCCCCTCGGCGGGTTCGACCGGCCGACGGCCGACCCAGGGATGAACTTCTCCTACGCGATCCAGTGGATCCTGTTCGCGATCATGGGCTTCGTCTTCATCGCCTACATCATCCGTACCGAGATCACGAAGCACCGTGAAGAGGCCGAGGGCCGACCGACCGCGCCGAGGAAGGTCCGCCGCCGCGACAGCGACGCGGATGCCGAGGACGAACTGCTCGACGCCGCCCGCTGACCGCACGCGGCGTCGACGCATCGGTGCGTCCGGACCGCGCTGCGTCGGAGAATTCCCGTGCGTCGGATCCGGATGTCGCAGAGCAGGGACGTCTCCGGATCCCCGTCCGGCCGCTCAGATCACATCGAGCAGCTCGGACAGCGCGCCGATCCGATCGGGAGCGTCCAGGTGCTGATGTCCGCCCGCGAAGTGGACGAACCGCGCGCCCAGACGCTCGGCGATCTCCTGATCGTGGTTGGTGTCGCCGATCAGCAGGATGCGCTCCGGCTCGACCCCCGAGTCGTGCACCCATTCGGCGATCACGGCATCCTTCGATGCGGCGTGGGCGTCGCCGATGCCCAGCACATCCTCGAAGCTGTCGGCGAGAGCGTGCGGACGCATCTGGTCGGCGAGGACGTCCGACAGCGTCGCCGACGCGAGAACCTGCCGCACGCCCCTGTCGGCGATGCCCGCCACCGTCGACAGGGCGTCGACGTGCAACCGGGCCGCGGCGATCCGGTCGGGCAGGAGGGCGAGGTACTCGTCCGCAGCATCCGGGAACTCCGCACCGTCGATGCCGACCGAGGCGTAGAAGTCCCGAATCGGAAAGCAGAACCTTGTGCGGTAGGCCGCGATCGAGCCGATCGGATCCCGCCCGCGTCGGACGAGCACGTCGTTCATCGTGCGCAGGCAGATCTCGGCGTCGTCGAGAAGCGTCCCGTTCCAGTCCCAGCAGACGACGTCGATCGCACGATCACTCATCCCTCGACGATAGCGGCGGCATCCGACGTCGCCTCGGCCGTGCCACGTCCGACCGAAGGGACATCTTCGGCGCAGTCGCGCCGACAGCAGACCGCTCGCAGGCTCAGGCGAGCTCGATGAGGTCCTGATACTCCTGGTTCCAGATGTCCTCGACGCCGTCCGGCAGGATCAGCACCCGCTCGGGGTTCAGCGACTGCACGGCCCCTGGGTCGTGCGAGACGAGCACCACGGCGCCCTCGTAGTGCGCGAGCGCATCGAGGATCTCCTCGCGCGACGCCGGATCGAGGTTGTTCGTCGGCTCGTCGAGCAGGAGCAGGTTCGCGGAGGACACCACGAGCGTCGCGAGCGACAGACGCGTCTTCTCGCCACCCGAGAGGACACCGGCCGGCTTGAGCACGTCGTCGCCGGTGAACAGGAACGACCCGAGCACCCTGCGCGCTTCGGTCTCGGTGATGTGCGGAGCCGCCGAGACCATGTTCTCCAGCACCGAGCGGGAGACGTCGAGGTTCTCGTGCTCCTGCGCGTAGTAGCCCACCTTCAGACCGTGACCGGGCTCGAGCTGGCCGGTGTCCGGCTGGTCGACGCCGGCGAGCATGCGCAGCAGCGTGGTCTTGCCCGCACCGTTGAGCCCGAGCACGACCACCTTGGATCCGCGATCGATCGCGAGGTCGACGTCGGTGAAG
Organism: Microbacterium sp. ZKA21; assembly: GCF_050434165.1. NCBI lineage: Bacteria > Bacillati > Actinomycetota > Actinomycetes > Micrococcales > Microbacteriaceae > Microbacterium > Microbacterium sp. ZKA21. Next base: position 209,801 of record NZ_JBNPVV010000005.1, read on the forward strand.
ATCTCCAGTGATCCGTAGGACTTGGACAGCCCCGAGGCCATCAGCGGCGTCTTTCCGCACGGCGCGGGCTTCGGGAACCGCAGCTTCGCGACACGGTCGACCTGACGGACGTCATCGAGACCGGCGAGCAGCTTCTCGGCGCGCGCGACCATCTGGTGCGCAGCCGCGGCCTTGGAGGCCTTCGCACCGAAGCGAGCGGCCTGCTGCTGCAGCGTGGTCGCCTTCTTCTCGGCGTTGGCGCGCTCCTTCTTGCGGCGCTCCTCATCGGCGGCGCGCTGGCGCAGATAGTTCTTCCAGTTCATGTTGTACGCATCGATGACCTGGCGGTTCGCGTCCAGGTAGAACACGCGGTTCACTGTCTCACCGACGAGCTCGACGTCGTGGCTGATCACGATCAGCCCGCCCTTGTAGTTCTTGAGGAACTCGCGCAGCCACACCACGCTGTCGGCATCGAGGTGGTTGGTGGGCTCGTCGAGGATCATGGTCTCGGCATCCGAGAACAGGATGCGGGCCAGCTCGATGCGACGGCGCTGACCACCGGAGAGCGTCTTTAGCGGCTGGTCGAGGATGCGGTCCGGCAATGACAGGTTGTTCGCGATCGACGCGGCCTCCGCTTCGGCCGCGTACCCGCCCTGTCCCTCGAACTGCTCGGTGAGCCTGGCGTACTTCTTCATGGCCTTCTCGGCCACGGCCGGGTCGTCCGAGCCCATCGCGACGGTCGCCTCGGCCATGCCGAGCGCGAGCGAGCCGAGGCCGCGCGCGTCGAGGATGCGGGTGCGTGCGAGCATCTCCGGGTCGCCGGATCGGGGATCCTGCGGCAGGTACCCGAGCTCGCCCGAGCGCGTGACGCTGCCGCCGGAGGGCAGCACGTCACCGGCGAGGACCTTGGTCAGCGTGGTCTTGCCCGCACCGTTGCGGCCGACGAGGCCGATCTTGTCGCCGTCGGATACGCGGAACGACACGTTCTCCATCAGCAGGCGCGCGCCAACGCGGATCTCGAGTTCGTGCACGGCAAGCACAGCGGACGTCCGTTTCGTCAGGGGGTGGATGCGGCCGGAAAGGGGCCAGCCTCCCAGTATAGATCGGGCACGCTGGGTGCTCCCCCTATCCGGGCTGCACCAGTCCCCGCGCGGCCAGTGCGTCCCCGACGTCGTCGGCATGCCGCAGCGCCATGACGAACAGCGGCACGGCCGAGCGGATGCCGAGGCGGACGCCGCGCGCCTGCTGCGCCTCGCGCACCCGTCCGGCGAACCCCGCCACCACCGGGACCATCGTGATCGTCAACGACACGGTCATGGCCACGGCATCCGGATCGACCCCGAAGCGCGCCAGCGGCCGCAGCATCCGATGCAGCACGTCCAGCAGGTCGCCCATCGGCGTCGTGAGCGTGAGAAGTCCTGCCAGCAGAATGAGGGCGACGACGCGCCCCGTGTTGATCAGCGCCGCGTGCGGCGAGGTGAACACGAGCAGCAGGCCGCCGAGTACCAGGATCATCCACCTCAACTGCCGCACCTGAGCGGCGAGCACGCGAAGCGGCAATCGCGCGGCCGCATGCAGAACGACGACGATGCCCAAGGCGACCATGATGCTCGCGACGTCGTGCGGGTACAGCGACAGGGCGAGGGCGCACAGGGCGAGGCAGGCGAGCTTCGCGGCGGCCGGTGCACGATGAAGCGCGCTCGTGCCGGGCAGGTACAGGGGCTTCATGCGCGCACCCGTCGGTACGTGCGGATGAGGTCGGCGGGGTCACCGGCATCCGCGAGGCGTCCGTCCTCGAACAGCACGGCGGTGTCGCACCGCGCTGCGAGCTCGAGATCGTGCGTCACGAGCACGACCTGCGCCTGGAGTGCCAGCAGCAGGTCGCCGATCCGTCTCGCGTTGTGCAGGTCCAGCAGCGTGGTCGGCTCGTCGGCGACGATCAGCTCCGGATCCGTGATGAGCACCGAGGCGAGCGCCAGCATCTGCTTCTGCCCGCCGGACAGAGCGGATGCCGGCATGTCGGCGTGTCCGGCGAGACCGTGCTCGGCGAGCGTCCGCGCGACTCGCGTCTCGATCTCCCGCCTGTCGCGTCCGCGCAACGACAGAGCGAGATCCTCCGCGGGCGTCGGCATCAGGATCTGCGCGTCCGGATTCGTGAAGACGAATCCGACCCGGCGGCGCAGGTCCGTGCGATCCCGGACGGCGTCGAGTCCGAGCACGCGCACGCGACCCGTCGTCGGTTCGACCAGGCCGTTCAGCAGGCGCGCGAAGGTCGACTTCCCCGAGCCGTTCGCTCCGATGACCGCGATCCGAGAGGCGGTCAGCGACACGTCGACATCGGAAAGCACCGGTCGACCATCGATCTCGACCGAGACCGCCTGCAGGTCGATGCCGGCGAGCCGCGTGTCAGACCGCTCGTGCACGAGCACGCACGCCGAAAGCGGGCGGGTAGGCGCGGCGCAGCGCGAGCGTCAGCGCAGTCGCCGCAACCGCCTTGATCAGATCGCCGGGCAGGAAGACCAGGCTGGACAGCGCGGTCGGTCCCAGTCCCAGCCCCGTCACGGCTGCCTGCACGGGGACGCCGATCAGATACACCGCGCCGATGCCGCCGACGACGGTTGCGCATCCGGTGCGCCACCATGTGATCCTGCCGCTGTGCGCGATGAGACCGGTGACGAACGCACCGGCGATCCAGCCGATCAGGTACCCGGCGCTCGGACCGGCGAACGCGGCGATCCCGCCGTGCCCTCCGGCGAGGACCGGCAGCCCGATCGCGGCCAGCACGAGGACCAGCAGCACGGCCGATGGCCCGCGGCGCGGACCCAGGACGGTGCCGGCGAGCATGACTCCCAGCGTCTGGCCGGTGATGGGGACGCCGGTGGGCAGCGGGATCGTCACCATGCCCAGCGCGATGATGAGCGCCGCGAAGATCGCGATGCGGGCCAGGTCGCGACCGAGGTCGCTGCGTTTCTCGGACATGGTGGTTCTCCTCGAGTTTCCTGAACAGTGTTCACCTGAACGGCGTTCAGTATAGTGAGAGCATGATGGCCGCACGCAACTCGGACCGCCGCCACGATCGCGACAGCGTCACCGCGGCCGCCCTGCGCCTCCTCGACGACGTCGGGCTTCCCGACCTCAGCATGCGCCGGCTGGCCACCGAGCTCGGCATCCAGCCGAGCGCGCTGTACTGGCACTTCGACAACAAGCAGGAACTGCTCGGTGCGGTCGCCGAACGCATCCTGGCCCGCATCCCCGCATCCGTACCCGACGGGGCGGCCACCGACGCCGACGTGCTGGCCGCCGCTCGAAGCATCCGCGACGCTCTGCTCGCCTATCGGGACGGCGCGGAGGTCGTGCTCAGCTCGTACGCGCTCGGCTTCGGAGTCGAACGCACGCAGGAGCACCTGCGCGACGTGCTCGGCACCAGGGCACAGGATGCCGCGGTGGCCGCGACCACGCTGCTGCAGTTCATCATCGGTCATGCGCTCCTCGTCCAGCAGCGCCTGCACGCCGAAAGCCACGGGGCAGCGCATCCCGACCACGGCGACGATGCGACCGGTGCCGTCTCGGCGGCGTTCGATGACGGCGTGATGCTGTTCCTGCACGGCGTCGATGCGAAGGTCGGTCCACGAAGACCCCTCTGAGGTATGACACGGTCGATACCACGGAGTGATGTGCCGACGCGCACCCGGTTCGTACGGTCGGTGACATGGACGTCATCAACGATCTCATCCTCGCCGCCGCGGCATCCCCGTGGCTGCTGCTCGTCATGTTCGCTGTCGCGATCATCGACGGGTTCTTCCCGCCGGTTCCGAGCGAGACGGTGCTCGTCGCCGCAGCGGCCGCCGCGGCATCCACGGGCGGAACGAACATCCTCCTGCTGGCCGGTGTCGCAGCCGTCGGAGCCATGATCGGCGACAACATCGCCTACGCGATCGGGCGCGGGATGGGAACGCAGCGATTCGGCTGGATGCGGCGCCCCAAGGTGGCTGCGGCCTTCGACCGCGCAGGGCGGACGCTGACCACCAATGGTGCCGGCCTCATCCTCGGCGCCCGCTACATCCCCGTCGGCCGAGTCGCCGTGAACATGACCGCCGGCGCGCTGCACTACCCGTGGCGCCGCTTCCTGCCGCTCAGCGCGCTGGGCGGTCTCAGCTGGGCGGCGTACAGCGCAGGCATCGGGCTGCTGGCCGGGCACTGGCTCGAGGACCAGCCGCTGCTCAGCGCGGTCTTCGGCGTCGCGTTCGCTCTGATCATCGGCTTCGCGATCGACCGCATCTCGGCGTTCCGGCGCCGCCGCCTGGCCGATCGCACCGCGGCGGATCAGGAGCGGGTGACGGACCGTGAGGCGCCGACGGGCGCCCTCTCGAAGGTGGGAGGATGACTCCCATGACGGCGGAACGGGATCCAGAGGCTGCGGAGGCCGCCCCGCTCGGTCAGCGACAGCGGCGAAGGGCTGAACGGGCACAGGCCGCGCAGGAACGGGCGCAGCGCAAGGCGCAGACCAGAGCGGACCGCGCCACGGCCAAGCGGGCGGCGCGGACGCTCCGGCGCGAGAAGCGCATCGCCAAGCTCCCCGCCTGGATGCGCGATCGCGAGATCGTGACGATCGTCATCCTGTCCGTCATCGCCGTCACCCTGTACGCGGTCCTCGTGCCCGTGCACGCCGCCGAGTACGGCAGCCCGACCGCCTTCACGATGCTGCTCGCGGCTCTTCTGGTCGCATCACCCGTGGTGTCGATGCGGCATCCGAATCTGGCGATCTTGCTGTTCGCCGGGGCCGCACTGCTGCTGGCGCTCATGGTTCCCCGCGACGTCTCGCTCGCCCTGCCGTGGCCGTGGTCGGTCCCGATGCTGCTCGCGTTCGCCGTGGCGGTCGTCGTGCCGACGTTCTTGCACGGGTGGCGCACCGGACTGGTGATGTTCGCCTCGGGCACCGCCGTCGGCCTCGTCGCCGCTCTCATGCTTCCCGGCTTCACGAGCGGCAACTCCCTCATCGTCACCACCTCGGTCGTCGGCGGCATCTACCTGCTCGCCGTCCTGATCACCAGCCGGCTGCGGGTCGGGAAGGAGCTCACGCGCGAACGCGCACTGACCGCGCAGGAGCAGGCCAAGCGCGAACTCGTCGAGGAGCGCACGCGGATCGCCAGGGAGCTGCACGACGTGGTCGCGCACAGCATGTCCCTCATCCAGGTGCAGGCGTCCACCGCCCGCTACCGGGTCAAGGACCTCCCCGTCGAAGCCGCAACGGAATTCGACGACATCGCCGGTACCGCGCGCACCTCACTGGTCGAGATGCGGCGCATCCTCGGCATCCTGCGCACCGAGGATCACACCGCCGAACTGGCGCCGCAGCGCGGGATCGACGACATCCCCGGCCTCGTCGAGACCACCAGGCGCGCGGGTGCGGACATCGGACTGTCGATGGCGATCTCCGGAGACATCGCCGCCGCGACGCAGATCGCCGCGTACCGGATCACGCAGGAGTCGCTGAGCAATGCCGTGCGCCACGCGCCGGGCACCGGGATCACCGTGGTCGTCGCTTCGGACGACATCGCCGTGACGCTCACGGTGCGCAACGCGCCCGTCGCCGCTTCGGTGCAGACGGCCGGCGGCCACGGGCTGCGCGGGATGTCCGAGCGGGCCGAGCTTCTCGGCGGTAGCGTGGAGGCTGGCCCCGACGCCGATGGCGGCTGGACCGTCACCGCGACGCTCCCGCGCCACCCCGGCTCTCCCCCGCAGAAAGGCTCCGTGTGACGATCGAGGTCCTCATCGCCGATGACCAGGCCATGGTGCGGGCGGGCTTCGCGGCGCTCCTCGACGCGCACGACGGCATCCGCGTCACTGGGCAGGCGGCGAACGGCGCCGAAGCCGTCGCGCTCTCGGCCCGCGTCGACCCGGACATCATCCTCATGGACGTGCGGATGCCGGAGCTCGACGGCATCCAGGCCACCCGCCGCATCCTCGGCACGACGTACCCCGCGGCGAAGGTGCCGCGCATCATCATGCTCACCACGTTCGACATCGACGACTACGTGTACGACGCACTGCAGGCCGGGGCGAGCGGATTCCTGCTCAAGGACGCTCTACCGGAAGAACTCGTCCAGGCCGTGCGCGTGGTCGCCGCGGGAGACGCGCTGCTCGCGCCGAGCATCACCCGAAGGATGATCGCGCAGTTCGCCGCGCAGAAGCCGCGCGCCTCACGCGCGACAGCGCAGCTCGCCGATCTCACCGACCGCGAACGCGAAGTGCTGGTGCTCATCGGGCAGGGACGCTCGAACGGCGAGATCGGGCGCGAGCTGTTCATCGCCGAGCAGACCGTCAAGACGCACGTCGGCAAGGTGCTCGCCAAGATCGGCGCCCGTGATCGGGTCCAGGCCGTGATCTTCGCGTACGACGCCGGCCTCGTCGAACCCGCCTGAGCACGCTCAGACCGCGGTAGGGCGAGCGTCGACACCGTGGTGTGATGCGCGGCCGGTCACCGGGTCCATAGCCTCCTGGGACGGACCAGAGGAGGACCACCGTGACCATCGTTCAACCGCGCATCGACGCCGCACCCGCACCGCCCCCCAGCCCGGTGCGGGACACCGGAATCGACCTCGTCCGCGCCTTCTGCGTGATCGCAGTCGTCGTGCTGCACTCCCTCATGGTCGGGGTGACGGTGAGCCAGGCCGGCCCGGTGTTCGCCAACGCCTCAGAGGGCTCCTGGTGGATCACGCCGCTCAGCTGGATGCTGCAGGTGATGCCTCTGTTCTTCGTGATCGGCGGTTTCGCCGGCTTCACGGCCTACCGTCGAGCGCGGGCGCGGGGCGGCTCGCCCATGTCGTTCGTCGCCGGGCGACTGCACCGCCTGCTCGTCCCCGCGCTGGTCGTGATCGCGGTCGTGGGCGCGGCGCTCGTCCTCCTCGCGGTCGTCGGTGTTCCGGCCGATCTGCTGCGGATCGCCGGATACCGCTACGGTCAGCCGCTGTGGTTCCTCGGGGTCTTTCTGCTCTGCCAGGCGCTGCTGCCGGCACTGGCCGCTCTTCACGAGCGCCGCCCGTTCCGCGCGATCGGGGCGCTCGCCGCCGCCGCCGTGGCCGTGGACGTGCTGCGGCTGTCGACCGGTGTCGATGGCCTCGGCTTCCTCAACCTCGCCTTCGTCTGGCTGACGATGCAGCAACTGGGGTTCTTCGTCGCGGACGGACGCATCGACGCTCTCGCCCGGCGCACGCGCGCCGGCATCGCCATCGGCGCCGCTGCCCTGCTGGTGCTCAGCATGATCGCGGGACTGCACTCGCCCGACCTCATCGCGAACATCAATCCGCCGACCACAGCGCTGCTGCTCGTCGGCACCGTGCACACGATGCTGCTGTCGCTGCTGCGGACACGCCTGTCGGAGTGGAGCCGTCGGCCGTTTCCCGCGGCGCTGCAGCAGTTCGTCAACGCACGTGCAATGACCATCTACCTGTGGCACATGCCGGTGCTGCTCGTGATGGCCGGTGTCACGGCGCTCTGGGCGTTCGGCGCGCAGGAGATGCTCCCGGAGCCGGGCGCGTCGGACTGGTGGCTGACCCGCCCGATGTGGCTCGCCGTCGTGCTGGCGCTCACAGCCGTGATCGCGCTGCCTCTCGCCGCCCTCGAGTCCCGCCCCGCGCCGCCCGCGGCTTCGCCGCTGCGCGTGGCAGGTGCGGCGTTCACCGGACTGGTCGCGATCGTGCTGCTGCTCGTCGTCGGAACGAATCCCGCCACGGCGCTCGCCGCCGTCCTGCTGATCCTGCTCGCCCTGCGGCTGGCCCGCCGGCCCGTCACATCTCGAAGTACACCGGATGATGCAGCGCGCATCCGGGGTTGAACGGCGCCGCGCACCGCGGGCAGCTCGCCGCGGTGAGATACGCCTCGATCGTGAGCGTTGAACCGCAGACCCCGCACAGCACGGCCCGCTCGTCCCGCCGATCGATCGGCCAGGCCAGGATGCCGTGGTCGGCCGCCTCCTCGTGACAGCGCAGACACGGATACCACTCGCCGCAGCACGCGAAGCGGATCGCGATGACATCCAGTGGCCCGCGGTAATGCGCGCAGCGCGTCTGCGCATCGATCACGGCGCCGCGCACCGCTGGGCGCGTCACGACTGCTCCGCCGCGTGCCCGAGCCGCAGGCCCGGAATCGCCGCGAGGAGCACGAGCGCGATCGCGAACACGAAGACGAACCAGAACGCGCCGGCCCCTCCGCCGAATGTCGCGACGCCGAGGCCGGCGAGAGCGATCGCCACGGCTGATCCGCCGGAGTCCGAGATCGACAGCGCGGACGAGTTGAAGCCCTGATCGCCGGCGTCCGAGTAGGCGAGGGTGAGCACCGTGAGTCGGGGGTACACGAGCCCCATGCCGCCACCGGCGAACGCCCAGCAGATCACGACGATCACCGGTGAGAGCCCGAGAACAGCCGTCACCAGGACGGCGATCAGGCCGACCAGGACGAGTCCGAGACTGATAAGGGCGATCCGGGTGTTGCCCAGGCGCTCGCCGTAGCGTCCCTGCAACGCAGAGGCACCGGCCCAGGCGAAGGCTGAGAACGTCAGGGCGAGACCGGCGAGCGTCGCCGAGAAGCCGAACCGCTCCATGAGCAGATACGGGATGTACGCCTCCGCGGCGAAGAACGCGCCGGCGACGACCCCGCGCATGAGCACCACACTCGGCAGACCTCGTGCCGCCCGCAACGTGCCCCGAGGCACGAGCGGAAGCATCGCGAACCCGATCACGACCACCGCGATCGAGGCGATCGGCCACCCGATCGCCGGGACCGCCTCAGCGGACAAGCCGACCGCGACAGCAGCGACCGCGACGATGATCGACAGCACGAGCCGCATGGCGAACACCCGGCGCTGGAGCGGCTCTCCCCCACCGAGGTCGACGCCGCGCAGGCGCACGGCGATCATCGCGAAGGCCGCTGCGGTGAGCACGGCGACGCCCAGGAACGCCCAGCGCCAGTCGAGATAGTCCGCGATCGCGCCGGCGAGGAACGGCCCGATCATCGACGGCACCACCCAGGCCGCCGCGAACGCGGCGAACACGCGCCCGTGCAGATGCGCCGGATACAGCCGCGCGACGACGACGTACAGAGCGACCGTCTGTCCACCGGCGCCCAGCCCCTGGATCAACCGTCCGATGAGGAACTGATGCATCGTCACAGCCGCTCCAGAGACGATCAAGCCCACCAGGAACAGCACCACCGCCACGTACAGCGCTGCACGAGGGCCCCTCGAATCGGATGCCGCGCCGCTGGCGACCATGCCGATCACACTCGTCGCGAGCGTGCCGGCGAATGCGACCGCGTACAGCGCTTCGCCGTCCAGCGCCGCACTGACCACGGGCATGACCGTCGTCACCGCCAGTGCTTCAATGGCGGCGAGGAAGATCAGGGCGACCGCGCCCAGCGTCACCCAGCGTCGCTGCCGGTCCCAGATCGTGGCACTGGCGTCGATCGCGCCCGCGCCGGTCATCGCAGTGCCGCGATCCGCTCGATCGCCTCCGTGAGGATCGTCGGGCTCGTACCAAAGTTCAGACGGACGTGACCGGCGCCCTCGGCGCCGAAGGCGGGTCCGAAGTGCAGCGCGACCTTGGCGTCGCGCAGGATCCGTCGCGATGGATTGTCACCCCACTCGAGCGCCGTGAGGTCGATCCACGCCAGGTACCCGGCATCGGGGATCCGGTACCGCGCCTCGGGCAGATGCTCGGCGAGCAGAGCGGCCAGCAGCCGCCGGTTCTCGTCCAGTGCGACGAGAAGGCCGTCGAGCCATGGATCGCTCGCAGGCGAGAAGGCCGCCACGGCGGCGAGCATCCCGAACTGTCCTGTGCGCCACTCCACCTCGACGGGCAGGGCGCGCACAAGCCTGGCTGTCGCTTCGGATGCCGTGACCATCAGCGCGCACTTGAGCCCGGCGAGATTGAACGCCTTGCTGGCGCTGACGACCGCGTAGCCCACCTCGCGGGCGGCGTCCGAGACCGACAGGAACGGCACGAACCCGGTGCCCGGCTGAGCGAGCGGCGCGTGGATCTCATCCGAGACCACCGCAGCACCGAACTGGACGGCGAGCTCGGCCAGTGCGGTCAGCGAGGCGGTGGAGTGCACGGTACCGGTGGGGTTGTGCGGATTGCAGAGCAGAACCGCCCTGGCACCGGCATCCAGAGCCAGACGAATGCCGTCGAGATCCAGCTCCCATCCCGCACCGGTGTCGCGCAGCGGAACGCGTTCGACGACGGCGCCGGCTTCGGCGATGAGCTCGTAGAACGGCGGATAGACCGGCGGAGTCACGATCACGCGGTCGCCGGGCGCGATCACTCGGCGCAGGATCTCGACGATCCCCATGCTCACATCGGCGGTCGGCCGCATCCGCGCAGGATCAGGCGTCCACCCCAAGCGACGCGACGCGAACGCGGCGTACGCCTCCGGCAGCGGCGTGCGCGAGGCGACGTAGCCGGTGTCGCCGATCGCGACGGCGCGTTCGAGCGCACGCGTGATCTCCGGGGCCAGCGGGAAGTCGGTCTCCGCCACGAACAGGGGCAGGACGTCGGCCGGATACTCGCGCCACTTCTCGCTGGAGCGCTCGCGGAGCTGTTCCAGCGAGAGCGCTTCGACCCTCATCTCAGATCGCGAAGCCGAGCGCACGCATCATGTCGCGCCCGTCGTCGGTGATCCGCTCCGGGCCCCACGGCGGCATCCAGACCCAGTTGATCCGGAACCGGTCCACCACGTTGTCCAGTGCCTGAGCGGTCTGCTCCTCGAGCACGTCGGTCAGCGGGCAGCCGGCGCTCGTGAGCGTCATGTGGATCACGAGGGCGTCGTTCTCGTCGTCCCAGGCGAGATCGTAGATGAGTCCCAGGTCGACGACGTTGATCCCGAGCTCGGGATCCATGACGTCCTTGAGAGCCTCGGTGACCTCGTCGTACTTCTCGGGGGCAAGCGTCGCGGTCATGCCCTCAGCCTACGCCTCGAGGGGAGCGGCGGGGTCGAGGAATCGGTCGTAGCCCTCGTCCTCGAGACGGTCGGCGAGCTCGGGTCCGCCCTCCTCGACGATCCTGCCGGCGACGACCACGTGCACGAAGTCCGGACGGATGTAGCGGAGGATGCGGGTGTAGTGCGTGATGAGCAGCACGCCGAGCCCGGTCGACTCCTTGGCACGGTTGACGCCCTCCGAGACGATCTTCAGCGCGTCGACGTCGAGGCCGGAGTCGGTCTCGTCGAGCACCGCGAACTTCGGCTTGAGCACCTCGAGCTGGAGGATCTCGTGGCGCTTCTTCTCGCCGCCCGAGAAGCCCTCGTTGACGTTGCGCTGCGCGAACTTGGGGTCCATGCGGAGGTTCTTCATGGCCTCCTTGACGTCCTTGGTCCAGGTGCGGATGGCCGGAGCCTCGCCGTCGAGAGCGGTCTTCGCCGTGCGCAGGAAGTTCGTCACGGTGACGCCGGGGATCTCGACCGGGTACTGCATCGCGAGGAAGAGCCCGGCGCGAGCGCGCTCGTCGACGCTCATGGCGAGGACGTCCTCGCCATCGAACGTGATCGATCCGGAGGTGACGGTGTACTTCGGGTGCCCGGCGATCGTGTACGCGAGGGTGGACTTGCCTGAGCCGTTGGGGCCCATGATGGCGTGCGTCTCACCCGTGTTCATGGTGAGGGTGATTCCGTTGAGGATCGGGGTGGTCCCCTCCTCGGTCTCGACCGTCACGTGCAGGTCGCGGATCTCGAGAACAGACATTCAGACTTCCTTAATGACAGTGGGGTCGATGAGCACGTCGTCGCCGTCGATCTCGACGACGTAGACCGGAACGGGCTCGAAGGCCGGGAGATTGAGGGGCTTGCCGGTGCACAGCGAGAACGCCGAGCCGTGCGCCCAGCACTCGAGCGTGTCGCCCTCGACGAAGCCCTCGGAGAGGGAGATGTCGCCGTGCGTGCAGGTGTCGCCGATGGCGTGCACGGTTCCCTCCGAGTCCAGGACGAGCGCCATCGGGACGCCGTCCAGTTCGACGCGCATCGGCGTGTCCTGTTCGAGGTCGCTCAGGCCGCACGCGCGCTGCGCGCTCACGCGCTCACCGCCGCGAGCTCGACCTCGATCGCCGCCAGCAGCTCCGCCTCGAGGGAGGGGATGCCGAGACGCTGCACGATGTCGCTGAGGAAGCCGAGCACGACCAGGCGACGTGCTTCTTCCTCGGTGATCCCTCGCGCCTGCAGATAGAACAGCTGCTCGTCGTCGAAGCGCCCGGTGGCGCTCGCGTGGCCGGCACCGAGGATGTCACCCGTCTGGATCTCGAGGTTCGGGATCGAGTCGGCGCGTGCGCCTTCGGTGAGCACCAGGTTGCGGTTGGCCTCGTACGAGTCCGTGCCGGTGGCGTCGGGTCCGATCAGGACGTCGCCGATCCACACGCTGTGCGCACCGGCGCCCTGCAGGGCGCCCTTGTAGAGCACGTCGCCGACGGTGTGCGCGCCCTTGTGGTGCAGGTAGACCTGGCTCTCGAAGTGCTGGCCGGCGTCCGCATACGACAGGCCGTGCATGCGGCCCTCGGACCCGTTGCCGCTGAGCTCGAGGTTCGGGTTCACCCGGACGAGGCTGCCGCCGAAGGTGACGACGGAGTGCTTGAGATGGGCATCGGCATCGACGCGCGCCTGGTGGGATGCCGCGTGCACCGCGTCGTCGTCCCACTGCTGCACCGTGACGACCGACAGGCGCGAACCCGCCCTGGCGATGATCTCGACGTTCTGCGCGTACTGCGCGGATCCGGTGTGACGCAGCACGACGGTCGCCGAGCTGTGCTCGAGGGCCTCGATGACGATGTGCGCATCGGCGCGGCGGTCGGCGCCCTGGCCGGTGATCGCGATGACGACCGGCTCCGTGACTTCCTCCTCACGCGGGATGCGCACGTGCAGGCCCTCGGCCGAGCCCTGCCAGGCGACGGCCGAGATGACGTCCTCCGGGACGAAGAACTCGCCGCGCGGGGCGGTTCCGGCCGCGAGCGGCGCAGAGACGTACTCGGCTCCGCTGACCGTCTCGTACGTCACGCCGTCGTTCTGCTCCGAGACCGCGAAGAGCGCCTTGAGCTGACCGACCGGCGTGTGCTTCCAGTTGACCTCGCGACCGGTCGGCGCACCGAAGTCACCTGGTTCGTAGGAGCGCGGGCGGTCCGAGCGGGTCTGGATGGGGACGAACCCCGCGTCCGCCACCTGAGCTGCGGGGTCGATATGCGCGTTCGTGTCCTGCGCCTGAGCGGGCGCTGTCGCCTGGGCCGCCATTCAGCCGACCGATCCTTCCATGCCCATCTCGATGAGCTTGTTGAGTTCCATCGCGTATTCCATCGGCAGTTCGCGAGCGATCGGCTCGATGAAGCCGCGCACGATCATCGCCATCGCCTCGTCCTCGGGCATGCCGCGGGACTGCAGGTAGAACAGCTGCTCCTCGCTCACCTTCGAGACCGTGGCCTCGTGGCCGAGCTGCACGTCGTCGACGCGGATGTCGATCGCGGGATACGTGTCGGAGCGCGACTTCGTGTCGACCAGGAGCGCGTCGCAGCGGACGGTGTTGGCCGAGTGGTGCGCATTCGCGTCGACGCGGACCTCGCCGCGGTAGCCGGCACGTCCACCGCCGCGGGCGATCGACTTGGAGACGATCGAGGACTGCGTGTACGGCGCCATGTGGATCATCTTCGCGCCGGCATCCTGGTGCTGGCCGGGGCCAGCGAAGGCGACCGAGAGCGTCTCGCCCTTGGCGTGCTCACCCATCAGATAGATGGACGGGTACTTCATCGTCACCTTGGAGCCGATGTTGCCGTCGACCCACTCCATGGTCGCGCCTTCGTGGGCGACCGCGCGCTTGGTGACGAGGTTGTAGACGTTGTTCGACCAGTTCTGGATCGTCGTGTAGCGGACGCGCGCGTTCTTCTTCACGATGATCTCGACGACGGCCGAGTGCAGCGAGTCCGACTTGTAGATCGGGGCAGTGCAGCCTTCGATGTAGTGGACGTAGCTGTCCTCGTCGGCGATGATCAGCGTCCGCTCGAACTGGCCCATGTTCTCGGTGTTGATGCGGAAGTAGGCCTGCAGCGGGATCTCGACGTGCACGCCCTTGGGGACGTACACGAACGATCCGCCGGACCAGACGGCGGTGTTGAGCGCGGCGAACTTGTTGTCGCCGGCCGGGATCACGGTGCCGAAGTACTCCTCGAAGAACTCGGGGTGCTCGCGCAGTGCCGTGTCGGTGTCCATGAAGATGACGCCCTGCTCCTCCAGGTCCTCGCGGATCTGGTGGTAGACGACCTCGGACTCGTACTGGGCGGCGACGCCGGCGACCAGGCGCTGGCGCTCGGCCTCGGGGATGCCGAGACGCTCGTAGGTCTCGCGGATGTCCTCGGGGAGGTCCTCCCAGGACTGCGCCTGCTTCTCCGTGGAGCGCACGAAGTACTTGATGTTGTCGAAGTCGATCTCGCTGAGGTCGGCGCCCCAGGTCGGCATCGGCTTGCGCCCGAAGAGCTGGTAGCCCTTGAGACGGGTCTTCAGCATCCACTCCGGCTCGTTCTTGAGCCCCGAGATCCCGCGGACCACCTCTTCAGAGATGCCGCGCTTGGCGACGGCTCCGGCGGCATCCTCGTCGTGCCAGCCGAACTCGTACACCCCCAGGCCATCCAGCTCCGGGCGGTCGATCAGCACATCCGACATCTCACACTCTCCTTGTCGAACCCTGGCGGTGTCATCCGCTCCGGCATGCCGTCGCCCCGTCGAGTGACCGGGGGTGTGGATGCCGCTGTGGGGCCCTCATCACGACGCGATCATCGCGCCTAAACTGTTGGTGATGCATCCCGCGCTTTCTCGCGCGCATCGCAACAATCCGATTCTACAGGTTCACCCTGTCCTCCGGGCCGCACCCGGGTAACAGAGCGCGAACCGGAGGCCTCATGCTCACGAGTTCCGCCACGCCGTCCACCGACACTCCGATCGTGGTCGGCGCGCCGCTGCGCGTACTGGCCTGGCTCTCCTTCCTCGCCGAAGTGATCATCATCGGCACCGGCGGAGCCGTGCGTCTGACCGGCTCCGGCCTCGGATGCTCGGAGTGGCCGCTGTGCACGCCGGAGTCCCTCGTCCCCCTGCCCGAGCAGGGCATCCACGGCATCATCGAGTTCGGCAACCGCACCATGACCGGACTCGTGGGCATCCTCGCGCTGGCCGTCCTGATGCTCACCCTGGCGGCGATAGGCGGGAGGACGCTCGTCCTGCGTGCGGTGTGGTTCGCTCTCGGCGGCATCGCGGCAGGCATCGTGGCCTACGCCGTGACCGCGCCCTTCGGCCTGCCTGCCTTCGGCTTCTTCTCCGGAGCGCTGCTCCTCGCCGTCGTGCTCGCGATGATCGATTCCCTGCGCCGCACCACACGGCGCCGCGACCTGTCCGCGCTCGCCTGGATCGTCCTCGCCGGCGTCATGGCGCAGGCCGTGGTCGGAGGTCTCGCCGTTGTGACGGATCTGAACGCCTTCGTCGTCGGATTCCACTACGTCTCGTCGCTGCTGCTCGTGTGCGTCACCGCCGCCTACCTCGTTCGCATGAACGCCGCCGCCGGCAGACGAGAGCGTGCCGTACCCCGCTGGTTCGCGATCCTCACCCACGTCACGGGTCTCGCCCTCGCGGCGACGATATTCTTCGGAGTGCTCACGACCGGATCCGGACCCCACTCCGGCGACGCGGCGATCGTGCGCACCGGCTTCGATGCGACCGTCCTCGCGCACGTGCACTCCTGGCCCGGATACACCCTGGCGGTCCTGATCGCCGTGCTCACCATTGCGGCGTGGCTGCGGCGCCTGCCGGTGCGCGGCTGGCTGCTGGTGCTCGCCGCGGCTGTCCTGGTGCAGATCGGCGTCGGGATCTGGCAGGCCAGGGAGGGCCTGCCGGAGATCCTCGTCGGAATCCACATGGTTCTGGCTTCCCTTTCCGCCGCCGCGTACACGGTCGTGGTGCTGAACATCAAGCAGCCGGTCGTCGAGGACTGAGGCCGCACACAGCGCAGTCATAGGCCGCGCATACCGCGCTCATCGCCGCGTCGCGCAGAGTGGCCGGCATGAAGAACACCGCACTCATCCGCAGCATCCCGTACTGGCTCCTGCTGGTCCTGTCGCTCGCCGCCCTCGGCCTCGGCGCCTGGATCACGACGGATCAGATCGGGGTGATGACCACGACGCTCCTGGACGGCACCGCCACCGGAGTCGAGGTCTACGCCGGACAGGCCTGGGTCGTCTTCGGCGGCGCGCTGGTCGCCGGCGGAATCATCGGACTGTTCCTCGTCCTCGCCCTGGCTGCGGCGAAGACGCTGGTCCCCCGCGCACAGGTCGAGGTCGTCGAGGCGATCGACTGGGCGGCGTCGGATGCCGACGGCGATGCCCCAGCGGACTCCGACGCGCACTCGGCGTCCGACGGCGCGTCCATCGAGCCGGTCCAGGATGCCGAGACCTCCGTCGAGGAGCCGGTCACGACCCGCTGATCAGCGCATCGTGCCCCGCATCGGTTCGCATCCGGTGCGGGCGCGGTCGCCTCAGTGTCAGAACGGCAGAAGAGGGTCGATCGCGACGGCGACGAAGATCAGTGTCAGGTAGGTGATCGAGGCGTGGAACACGCGCATCGGACGAGGCTCGGTTCCCCGCACCGCACGGTTGTACAGGCGGTGCGATTCGTAGATGAACCACCCGCCGAACACGGCGGCCGACACCGTGTAGACGAGCCCCATTCCAGCGACCGGGATCAGCAGCAGCGAGCACGCGACCGTCGCCCAGGCGTAAAGGATGACCTGAAGACCGACCTGCGACGCGTGACGCGTGACGCCCAGCATCGGAACGTCGACGTCCTCGTAGTCGTCCTTGTACTTCATCGACAGCGGCCAGTAGTGCGGCGGCGTCCACAGGAAGACCAGCAGGAAGAGGATGAATGCCGGCCAGTCCAGGGACTCGGTGACGGCGGCCCAGCCGATGAGCACGGGGAAGCATCCGGCGATGCCGCCCCACACGATGTTCTGCTCGGTGCGGCGCTTGAGGATCATCGTGTAGATCACGACGTAGAAGAAGATGGCCACGGCCGACAGCGCGGCGGCCAGCCAGTTGGTGGTCAGCCAGAGCCAGATCGTGGAGACGACCGCCAGCGTCCACGAGAAGATGAGCGCGCCGCGCGGCGTGACTTCGCCCGTGACCAGCGGCCGGTTCTCGGTGCGGTGCATGTGCGCGTCGATGTCGCGGTCCAGGTACATGTTGAACGCGGCGGCGGAGCCTGCGCTCATCGCCCCGCCGATCACGGTGGCAAGCACGAGCCAGAGATCGGGGAGCCCGCCCTCGGCCAGGAACATCACTGGGACGGTGGACACGAGCAGCAGCTCGAGGACGCGAGGTTTGGTGAGGGCGACATAGGCCTTCACCGTGCGTCCGAGCGAGTGCTTCGGTGCGACCGACTGCGTCTGCGTCGAGATCTCGATCCCCTCCTCCGCGCGAAAGCGCCATACCTGCTCCAGTCTACGGCACCTGCGCTGCCGCGCCGATTCTCCGCAGGTTCCGTGACCGGTCACGCGTTTGTTACCTCACTCCGTAAGACGCACGTTGTGAGCGAACCAACCCGGCTATGCTGAAACCACTCGCGCGCCCGGCGCTGTGCACCCTCCGTGACGATGCGGAGCGCCAGGGAATTCGGGCGCCCTCGAAATTGTCGGAAAGGGCATGACCGTGTCGCAATTGCAGTGGGATGAGATCGATCGACGCGCGGTGGACACCGCACGAATTCTGGCGGCTGACGCCGTGCAGAAGGTCGGTAACGGTCACCCCGGCACCGCTATGAGCCTCGCGCCGGTGGCTTACCTCCTCTACCAGCGGGTTCTCCGCCACGACCCGACCGACACCGACTGGCTCGGTCGCGACCGCTTCATCCTCTCGGTGGGCCACTCGTCGCTCACCCAGTACGTCCAGCTCTACCTGGGCGGCTTCGGACTCGAGCTCGAGGACCTCGAGGCGCTGCGCACCTGGGGCTCGCTGACCCCCGGCCACCCGGAGTACGGCCACACCAAGGGCGTCGAGATCACCACCGGCCCGCTCGGCCAGGGCCTCGCATCCGCCGTCGGCTTCGCCTACGCGGCGCGCTACGAGCGCGGCCTGTTCGATCCAGAGGCCGCAGCGGGCACCAGCCCGTTCGACCACTACGTGTACGTCGTCGCCGGTGACGGCGACCTGCAGGAGGGCGTGACCAGTGAGGCATCGTCCCTCGCCGGTCACCAGCAGCTCGGCAATCTCATCGCGATCTACGACTCCAACCGGATCTCGATCGAGGGCGACACGAACGTCTCGTTCACCGAGGACGTCGCCGCCCGCTACCGCTCTTACGGCTGGCAGGTGCTCGAGGTCGATTGGACCCGCACCGGCGAGTACGTCGAGGACACCCAGGAGCTGCTGAACGCGATCGAGGAGGGCAAGGCCGAGACCGGCAAGCCGACCCTCATCGTCCTGAAGACGATCATCGGCTACCCGGCGCCCAACAAGAAGGGCACCGAGTCCGTGCACGGCAACGCGCTCGGCGCGGACGAGGTCGCCGCCACCAAGACGGTCCTCGGGTTCGACCCCGAGAAGAGCTTCGTCGTCGAGGATGCCGTCATCGCCCACACCCGTGAGCTCGCCGGCCGCGCCGCAGAGGCACGCGCCGCATGGCAGGCCGACTTCGATGCCTGGGCAGCGGCCAACCCGGAGCGCAAGGCACTGCTGGACCGTCTCGAGGCGCAGGCCCTCCCCGACGGCATCGAGAACGTCCTCCCCGTCTTCGAGGGCGGCACCGAGGTGTCCACGCGCGCCGCATCGGGCAAGGTCATCAACGCCCTCGCACCGGAGCTCCCCGAGCTGTGGGGCGGCTCGGCCGACCTGGCCGGCTCCAACAACACCACGATCTCGCCCGCGGCGTCGTTCATCCCCGCCGAGTGGTCGACGCACGACTGGTCGGGCAGCCCGTACGGCCGCGTGCTGCACTTCGGCATCCGCGAGCACGCCATGGGCTCGATCCTCAACGGCATCACCCTGCACGGGAAGACCCGCTCCTTCGGCGGCACCTTCCTCATCTTCAGCGACTACATGCGCCCGGCGGTGCGTCTGGCCGCGCTGATGGACATCCCGAGCATCTTCGTCTGGACGCACGACTCCGTCGCCCTCGGCGAGGACGGACCGACCCACCAGCCGATCGAGCAGCTCGCGACGCTCCGCGCGATCCCGAATTTCACGGTCGTCCGCCCCGCGGACGGCAACGAGACCGCGGCCGCATGGCTCGAGATCCTCCGCCGCCACGGCGGCCCGGTCGGCATCGCGCTGACCCGCCAGAACGTGCCGAACGTGGCACGCGGCGACGGTGCGGCCTCCGGCGACGTGTTCGCCTCGGCGGACAGCACGGCCAAGGGCGCATACGTCCTGGCCGAGGCGCCGAACGGCACCCCGGACGTCATCCTCATCGCGACCGGCTCCGAGGTGCAGCTGGCGGTCTCCGCCCGCGAGACCCTGGCCGCCGAGGGCATCAACGCCCGCGTCGTGTCCGCTCCGTCGCTGGAGTGGTTCGACGAGCAGGACGCCGAATACCGCGAGTCGGTGCTCCCGAAGGCCGTCACCGCCCGCGTCTCCGTCGAGGCCGGTTCCGTGCTGACCTGGCGCGGCATCGTCGGCGACCGTGGCCGCTCGATCGGCATCGACCACTTCGGCGCCTCCGCCGACTACAAGACCCTGTTCCAGAAGTTCGGCATCACCGCCGAAGCCGTCGTCGAGGCGGCGCGCGAGACCATCAAGGAGAACGCATGAGCACCCCCACAGCCCAGCTCCACGACGCGGGCGTCAGCATCTGGCTCGACGACCTCTCGCGCACCCGCATCAACTCCGGCAACCTCGCCGAGCTGATCGCGTCGCGCAATGTCACCGGTGTGACGACCAACCCGACGATCTTCGCGAACGCGATCACGAACCCGTCCGACACCTCGTACGACGCTCAGGTGACCGAGCTCGCCGCGTCGGGCGCGACTGCCGAACAGGCCGTCTTCGCCGCGACGACGCAGGACGTCGGCGCAGCTCTGGACGTCTTCCGCCCGGTGTGGGAGGCCTCCGGCCACGTCGACGGTCGCGTCTCGATCGAGGTCTCCCCTGACCTCGCTCACGACACCGACGGCACCGTGGCGCAGGCCAAGGAGCTGTGGGCGAAGATCGACCGCCCGAACCTCCTCGTGAAGATCCCCGCGACGAAGGCCGGACTGCCGGCCATCGCGCAGGCGATCGGCGCCGGTATCAGCGTCAACGTCACGCTGATCTTCAGCCTCGAGCGCTACGCCGCGGTCATCGACGCCTACCTGACCGGTCTGGAGACCGCGAAGGCCGCCGGCATCGACCTGTCGACGATCCAGTCGGTCGCCTCGTTCTTCGTGTCGCGCGTCGACACCGAGACCGACAAGCGTCTCGTCGAGATCGGCACCGAGGCCGCTCTGGCGCTCAAGAGCAAGGCCGGCCTCGCGAACGCCCGCCTCGCCTACGAGCTCTACGAGCAGACCTTCGCGGGCGACCGTGCCAAGGCGCTGCTGGATGCCGGTGCGAACCGCCAGCGTCCGCTGTGGGCGTCCACCGGCGTCAAGGACCCGGAGCTGCCCGACACGCTGTACGTCACCGAACTCGTCGCCCAGGGCGTCGTCAACACGATGCCGGAGAAGACCCTCGAGGCGACCTTCGATCACGGCGTGATCACCGGCGACACCATCACCGGCGGCTACGACGACGCGAAGGCCGTGTTCGCCGGCCTGGCCGAGGTCGGCGTCGATTTCGACGACGTCACCCAGGTGCTCGAGGACGAGGGCGTCGCGAAGTTCATCGACTCCTGGCACGATCTGCTCACGCAGGTCGCCGCCGGCCTCGAGGCGCAGCGATGACATTCTCCCTGCACGCCACCGGCGTGCCGAAGGTCGCCATCGACGAGGTCGTTCCCGGCCTCGTCGGCGACCTGGTCGCCTCGCGGATCACCGCCGGCGACACGACGCTGTGGGGCGAGGCGGCCGAGGCCGAGGCGGCTGTCCGCCTCGGCTGGGTCGAGGCCGTCTCGGTCTCGCGTCCCCTGGTCGCCGAGATCTCGGCGCTGCGCGCCGAGCTCGGCGCCAAGGGCGTGGACCGTGTCGTCCTCGCCGGCATGGGTGGATCATCGCTCGCGCCGGAGGTCATCGCGCAGACCGCGGGCGTTCCGCTCACGATCCTCGATTCGACGGCGCCCGGGCAAGTGCTCGCGGCGCTCGACGAAGGGCTCGAGCGCACCGTGCTGGTCGTGTCCTCGAAGTCGGGATCGACCGTCGAGACCGATTCGCAGCGCCGCACGTTCGAGGCCGCGTTCCGCGACCTGGGCATCGACCCCGCCGAGCGCATCGTGGTCGTCACCGACCCGTCGTCGCCCCTGGACGCTTCAGCCCGCGAGGCCGGTTACCGGGTGTTCAACGCCGACGCGAACGTCGGCGGGCGCTACTCGGCGCTCACCGCTTTCGGACTCGTGCCGTCCGGACTCGCCGGTGTCGACATCGCTGAGCTCCTGGACGAGGCCGAGGCCTCGCTGCTCGAGGTCGCCGTCGACGAGGCGTCCAACCCGGCACTCCGCCTGGCGGCCGCGATCGCCGGCTCCTCGCCGCGTCGCGACAAGCTCGGCCTGATCACCGACGGCACGCACATCGCCGGGCTGCCGGACTGGATCGAGCAGCTGATCGCGGAGTCGACGGGCAAGGCGGGCACGGGCATCCTGCCCGTCGTGCTGCTGCCGGTGTCGCCGGAGCTCGAGCCGCTGCCGGCCGACCTGCAGATCGTGCGTCTCGTCGACGACGCCAACGAGTTCCACCTGCACGAGCGCCACCCCGGCGAGATCCTCGTCAGCGGAACGCTCGGCGCGAACTTCATCGTCTGGGAGTATGCGACGGCGATCGCCGGGCATCTGCTCGGCATCAACCCGTTCGATCAGCCCGACGTGGAATCCGCCAAGATCGCCGCACGAGGACTGCTCGATGCACGACCCGAGTCGACAGCGCCGGCGTTCGTCGAGAACGGCGTCGAGGTCCGCGTCAGCGACGCGGCCCTGGCGGCATCCGAAACGCTCGAGGGCGTGCTCGATGCGCTCTGGGCTCAGCTCCCCGACGACGGCTACGTATCGATCCAGGCCTACGTCAACCGCCTCGAGCTGACGCAGCTGCCCGGCCTGCGCGAACTGGTCGCCGCCGACTCCGGTCGCCCGACGACGTTCGGCTGGGGCCCCCGGTTCCTGCACTCGACCGGGCAGTACCACAAGGGCGGGCCCGCTCAGGGCGTGTTCCTGCAGATCCTGGAGCGCACGGATGTGGATCTGGAGATCCCCGAGCGCCCCTTCACGTTCGGACAGCTCATCCAGGCGCAGGCCGCCGGCGATGCAGCAGTCCTCGCCGAGCACGGGCGACCCGTGGTGTCCCTGACGATCACGGACTCCACCGCCGACGTGCTCTCCCTTTTCGAAGCCGCTCAGAAGTAGCTCACAGGAGAATCCCCCACCGATGTCTGTCCCTGTTACGCGCGGGCACAACCCGTTGCGCGATCCCGACGATCGCCGCCTCAACCGGATCGCCGGGCCCAGCGCCCTCGTGATCTTCGGAGTGACCGGCGACCTGTCGCGCAAGAAGCTCATGCCCGCTGTCTACGATCTGGCCAACCGCGGCCTGCTGCCCCCGGGGTTCGCCCTGGTCGGCTTCGCGCGCCGCGATTGGGAGGACCAGGACTTCGCGCAGGTCGTCTACGACGCCGTCAAGCAGCACGCGCGCACTCCGTTCCGCGAGGAGACCTGGCAGCAGCTGCTGCAGGGCATCCGCTTCGTCTCCGGCGAGTTCGACGACCCCGCGGCGTTCGAGCGCCTGCGCGCGACCGTCGAGAAGCTGGACGTCGAGCGCGGCACGATGGGCAACCACGCGTTCTACCTCTCCATCCCGCCGAAGGCGTTCCGCGTGGTGGCTCACCAGCTCAAGGAATCCGGTCTGGTCGGCGACGAGGTCAGCGAGGATCACTGGCGTCGTGTCGTCATCGAGAAGCCGTTCGGGCACGACCTGGAATCCGCTCGCGAACTGAACCAGGCCCTCGAGGTCGCGTTCTCGGCCGACTCGATCTTCCGCATCGACCACTACCTCGGCAAGGAGACGGTCCAGAACATCCTGGCGCTGCGCTTCGCCAACGAGCTGTACGAGCCGATCTGGAACCGCAACTACGTCGATCACGTGCAGATCACGATGGCCGAGGACATCGGCGTCGGCGGTCGTGCCGGCTACTACGACGGCGTCGGCGCCGCACGCGACGTCATCCAGAACCACCTGCTGCAGCTGCTCGCGCTCACCGCCATGGAAGAGCCGATCAGCCTCTCCGCAGAGCACCTGCGCGCCGAGAAGGAGAAGGTCCTCGCGGCCGTCAACCTGCCGGAGGATCTGTCGCTCGCTCAGGCGCGGGGTCAGTACGACGGCGGCTGGCAGGGCGGCGAGCAGGTCAACTCCTTCCTCGGCGAGGAGGGCATGGACCCGCAGTCCACCACCGAGACGTACGCCGCGATCAAGGTCGAGATCGCCACGCGCCGGTGGGCGGGCGTGCCGTTCTACCTGCGCACCGGCAAGCGCCTCGGACGCCGCGTGACCGAGGTCGCCGTCGTCTTCAAGCGCGCCCCCGAGCACCTGTTCGGCCGTTCCAACGCCGCAGAACTCGGGCAGAACGCCCTGGTGATCCGTGTGCAGCCCGACGAGGGCGTCACGATCCGCTTCGGCTCGAAGGTTCCAGGCAATGGCACCAACGTCCGCGATGTCACGATGGACTTCGGCTACGGCCACGCCTTCACCGAGGCCAGCCCCGAGGCCTACGAGCGACTCATCCTCGACGTGCTCCTCGGCGACCCGCCGCTGTTCCCGCGGCACGAGGAGGTCGAGCTCAGCTGGAAGATCCTCGACCCGTTCGAGAAGTACTGGGCCGCGCAGGACAGCTCCCTGGAGCAGTACGCACCCGGTTCGTGGGGCCCGGCATCCGCCGACGCCCTCCTGGAACGCGACGGACGAGTCTGGAGACGACCGTGATCATCGACCTTCCCGACACGACCATCAGCCAGGTCGCCAAGAAACTCGTCAGCGTGCGCGAAGAGGGCGGCGCGGTCGCCCTCGGACGCGTGCTGACGCTCATCATCGCCGCCCGCAACGGCGTCGCCGAGGCCGCGATCGACGCGGCCAACGACGCGTCGCGCGAGCACCCGATGCGCGTGATCGTGCTCACCGTCGGCGACGGCGACGCCCACCTGGACGCGCAGATCCGCGTCGGCGGGGATGCCGGAGCGAGCGAGGTCGTTGTGCTGCGTGCCTTCGGCGACGCCGCCAGCAACGCCGAGAGCCTCGTCACGGGCCTGCTGCTGCCCGACGCCCCCGTCGTGGCCTGGTGGCCGGAAGCGGCGCCGGCCGACCCGGCATCCTCTCCGCTCGGCCGCATCGCCCAGCGCCGGATCACGGATGCCGCGGCCTCCGCCGACGTCCGCGACCGCCTCGGGCTCCTCGGGCAGGAGCACTCCCCCGGAGACACCGACCTGGCGTGGACGCGACTGACCCATTGGCGCGAACAGCTCGCCGCGGTGCTGGATCAGCCGCCGTTCGAGTCCGTGACGGCCGTCGAGGTTCGCGGATCGGCCTCGTCCCCGTCCACGGCGCTGCTCGCCAGCTGGCTGGGCCTCGCACTGGATGTTCCGGTCGCGTGGGCGTACGAGGACCCCGAGCAGTGGTCGGAGGGCATCAAGTCGGTCCGGCTGACGCGCGCCTCCGGCGACATCCTGCTCGAGCGTCCTGAGCCGGGCACCGCGATCCTGACGCAGCCTGGTCAGCCCGACCACGACCTGCACCTGCCTCGCCGCACGCTGCGCGAATGCCTCGCGGAGGAGCTGCGTCGCCTCGACCCCGACGTCCTGTACGGTCGAGTCATCACCGAAGGCTGGGAGAAGCTGGGTCCGCCAGCGTCGGCCGCATGAGCACCAGGGAGGCTGCTGCCGTGGAGAAGACCGTCGTCGTCGAGGCGACACCGCAGGCACTGGCCGACCGCGTCGCCGACCGATTCCTCGCCCGGGTTCGCGCCCGGACGAGGAACGGTCGGATCGCGCACATCGCCCTGACCGGCGGCTCCATGGGCGGCGCGGTGCTCGGTGCCGCGCGCGCGCATCCTCGAGTCTCGGAGATCGACTGGTCGCTCGTGCACTTCTGGTGGGGTGACGAGCGCTTCGTCCCGCGGGCGGATGCCGATCGCAACGCCCTGCAGTCCCGGAGCGCCCTGCTGGACCACATCCCGGTACCCGCCGAGAACGTGCACGAAGTCGCCGCCTCGGACAGCGGCCTGAGCCTGGATGAGGCCGCCGAGGCGTACGCAGCGGAGCTTGCGCAGTTCGGCTCCGAAGAGCAGCCATGGCCGTCGTTCGCCGTGTGCTTCCTCGGCGTCGGTCCTGATGGCCACATCGCCTCGCTGTTCCCGGATCGTCCAGAGGTCACGGTGACGGATGCCGCGGCTCTGGCGGTGCGCGACTCCCCCAAGCCGCCGCCGGAGCGCGTCACGCTCACCCGTCCTGTCCTGAACGCCTCGAAGCGGGTCTGGCTCGTGCTGACCGGCGCCGACAAGGCTTCGGCGCTCGGGCTCGCGCTCGCCGGCGCCAGCTATGCGAATGTGCCCGTCGCCGGTGCGAAGGGCCGCAAGCGCACGGTGTTCTTCGTGGACGAGGCCGCTGCCTCTGAGGTCTCGCCCGACCTCTTCGATCAGAGCTACTGACGCGGATCGGGTGCCGGCGGCTCATCCCCGGCATCCGTGTCCGCATCCGGCGTCGTGTCGCCGTCGCTGCCGCGTTTGATGGCGAGCTCCTGGCTCTCGCTGAGCAGCTGCGGATGGAACCGCGCCAGACCGATCACACCCCACACCGCGATGGCTCCCGAGATCAGGAAGACGAGCATCACCCAGTCGGGGGCGGCATCCGCCTCGCCGAGCACGATGATGCCGATCAAGACGGCCACGAGCGGGTCGACGACCGTGAGGCCCGCGATCACGAGGTCCGGCGGACCGGAGCTGTACGCGGTCTGCACGAAGTAGGCTCCGACGGCTGCCGCCGCGATCAGCGCGATCACGCACACCAGGGTGATCCAGTCGAATTCGCCGGCCTGAATGCGCGAGATGACGGCCTTAGCGAGCGTCGCGACGAAGCCGTACAGGATGCCGGCGCCGATCACGTAGAACAAGGCCCGCATGCGGTGGCGGAGGATGAGCCAGCAGACACCGAGCAGGATGATCACGACGAGCAGGATCGCGAGGATCGTGAAGAGCTCGTTGTTCGTGATCTCCTTCTCTACCGCGTAGATCGCCGCGAAGAACACGAAGATGAAGACACCGCCGACGCACGCGAAGATGGCGGTGAGGGATTGCCGGGTGGGTGCGTGCCCCGAGATCCGTGCGTTCAGCAGCGTCGTCATCACGAGCGCGATCGCGCCGAGCGGCTGCACCACGATCAGCGGCGCGATCGAGATCGCCGCCAACTGGCAGATGACCGCGAGCCCGAGCATGAGCGTGCCGATGAGCCAGGACGGGCGCGTCAGCAGCCGTTTGATCTGATCCATGCTGAGCCCGGCGGCACCGTCCGTGCCGCTCAGCCGCTCGACCTTCTCGACCCCGCGGTGCTGATACTGCGCGCCGAGCGACATGAACACGGCGCCCGCCAGCGCGAGCGGGATGCCGAGCAGCAGGGCGGGGTTCTCGAAGACGCCGACCAACTGATCGGTGACGTCGACCTCGGCCATCCATACCCCCGCGCTCACAGTACGACCTTACCGGGCGGCGCTCGCGCATTAGGGTTGTGGCGTGGCTGTTCTTCCGATTCGCATCATGGGCGATCCCGTCCTGCATTCCCCCGCTGTCAACGTCGATGAGATCACGGATGAGATCCGCACGCTCGTCACCGACATGTTCGAGACCATGGATGCCGCGCCAGGCGTCGGGCTGGCCGCCCCTCAAGTGGGTGTCGCGCTGCGCATCTACACCTACGCCTATGTCGACGATGAGGATCGTCCGTGGCGCGGTGTCCTCATCAATCCCGTGCTGTGGATGAGCCCGCCGGAACCGGGCTCCCCCGACCCTGATGAGGAGTCCGAAGGCTGTCTGTCGTTCCCCGGCGAACGGTTCCCGCTCCGCCGCGCCGACCGCGTGCTGGTGACGGGCACCGACCTCGACGGCGCGGACGTGCGCATCGAGGTGGACGGATGGCGCGCACGGATCATGCAGCACGAGTTCGATCACCTGGACGGCATCCTCTACGTCGACCGTCTCTCCGATGGGGATTGGAAGACCGTGCAGAAGATCGCGCGCAAGCGCGGGTGGGGCAAGCCGGGTCGCAGCTGGATGCCCGGAGTCGACGACCTCGAGGCGTGACGCCGCGGGCGTACAGCATTCTCATCGGCTCTTCAAAGTTGCGACACAGGGAACCTCCTGGATAGCGTTCAGGTGCGGGGGCTTTCTTTCCCGCGCCAAAATCTCTGGAGGGGGAACACAATGATGAAGCTTCGTACGCGCCGCGCGCTCGCGCTGGCGGGCTCGGCGGTCGCACTGAGCATCGCGCTGACGGGGTGCAGCACGATCAGCAACCTGATCTCGGGCGACGCGCCGCGCGATGAGGAGACCGGCGAGGTCACCGAGGAGTCGAACATCGACATCTTCTCGCTGAAGGTCGGCGACTGCATGCCGGCGAGCGACACGACCGGCGAGATGCAGGATGCGGATGTGGTGCCTTGCACCGAGCCGCACGCCGATGAGATCTTCTACGAGTTCGAGCTTCCTGAGGGCGAGTTGCCGAGCGATGCAGACATCCAGGCCGCAGTCGAGACGGAATGCGTTCCGGCCTTCACGGAGTTCGTCGGCTTGGACTACCAGGAGTCGACGCTCGACTTCTGGTGGATCAGCCCGACCGCTGACGGCTGGGAGCAGGCTGACGACCGTCTGGTCCAGTGCGCGATCTACGACCCCGCCGACGACGCGCTGACCGCCTCGCTCGAGGGTGCCGCGCGCTGACATCCGTCGCTCAGAACGAAGGGCCTCGCCGAATCGGCGAGGCCCTTCCCTGTCGCTGCTGGTCAGGAGAGGAGCTTCGCCTTGGCGGCGGCGAACTCCGCATCCGACAGCACGCCGGATTCCTTCAGAGCCGCGAGCTGCTGCAGCTGCGCCAGCATGTCGTTGCCCGCCGGTGCTGGCGCGGCAGGGACCGGCGCCGCCGGGGCGGCGGGTTGCGCGTACTGCGATGCGGCAGCCTGAGCCGCCGCATCGATCTGCGCCTGCTGTTGCGCGGCCTCGTACTGCTGCTGCTCGTACTGCGCTTGCGCCTTCTGCTGCTGGTTGCGCGCCATACCCCCGGAGACGGCTGACGCCGTTCCCGCGACGACGGCGGTGCGCGCGGCGAGCCCGATCAGACCGGGGCGTCCGAATCTGCGAAGCGGCATGTCATTCTCCTTCGTTCTCGAGGGTGTCCACCATCGCGTTGACGATGGGAGCGGGAATGCGCTCGCTGCGCAGAAGCACGCCGCCCGATGCGTTGAAGCGTTCGGCGAGCGTACGGGCGTACGTCAGTTCGAGCACGACCAGGGCGGCGGAACCGCCGGGCGGGATCTGCTCCGCCAGCTCGTCGATGTCCTCGCCGCCGGCGATGCCGGACGCGTGGATCTCGACGCCGCCGAGTCCGAGAGCATCGGCCTCGGCATCCACCTCGATGACCTCGAGTTCGCCGTCCTCGGACTTCGCCACGAGGACGAAATCGAGGAGGCGGACGAGCCCGCTGGCGAGCAGATCGGTGAGAGCTCCGAGCGTCGCCGGATCGGGACGCTCTCCTTCGAACCCGACGAGGTACAGCTCGACGGGACCGAAACGGAAGTCGGCCATGTGATTCCTTTCTTCGGTGATGCGGATGATGCGAGCGGGTCAGCTGGCATCCGGAGCGGTCGTGATCGCGTTCTGCCGCGGAATCACGACCTGACGGATGATGATGAGAATGGATGCCGTGATCGGAATGGCCACCAGCGCGCCGAGCAGACCCATCAGCGTCGCACCGACCATGGCGCCGATGATGACGAGCACTGCCGGCACGGAGACCGCCTTGCCCATGACCCGCGGGGTCACGAAGTACGCCTCGACCTGGATGTAGATGAAGTAGAGCACCAGGAAGATCACTGCGGCGAGCGGGCTGATAAAGAGGGCCCCGACCGTGCCGATGAGCAGGAAGATCAGCGATCCGAGCAGCGGGATCAGTGTGATGAAGAACGCGGCGATCGCCATGACTGCCGGCACCGAGGAGCCGATGATGAGTTGGATCACGAGCACGACAAGGGCGTTGAAGGTCGACAGCGTGATGCCGCCGGCGACGACGGATCCGACCGAACCGGTGATCTGCTCAAGCAGTTCCGTGAAGCGCTTGCGCTGATACGCCGGGACGAGGTTGGCGATGGTCTGCTTCATCGCTGAAAGGGACGAGACGAAGTACAGCGTCAGCACGACGACCATGACGAAGCTCGAGATCGCGCCGACGATGCCGAAGCCGACGCGCAGCACACCGCCGGAGATCGCCAGGAACGAGGAGATGCTCGTGATCGACTTCAGGCCCTCGGCGATGAGCGCATCGAGATCGACGCCGAGATTCGCTTCGAGCGACAGATACCAATCGCTGTTCTGCGCCGCATCGATCGCTGCGGGTGCCGTCTGCAGCGCGGCGACGAACTGTCGAACGGTCGCCGGGATCACGACGAGCAGGATCACGACCATGAGTGCGAGGAACGAGACCGCGACGATGGCGATGCCCGCACCACGGCGGATGCCGCGACGCTCCAGCGCCCGTACGGCCGGATCCAGGCCCAGTGCGAGGAAGAGTCCGAGGAAGATCGAGATCAGCACGGTCGAGAGCGATGCCACCGTCGCGGAGAGCGCGATGGCGAGGATCACTCCGAGCGCGACCGTGAACCCGGAGACCAGCGGATGAGCCGGCACGAGCCGCAGCAGTGCGGCCCGCCGCGTCGCAGGCACGGCCTCGTCGGCAGCCTGCGGCTCGAGGTCGGATTCGCTCACGCTCTGAACGCTACTCGGCGGCCACGATGCGCGCCACGACGACTCACCCATGGGAGATGATCCGACCACCCTGGCATGCGCTCGGACGGGCGACCGATGATCGTCATCCGGGCACGCCGACCTCGGCATCCCTGCGCAGCGCGTCCGCGCTGCGGATGAACAGGATGATCCAGGTGAACACGAGGATTCCGGCGACCAATTCGACGGCGGTGAGCGTGTAGTAGCCGACTCCGAACAGCACCGCGAGGGTGACGATGACTGCGACGAACAGGTAGCCCAGCAGCAGGAACGTGCTCGGCATCCCGGGGATCCAGCGACGCAGCGCGAAGACCAGGATGCTGAAGGCCACCGCCATACCGCTGGCGACGCCCGTGTGGATCGCGAAGAAGTCGTCGACGTGGAACACGCCGACGAGACCGAGGAAGATGCCGACGACGACGAGGCAGGTGCGGACCCTGGCGATCCCGCGCGGATGGGAGGTCGGCACCCGCTGGGTGGCGTAGCGGGCGAGTGTCGTGACGAGGATGCCCGCGACGATGAGCGTCAGGTTGAACGTCCGCGCGGAGAGGTCGTCCGTCATGCCCAGCGCACTGAGGTTCTCCTGCCACCAGTGCGGATCGCTCGCGGTGAGCATGCTGGTGATGATCCCCAGGGAGAGGAAGGTCGCGAGCACTATGGCCAGCAACTGCATGTCGAGGTGCGTGGCCGACAGGAACGCGACATAGCCCGTGAGCGCGGCGGCGGCTCCCGACAGCAGCAGCACCGGCAGCGGGAACACGACGGCGTCGATGAAGCCGTGCGTCAGGATCGTCGCCGTCAGCGTCCAGCCGAGCAGAGCGATCACGGCATGCGCGAACGCGAATGCGGCGATGTCGATGACATCCAGCACGCCGATCCGGCCGCGCCTCGTCGGGCCGTCCACGACCAGCCGGCCGCCGACGAACGCGACGATCGCCGTCACAGCCGAGGCGATGGCCGCGTACTGCCCGACCGATCCCTCCCCCGCGATGGGCGCAGAGCCGAGCCCGAACACGGGCAGGGCGATGACGCCCACCAGCACGAACGCCACGATCGCCATCCACAGACCCAGCGTCTCCAATGAGCGTTCCGATGCAGTGCTCGTTGCGCGCGTGGCGGAGAGCGGGCTGACGGAGGAGCGGGATGCCGGCATGAGATCAGTGTGCCGCATCCACGGCTACCATGAGTCGCGAACCGGGAAGCCGTGCGTGGCGGCCCCAGAACCGGAGTGACCGTGGATCTGACACAATTCGTCCCGACCAACATCTCGGTGTGGAACGTCGTGTTCGCCGTGCTGGCCGTGATCGGCGGGTGGATCGCGTCGCACTTCGCGCGCAAGGGCGTGCTGACGCTCGGCCGCAAGGCGCCCGGCATCTCGGACACGATGGTGGATGTCGCCGCTCGGCTCGTGCAGTACGTGCTGATCTTCCTGGGGATCGGCATCGCTCTGGGCTTCCTCGGCGCGAGCATCCAGCCGGTTCTGGCCGTGACGATCATCGCGGCCGTGGTGATCTTCCTCGTACTGCGCGGCGTCGCGGACAACTTCGCCGCCGGCGTGCTCGTCCAGTCGCGCCAGCCGGTCAAACTCGGCGAGGAGATCCTCTTCGAAGGCCCTGACGGGCCGGTCTCCGGCATCGTCAAGGAGCTCAACGGTCGCTCCGTGATCGTCACGACCGCCGACGGCCGCACGGCCCACATCCCGAACCTGCAGCTGCTCTCGAACATCCTCGTCAATGATTCCCGTCACGGCGCGCGCCGCAGCGAGGTGCAGGTGCGGATCGCCAGAAGCGACGGACGCGAGCTCGGTGCGGTCGTCGACCTCCTCACGGATGCTGCGGCTCTCGTCGAGGGTGTGCACGCGCGGGAATCGGTGCGCGCACTCGTCCGGGAGATCTCGGACGAGCGCTGGGTCATGAGGCTGCAGTTCTGGCACCACCCGCTTCACGGAGCTGTCGTGACATCAGGGGTGGTCACGGCCGTGGCTGCCGCCTTGACGGAGGCGGGCATCCCCGGTGTCGTGACGGATGCTCCGGCTCCGACGCCGCTCGCCCCTCCGGGAACCCTGTGAGACGCATCGTGCTCGGTGGTGCTGCGGTCAGATCTCCGCGGATCCCGAGATGACCACATCGGCGCGGCCGCCCACCCACACGGCGCCCTCCTCCTGGCTGATGCGCACCAGCCCGTTGCGTCCGAGCGCTGTGCCCTGACGTGCGACGTAGGGCGCGCCGGCGCGGCCGCTGGCGAGAAGCCACTCAGCAAGCGCTCCGTTCAGACTGCCAGTGACCGGGTCCTCTCGCAGCGGCTCGCTTCCCTCGGTGAAGAACGCTCGCACTTCGAAGTCGGCAACGTGATCGGCCGCGTGTGCCGCGATGACACCGATGTCCCATCGTCCTGGATGACGCGAAGCATCCGGGCGCAGCGAGAGCACCGCGTCCGGGCCGTCGAGCAGCAGACCTACCCAGCCAGGACCGTTGTCCACCCACGCCGCATCGATGACGTCACCCGCTTCGATGCCCAGGATCTCGACGACCGCCTGAAGGGTCTCCGGATGAACAGGGCCGGATCGGGTGCACGGCGGCGATCGGAAGGCGAGGAGATCGGCCTCGACACGGACGGGGATGAGGCCCGCCTCGCACTCCTGCACCACGCGGGCGGGGTCTGTCGGCGCGCCGCCGGCATCGAGCCAGGCACGCGTCGTGCCCAACGTGGGGTGGCCGGCGAACGCGAGTTCGGTGTTCAGGCTGAAGATGCGCAAGCGATAGTCGGCTTCCGGCGTGGTCGGAGGCAGCACGAAGGTGCACTCGGAGAGGTTCGACCATACGGAGAAGCGACGCATGTCCGAGTCCGAGAGGCCCTCGGCGTCGAGCACGACCGCGACCGGATTTCCCAGGCCGATACCGTCGTTGAACACGTCCACCTGGCGGAAACGTCGCTGCATACCGTGATGCTACGCGTTGGGGACGGCCGCCGATGCGCGGCACCATCGCTCAGGCACGGAGAACCGGTACTTCCGAGATGTCGAAGTAGACGGGCAGGCCGCGATGTGTCGCGATCGCGACATCCTGATCGGCGCCGGTGGATGCGCCGGGAAGCCGCAGAACGGCATCGCAGTGCTGGAGAAGCCGTTGCGCTGTCGGATACAGCACGTCGTCTGCGAGGTCGTCGTCGATGGTGGCGCCGGCAGAATGCAGGATCGGCAGAGCGACCCACTCCCCGATCATCGGGATGTGTCCGGCGGCGAAGATCGGCCATGCGGCTTGTTCGAGGCGGCGCAGGTTCGCCTGCATGGCCTCGGGTTCGCCTCCGGTTCCGGAGCGGTAGGGGCCGGAGATGAGGATGAGCATGGGACGAGTCATGCGCGCTAGACTAGTCCATAACCATGCAAGAACGTGATGAAACGGGGCTAAACGTGTTGACTGCTGAACGACGCGCGTATCTGCTGGAGACCCTGCGCCGAGACGGGAAGATCGTCGCGAAGAGCGTCGCGCTCGAGCTCGGGCTGTCCGAGGACAGCATCCGACGCGATCTGCGGGAGATGGCCGGCGAGGGACTGTGCCAGCGTGTGTACGGTGGCGCCCTGCCCGTCTCACCCGCGGTCGTCGGGTACGAGCGGCGGCGGGAAGTCGGCGTCGCAGCCAAACGACTGGTCGCGGCGAAAGCCATAGAGTTCATCGATCCGGGCAGCACCGTCATCCTCGACGGCGGGACCACGGCTCTCGTTGTCGCCTCGCTCCTGCCGCCGTCCCTTCGATGCACGATCGTCACCCACAGCCCGACCGTCGCCGCGGCGCTGATCGAACACCCGAGCGCCGACGTGTTCATCCTGGGGGGTCGACTCTTCAAGCACTCCGCCGTGGCGAGCGGATCCGCTGCCGTCGAGGCCGCGGAGCGCATCACCGCCGATGTGTTCTTCCTCGGTGTCACGGGCATCCATCCCGAGTCCGGTCTGACCACGGGCGATCCGGACGAGGCCGCGATGAAGCGCGTCCTGGCATCCCGCGCCGCAGAGACCTACGTCCTCGGATCGTCGGAGAAGATCGGCGCGGCCTCGCCCTTTGGCGTGATCGGGTTCGACGATGCCGAGGGAGTGATCACCGACGCTGATCCGCAGGGTGGCATCGTGCGACGCCTGGGCGCTCACGTGCGCATCATCGATGCGCGCTGATGCGCGTCAAGGACGGAAAAGGCCCGGAATCCGCATCCGTTGATCTCTCAACGTCCACGAATTCCGGGCCGATATCGCTCCCCAAATTGGACTCGAACCAATAACCTGCCGATTAACAGTCGGCTGCTCTGCCAATTGAGCTATTGGGGATCAGGCGTCGCCGCCGAAGCAACTCCACTAGCTTAGCAAACGTCCAGCGGTGCTCATGACATCGGCGGGCGTTTCCGCGCCGCCGGGTGTGTCGCGCTCAGCGCCTCGAATCCGCCTCGGCGTTCGGCACCCACAGAAGGTCATCCCCGACGCCGCGCGCGACGACGTGACCACTGCGCAGCATGAGTGTCTCGGCCTTGAGCTCGCGGATGAACGCGGCGTCGTTCGTGACGAGCAGCGCGCCCATCCCCTGCTCGGTGCGGCGGCGCGTGATCGCGTCGAACACCACCGGACGCACCTCGAGGTCGAGGTTGGCGAGGACCTCATCGGCGACCAGGACCTTCGGTTCCAGCACGAACGCGCGGGCGATCGCGACGCGCTGTCGCATTCCGGCGCTCAGTTCGTACGGGAACCTGTCCGCGGTTCCCAGCGGCAGGTGCAGTTCGTCCAGCAGGGTCGCGATGCGAATGGACAGCGCCTTGGCGTTGACCCGCTTCTCACGGATGAGAATCGGCTCCGCGATCACCTCAGCCACCGTCAGACTCGGCGGAAGCGTTGCACCGGCGCCCTGCGGGACGAACCCGCTGAGGTAGGTCAGTTCCCGATGCC
Organism: Microbacterium sp. ZKA21; assembly: GCF_050434165.1. Classification (NCBI taxonomy): domain Bacteria; kingdom Bacillati; phylum Actinomycetota; class Actinomycetes; order Micrococcales; family Microbacteriaceae; genus Microbacterium; species Microbacterium sp. ZKA21. The sequence goes on from NZ_JBNPVV010000005.1 coordinate 244,844, forward strand.
GGCGGCCCGGCTTGCGCACGTTGACGCCGCACACCTCGGCGGTGCCGCCGACGATCCGCACCGACGGGTCGGTGGACCCGGCGAGAGCCGCGACGAGCGTCGACTTCCCCGATCCGGTCGGCCCCGCCACGCAGAGCAAGCCACCGGGCTGGATCTGGAACGATACGCCGTCGACCGCTCGGGTCGCCCCGCCGTGCCCGATCCGGTCGATCACCAGATCCGAGCAGTCGATCACGTTCGGAGAGGGAGACCTGCGAGGCATGCGTCCATCCTCCCCCGGCGGCGGCGCACCGCGCCGTTACGACTCGGTGAAACGGCGACGTTCGAGATCGATGTCGCGCAGCCGGACGCGCAGCGCCCTGCCTCCATCGGATTCGGCCGGCACGCGCTGCACGGCACCGAGCAGCTCCTGCTTCTCCTGCTCGAGCCCTCGGACGATCAGTCGTCGCGCGAGGTCGGTCGTCGATGCCACTGCGCCGGACTCGTCCCGTGCCGGGAACGACGTCATGAGCAGTTCCCCTGCGAGAGAGCGATACGGCTCCCGCACGGAGTTCACGGCATCCATGACCCACCCCGGTCTGGTCCGGTCGCCGTCGACGATCGCCTGCCGCACCGCCTCGAGCGCTGCGTTGCGGAACGGCTGCGTCAGCGCACGGCCGAGGAGCTCGGCATCGACCTGATGACCGTACTGCAGGGTTCCGATCACGGCGTCGCGCTCGAGCGCGACGTCAGCCGTCCGCGGCAGGCTCGCGATCGTGACCGCTTCGACCACGGGTGCTGCGGGTCCCCCATCGGATGCTGTCGCCACCGACTCGCGTCGTGCCGGCGCGTGCGAGACGCCGCGCGCGGCGCGCTCGACCTCGGCGTGCACGTCAGTCGGATCCATGCCCAGCCGGCGCGCGAGCACCCGCTCGTAGCCAGGCCGCAGCAGCCGGTCACGGATCTCGGCCACGATCGGGGCAGCGGCGCGCAGCGCACCGACGCGGCCCTCCACGGTCGAGAGGTCATAGCCGGCGAGCTTGCGGTCGATCGCGAACTCGAACATCGGCTGCTTGGCCTCCATGAGGCCTCGCACCGCGGCATCCCCGCGCTGCAGACGCAGATCGCACGGGTCGAGACCGTCAGGGGCGACCGCGACGAAGGTCTGCGCGTTGAACCGGTCGTCCTCGGTGAACGCGCGCAGCGCGGCCTTCTGCCCTGCCTCGTCGCCATCGAAGGTGAAGACGACCTCGCCCGCGCCCGAGTCGTCGCCCATGACGCGTCGGAGCACTTTGATGTGCTCCGTGCCGAACGCCGTTCCGCAGGTCGCGATCGCAGTCGTGAGACCGGCGAGATGGCACGCCATCACATCCGTGTACCCCTCGACGACCACGACACGGCGCGGGTCGCCGCGTGAGATGTCCCGCTTGGCGAGATCCAGGCCGTACAGCACCTGAGCCTTCTTGTAGATCGGCGTCTCCGGGGTGTTCAGGTACTTCGGTCCCTGATCGTCATCGAACAGCTTCCGGGCGCCGAATCCGATCGTCTGCCCGGTGACGTCACGGATCGGCCAGACCAGGCGCCCGCGGAATCGGTCGTACACGCCGCGCTGGCCCTGGGAGAGCAGCCCGGCCGCGAGCAGTTCGTCGCGACTGAATCCCTGCGCGGTCATGGCCTTCAGCAGGCCGTCCCATCCCCGTGGCGCGAAGCCGACGCCGAAATGCGCTGCGGCGCCCGCGTCGAAGCCGCGTTCGCCCAGGAAGCGCCGGCCGGTCTCGGCATCCGCAGTGAGCAGCTGCGCGCGGAAGAACTCGGCTGCGGCCGTATTCGCCGCGTACAGCCGGCTGCGCCCGCTCGTCTCCGGGGCTGCACCGCCGTCCTCGTAGTGCAGCGAGTAGCCGACGCGGCCGGCGAGCCGCTCCACCGCCTCGGTGAAGCTGACATGGTCCATCTCCCGGAGGAACGAGTACACGTCCCCCGATGCTCCGCAGCCGAAGCAGTGGTAGTAGCCCACCTGCGGGCGCACGTGGAAGCTCGGGCTCTTCTCATCATGGAACGGGCACAGGCCCTTGAGGGATCCGACGCCGGCCGACTTCAGCGCGACCCGCTCCCCCACGATGTCCGCGATGTTGATCCTGGCCTTGACCTCGTCGACGTCCGCTTGACGGATGCGCGGCATCAGCGCGCCCCTTCGACAGCCGCCGCAGGTGCTCCGTGCGCGCGAGGGCGCGCGTGACGCGGCGACCAGATCCCGACCTCGGCCGGGTCGATGTCGCCGACGAGCCGGGAATGCCAGTCCAGTGCGGTCTGATCCGTGAGGCTCGCGATCTGATCGACGACGACGCGTGCACGCGCGGCATCCGTCTGCGCATCCAGGAAGTCGGCGGCGAAGGCAGGTTCGAGAACGTCCGCACCGGCGATCCACAGCGTGTCCGTCGACCACAGCGCATCCGCCAGGCGCTTGAGCACGCGGCGCTGCTCCTTGTAGACGCCGCGCCGCGCATCGATCGTGACGATGGCCTGACCCATGATGCCCTTGAGCACCGCGATCTCGACCTCGATCACGCGCGGCACCACCACGTGCGCGCTGTAGCGCGCCAGTGCGGGGCCCGTGTAGGACTCCCTCGTCGCGGAGACGGCGGCGCGGGCGAACCGGCCGATCATGTCGCTCGTGAGGTTCTTCAGTCGCGCCAGGTCGCGACGCGACCGATCGAACGAGCGCAGCCACATCGGCTGGCGGGTCAGGCGGTACAGGCCGTCGGCCAGTTCCTCCCGGGTGTAGTCGTACCCCACCCATTGCTGGACGCGGCCGACGAGCGCATGATGCTCGGCAGGGTCCGACAGTTGGGCGACGTCGAGGTAACCGTTGACGATCGCATCCTCGAAATCGTGCACGGAGTAGGCGATGTCGTCCGAGAGGTCCATGATCTCGGCTTCGATGCAGCGCAGCCGCCCTGGCGCCCCCTCGCGCATCCAGCGGAACACGGCCTCGTCCTCGGGGTAGACGCCGAATTTCAGCCGGCCTCCGGGGTCTGGGATCGGGCTGTCGACGGTCCACGGGTACTTGCACGTGGCATCGAGGCTCGCCCTCGTCAGGTTGAGTCCGACCGAGCGGTCGTCGTCGTCCAGAGCCTTGGCCTCGAGGCGGGTGAGGATGCGCAGCGACTGCGCATTGCCCTCGAAACCGCCGATGGGTTCGGCCCACTCGTTGAGGGCTCGCTCACCGTTGTGCCCGAACGGCGGATGGCCGAGGTCATGGCTCAGGCACGCCGTGTCGACGACATCCGCCGAGACCCCGAGCGCGATCGCGAGTTCGCGACCCACCTGGGCGACCTCGAGCGAATGAGTGAGACGGTTGCGGGCGAAGTCGGCCGTGCTCGCGGGGCTCAGCACCTGCGTCTTCGCCGCCAGCCGGCGCAGCCCCGCCGAGTGCAGCACGCGCGCACGGTCACGGGCGAAGTCGTCGCGCTCGGAGCGGTGCGTCTCCGCGAAGAAGCGCTCGGTGTCGTGCGCGTCGTAGCCGTCGACGCGGCCGAGCCGATCCGGTTGCGCGCCTTCTCGCGGGTCAGCCGCCACTGTTCTCGATCTCCGCTCCGCGCAGCATCTGACGCGTGTCGTCGGCGACATCGCGCGAGTCCAGCCACTTGTCCGGAAGGGCAGGGCGCTTGGGGTGACCGGCGCGCCCGCGCTGGCCCTCGGCATCCGCACCGGGGTAGGGCGCGTCGCGATCGAGTTGTCCGAGCAGATCGTCCATCTGCGCCAGGCTCTCGACCTTCGCGAGCGCGGTGCGCAGCTCGCCGCCGACCGGGTACCCCTTGAAGTACCAGGAGACGTGCTTGCGGATGTCGCGGCATCCGCGGTCCTCATCCTCGAAGAACTCCACGAGCAGGTCGGCGTGACGACGGAAAGCGTCCGCGACGAAGCCGAGGGTCGCGTCGACAGGTCGGGACTCGGCGCCGAAAGCGGCCGCCAGGTCCCCGAACAGCCAGGGGCGCCCCAGGCAGCCGCGGCCGACCACGACGCCGTCGCAGTCCGTCTCCGCCATCATCCGCACGGCGTCCTCCGCGCTCCAGATGTCGCCGTTGCCGAGCACCGGAATGCTGGTGACGGCCTGCTTCAGCTCGCCGATCGCGTTCCAGTCCGCGTGGCCCGAGTAGAACTCGCTCGCCGTGCGCGCGTGCAGGGCGACGGCGGCGGCCCCGGCATCCTCCGCGGCGCGGCCGGCGTCGAGGAACGTGAAGTGATCGCGGTCGATGCCCTTGCGCATCTTGACGGTCAACGGGATGGGACCCGCGGCCTTGACCGCCTGGTCGACGATGTCGGCGAACAGCTTCGTCTTCCACGGAAGAGCCGCTCCGCCGCCCTTGCGCGTGACCTTGGGCACGGGGCAGCCGAAGTTGAGGTCGATGTGATCGGCGTGGTCTTCGGCCACGATGATGCGCACGGCCTCAGCGATCGTGGTCGGGTCGACGCCGTAGAGCTGGATCGACCGAGGCGTCTCCGACTCGTGATGACGGATGAGGCGCATGGTGACCTCGTTGCGCTCGACGAGTGCGCGCGACGTGATCATCTCGCTGACATAGAGGCCTGCGCCGTATTCGCGGCACAGTCGACGGAAAGCCGTATTCGTGATCCCGGCCATGGGTGCGAGGACGACGGGCACGTCGATGTCGATCGGGCCGATGCGCAGTGAGCGCGCTGGGGCGGTGGCAAGACTCATATCCCCTCCATTCTCCCATCCTCCGGAGCCGATGCGGCCCAGGCGATTTAGGCTGTGGAGTATGACCGATGAGAACCTTCGCCAGATCCCCTTCACGGATGCCGAGGGGAACACCAGGACCCTCGACGGCTACGACGCCGACGTCGTCCTCGTCGTCAACGTCGCCTCCAAATGCGGCCTGACCCCGCAGTACGAGCAGCTGGAAGAGCTGCAGCGCACGTACGGCGATCGCGGCTTCTCGGTCGTCGGCTTCCCGTGCAACCAGTTCATGGGGCAGGAGCCGGGCTCGATCGAGAAGATCCTCGAGTTCTGCTCGACGACCTACGGCATCAGCTTCCCGATCAACGACAAGGTGAAGGTCAACGGCCGGAACGCGGGCGACCTGTACAAGCAGCTGAAGCAGACTCCGGATGCCGGCGGCAAGGCCGGACGCGTCGAGTGGAACTTCGAGAAGTTCCTGATCTCTCCGGATGGCTCGGTGCAGCGCTTCCGGCCGAAGCAGCGTCCGGATGCCCCCGAGATCGTGTCCGCGATCGAGGCCGCGCTGGTGCGCTGAGCGGCCTCCGGTCTCAGCCTGCGACGGCGGTCTCGGGCTCCGATTCGGTCGCGCGCTTCGCCCACAGGTCGCGCAGCACGCTCTCGAACGTCGTGGGCGGCTGGGCACCCGAGATTCCGTACTGTCCGTCGATCACGAAGAACGGCACGCCCTGGATGCCGTAGGCCTGCGCCTGCGCCTGATCCTGACGGACGGCGGGGAGGTGGGTCGCGGCTTCCAGTGCCTGGCGGGTCTCCTCCGCATCCAGTCCGACCTCGACCGCGAGTTCGACGAGATCGTCGATGCGCCCGACGTGCTTGCCCTCGGTGAAGTAGGCGGACATCAGCCGCTCCTCCATCTCATGCTGGCGGCCGTTCGCCTTGGCATGGTGGAGGAGTTCGTGCGCCTTGACCGTGTTGGTGTGCTGCAGCAGATCGAAGCGGTACTCGAGGCCCGCCTTCTGCGCGATGCCCGTGACGTTCGCGAGCATCTGCTCGACCTGCTCGCGCGGCATCCCCTTGTGTCCGGCGAGGAAGTCGATCTCGTCGCCGTCGAAGTCGACGGGGGTATCCGGCGACAGCTCGAACGAGTGGAAGGTGATGTTCACCTCGGGGGCATCGTCGTCGCCGGCGACGGCTTCGAGCCCCTTCTCGAGATTGCGCTTGCCGATGTAGCACCACGGGCAGGCGATGTCGGACCAGATGTCGATCGAGATGGGTTCAGTCACATTCGGATGCAACGGCCGGCGCACGCGGGGTATTCCGTCGGGTTGCCGTGCCGCTTCGGGGGCCGACACGCCAGATGTCGGACCGAACACGGCCGATCGTCCGACAAGTGGCGTGTCGGCCCCCGGAATGCCACACGGCTAGCATTGTCCGGTGCTCTCCGCCGACGATCCGCTGCCGTTCACCCCGCAGCGCGTGCTCGTGGCAGGCGTGACGGGATCGGGGAAGACCACGTTCGCGCGGCGTCTCGCAGCGGCGTGGGACCTGCGTCACGTCGAGATCGACGCGCTGTTCCACGGACCGGAGTGGACGCCGAGAGCGGAGTTCCTCGACGACGTCCGCGCCTTCGCCGCGGAAGACCGCTGGGTCACCGAATGGCAGTACACGAGCAAGGGCACGGGTGAGATCCTCGCCCCACGAGCCGACCTGCTGATCTGGCTCGACTACGCGTGGCCGGTCGTGCGCGGACGACTCGTGCGCCGGACGATGAAACGCCGCATCCTGCGCACCGAGCTCTGGAACGGCAACGTCGAGCCGGCGATCTGGTCCCGGGATGCGTGGACCGGCGAGAACGATATCCTGCGCTGGCAGACCAGCACACGGCACAAGTGGGGCGAGCGGATGCCGGAGATCGCGGATCGGTTCCCTGACCTGACGATCGTGCGACTTCGGCATCCGCGTGAGGCGGCACGGTGGGTGGCCACCCCGCGGATCGAAGCGTCGTGAGCGGGTACCTCTCCGCCGCCGAGGCCCTCCCCACCGCGCCCCGACGCGTACTGATCGCCGGGGTCACCGGGTCCGGGAAGACCACGTTCGCGCGGCGCCTCGCCTCCGCATGGGATCTGCATCACGTCGAGATCGATGCGCTGTTCCACGGGCCCGACTGGACGCCGCGGCCGGAGTTCCTGCACGATGTCGAGGCCTTCGCGGCCGAGGACCGCTGGGTCACCGAGTGGCAGTACACCAGCAAAGGGACCGACCGGTTCCTGCCGCCGCGCGCGCAGCTCGTCGTCTGGCTCGACTACCCGTATCGGGTCGTGCGCTCGCGCCTGCTGCGCAGGACGCTCGGCCGCAGCATCCTGCGCACCGAGATGTACAACGGCAACGTCGAGCGCCCGATCTGGCGCCTGCTCGCCACGCGAGATCCCGACGAGAACATCCTCGCCTGGCAGACGAAGACGCTCGGGCACTGGGACGAGCGGATGCCGGAATACGCCGAGCGCTTCCCGCATCTGACGATCGTGCGACTGCGGCATCCGCGCGAGGCGGAAGCCTGGCTGGCGCGCGCTTCGACAGGCTCAGCGAGCTGACGGGTGGCTCAGCGAGCTAATGGTTCTCACCAGGGGCGTCCACCGCTCCTCCGAAGCGCCGATCCCGCGACAGATAGACCTCGATCGCCCGCCACAACTCGGTGCGTGAGAAATCCGGCCAGAGCGTGTCCAGGAAGACCATCTCGGCGTAGGCCGACTGCCAGAGCAGAAAATTGGATGTGCGCTGCTCGCCCGAGCTGCGCAGGAACAGGTCGACGTCGGGCATGTCGGGCAAGTAGAGGTGCCGGCGGATCAGCTTCTCGCTGATCGCGTTGGGCTTCACGCGCCCGGCCTTGACCTCCTCCGCGAGCGATCGCATCGCGTCGACCAGCTCGACCCGACCCCCGTAGTTCACGCACATCGTGAGGGTGAGCCCGTCGTTGCCGCGGGTCAGCTCCTCGGCGTACTGCAGCTCTTTGATGACGGAGCCCCACAGGCGGGGTTTTCGTCCCGCCCACCGGATGCGCACGTTCCACTCGTTGAGCTGGTCGCGCCGGCGGTGCAGGACGTCCCGGTTGTAGCCCATGAGGAAGCGGACCTCCTCGGGCGAACGCGCCCAGTTCTCGGTCGAGAACGCGTACACCGACAGGTGCGTGACGCCGGCCTGGATCGCCCCGGCGACGACGTCGAGCAGCACTTCCTCGCCCGCTTTGTGGCCCTCGATGCGGCTGAGTCCGCGCCGGTTCGCCCAGCGCCCGTTGCCGTCCATCACGATCGCGACGTGCGAGGGCACCTTCGGGAACGCCGGCGGGTAGAGTCCGGTCCAGTCCAGCGGACGGTACGCGACCGCATCCTTGTGCGTGAACGGCTTCGGGGTCACCGTGCTCCCTCTTCTGTCGTGCTGCTCACGTGAGCGAGCGAGCGGATGCCGCGCTCGAGGTGCCATTGCGCATACGCCGCGATCACCCCGGACGCCGCTGCGGCGTCCACGCCAGGGGCCGCGTCGATGACGTCCCACTCCCCCGCCATCAGCGCACGCAGCAGGCCCAGGGTCGATGCGGCGATGCGCGGGCTGCCGGCCGGGGCGCATTCCGCGCACACCGCACCACCGAGCTGACCGACGAACGACACGTGCGGCCCGGGCCGCGCGCACCGCGCACAGTCCGACAGGGACGGCGCCCAGCCGGAAAGCGCCATGACGCGCAGCAGGTACGAGTCCAGGATGCTGCGGGGCCGATGCTCGCCGCGCGACAGCGCGCGCAGGCCGCCGACCAGCAGCAAGTACTGATCGCTCGTCGCCTCCGAGTCGCTCAGGCGGTCGGCGGTCTCGACCATCGCGCTCGCAGAGGTGAACCGGTCGTAGTGGGCGGCGATGTCGGTGCCGTAGTGCCCGAGCGATTCCGCCTGCTGCACGATGTCCAGCGATCGGCCCTGGTACAGCTGCACGTCCGCGACCATGAACGGCTCCAGCCGAGCGCCGAACTTCGACGACGTGCGCCGAACGCCCTTCGCGACGGCCCGGATCTTGCCATGACGACGCGACAGCATCGTCACGATCCGATCCGCCTCACCGAGCTTGTGGGTGCGCAGGATCACCGCTTCGTCTCGATAGGTGGGCACTGTCCGATTATCCTCCGCTCACGGGAGAATGGACGCGTGACCGAACCGCTCTTCACCATTCCGCTCTGGGCCGATCTGCTCGGCGTCGGACTCGGCGGCGTCCAGGGGGCGATGTTCGCCTCCGGATTCCAGGGTCAACGGCGCCTCGACCTGCTCGGCGTCACCATCATCGGCATCCTGATCGGGATGGGCGGCGGCCTCATCCGCGATCTGCTGCTGGGACAGCCCCCGGCGACGCTCCAGAACAACTGGTATCTGGTCACCGCCGCCGGGGCCGCCATCATCGGCATGCTCTTGGCAGGCCTGCTGAACCGGGCGAACGCGGTCATCGTGGGTCTCGATGCCGTGGTCATCGGCATGTTCGGTGCTTTTGGCACGAGCAAGGCACTGGGTTTGGGGGTTCCGCCGGTGCCTGCGGTCTTCATCGGCGTGTGCGCCGCCGTGGGCGGCAGCGTCCTGCGGGACGTGATGATGGGCCTGCCGGTGGCGATCATGCACGTCGGCTCGCTGTACGCGGTGGCGGCGGGCGTCGGATGCACGGTGATCGTCGCCCTGCACGGCGTCGGCGTCGACATCGTCACGGCCGGCGTGATCGGGATCGTGGTCACGGCGATCATCCGCGTGCTCGCGGTGATCTTCGATCTCTCATTGCCGGAGCAGCGCCGGCTCTACCGCCGAAAGGTGGCGGCGGAGACCGGCACGATCCCGATCGTCAAGCCCTGACTCAGACGGCGGCGAGCTCCTGCGCGCCCTCGCGTGCACGGATCGAGCGGTTGACCGCCGACACGATCGCCTTGAGGGATGCCGTGGAGATGTCACCGTCGATGCCGACGCCCCACAGGCGATCGCCCTCGACCTGCAGTTCCACGTATGCCGCCGCCTGAGCATCCCCTCCGGTCGAAAGGGTGTGCTCGACGTAGTCGTACAGCGAGATGTCGAATCCGCGCGAGCGGATGATCTCGAGGAACGCCGCGATCGGACCGTTGCCGTGCCCGACCTCGTCGCTGGCCGCCTCGCCGTCGCGCAGACGCACATTCAGCTCCACGTCACCGGTCATCTCGCTCGCCGTGCGCGTCGCGAGGAGCTCGAAGCGGCCCCACTTGTCGGCGATGTCCGCCGACGGAAGGTACTCGTCGCTGAAGATCGACCAGATCGCGTCGCTGGTGACCTCGCCGCCCTCGGCATCCGTCTTGGCCTGCACGACGCCCGAGAACTCGATCTGGAGCTTGCGGGGCAGATCCAACGAGTGGTCGGCCTTCAGCAGATAGGCCACTCCGCCCTTGCCGGACTGCGAGTTCACGCGGATGACGGCCTCGTACGAGCGGCCCAGATCCTTCGGGTCGATCGGCAGATACGGCACAGCCCACTCGATGTCGTCGACGCTCACGCCCTGCTCTTCGGCACGGGCGGCCATGGACTCGAAGCCCTTCTTGATGGCGTCCTGGTGCGAGCCGCTGAAGGCGGTGAAGACGAGGTCACCGCCCCACGGGCTGCGCTCCGGCACGGGCAGCTGGTTGCAGTACTCGACCGTGCGCTTGACCTGGTCGATGTCACTGAAATCGATCTGCGGGTCGATGCCCTGCGTGAACATGTTCACCCCGAGGGTGATCAGATCGACATTGCCGGTGCGCTCGCCGTTGCCGAACAGGCATCCCTCGATGCGGTCGGCGCCGGCCATGTAGCCGAGCTCGGCGGCGGCCACGGCCGTACCGCGGTCGTTGTGCGGGTGCAGGGACAGGATCACGTTCTCGCGGTGCGCGAGATGGCGGTTCATCCACTCGATCGAGTCGGCGTACACGTTCGGCGTCGCCATCTCGACCGTCGCAGGCAGGTTGATGATGACCTTGCGGTCCGGGCTCGGTTCGAGCACCTCGATCACGGCGTTGCACACGTCGACGGCGTACTCGAGCTCGGTGCCCGTGTAGCTCTCCGGCGAGTACTCGTAGAAGACCTGCGTCTCGGGGATGCGCTTCTCGAACTCACGGCAGAGGCGGGCGCCTTCGAGCGCGATCTGCTTCACGCCCTCGCGGTCCGATCGGAACACGACCTCGCGCTGCAGCACGCTGGTCGAGTTGTAGAAGTGCACGATCGCCTGCTTCGCGCCGGCGATCGCCTCGTAGGTGCGCTCGATCAGGTGCTCGCGGCACTGGGTCAGCACCTGGATCGTGACGTCGTCGGGGATGAGGTCCTCTTCGATCAGCTGGCGGACGAAGTCGAAGTCCGTCTGGCTGGCCGAGGGGAACCCGACCTCGATCTCCTTGTAGCCCATGCCGACGAGCAGCTCGAACATGACCCGCTTGCGCTCGGGGGACATCGGATCGATGAGGGCCTGGTTGCCGTCGCGCAGGTCGACCGCGCACCAGCGCGGCGCCTGGGTGATGCGGGCGTCAGGCCAGGTGCGGTCGGGAAGATCGACGCGGATCTGCTCGTGGAACGGCCGGTACTTGTGGACCGGCATCGAAGACGGGCGCTGAGTGTTCTGCATGATGGGCTTCTTCTCTTCGTCAATGTGATCGGGCCAACACAAGCGCCGCGACGAGGAAGGCCCTAATGTCAGGACTCGTCGCGGCAGCTAAGAAGAAGCAGACCGCCGAAAGGCATGCCGCCATGCTACCAGGGCATCACGGATGCGACGACTCCGGTGAGACGATCGTATGCACGCAGACGCTGAAGGATATGAGCAGAATGCACATTCGTCGGTCGGCCGTCGGACTCGTCCTGATCGGAATGCTCGTTGTCGGCGCCTGCGCCGCGCAGCCGGGCGCGCCCGCCCCCGTGAGTTCAGATGCCCCGTCGGGTCAGAGCCTCGGCTCGCTGATGCCGGGACCGCCGGATGCCACGGTCATCGGCACAGGGACCGTGATGGACATCGACGGTGACGTGAAGCTCTGTCTCGGCGGGATCGCGGAATCGTATCCGCCGCAGTGCTCCGGCATCCCTGTGATCGGGTGGAGCTGGCACGGAGTCGACGGCAGCGAACAGGTCGACGACGTGCGCTGGGGCGCCTACGCCGTCACAGGTGACTACGACGGCGAGGCCTTCACCGCGACGGAGGCGCCCACCTTGCTCGCCCTCTACGATCCGAGGGGGTTGGAGGAGGAGGACGAGCACGAGGGGTCGAGAACCGATCAGGAACTCCAGGTCCTCCAGGACGAGATCATCACCCGTTTCTCGAGCGAACCCGAGATGCTGCTGGGCTCGTGGCCCGCAGGCGGCCGCCTCGTGGTCGACGTCGTCTGGGACGACGGCACGCTGCAGCGGGCTGCGGACGACGATTTCGGAGCGGATGCTGTGGTCATCCGCTCCGCACTGCGCGAAGTCGAATGATCAGCGGATCAGGAGACGCAGCTGATGCGGCTGACCGAGCCGTACACGTTCGTCCAGTTGCCGGCGTACGCGGTCGCGCGGACGGTCGTGCCGTACTTCGCCTGCATGTAGCCGCTGGAGCGCGCATCGGCGATGGAGCGCACCACGAAGGTTCCCACCGGGTAGGACGTGTTGCAGGTGCCCCAGCTCAGCTTCGCGCCGTTCGTGCCGGACAGCGAGAAGGCGCAGACCTTTCCGGACGCACACGCGCCGACGGACGCGAGCGCCGCGGAAGAACGCGCGGCGGGCGACTCCGCCTGCGGCGCGGCGACGGCCATCTCCATGTCGAGCCCTGGCCACACGGCGTGGTACTCGTCGAGCACGACGCCGCCGGGAACTGCTTCGAGCATGGCGGTGATCTGCGGATCCGGCGTGATCGGCGTCGCAGCGGCGGCCGTCGCGGCCGGCGCGCCGAGCACTCCGGCGATCAGGAAGGCCGCTCCGGCCAGGGCTGCAGTGATGGCTCGCTTCATCGAGAACTCCTCAGTTCAGATCCACAGGTTGTACATGACGACAGCGCCCTCCGGAATGATGCCGTCCGCCGAAGCCTGTTCGGTCTCCACACCCACGATCCGCCCCGACTCGGTGCTGATCAGGACCGTCTCATCCGTCCCGTCTCCCGCGCCCGGCACGCTCAGAGCGTACACCGGCCTGCCGAGTCGGTCTGTGCTCGCACCGAGCACGCTCACGCCGTCCTCGGCCTCCAGCATCTCGAGCACCACGGCGTGCTGCGCATCGGTGAGCGTCCACTGATCGAATGCCGTGATGAGCGAATCGACGAGCTGCGAAGCATCCGGGTCGGCGGGCATCCCGTACGCGACGAGCATCGCCTGCACGTCGTCGGCGCTGTCGCCCGGTGCCTCGACGACCGGGGTGTTGAACTCGCCGGGCTTCATCTGGAGGTCCATGAGCACGGTGCCGCCGGGAATCGCCTCGGCGGTACCGTCCTGCGTGTCCGAGGGCCAGTAGGAATCACCGGCGACCGTGACGAGGCGGCCGGAGAGATCCTCGTTCCAGGTCAGGGTCGAGAACTGCGGAACCACGGCCATCTGCTGCTCGTCGACGTCGACCGAGAGGGCCCAGATGGCTGACTCCACGCTCCGCTCGGGCTCGATGACCCCCCTGCCTTCGGCAAGGAGCGCGGTCGACCGCTCTACGATCTGCTGCGTGGAACCCGCATCGGTGAAGCTCAACGGCGCCGGCGTCACAGCGACGGCTTGCCCCGCCGGCAGCGCCAGGCCGAACACCACGGCACCGGCCGCGGCCGTCGCGGTGAGAGCTGTCGCCCACGCCACGCGCACGCTTCGGCGCCGCGTGGGGCGCGCAGACGACTGTCCGGTCCGGACGATGCGCTCCCGCATCCGGATCGCTGCCGCGTCCAGCTCTGCTTCCTTGGGAGTCCTCGCAGGATTCGCCTCGATCAGCAGACGCGTGAGCGCGTCGTCTTCGAGCACGGTGACCATCATGATCCACCCTCCAGTGCAGTGCGCAGCCTGTCGCGCGCCCGCCGAAGCGTGGCGCGCACCGCCCCCGGCCGGCTGCGCATGACTTCTCCGGTCTCTCCGACGGAAAGACCATCCCAATACACCAGGACGACGACCCTGCGCTCGCGCTGGCTCAGCTGCGCCATCGCACGGAGGACGTCCCGTCGGTCGAGAGTACTCCCTCCGGCTGCGTTGGTCACGACATTCTTCTGCACGGCGTCGAGGACCGAGTCGCGCACATCACCCCGTCGACGTCGCTCGCGCAGGATGCCTTCCGCGATGCGCAGCAACCACGTGAGCCCCGCGGGTCTCGATACCCGCAGTCGCTCCCACGCGAGCTGGAACACTTCGGCCACCGCTTCGTACACCTCGGCATCCACACCCAGGTAGCACTCGACGTGACGGGTGACGGGCAGCCAGTAGTCCGTGAAGAGCTGGTCGAAGACGCGGCGCTTCTCCGCCTGGCGCTGCTCCGACCGGGTGTTCAGAATCCCAGCCGTCCCAGCTGCTTCGGGTCGCGCTGCCACTCCTTCGCGACCTTGACGTGGAGGCCGAGGAACACCCTCGTGCCCAGCAGCTCTTCTATCCCGGTGCGCGATCGCGCACCGACGTCCTTGAGGCGCGACCCCTTGTGTCCGATGATGATCGCCTTCTGACTGTCCCGCTCGACGACGATCTGCGCGTGCACATCGGTGAGGTCGCTGTTCTCACGGGGCGCGATGTCGTCGATGACCACGGCGATCGAGTGCGGCAGCTCATCGCGGACGCCCTCGAGAGCGGCTTCCCGGATGATCTCGGCGATGCGGTCCTCGGTGGACTCGTCGGTCGTGACGCCGGCGGGGTAGAGCGCGGGGCCTTCGGGCATCAGTTGCAGGATCTCGTCCGCCAGCACATCCAGCTGCTCGCGTGCGACCGCGGACAGCGGGATGACGGCGGACCAGTCCTCGCGCAGCGCATCGACCTCCATGAGGCGTTCTGTGATCTCGTCGCGGGACGCAGCATCCGTCTTGGTCACGATCGCGATCTTCTTCGCCCGGGGATAGCCGTCCAGAGATGCCGCGATGCGCCGATCTCCCGGCCCTACCTTCTCGGTGGCCGGCACGCAGAAGCCGATCACATCGACGTCGCCGAGCACCTGCTCGACCAGGTTGTTGAGCCGTTCGCCCAGCAGGGTGCGCGGCTTGTGGATGCCGGGAGTGTCCACGATGACGAGCTGGCCGTCCGGGCGATTGAGGATGCCGCGGATCGCGCGCCGCGTCGTCTGGGGCTTCTCGCTGGTGATGGCGATCTTCTCACCCACGAGCGCGTTGGTCAGTGTGGATTTGCCGACGTTCGGACGCCCGACGAAGGTCGCGAACCCGCTCCGAGAGTGGTCAGTCATCGTTGTCTCCTTCGTCGGCGTCCGGCGCGCGCTCCACGAACACCGTCGCAATACCCCGCCCGCGGCCTCGGGATGCGCCGCCGGTCAGTATGAGTCCATCCTGCACCGCGGTGGCGCCCGGTTGGGGAACCTGGCCGAGAGCCTTGCCGAGAAGGCCGCCGATCGAATCGACGTCCTCATCCTCGAGCTCGAGCCCGAACAGGTCGCCGACGTCCTCGAGCGAGAGCCGTGCGCTGACCCGGTAGGCGCCGTCGCCGAGCTCGACGACCTCGGCCGGGCCGTGGTCGTACTCATCGGCGATCTCACCGACGAGCTCCTCGATGAGGTCTTCGAGCGTCACGAGACCCGAGATCCCGCCGTGCTCGTCGATCACGATGCACACGTGGACGGCGTCGCGCTTCATCTGCTGCAGCAGCGTCTCGGCACGCATCGATTCGGGGACGAACGTCGCGGGTCGTGCGATCGGGCGCACGGGAACCCCTCGCCACGCGTTCTCGTCGCGGTACGCGAACTGCACCAGGTCCTTCAGGTAGAGCACGCCGACCACGTCGTCCGCGTCGTCATCCACGACAGGCATCCGGGAGACTCCGCGGGTCAGGAAGAGCTCCATGGCATCGCTGGTCGTCGCATCCGCAGCCACCGCCAGCATCTCGGTTCGAGGCACCATGACGGCGCGGACGAACTGATCGGTGAAATCGAAGACCGAGTGGATGAGGTCTCGGTCGTCCTCTTCGATGAGGTCGTTCGAGGCTGCCTCGTCGACCATGCTGAGCAGCTGGTCCTCGCTCGTGAACGAGCTGCGCCCCGCGCCAGGAGTCACTCGGTTACCGAGCGCGACGAGACCCTGCGCGAGCGGGCCGAGGATGATCCGCAGACCGCGGACGATCGGAGCGCACGCACGCAGCAGACCCGGTGCCCGGTGGCGCCCCACCGACCGAGGACTCGCACCCACGAGGACGAACGTGATGCCGGTCATGAGAACGGCGGCGGCGAGCATCGCCCACCAGATGTTGCCGAACAGGTTCGTGAAGGCGACCGTGACGAGAACCGCGGCCGTCGTCTCGGCGAGCACGCGGATGAACGCTACGGCGTTGACGTGCACGTCGGGGTCAGCCGCGATCCTGCGCAGCGACGCCGCATTGCGGCCCTGCTCACCGAGCTCTTCGAGGTCCGAGCGGGAGGTGACGCCGAACGCGGCATCGATCGCCGACATCAGGCCACCGAACGCCACCAGGAGAACAGCGGCGATGAGCAGCAGCGTCTCGGTCATCGCGCGCGTTCAGCGTGGGCGAACCCCACGATCAGTTCCTTCTGCAGACCGAACATCTCGCGTTCCTCGTCCGGCTCGGCATGATCGAATCCGAGCAGGTGCAGCAGTCCGTGCGTGGTGAGAAGTATCAGCTCGTCCATCAGAGTGTGGCCGGCGGCCTGCGCCTGCGTCTCGGCGACCTGCGGACACAGCACGATGTCTCCTAGCAGCCCTGGCGCTGTCGGGCGGTCCTCGGTCCCAGGGCGCAATTCGTCCATCGGGAAGCTCAGGACATCGGTGGGTCCCGGCTCGTCCATCCACTGCACGTGCAGCGCCTCCATCGCGCCCTCGTCGACGAGCACGATGGCGACCTCGGCATCGGGGCTGACGTGGAGCTGAGCCAGGTTGAAGTCGGTGAGCCGCTGCAGCACGGTCTCATCGATCTCGATGGCGGACTCGTTGTTTATCTCGATCATGCTCGTCCTCGCTCGGGCTCGCTCGGGCTCATGACAGCCCTCGCTTCGGCATCCGGTCCCTCGGTCCTGGCCGCAGCCCGGTGCGCCGGTCGGCGCGGTTCGCGAACTCGTGCGCCTGCTCGCGCTCGACCTTGGCGGCCGTGCGCTGCTCGTCGTATTCGCTGTACGCGTCGACGATGCGTCCGACCAGCGAATGCCGCACGACGTCCGCACTCGTGAGCCGGGAGAAGTGGATGTCCTCGATCTCGTTGAGCACGCGCGTCACCAGACGGAGTCCGGAGGCACCCTGTGGAAGGTCGACCTGTGTGATGTCACCTGTGACGACCATCTTCGTGCCGAACCCGAGTCGCGTCAGGAACATCTTCATCTGCTCGGGTGTGGTGTTCTGCGCCTCGTCCAGCACGACGAAGGAGTCGTTGAGCGTGCGCCCGCGCATGTAGGCGAGAGGGGCGACCTCGATCGTGCCGGTGGCCATGAGGCGCGGCACGATCTCGGGGTCCATCATCTCGTTGAGCGCGTCGTAGAGCGGGCGCAGGTACGGGTCGATCTTGTCGGTCAGCGTGCCGGGGAGGAATCCGAGCCGTTCCCCTGCCTCGACTGCAGGACGCGTGAGGATGATCCGGGTCACCTCCTTGCGCTGCAGCGCCTGGACCGCCTTCGCCATCGCGAGATAGGTCTTTCCGGTGCCGGCCGGGCCGATGCCGAAGACGATCGTGTTCTCCTCGATCGCGTCGACGTACTCCTTCTGGCCGAGAGTCTTCGGGCGGATCACCTTGCCGCGCGTGGACAGGATCGCCTCGCCGAGCACCTCGCTCGGGCGCGGGCCGCCTTCCTGCCTGAGCATCCGGGCCGAGCTGCTGACGTCGCTCGGGGCGAGGTCGTGGCCTTGCTTCGTCATCGTGAGCAGTTCCTCCACGAGGGTCTTGGCGGCGGCGACGCGAACGGCGTCGCCGGAGAGAGTGATCTCATTGCCCCGGACGAGCACTTCGACATCCGGGTGCTCCTTCTCGAGCATCCGGAGAAGGCGGTCCTGCGGGCCGAGCAGCTGCACCATGGCGATGCCGTCGGCGTAGATGCGCTCGGTGACGCTGCTCGAATCGTCAGAGGCCAACGAGGTCGTCCTGTCCCAGGTTGCCGAGAACGTGCGCGTGCACGTGGAACACCGACTGACCTGCGCGCGCGCCGTTGTTGAAGATCAGGCGGTACTCGCCGTCCGCATGCTCGTCGGCGAGCCGCTTCGCGGCGGCGACGAGTTCCGCCAGCAGCCCAGGGTCCCCCGCTGCGAGTTCGGTGACATCGCGGTACTGCTCGGTCTTGGGGATCACGAGCGCGTGCAGAGGCGCCTGCGGGTTGATGTCGCGGATCGCGAAGACCCGCTCGTCGTCGAGCAGGAGCTCACCGGGGATCTCCCCGGTGAGGATGCGCGTGAAGATCGAGGGCGACGTCATGGGGCCAGTCTATCCGGCGCCGGACAGCGGCGGCCGTGGGTCGGAGCCGACGCCGTCACCGGATCCGGGTCACCAGCGCCCGAGGCTCGCGGACAGCACGGCGATCGCCGCAGGCCCCGCGGTCGACGTGCGCAGCACGGTGTCGCCCAGGCGCACCCGCTCCGCACCGGCCGCGGAGAGACGCTCGAGCTCCTCCGGCGCGATTCCGCCCTCCGGTCCGACCACCAGCACGAGGTCGCGTCCGTCCGGTTCGACCAGGGACAGACGATCCTCCGCCGTGGGGTCGAGCACGAGCATCCGCTCCTCCCCCGCGCGCTGCGCGAGCTGCGCCGTCGAGTTCACCGGCGACACTGTCGGGATCCAGGCGCGATGCGCCTGCTTGGCGGCCTCGCGCACGATCGACGCCCAGCGCTCGCGCCCCTTCGCGGCCTTCGGCCCCTCCCAGCGCGAAACGCTCCTCGCCGCCTGCCAGGGCACGATCTCATCCACTCCGAGTTCGCACGACGCCTGCACGGCGAGCTCGTCGCGGTCGCCCTTCGCGAGCGCCTGCACGAGCACCAGACGCGGAGACGGCTTCGCGATCTCGTGGCGGCGTCCGATACGGACGTCGACGCGCGACGCCGATACATCGACGGCCGAACCGTCCAGCCAGACCCCGGCGCCGTCCCCGATCGTGATCGTCTCGCCGACCCGCACACGGCGGACCACGGCGGCGTGCTTCGCCTCGGCACCCGTGAGCGAGACGATGCTCCCTTCACCGGCATCCGACGCGGATTCGACGACGAAGTGCAGCGCCATGACTCAGTGCCCGCGGAACCGGTCGCGGAGCTTGGAGAAGAGCCCCTGCTGGAACTGTGCGAGCTGAGGCTTCGGCGCCTTGGCCTTCTTCGCGAAGTCCTCGATCAGGCGGCGCTGGGCCGAATCCAGCTTGGTGGGCGTGAGCACCTGCACTCCGACCCGGAGGTCGCCGCGCTGCGTGCCGCGCAGCGGCGTGATGCCGCGGCCCTTGATGGTCAGGACATCACCGGACTGCACACCCGGCCGGATCTCGAGGTCTACGGGTCCGTCGAGCCCGTCGATCGTCGTCTCCGTGCCGAGGACGGCATCCGTCATCGCGACCTCGAGGGTCGCGAGCAGATCGTCGCCCTCGCGGCTGAACGTGGCGTGCGACGCGACCGAGACCTCGACGTACAGATCGCCGTTCGGACCGCCGGCCTTGCCGACCTCGCCGGAACCGGGCAGCTGCAGGCGCAGCCCCGTCTCGACGCCGGCCGGGATGTCCAGCGACACCGTCCGGCGCGAGCGGACCCGGCCCTGACCGGCGCATGTCGCGCACGGGTACGGAATCGTCGTGCCGTAGCCCTCGCACGTTCCGCACGGCTGGGAGGTGACGACGTTGCCGAGAAGGCTCCGAACCTGACGCTGCACGTGCCCGGAGCCGCCGCAGATGTCGCACGTCACGGGCGACGTGCCCTCCTGGCAGCAGGAGCCCTGACACGTCTCGCAGAGCACCGCGGTGTCGACCTCGATGTCCCGGTGCGCGCCGAAGACCACGTCTCCGAGGTCGAGATCGACCCGCACGAGTGCATCCTGGCCGCGCTCGCGACGAGATCGGGGGCGCGCACTCCGGCCGCCGCCCGCCGCGCCGAAGAACGTCTCGAAGATGTCCCCGAACCCGCCGAAGCCGCCGGCACCGAATCCGCCGTTGTCGTCGCCGCCCATGTCGTAGCGGCGTCGCGACTCCTCGTCACTGAGCACGTCGTATGCGTGCGTGACGAGCTTGAACCGCTCCGACGCATCGTCACCCGGATTCACATCCGGGTGCAGCTGCCGCGCCAGTCGCCGGTACGCCTTCTTGATCTCGTCCTGGGACGCGTCGCGCGACACCCCGAGGACCTCATAGTGGTCCGCCACAGTCACCTCTCGTCTTCGTCGAGCAACCGGGACAGGTAGCGGGCCACAGCCCGCGCAGCCGCCAGATTGCTCGGATAGTCCATCCGGGTCGGGCCCATCACGCCGACCCGCGCCATCCCGCCAGGGGTGGCGTAGTTGCTCGCCACGATCGAGGCCTCGCCCAGACCGAACGGCTCGTTCTCCGTGCCGATGCTGGCCGCGAGTCCCTGCTCGTCGGTCACCATCTCGCTCATCAGCCGCAGCAGCGTCACCTGCTCCTCGATCGCCTCGAGAAGCGGGTGGATGCTGCCGCGGAAGTCCTGTTCCCGTCGAGCCAGAGTCGCAGCTCCTGCCATGACGAGCTTCTCCTGACGGAACTCGTCCAGCTCCTCTGCGATGACGCCGGCCAGTACGCGCTGAGCGATGTCGGTGCGCCCGGGCTTCACCGTCGCGGCGAGGGCGCCGACCAGTTCGCGCGCCTCGCTCACGGCCCGCCCGGTGATGGATGCGGACAACCGGGCACGCAGCACTGCGACCTCGGCCTCGTCCAGATCGACCGGGAGACCGGCGATGCGCTGGGAGACGCCCCCGGCGTCGGTGACGAGCACGACGAGCAGCCGATTCGGTGCGAGCGCGACGAGTTCGAGATGCGTGAGATGCGCGCGCGCGAACGACGGATACTGCGCCAGCGCCACCTGTCCGGTGAGCTGCGTGAGCACGCGGACCGTACGCGCCATCAGGTCGTCGAGATCGGTCGGGTCCGCGAGGAACATCTCGATCGCGCTGCGCTGTGCCGTGGAGAGCGGACGCAACTGGGCGAGGTGGTTGACGAAGACCCGATAGCCCTTGTCCGTCGGCACCCGCCCCGACGACGTGTGCGGAGCCGTGATCAGCTCCTCGTCCTCGAGCAGCGCCATGTCATTGCGGATGGTCGCCGCCGAGACACCGAACGAGTAGCGGTCGACGATCGACTTGCTCCCGACCGGCTCATGCGTGGCGACATAGTCCTGCACGATCGCCCGGAGCACCTGCAGACCGCGCTCAGTGACCATGACCGCTCTCCTCCCGCTGGCACTCACTGCTTCCGAGTGCCAATTCTACCCGTCGCTCGAGTCCGACCGCGCTCATGTCGCGGATCGGGCGCGCCCGTACGATGAAGGACATGAGCGCTCACCCTCAGGTCACCATCTCCACCGGCATCCTGAAGGGCGAAGCGGATGCCGGGATCCGACGTTTTCTCGGCATCCCGTACGCGGCCCCGCCGTTCGGTGCGAACCGCTTCCACGAACCGCAGCCGCCCGCCGCCTGGGAGGGTGTGCGCGACGCCACCGCGTTCGGCCCCACCGCCCCGCAGCTGCCGTACCCCGGGGCGATCGGCGAACTGCTCGGCAGCGTGAGGATCCCCGGCGACGACATCCTCACGGCGAACGTCTGGAGTCCAGAGGGCGCCGCCGGGGCACCGGTGGTGCTCTGGATCCACGGCGGCGCCTTCGAGCGCGGAGCGCCGGCCCTGCCCGGCTACGACGGCACGGCTTTCGCCAGGGCCGGTGTCGTCTTCGCCTCGATCGGCTATCGGCTCGGGTCCGAGGGCTTCTCGGTCCTCGACGGTGCGCCGCGCAACCTCGGGCTACGCGACGTCGCCGCCGGCCTGGAGTGGGTGCATCGTGAGATCTCGGCCTTCGGAGGCGACCCCGCGCGCATCACCGTGATGGGTGAATCGGCCGGTGGATCACTCGTCGCCGGTCTCCTCGCCCGTGACGATTCACGGGCGCTTGTCTCCCGGGCGATCATCCAGTCCGGCCCCCTGCAGGCGCAGTCCGCGCAGAAGGCCGGTCGCGTCACGGCCCAGCTCGCCAAGCGGCTCGGCATCCGACCGACGAGGGACGCTTTCGCAGCTGTCGCGCCGGATGAGCTACTCGAGGCGCGCCGGCAGCACGCGACCGGAAGCTCGCCGCTGGGCGGCGCTCCCGGGTTCCAGCTCACGATCGACCCCGAGAGCCTGCCGCGTTCCCCGCACGACGTACTCGCCTCGATCGAGACGCCCCTGCTGATCGGATCCAACACGGACGAGTACCGGCTCTGGTTCACGCCCGAGGCACTCGCCGGCGTGACGGAGCTCAAGCTGTTCGCCGCCCGCCTGGCGCTGCGTATCCCCGCGCGCGCGATCCGCGCCTACCGGAGCGCGTGGCCCGGCGCCTCCACCGGTGAGATCTTCGGCCAGGTGGCGACCGATGCCATCCTCCGCGCACCGGCCACGCGCGTCGCCACGGCGAAGCCGTCGCCGACCTACCTGTACGAATTCGCGTGGCAGAGCCCCGTGCGTGACCTGCGCGCCGCGCACGCGCTCGAGCTCGGCTTCGTCTTCGACCGACTCGCGGATGCCGAGTCGCACCGACTCGCGGGCCCTGATGCTCCGCGGGAGCTGGCCGCCGCGATGAATGCGGACTGGATCCGCTTCATCGCGACGGGAGATCCGGGCTGGCCGGCCTTCGACGAGAGCCGAACGACCCGCCGGTACGACACACGGATCAGCGATGGTCCCCAGCGCAGGCAGGAGCCTCTGGATCTGCTGCCGCTCAGTCCGTGAGCTCGCGCACCACTGCGTCGGCCAGCAGCCGACCCTTCAGCGTCAGCTGCACGCGGCCGGAGAGCGCTGCGGCGGGCTCGACGAGGCCATCGGCGATCAGGCCCGCAACGCGCGAACGATTCGAATCGGGAAGATCGGCGATCGCGATGCCCTCACGGATCCGGCTCAGCAGGAGCACCCGCTCGAGCATCCGGGACTCCTCATCCGGCCGTTCGGTGCCGGCTGCCGGCGACTCGGATGCCGCGAGCCGCTGAGCATACGCAGCCGGATGCTTGACGTTCCACCAGCGCAGCCCGGCGACATGGCTGTGGGCTCCGGGGCCGAACCCCCACCAGTCCGTACCGCGCCAATAGGCGAGATTGTGACGCGAGCGGTTGCCCGTCGATTCGGCACCTGAGCCTGTCGAAGGGCGAGCCCAATTGCTCACCTCGTACCACTCGAACCCGGCATCCGCGAGACGGCGGTCGGCGAGCTCGTACATGTCGGCCTGCAGATCGTCGTCCGGTTTCGGGACCTCGCCGCGGCGGATCTGACGCGCGAGCTTCGTGCCGTCCTCGATGATGAGCGCGTATGCGGAGATGTGATCCGGCGACAGTGCCAGCGCAGTATCCAGCGAGGTCTCCCAATCGGCCAGCGACTCCCCCGGCGCTCCGTAGATGAGATCCACGCTCACGGCGAGTCCGGCGTCGCGCGCCGCCTCGACCGCGGTGCGCACGTTCGCCGGTTCGTGCGTGCGGTCCAGGGTGGCGAGCACGTGCGGCACCGCGGACTGCATTCCGATCGAGAGACGCGTGACCCCGGCATCCACGAGCGTCTTCGCCACCTCCGGCGTGACCGTGTCCGGGTTCGCCTCGACCGTGACCTCCGCCCCGTCGCGCAGCCCGAAGGCATCAGCCGCCGCTGTCAGCATCCGTGCCAGATCGCCCGCCGGGAGCAGCGTCGGCGTGCCACCGCCGAAGAAGACGGTGTCCATCGGCCGCAGCGCGCCGGCGTCCGAGAGCACTCGACGCGCGAGGTCGATCTCGGCGATCAGCGTCGTGGCGTAGTCCTCCTGCTTCGCGCCGCGCAACTCGCTCGACGTGTACGTGTTGAAGTCGCAGTATCCGCAGCGCACCCGGCAGAACGGCACGTGCAGGTACGCCGAGAACGGAGTCTCGCCGTCGATCCGCAGATCGGCGGGCAGGCGACCGTCGACGGGTGCCGGATCGCCGATCGGAAGGGGCCCCGCCATCAGAGCGGAGTCGCGTACAACGGGGAGATCGCCCGCAGGTACCGTGCGAAGAGTTCACGACGACGACGCTTCACGAGCGCCGGAAGCGTGCGATACAGCAGGCCGCTCGGCGCGTCGAACGCACGGACCGTGAACCAGACCTCGTCGTTGTCCTCGCGCCACTCGATGTCGAACGATTCCTCGCCCTTCACCACGGACCCGCCGACGGTGCCCAGCACGAAGCCGATGCGCCTGGCGTCCTCGGTCACCGAGATCACACGCAGTTCGGCATCCGCGCGCATCCCGGCGACGCGGCCGCGCAGATGCACGGTCATGCCGGCGCCGGCGTACGGAAGCCCCTCTGAATCGAAGCGCTGCTCGACGTCACGACGGCTGGGCGCGATCGCATTGCCCTCGGCATCGAAGCTGACGCCCGAGTAGGAGGGTCCCGGTGCCGGGCGGACATCGTCGACGGAGAGTCCGGCC
The DNA here is from genome assembly GCF_050434165.1 of Microbacterium sp. ZKA21. NCBI lineage: Bacteria > Bacillati > Actinomycetota > Actinomycetes > Micrococcales > Microbacteriaceae > Microbacterium > Microbacterium sp. ZKA21. The sequence continues at coordinate 269,253 of NZ_JBNPVV010000005.1, forward strand.
GCGCGCTGCGCCGTCCAGGACAGCAGTGCGTCACCCGCCGTCCGGAAGCGCTCGGCTCCGCTGCCGATCCGCCAGGCGTTCTCCGCGGGGATGCTGTGCTCCGGCGGATACTGCATGAGGTCGGGGGCATGAGTCGCCCCCACGGCCGCATAGTCCACCGTGTCGTCTCGGAAGGTACCGCGCCGCATGATCTCCAGCCTACCCATCCTCCCTGAGAGGGTCCTCCGACCCGCGGAGCCGACTACTTCTTCTCCTTGCCCTCGACATCACCGGAGAGCGCTGCGATGAACGCCTCCTGGGGAACCTCGACGCGGCCGACCATCTTCATGCGCTTCTTGCCCTCCTTCTGCTTCTCGAGCAGCTTGCGCTTGCGGGTGATGTCACCGCCGTAGCACTTGGCGAGCACGTCCTTGCGGATCGCGCGAATGGTCTCTCTGGCGATGATGCGCGCGCCGATCGCGGCCTGGATCGGGACTTCGAACTGCTGGCGAGGGATGAGCTTGCGCAGCCGCTCGGCCATCATCGTGCCGTAGGCGTACGCCTTGTCGCGGTGCACGATCGAGCTGAACGCATCGACCTTCTCGCCCTGGAGGAGGATGTCGACCTTCACCAGGTCCGCTTCCTGCTGGCCGGCGGGCTCGTAGTCGAGCGAGGCGTACCCCTGCGTCTTGGACTTCAGCTGATCGAAGAAGTCGAAGACGATCTCGCCGAGTGGCATGTTGTAGCGCAGCTCGACGCGCTCCTCGGAGAAGTACTCCATGCCGAGCAGAGTTCCGCGTCGGGACTGGCAGAGCTCCATGACGGTGCCGACATAGTCCTTGGGCAGCAGGATCGCGGTCTTCACCACTGGCTCCGACACCGAACCGATACGGCCGTCCGGGTACTCGCTCGGGTTCGTGACCGTGACGGTTTCGCCTGTGTCGCTCGTGAGCACCTCGTAGATCACGCTCGGCGCCGTCGTGATGAGGTCGAGGCCGAACTCGCGCTCGAGTCGCTCGGTGATGATCTCGAGGTGCAGGAGTCCGAGGAACCCGCAGCGGAAGCCGAATCCGAGCGCCACGGATGTCTCGGGCTCGTACTGCAGCGACGCATCGGAGAGTTTGAGCTTGTCGAGCGCTTCGCGCAGCTCGGCGTAGTCGCTGCCGTCGATCGGATAGATGCCCGAGAACACCATCGGCTTCGGGTCGGTGTAGCCCGGCAGCGCCTGAGTGGATGGTTTGCGCGCCGTCGTGATCGTGTCACCGACCTTCGACAGCCGGACGTCCTTCACTCCGGTGATGAGGTAACCGACCTCGCCGACCCCCAGGCCCTTCGAGGGCACCGGCTCCGGGCTGGAGACGCCGACTTCGAGAGCCTCGTGCGTCGCTCCGGTGGACATCATCTGGATCCGCTCGCGCGGGCTCAGGCTGCCATCGACCATGCGGACATACGTGACGACACCGCGGTACGCGTCGTAGACGGAGTCGAAGATCATCGCGCGTGCCGGTGCGTCCGCGTCGCCCTGAGGAGCGGGGATCTCCTGCACGAGTCGGTCGAGGAGCTCCTCGACTCCGACGCCGGTCTTGCCCGAGACGCGCAGCACGTCCTCCGGCTTGCCGCCGATGAGGGAGGCGAGTTCCTTGGCGTACTTCTCCGGGTCGGCGGCCGGGAGATCGATCTTGTTCAGCACCGGGATGATGTGCAGGTCGTTCTCGAGCGCGAGGTACAGGTTCGCGAGCGTCTGGGCCTCGATGCCCTGGGCGGCGTCGACGAGCAGGATCGCGCCCTCGCACGCGGCCAGCGAGCGCGACACCTCGTACGTGAAGTCGACGTGGCCGGGGGTGTCGATCATGTTCAGCGCGAACGTGTCGCCGTCGATCTGCCACGGCATCCGGACGGCCTGGCTCTTGATCGTGATGCCGCGCTCGCGCTCGATGTCCATCCGATCCAGGTACTGCGCGCGCATGTCGCGATCGGAGACGACTCCGGTGATCTGCAGCATCCGGTCGGCAAGGGTCGACTTGCCGTGATCGATGTGGGCGATGATGCAGAAATTCCGGATCTGCGAAGGCGGCGTCGCGGCAGGCGAGAGCGGGGTGAGAGCGCGTGGTGACATGTCTCGACGATTCTACGGTGAGCCGTCCCTAATCCCCGATTCGTCGAAACCAGTGATAGTCTCGCGAAGTTGCCTTGGCTCTCTCAGTGACACTGAGTTCCACAGGCGATACGACTCCGTAACAGACACGTAACGGTGTTGCATCGCGCAAGACCGCGGATGGTGCTTGACTATCATCCCGACCCAGCGTTGCGTCGGAAGATCCCGCGCGCGTCTGTATAGAGAAAGACTCAACACCTTGATCAAGTACCTCGTGCGCCGCCTCCTGGGGTGGGTGCTGATGATCGTCATCGCGACGAACATCACTTATTTCCTGGCATGGAACTATCTCGATCCCGAGAACAACTACGTCGGACGCCGGCCTCCGCTCTCACCCGAGCAGATCGATGCGCTTCTCGTCCCTCGGAACCTCAGCGATTCGATCCCGCTGTTCCAGCGGTGGTGGACCTGGTTCTCCAACATCCTGTTCCACTGGGACTGGGGCATGGGACCCACCGGAGAGTCGGTCAACGAGCAGGTCGCCTACCGCGTCTGGGTCAGCGCTGAGCTGGTGCTCGGCGCGACCATCATCACGACGATCCTCGGCATCGCGCTCGGCGTGTACACAGCGTCGCGGCAGTACAAGCTCGCCGACCGCATCGGCCAGGGCACGAGCATCATCACGATGAACATCCCCACCGTGGTGTCGGGCTTCGCCCTCGTGCTGCTCGCGATCAACTTCAACAACGCCGTCGGCACCACCGTGTTCTACGTCGTCGGCTCCTCCAGCCCCGGGGTCGAGGGCTTCTTCCCCGTCTTGGTGGACGTCCTCCAGCATCTGACTCTGCCGACATTGAGCCTTGTGATCACCGGGTACGCCGGCATCCACTTCCTGCAGCGCTCCCTGCTGCTCGACAACATCAAGGCCGACTACGTGCGCACGGCACGCGCGAAGGGACTGACGAAGCAGCAGGCCATCCGCAAGCACGCCCTGCGCACCTCGATGATCCCCGTCACCACGCAGGTCGCGTTCACGATCCCCGCCGTCTTCACGGGGGCGGTCCTGACCGAGACGATCTTCAACTGGAACGGCATGGGGCGGTACTTCATCACGACCCTGAACGGCAACGACATCCACGGCGTCGTCGCGGTCGCCGCGTTCGGTGCCCTCATGACGGCGATCGGCGCCATCCTCGCCGACATCACCGTTGTCATCCTCGATCCGAGAGTGCGGGTGAACTGATGTCCATCGAAGCGATCGAGGTCTCTGCGGAGATCGAGAACAAGCTGAAGACGCGCAAGCGCACGTCGCTCATGAAGCTGTACACGCGCCGCTTCATGCGCAACCGCGGTGCACTGATCGGCATCGTGATCCTCATCCTGCTCGTGCTGTTCGCGATCATCGGGCCGCTCATCTCGCCGTACAGCCCGTCGGATCTCGACTTCCTGGCGCTGCGCCAGGGGCCGTCGGCCGAGCACTGGTTCGGCACCAACGGATCCGGGAACGACAACTTCGCGCAGGTGGCGACAGGTCTTCAGCGCTCGATGATGATCGCCGTCGTCGTCGCGTTCGGCACGACGGCCGTCTCCGCTATCGTAGGCGCGACGGCTGCGTACTTCCGCGGCCCGTACGAGCGGATCATGCTCATCGTGATCCACTTCATGATGGTGATCCCGAACTTCCTGATCCTCGCGATGATCTCCAACGACGCGGGCGGCAACTGGATCGTGATCTCCCTGGTCATGGTGTTCGTGGTCGGCTGGTTCATGCCGGCGCGCATCATCTGGACGCTGTCGCTCTCACTGCGCGAGCGCGAGTACATCCACGCAGCGCGCTACGCGGGCCTGCCAGGCCTGAAGATCGTCACCCGGCACATGCTGCCGAACATCGGCTCGCTGCTCGTGATCAACTTCACGCTCGGTGTCGTCTCGGCGGTGCTGACCGAGACCGCGCTGTCGTTCCTCGGATTCGGAGTCAAGCTGCCCGACGTCTCGCTCGGTGCGCTGATCGGCTACGGCTCGAGCACCCTCGTCAGTGCTCCGTGGCTGTTCTACTTCCCCGCCCTCGCGCTGACGCTGCTGACCGTGTCGATGGCACTCATCGCCGACGGCCTGCGCGACGCCCTGGATCCGACTTCGGCGGCTGGAGGTCGCGCATGAGTACAGTACTGTCCGTCCGCGACCTCAAGGTCAGCTTCCCCTCCGAGGCCGGACGCGTGGATGCCGTGCGCGGCGTCTCGTTCGATCTCGAATCTGGCAAGACGCTCGGCATCGTCGGCGAATCCGGATCCGGCAAGTCGGTCACGTCGCTCGCGATCATGGGCCTGCTCGACGAGAACGCCAAGGTCACCGGCTCGATCATCTACGACGGCCAGGAGCTCATCGGCAAGACCGACAAGCAGCTCTCCGTGATCCGCGGCAACGGCATGTCGATGGTCTTCCAGGACCCGCTGACCTCGCTCACCCCGGTCTTCACCATCGGCGACCAGCTGATCGAAGCCCTCACGGTGCATCGCAGCCTGTCGAAGAAGGATGCGTGGGACCGCGCGGTCGAGCTGCTCTCGCTCGTCGGCATCCCGGAGCCCGAGCGCCGCATGAAGGCGTTCCCGCACGAGTTCTCCGGCGGTATGCGCCAGCGCGTCGTCATCGCGATCGCGATGGCGAACAACCCGAAGCTGATCATCGCCGACGAGCCGACCACGGCCCTCGACGTGACCATCCAGGCGCAGATCCTCGAGCTCATGGGCAAGGCGCAGGATGAGACCGGCGCCGCCATGATCATGATCACTCACGACATGGGCGTGGTGGCGAAGACGGCCGACGACGTCCTCGTGATGTACGCCGGCAAGCCTGTCGAGCACGCGGCGGTTCGCGAACTCTTCTACCACACGCGGATGCCGTACTCGATCGGCCTGCTCGGTGCGATCCCTCGGGTCGACAAGGCTGAGAAGGTCCCGCTGATCCCGATCAAGGGCAACCCGCCGCTGCTGATCGATCTGCCGGATGCCTGCCCGTTCGCGGCGCGGTGCCCGATCGCGATCGACGCCTGCCGCACGGGAGAGCCGACACTGGAGCGCATCGCCACCGAAGGCGGCGGAGACCACACCGTCGCCTGCATCCGTGCGGACGACATCGACGACGAGGGCCGGATCGGCGGGATGCCGGTGTTCCCCCTGCCGGAGATCCCCGAGAGCGCACTCGTGCAGACGCCCCGCGAAGAGCGGCCGATCATGCTCGAAGCGATCAACCTGAACAAGACCTTCCCGCTCATGAAGGGCTCGCTCTTCAAGCGCAAAGTCGGCGAAGTGCACGCCGTCAAGGGACTCAACTTCGATGTGCGCCAGGGCGAGACCCTCGCGATCGTGGGCGAATCCGGCAGCGGCAAGACCACGACCTTGCTGCAGATCATGGATCTCGTCAAGCAGGAGGACGGCGACATCCGCATCGCGGGCAAGAGCGTCGGCGACATCAAGTCCCGTGCCGAGGAGCGCAAGCTCCGTCGCGATCTGCAGATCGTCTTCCAGGACCCGATGGGCGCGCTCGACCCGCGCATGACCGTCTGGGACATCATTGCCGAGCCGATGTTCGCGATCGGCATGCCCAAGAACGAGGTCTTCGACCGCGTCGAGGAGCTCATGTCGCTCGTAGGCCTCGATCCCGCGCACAGCGACCGTTTCCCGCAGGCCTTCTCGGGCGGACAGCGTCAGCGCATCGGCATCGCACGTGCGCTGTCGACTAACCCCAAGGTCGTGGTCCTCGACGAGCCCGTCTCGGCGCTCGACGTGTCGATCCAGGCCGGTGTCATCAACCTGCTGGACGAGCTCAAGTCGAAGCTCGGGCTCTCCTACCTGTTCGTGGCGCACGACCTGGCGGTCATCCGGCACATCGCCGACCGGGTCGCGGTCATGTACCGCGGGTCGTTCGTCGAGCACGGCGATGTCGATCAGGTCTTCGACAACCCGCAGCATCCGTACACCAAGGCATTGCTGTCGGCCATCCCGATCCCGGACCCCGATGTCGAGCGCACACGCGAGCGGATCATCCTTCCGGTCGAAGGATTCGACGCCGCGACGGCCGCGGTCGGCTGAGCCGGAGCGCGCATCCGGGGCGAAACGATGACGGTTATCGAACAGTCCTGTGACGCTTTCTGCACAGTCCGATAACGAATCGGCGTGCATCGCAATCTCCCCGCCGGAGGCGACATAGTCTGCCTCTATCCCAAGTAAGGCCAAAAGGCACTAAGGAGTACCATGAAACGGCATCAGAAGCTGATGGGTATCGCCGCTCTCGGCGGCGCCCTCGCACTCGCCATGAGCGCATGTGCACCAGCGAGCAACGGTGGCGGCGGCAACGGCGGCGAGGGCGAAGGCCCCCAGACCGTCGAAGGCGCAGACTACAACCCCCAGCCCCGCGAGAACCTCGCGACCGGTGGCGAGCTGCGCATCCCCATCTCGAACATCGCCGAGCAGCTGAACTACTTCCACAGCGACGGCGACGCGCGCGTCACGCAGGTCGGAACCTGGTTCCGCCCGCAGGTGCTGCTGATGGACCCGGACGGCACGATCAAGCCGAACCCGGCGTACCTGGATGACTACTCCTTCGGTGTCGAGGACGGCAAGACCGTCCTGCACTTCAAGGTCAACGAGAAAGCCGTCTGGAACGACGGAACACCGATCGACGTGACCGCCTTCCAGGCCACCTGGACGGCCCAGAACGGCGAGAACGAGGCCTACCTCCCGAACGCGACCGACGGCTGGAAGGAAATCGAGTCCGTCGAGGCCGGCGAGAACGACCACGACGTGATCGTCACCTTCAAGGGCGAGTTCGCCTGGCCCGAGATGGTCTTCTCCCAGCTGCTGCACCCGGCCGTGAACACGCCCGAGCTCTTCAACACGGCGTTCCTCGGTGACTGGCACCCGGAGTGGGGCGCAGGTCCCTACACGGTCGAGGACTACGACAAGACCGGTGGCGTCGTGACCCTCACGCCGAACCCGAAGTGGTGGGGCGACGAGCCGCTCCTCGACAAGGTCACCTTCATCCAGATGGAGCCGACCGCTGCCGTCAACGCACTGCGCAACGGCGAGGTCGACATGGCCGAGACCGGCAGCGCCGAGCTGCTCGCCCAGGTCGAGGATCTCGAGGGCGTCGAGACCTACAAGGGTCAGGCGACCGCGAACGCGATCTTCACGCTGAACTCCGCGAACCCGGTGCTCGCCGAACTCGACGTCCGCAAGGCGATCTTCGAGGCGATCAACATCGAGCAGATCAAGGAGATCATCTTCAACGGTCTCAACTACACCGAGGAGCCCGCCGGCTCGCTGACGCTGTTCTCGTTCCAGCCCGACTACAGCAACGCTCTCGAGGAGGCCGGCCGCAAGGACGGTGACACCGAAGGTGCCAACAAGCTTCTCGACGAGGCCGGCTGGGTCGCCGGTGAGGACGGCATCCGCGAGAAGGACGGCCAGCGCCTGTCGCTCGTCTTCCCGGTTCACTCCGACACCGAGACCGCTCGTGCGCGTTCGCTCGCGGTGCAGTCGCAGCTGAAGGCTGTCGGCGTCGAGGTCGAGATCGACCAGCGTCCGTCCGCGGAGTTCGCCGAGGACTACAACACGCAGAACGGTGACCTCTTCTTCCTCAACTTCACGTCGTCCGACCCGTTCGGTGCCGCCTGGTTCTGCCAGCTGTACTGCTCGGACAGCGGCCTGAACCTGTCGGGAACCGGCACGCCGGAGATCGACAAGATGATCCACGAAGAGCTCGAGACGATCTCCGACCCGGTGGAGCAGACGAAGAAGGCCATGGAGATGGAAGCTCAGATCTTCTCCGAGACCTGGGGCATCATCCCCGTCCTGAACGGCCCGGAGATCTGGACCGTCAAGGCGGGCCTGGCGAACCTCACGCCTGAGCCCTACGTCGGCCTCGACCTGTTCGGCATCACGCCGGTCGAGAACGTCGGCTACGAGAAGTAAGGTCGCTGAGCTCGTAGAAGCGTCCTGAAGCGGGGTCGGTGGTTCATCCACCGGCCCCGCTTTCGTGCGTCCGGCACGCGGATCCCTATGCTGATGGCGTGAAGCCCCGCGTCGTCCTCGTTCACGGCATCCGCACGTCCCGCACTATGTGGCGCGGCCAGCTGGAGTATCTCGCAGCACGCGACGTCGACGCTGTCGCGATCGATCTGCCAGGGCACGGCTCGCGCATGGCCGAGCCGTTCACGCTGCCGGAGGCGTTCGCGACGATCGATCGGGCGGTACAGGATGCCGCAGCTCACGCTCCGGTGCTGCTGGTGGGCCATTCGATGGGCGGCCTGCTGGCCGCAGCCTACGCGGGGCAGGAGAACCCGCCGCAGTTGGCGGGCCTGATCGGGGCGTCCTGCACGGCTCTCCCCCGTGGCGTCGCGCTGTCGACGTATCGGTTCCTCGCCGGACGCTTCGATGCGCTTCCGGATCGCGGGATGTGGCTCACCCGACGTGTCCTCTACGCCACGCTGCCCGCCGATACCCGGCGGGACTACGAAGCTGGCGGTTATGCGCTGGACACCCAGGACACCGCGCTCGCAAGCCTCGCCGACCTCGATCTCACCGCGGCGCTCCCCCGGATCCGGATTCCGGTCTGGTGGATCAACGGACAATTCGATCAGCTCCGCATGCATGAACGGCTGTTCCAGCAGTTGACGCCGCACTCCGAACTGATCCTCGTCCCCCGCACGACGCACCTCGTCACCACGATGCGGCCGCGGGTCTTCAACGCACTGCTGGATCTGGCCGTCGCGACTCTCGCGCGGGACGCACCGCCGCCGTCATGACCGCTCCGACGACCGACAGCGCACCGGCGGCGGCGAACAGCAGCCAGAATCCGCCCATCGCAGCGACCAGGCCCGCACCGATCAGCGGCCCCAGCAGTTGACCGAGGCTGGCCGAGACGTTCACCACGCCGAGGTCTCGTGCACTGTCGAGCCCGTCCGGCAGCAGATCGGTCGCGAGCGCCAGACTCACCGACATGTACGCGCCGTAGCCGATGCCCATGACGGCCGCGGCGATCGCCGTGCCGAGGAACGTGGGGGCCGCGAGGATCATGATCGCCGACAGAGCCTGCACCAGAGCCGAGCCGATCACCAGTGTTCGGCGGCGCCCCGAGCGGTCCGAGATCCTTCCCGCGAGGAGGGACGCCGCGACGACGAAGACCGTGTAGATCACGATGAGCAGGAGCAGATCGTCCTCGGCGGTCGCCGCCGGCGAGCCGATGCCGTAGAGCACGAAGAAGAGCAGCAGGGCCGTTCCGAGCGCGTTCCCGATGTTCACGGCCAGGCGGCCGGCGAGCAGCCAACGGAAATCGTGATCCCGCAGGGCGCCCCAGCGGTCCCGGCGGGACTCGACGCCGCCCGATTCGGCGTGGAACGGATCCGGCAGCAGCAGCGCCGCTCCGATTCCGACGATCAGCATGAACCCCGCCAGCACCAGATAGCCCTCGAGGATCCCGAGACCGAGCAGGACGACGGCGCCCACCCCGACGACGATGCCGACGGCCTGCGCCGAACTCACCAGAGCGGATGCCGCGCCGCGCTGCTCGTCGATCTGATCCGCGATCAGCGCCGTCAGGGCCGCTGAAGTGACGGCGATCCCGATGGAGACGCCGATCCAGGCCGCGCCTACCATCATCGGCTCGGTCTGCAGCCCGGTCAGGACGAGGGATGCCGCGGTGAGGACGGAGCCGGAGAGCACCCACGGGCGCCGCCTGCCCCACCGGGAGGCCGTGCGATCCGAGAGCGCCCCTGCGATGGGGCCTGCGATGACGCCCGCCATCCCGCCGACGGACAGGATGAGCCCCGACCAGACGACCCCGCCGACCCACGCGCTCTTCCCGCCCGGCGTGTCCAGCTGCAAGGGAAGCAGCAGCTGGATCGGCGTCAACTGCGCGGTCCAGACCGCGAGCCAGGCGATGGCGAAGAACGTGAGCCATGGCCCGCCGACCCGTCGTGGAGCTCGCACCGATGCATCCGTCATGGCGGCTCCTTCGTGTCGATAGCGCTCAGCTTGCCGCATCCAGCGGCTCGCGTGCCACCAGCGCGCAGGAGTTCACGGCAAACCTGGTAAGCTTGGTTCTTGGCTTGCGTGTGGGTGAACCCCTCACGACCGCTGGAAAGCAGCCCCTCTACTGCTCCCGGCATTCCCAATCCCAACTCTGAACGAAAGCTTCCACGCGTGGCAAACATCAAGTCGCAGATCAAGCGCATCAAGACCAACGAGAAGGCGACGGCCCGCAACAAGGCCGTCAAGTCCGAGCTCAAGACCGTCGTCCGTCAGACCCGTGAGGCTATTGCCGCCGGTGACAAGGCTGCTGCCGAGGCAGCGCTGAAGAAGGCGACCAAGAAGCTCGACAAGGCCGTCAGCAAGGGCGTCATCCACGAGAACCAGGCAGCGAACCGCAAGTCGGCCATCGCCAAGCAGGTCGCGGCTCTCTGAGCCGAGTCTTCCCGAAGGCCCGTCCCGTTCGCGGGGCGGGCCTTCGTCGTGTTCGCGGGTGACGGGCCTACTCGGCGAACGGCGCCCGCGTGGCGATGACCGTCACCATACGCTCGAGCGCGAAGATCGGGTCGCGCGCCGCGCCCTTCACCTCGGCATCCGCCCTGGCCGTCGCCTGGATCGCGAGACCGAGCGAGCGCTCGTTCCAGCCGGCGAGGTCTCGCCGCGCCCTGTCGATCTGCCAGTCCTTCATGCCGAGGCGCGACGCGATCTCGCGGCTCGAACCGCGGATGCCGGCGACCTTGGCCATCGTGCGCAGCTTCATCGCGAACGCCGCGACCATCGGAACCGGGTCGGCTCCAGAAGCCAGCGCGTGCCGCAGCGACACCAGCGCCTCTCCGTACCGACCGGCGATCGCCGTATCGGCGACGACGAACGCCGACACCTCGACCCGCCCGCCGTAGTATTTCGTGACGACGTCCTCGGTGATGTCGCCTTCGACGTCGTTGATCAGCTGCTGGCACGCGGCCGCCAGCTCGGTCAGGTCATCGGCGAACGCGGAGACGAGGGCACGCAGCGCCTGCGGCTGGATGCGCTTGTTCGCCGCCTTGAACTCCCCCGCCGCGAAATCGAAGCGATCGCTGTCGCGCTTGACCGCGACGCAGGCGATCTCGATGCCCCCGCCGGTACCCGCGCGCAGCGCATCAAGCAGCTTCTTACCGCGGACCGTCGCACCGGTGTGCCGCAGGACGACGGTCGCGCCCTCCTGGGGGTGCTCGAGGTATGACAGGGCCTCCTGCAGGAAGGCGTCCGAGCACTTCTCGACGCCGGAGACGCGCACCAGCCGTGGCTCGCCGAACAGCGACGGCGAGGTGACGGCGAGCAGAGTTCCTGCCGCGTAGTCGTCGGCACGGATGTCGCTCACTTCGAGCGCCGGGTCCTCGGTGCGAAGATAGTCGCGGATACCGGCGATGGCGCGCTCGGCGCACACCTCTTCCGGCCCGGAGACGAGCACCAGCGGTGCGGGACGCGGCTCTCGCCAGGACACCTGCGGGATCTTCGCCGCCGTCTTGCGTGCGGGTGTTCGAGCAGCTGCCATGGGTTTCAGCCTACCCGGGGCCGCCGACCTCGCCGGGTGCGTCTGCATCGTCCGAACGCTCCGTCCAGACGACGAGCCCGCTCTCGCGCCGGCCCACCAGGATTCGTCCCTGCTGGTCGGTGCGCAGGACTGAGGCGCCGGTCGCCGCGACGAGGTCCATGGTCTCCTCCCGCGGGTGCCCGTAGTCGTTGTCGGCACCGACGCTGAAGAGCGCGACCGCCGGGCTCAGGGCCGCGTACAGTCCGGCATCCTGGTCGGCACTCCCATGGTGAGCGACCTTGACCACCTCATACGGCGGCCGGAGCAGTCCGGATGCCGCGAGCAGACGCTGCGGGGTCGCCGACAGGTCCCCGAGAAAGATCGAACGCGGCACATCGGTGCCCTCCATATCGATGACCACGCTCGCGTCGTTGCCAGCGGGGAACGCCGCCTGGTTCGCGCGCGGCCAGAGCACGCGCCAGTTCGCGTCGCCGAGCGTGCCGCGCTGGCCGGCGGAGGCCTCGACCGCCGCCGCACCGCCTGCCGCGAACGCGGCGATCAGGCTTTCGTCCTCCGGCTCCCCCGCCGGACCGTGCAGCATCGTGCCGACGCGTCCGACCAGCGCGGATGCGCCACCCGCGTGATCCAGGTCGAAGTGCGTGAGCACGAGCAGATCGACCCGCTCCACGCCGAGCGACGACAGGCAGCGGGTCAGCGCTTCCGGTTCCGGTCCGGTGTCGATCACCGCGATCCGCGCATCCGAACGAACGACGAGGCTGTCGCCCTGTCCGACGTCGCACGCCGCGATCGACCAGTCCGCGGGGACGGCCACGACCGCGAGCGGTCCGTCCAGCAGGATGCGCGCCGCCCCCAGCGCGATCCCGACGACGAGCACGGCGCTGGCGGCGCGCTGCATGGTCCGCGGTGGGCCCGCGCCTGCGCGGCTCCGGCACAGCAGAACCGCGCAGGCTGCACTCAGCACCAGGACGATGGCCGCTGTGAGGATGCCGGGGACGACGAGCAGTTGCGCCCCCGGCATCGCTGCGGTCGTCGTCGCGGTCGTGGCGATCCACGCGGCCGGAAGCCAAGCGGACGCCGCCAGGAGATCTGCCGCGAAGGGAACGGGAGCGGCGAGGCACGCGAGCAGCCCGACGACCGTGGCGATGGGTGCGGCCGGGGCTGCGAGCATGTTCGCCACGATGCCGATGAGCGACTGCTGCTCGGCGAACAGCGCGATGATCGGCCCGCAGACCAGCTGGGCGGCGATGGGCACGGCGATGCCGAGGGCGAGTGGATGCGGCATCCACCGTTCCAGACCTCGGGCGATCGGCGGGGCCAGGAGGACGAGGGCGCCCGTCGCCGCCGCCGACAGCGCGAATCCCGGGGTCGCCGCCAGCCAGGGATCCGACACGAGGATGCCGGTGACCGCGAGGCACAGCACGCTCGCGCCCGCACTCGGGCGCCCGAGCAGCACCGATAGCATGGCCAACCCGGCCATCGTGGCCGCACGGATCACGCTCGGCTCGGGCGTCACGAGGACCACGAACGCGGCGAGCGTCGCGAGCGCGACGCCCACGCGTGTCTTCCGGCCGCCGCCGCACAGCGCGACGAACCAGAACGCGGCGCCGACGACGATCGCGCAGTTCGCGCCGCTGACCGCGGTGAGATGTGAGAGCCCGCTGGTGAGCATCGCCTCGTTCAGCTCGGCGGACACCGCGGTGGTGTCGCCGACCGCGAGCCCGGGGAGCAGACCGGCGCCTGGTTCGGGCAGACGAACAGCACGGGTCACGAAGTCCGCCCTCGTCGCGGCGGCGATCGCGAAGACGCCCTTCGCAGGTGAGATCACCTCGGAGGAGGTCGCGAACACCACCAGGGCCGCGCGTTCGAAGGGCTCGGTCGCCATCACCTGGCCCGTCACCCGGATCCGCGCGCCCAGCACGGCATCGTCCAGCGCGTCGACCCCGACGCGCACGGCGACCGAAAGTTCACGCTCGGCACCCCGCGGCCCGATCCGTACCGTCTGCGCGTCGAACCACACCCGACCGTCCGCACCCGTCGTGCTTGAGGACGACACATCCGCCTCGACGGTCACGATCCGTCCGTCGAGCTCGGCGGCCGCCGAACGCACGGGGATGCTGATCGCGCAGGTGAGCGCCACGGCTGCTGCCCCGGCGCAGGCGAGAGCCGCGAGCGATGCCCCACCGCGGCCTTGCCTCCGCGCAACAAAGACGAGCGCCGCGCCGGTGCTCAACGAACATGCCAGCATCCACCAGCCCAGCGCGGGCACGAACGCGCATGCCAGCGCGGCAACCCAGGCGGCGGACGCCACCGGCACGAGCCGCAGATCGCGGCGGCTCACGCGCGCACCTGGTCCCGTAGACCCACCAACTCGCAGCAGTGCCGCCCCGGAGACGCTACCTGTCCGAGCACCAGAACGGAGACCTCCGCCGGCGCCACGGTGAGCGGCGGCGCCCATGAGCGCGGCCGGGGCGCATCGAATTCCGCTGGCACTCCGCCACGCTACGCAAAACGGTCGATGCCGCGATGCGATGATCCCGGCATCAGTGGAGAGTTCCGACGATGCCGGAATCGGTGCAGTGCGAGTGCGGCCTCAGCTTTGACGACGATGCGACCCGACGTCCGACCGCGAACCGGCAACTGGTCCTTGAGCACGCCGCAGACGGGTCTCTTGGCATACGGGTGACGGTCTCGGCGTCCGCGGCATCGGCACGGTCGAGCGAATCCTCGATGGCGGATTGCTGGCCGTGGTTCTCTCCCGGACCAATCGATCCCTGACAAGACAAAGGACGACGCGCAGGAGCCCGCACTCGGTTCAGCCTGTGAGGGCTTCACGCGTTAGAACAGCCGGCAGAGAGACTACTCGTTGCTGAGGTGCACCGTCGGTGGCGCCCATCGCGGTGGCCTCATAGCTGAATTCGTCGCTCTCGAGGTGGACGTCTTCCTCGGGTCACTGGATGTCAGCATCGCGTTCGCGGTCTTGGTCATGTCGCTGGTCAGTCGGACGAGAACGATTCGCCCTCCGCGGGACCTCGACGGTAGGGGCCCAGTAGAGGCACCTAGTGAGGCCGGCGTCAGCGACCCAGTAGATCTCGATAGCGCCTCCGGTTCAGGCCCTTCTACCTTGGTCTGGTCGGCTTCCTCCGATGTTGCTTGACTCGTTCGAGGGGCTGGGCGTCAAAGCTCTCTTGGATCAAGTGATTAGGAACGGAGGGACGATCGCCTGGGGTCTGGGAGTGAGCGCCTCGATCTCGATGTGTTGGAAGTGCGCCTGAGCGTCGCCGACGTGCACGAGAGCGAGGTGTGCGGCGACAAACCATTCGGCTGCCTCCGCGGACATCAGGCGTGCCGATACTGATCCGATCTCGACGTCGTCGGCCCTCAGGACGTAGGAGCCGGGCCGCGCCTCGATTTCAAGGTGTACGGGTGCGTCGCCTGGCAACGAAGTCGACTTCTCGGAGATGAGGTCGTCTACTCGTACGACAAAGTGAACCTCGCGCGCTTCGCCGCTGCCGAGGACCATTGCGCTCGCGTGGTGACGCCGGTCGGTAACCACGCCGATGCCCGCGGCTGAGCCAATGGGTATCGAGATCAGGGATGCAGACAAGCGCATGTCATCGGCCGTTTGCGCACGCAGTATCACGCCAGCTGTTCGGCCATCGGATAGCGGAGCGCCACCGTCGACGAATACGTCATCTCCATCAACGACCGCGGGCCGGGGACTGCGCAGCGCGAGCCAGCCGTCGTCACCCCCGGTGCCCAGGCTGACTGAATCCGCATCACCGAGCACCTCAACGCCAACGTCAACAACGATCTCGGTGGTGCCTGCGTTCCCGACCACAGGCCAGCCGTCATCCGTCCATCTGACAGGGAGAAGGAAGGTCTCGCGACCGATGTTGTGGTGCTGCGCGAGTGGCGCGTGCCTGGTGCCGAGCGCGACCGCCCACCAGCGTCCGTCGGCTGCTTCTACGAAGTCGGCGTGGCCGAGCGATTGGATCGGGTGTCCGACGCGGTCACGGTGCGTCAAGATCGGATTGTGGGGGGCCGGTTCGAACGGGCCCCATGGTGAGCGACTCCGTCCATCCTCGACTCCAGCTTTCGCGTCGCGATCCCACGCGTCGTCGCGGCCGGGGCTCCATCTGCGGCATTCAACCGACCTTGGTCTGTTCGCGAGTGGATCGACGGGCACACTTTGACTTCGGTTGAAGCGCGCGAGCGTGAGAGTGCCATCAGCAGCTTGGGCGACGCCCTCAGGGAGTTGCAGGCCTGTGACACGGCCGGAGCCCCTTGGGCTGGTAGCGCATCTTTCTACCGCGGCTGTCACATCAGCGCGGTCGGCGAGGGAGTACAGGGTCAGCTCCCCCTCCTGGAAAGGCGCCAAGCCGGGGGGATGCCAGGCACTCTGGGATGCGGCCGTTGCCACAGTGTGGACCGAGCCACCGGTGTGGGTCCATGGTGATGTCGCACCAGGCAACATGCTGTTCGACAGCAATGGCCACCTGACCGCACTTATCGACTTCGGGCAGACATGCGTGGGTGATCCCGCCTGCGACCTGGCCTTCGCATGGTTGAGCTGCAGTACTCACGAGCGTGATCGGCTGCGCGACCGGCTTGAGCTGCCGGAGGATGCATGGCTACGAGGAGCCGCCTGGGCGATGTGGAAGGCACTCATCAGTTCTCCCGAGGAGATGCACACAAAATATGGGCGCTCACGTGATGCCGTGCTGAACGACGTCGCCGATTTGATGGCGCGACACTGAGACGAACGACTGCTTGCACACCGGCGAACCAGGCGCTCATCAGCCCGGTGAAGAAGCTCGCCCAGGAGAAGGATGCAACGGCGGCCCAGATCGCTTCGGCATGGCTGCTCGCGAAGTATCCATCCATCGTCCCCGTCCCCGGCATCCGCCACATCGACCGGATTCGGGAGAACGCTGCGGCCACGCAGGTCTCGCTGTCAGCCGATGAACTCTCAGGCCTGAATGCCCTCGCACGCGACGTCGGGGTCGCCGGGGATCGGTATGACGCCCGACGAATGGCGTTCATCGACCGCTGACACAACAGCGTCCCAGCTCGGCGGTCCACAAGCGCCGAGAACCTTGCAAAGAAACGCTTGCAAACATCTACTTGCAAGGATATCTTTGCACTATGAGCGAGAACGAGCAGGGACGAACCCTCGACGCCGGGGCGCTGAAGGCGCTGGCGCACCCGTTGCGTGTGAGGATCTACGACATCCTCAGCGAGCGGGGCCCGCAGACCGCGAGCACGCTGGCCAAGCTGATCGGCGAGACCTCGGGTGCCACGAGCTATCACCTGCGCGCGCTGGCCGGTCACGATCTCATCCGCGAGGTACCCGATCGGGGCACCGCGAGAGAGCGCTGGTGGGAGCGCCCCAAGGGTCGCATCAACCTCCCCGGTCCCGACGAAGCCAGCACACCGGCCGGACGCGCTGCCGCTCAGATCGTCACGTCCGAGTTCTTCCTGCTGCGCCATCGCGCTCTCATGGACTACCTGAACCGCCCGGCCTCCGAGACGCCCGAAGGGTGGGAGGACGCGGGGCTCGTCACGACAACGATGCTCGACCTCACCCCCACGCAGATGGCGGAGCTCAAGGAAGAGATCACCGGGTTCATCAATACCGTGATCGAGCGCTACAAGAACGACGAGAGCACGCCGGGGCCACGCCGCGTCTCCATGCGTACCGACATCTTCGATATCGCCACCCGCTCCGACGCAGACTCCGAGGAGGAATCATGACCGCCGTCACCCTGAACCACGCAGGACCCACTCGCCTGGAGACGACGCTGCTGCGTCTCGCCGCGCTCCTCAACGCTTACGTCGCACACCGGCGCGAACTCCGAGCCGAACGCCGCGCCCGAGAGCTCGCAGCGCTCCGCGAAGCCCAGGTGCGCCCGACGGATCCGCGGGAGCTCGATGTCGCGCTGCTCTCAATGGGGTCGCGGCCGCGCTGAGCAGTACCCAGGATTCTAGGCGCCAACCGGCGCCACAAACGACATGCGTGACGCGCGGCGCACGACAACGAGGTTCTGAACGAGCAGAGCGATCCCCAGCGTGAGGAGCACACTGTCTTCGGTGACAGCCGGCGACGCCCCGAGCTCTCCCCCGAGGTACGCGAGTGCGAACCGGAGCACTACCGACACGGCCCAGAGCAACACCGTCAGCCCGGTGTAGCGGTACTGCGCTCCCCCGTCGCCGCCCTCGCGCACTTCGACAGTGGCTCCCCGCGCGATCGCGAGGACGGCGGTGAGAACGACATCGACGACGGCGACGCTGACTGTGGCGAGAGGGTCGCCTTGGACGGGCGCCATCAACGACGGGAGCAGGAAGAACCCTCCCACCAGCATCACGATCGCAGGGCCGATCACCAGACGCCTGACTCGAACGGCCCGCGGGCGCAGCCGCGCGAGCACCACGATCGTGAGCGTCACCAGGCCGATGAGAACCTGGGGCGGCATCGACTCGAGAACGGCATCCATCATTCCCGCTCCTCACCGCCAACGAGGTAGGCCGCCACCGCGGCCGACAGCGCGGTCCGGAACGACACCTCCTGTTGCGGATCGTCCGGATCATGGCCCAGGGCTGATTGCCAGGAACGGCCACCCAGCGCGTAGCCATAGGCGCTGGAGATCCCGAGGAGCAACACGGCTTCGATCCGCTCGCGAGAGGGCACGCGCTCCGCACGCAACGCCTGCCGCAGGCCCTGCTCCATCATGTCCGCGATGCCCGCGAGACCACCGGTGGAGACCGTGCCGTGCTCGGGATTGAGCGCGGACCACGTCCACAGGCGCAGGTAGCGTTCGTCTGCGACCGTATCGAAGACCACATCCAGCATCCGCGAGGCATAGGGCACGCCTGCGTCATCCGCGACAGTGGAACGCACACGCTCGCGATGGCGGGCGTCCTCCTGCCGCACCACCTCGCGGACCAGTTCCCGATACGTCCCGAAGTAGTGGCTCACGAGACCACGGGTCACGCCGGCCGCGTCGGCAATCTGCGCCAGCGTCACGGCGTCCGGGCCGCGTTCGGATATCAGACCCGCAGCTGCCTCGAGGATCTCTTGTCGAGAGCGCTCTGGGCTCCTTCTGCGGCGAGCTCCCCCGTTCCCCCGCGAGGCCTCCACCTTCTCCTTATTGGCGTGCATGCCAATAACATATCGGTTCGGCCACGCGCGTCGGGGTGTCGCCCTAGCGCAGTCGGTGGTGACGACGCCGCAGGCTGGCTTTCTCGGCGGTGTTGCCCGCCAGCTCGATAGCTGATTCGTAGGCGCCGCGGGCATCATGGTTGCGACCGAGCCTGCGCAGGAGGTCGGCGCGCGTGGCGTGGAAGGCGTGATAGTCACTCAGTTCGTTCTCGAGCCGTTCGACGATCGCAAGTCCCACTTCGGGGCCGTCGAGTTCGGCGACCGCGATGGCTCTGTTCAGCTCGACGACCGGTGACGGGTCGACGGTGACGAGCTGGTTGTAGAGCGCGAGCACCTGTGCCCAGTCGGTGTTGTGGAAGTCTCGGGCGGAGGTGTGCACGGCGCCGATCGCGGCGAGGATCTGGTAGCGCCCCGGGGCCTCACCGGCTGCGGCCGCGGCCAGTCGCTCTCGCACCAGACTGTGACCCTCGGCGATCAGGGCGGTGTCCCACGCTCGACGATCCTGTTCCGCGAGCAGTACGAGTTCGCCGTCTGCAGAGACTCGCGTGGCGCGGCGAGCCTCGGCGAGGAGCATCAACGCCAGCAGACCGGAGACTTCGCCCTCCTCCGGCATGAGGGCGTGCAGCAGCCGTGTCAGACGGATCGCCTCGGCCGTCAAGTCGGCGCGGACGGGGTCGGTGTCAGAGCTGGTCGCGAGATAGCCCTCGTTGAAGACCAGGAAGAGGACGGCGAGGACACCGGCGACGCGTCCGGGGAGATCGTCCGCGGACGGCACCCGGTAGGGGATGCCGGCCGCTTTGATCTTCGCCTTCGCGCGGGTGATCCGTCGGCCCATCGTGCTCTCGGTGACGAGGAACGCGCGGCCGATCTCGGGCACTGTCAGGCCGCCGACCATGCGCAGCGTCAGAGCGACCCGAGTTTCGATCGCCAATGCCGGGTGGCAGCAGATGAACATCAAACGCAGCCGGTCATCATCGACGACACCGTTCGATTCCCGCGGGCTGCTGTCGTACATCACCAGGGCATCCTTGTGCTTGCCCTCGCGTTGGTTCTCGCGCCGGAGTCGGTCGATTGCCTTGCGGTTGGCGGTGGTGGTGAGCCACGCGCCGGGATTGGGTGGCACGCCGTCGTCGGGCCAGCGTGCGACGGCTGCTTCGAACGCCTCGGCCGCCGCGTCCTCGGCGACGTCGAGGTCTCCGAAGCGCCGCGCGAGGCCGGCGACGACCCGGGCCCATTCGTGACGGTAGGCCCGCGTGATCGCGGCCTGAACATTGCTCATGCGAACGGTCGCACCTCGATCCGCCGATCGCAGATCTGCGATGCTTCGGCGGCGAGAGCGAGCGCGACATCCAGATCCGGTGCTTCCCACACCCAGATTCCGGCGAGGTACTCCTTCGATTCCAAGAACGGCCCGTCGCTGATCATCGGGGCCTCGCCCCGGTTGTCGATGACCGTCGCTGCTTCGGGGTCGGCCAGGCCGCCGGCGAACACCCAGTAGCCGCCCTCGATCAGGCGCTCGTTGAACGCGCTGATCGCCGGGCGCCTGTTCGCGTTGCCGGGACTGTCCTGGTCATCGATCACGGAAACGAAATACTGCATTGCTCCAGCCTCTCCTCGGTTTCAATCATGTGCGTGATGCTCGCCAGTCATCAGTGCGGGCCGGTGGGATGCAACAGATCGTATGCGCGTGAGAGCTTCGCAGGGACGACCATGCGCCAGGCATCGACCACGAGCTCGCGCGCCTCGCCCGGCTCCAGTGCAGAAAGATCAGCGTGCACCCAGTTGTAGCGCAGCCCGTGATCCGGTGGCAGTTGGAACTTGCGAGGATCCCCGGCCACCAGCGCTGCACGCTCCTCCCTTGGGAAGGCGAACCTCATCACGTCCTCCTCGAGCGAGAACGCGACGTAGACGACCTGGCCGACCCGGAACTTCAACTGTCCGCTCACGCGGGCGGGATACGAGCGCTCCAGTTCAGCACCCAGCGCTCGAACGTCATCGATGACGGCCATGTCGCATCTACCTACGCCTTCATATAGCCGCGCGCCTCGACGATCCGGCCACCCCGAACACGGATGAGGTTCACGCCGCGCACGCGGTCGTTCTCCCGCGGCCCCCAGCGCACGATCCACGGTGCCACGGCGAGATCACCGAAGATCTCGGCCGGTTCCGGCGAGAAACTGAGGCCGGCATCCCCGGCGAGCTGGGACCATCGCGCCAGGCAGGCGATTCGCCCTTCGTGCCGGGCTCCATCGGGAGCCGGGTTCGTATCCTCGATGACGCATTCGTCGGCGATCAGATCCTCCAAGAGAGCGGGGTCGTGAACGTGGAACGCTTCGTTGTATCGATCGATGACCTCATCGATGGCGCGGTCTGCGGCGTCGGTCGCAGGGCCATCCCCTTGAGTGTTGGACAGCATTGGTCTGGCTCCGGTGATCAGTGGGTCGCGTAGGAAGGAGTCCCGACGGGCCGATAGGTCTGAATCATCACGCCCTTCGAGTCGGAACGGGAGCTGATCAGTTCCATCGCGACATCGCTGCCCGAGTCAGCGAACAGCCGCTCCCCCTGGCCGACGACGACGGGGATCGTGATGAGTTCCATCTCGTCCACCAGACCCTTCTCCAGCAGCCACTGAATGAGCCGACTGCTGCCGTGCACCTGCAGCTCGCCCTCGCCGCGCGCCTTCAGCTCGGTGATGGCCGCGAAGAGATCGTCTCCGAGGACTTCCGTGCTCTCCCAGTCCGGCGCCGTCAAGGTCTGAGATGCCACGTACTTCGGCTTCGCGCTCAGAGCCATCCCGATCGGGTGGCGCTTGAGGTCATCCATCGTTCCCCAGAACGAGAGGAGGATGTCGTAGGTTCGCCGGCCGAACAGGAACGCATCGGCTCGCTGGAACGTCGCGGCGATGTGATCCCGGGTTGTGTCATCACCGGCACCCCGAGCCCACCCACCTCTCTCGAACCCGCCTTCACGGTCCTCAGCGGTCGAACCGCCATTGCCCTGAGTCACTCCATCGAGCGTGACCTGCGTGATCGTCTTCAGCTTCATCCTGTGCTCCCTGGTCTCGGCACCCGTAGATCGGGCACCTTCACCAAGTCAACGAACGACACCACCCGGATCGGACACGGCCGAAGAAACCGCATGAGCATGAGAGGAAATCAGCCTTTCGGTGCGCGGAGGTCCCTCACGCAGGCGAACAGGCGACGACAGCGACAAGCCCCGCGACGCACGGAAGGACGCCCGTTCACCCGAGCAACGGAGGAAGTCGCGGGTTAGTCCAGCGCGTACGTCAGCAGGTAGCGGTGTTCCCCGTCGACGATTTCGAGCTCGAGCGTCCCGCTGATTCCTTCCAGATCTGCGGTTCCCGAGCCAGGCACGATCTCGTAGCGCAGCTGCTGTTCCGGGGCGGTCATGGTTCCGAACTGCTGGAACGCGAAGCTTCCGCGGAGCCCGTCGAGCTCGCCGTCAACGGTCTCCACTGCCACGTAGCCCGCTTTCCCGGTTGCCGGATCGCCAGCGGCGAGCATCGTCCCGGCCCCCCACCCGGCAAGGGCGCCCCGCCAAGTCTTGGTGATGACCATCCGACGAATGCCAGCCTGATCGTGCTCCGCGGGCTCAAGGGAGACTTCGAACGTGCCTCTCGCAGTGCGGTCGACCGCATCGTTCAAGCGGTCATTGGTCATGTGTACTCCGGTGGGGGCTGTGTTCGTCATGACTTAGACGCTACGGAGGGTGGAGGCCTGTGTGCTTGGAGATTCGCGACACGATGCCTCTGTGGTTTGTGCTCGGGCTTGCTCCGGCTCATCTCCGGTCGTTCAATCGAACCTCCCCAGAGGACGCAGCGGCACGCTGAAAGTGTCGGGCCGTGTCTGCGGGCGCCCATCGGGGGTGAGGAAAAGGTAGAAGTACTGCGTCGTCAGGCGAGGGACGGTCTTTCTGCTGCCCGTAGTGCTGAGCGCACCTGCCGCATAGGTATGCTCAGCCCACGCCTCGCTGAGGATCTCGACGACCCAGGCCGCTGCTTCGGCCGCGTTCACCGAGAGTCGGGTGTGGAGCTGTCGATGGTGCGCTGCGACCGACAGCGTCATGAGCAGTCCGGGTCCGGCATCCGTCTCGTCCAGCTCCCGCCGGTCGACGATATCGCCGATGATCGTCAACTCCGCGTGCCGGTCTGTCACGGACTTGAGCGGTCCGAGCGGTCGCAACTCCGGCATCTTCGACGTATCACCGGAGCTCACCCACGCCGTGGAGTCTGCTTCTTCGGAGAACAACTTGCGCCGGAACACGCGGATGTCTGTGGCGTGCTTCCGAGCAACGGACGTGACATCGATCATTCAGCAACCGTAGACGGGATCTGGGACACGCCCGCCACACACAGAGCGGGTCCGCACCCGCGTTCTCGCGGTGTCGTAGATTGCCATACGTGGAGCTCACGAACGTCCTCGCAGGTATCGGTCTCGTTCTTCTCGCATTGGGAGGTGGCACGTTCTGGTCCTTCTCGACCGGTGTCATGCCAGGACTGGCGCGGACGGACGATCCGACCTTCGTGACCTCGATGAGGGCGATCAATCGAACGGTGGTGAATCCGCTGTTCCTGCTGCCGATCTTGCTGCCGCCGATCCCGCTCGTGTGGGCGGGACTGCTCGATCTTGAGGACCCACGCGGTTGGCTGCTCGCCGCCGCCGGCATCGTGTACTTCTTCGGGGCGATCGTCGTCACCGCCGCCGGCAACGTCCCTCTGAACAATGCCTTGGACAGCTCGACGTCATCCGGAGAGGTGACACGAGCAGCGTTCGAACGCCGCTGGAACGTGCTAAATGGGGTGCGGTCGGCATCATCCGTCGTTGCGATCGCCCTTGCGGTATGGGCTCTGCTTGTCTGACCTCCATGATGGCTAGCATCGATCCGTGACCAAGAATGCGATCATCTTCCACGGCACCGGCGGGCACCCCGATGTGATCTGGTATCCGTGGCTGGACCGGCAGTTGTCCGCTCGCGGGTACCGTGTCGAGCGCCCCCACTACCCGGGCATCAACGTCGAACCGATCACAGAGTTCCTGCCGAGAGTGCTCGCATCCCACGATTTCGACACTGACACAGTGCTGGTGGGTCATTCCGGCGGAGCAGCACTGCTGCTGGCGCTGCTCGAACACCTGCAGGCTCCCGTCGCCCAGGCGATCCTGGTGGCGGGATACGCGACCCGTGTGAACGAGTCGGATGAGCCAGTTCTGCAGGACTCCTACGACTGGGACCGGATCCGCTCGAACGCCGGAGACATCTCTTTCATCAACTCGATCACCGCCCCCTACGGCTGCGATGCCACACAAGGTCGACTGATGTTCGACCGCCTCGGTGGGACCCAGATCATTCGCGACGACGGCCACTTCGGCGACTACAACCAGCAGTACGACACGTTCGAGCTCCTGGACCGGCTCATCCGCTGAGCGGCAGAAGCCCCACCTGCGCATCCAACGCCGGGGGATTCATGTTCAGGCGTCGATGATCCCGCCGCTGTGCACGAGGCGAACCTCGAGCCCGCCATCGCCGCTGATCGCGGGATCGGTCGACGCGATCCTCAGCGCCTCATCCCAGTCGGATGCCTCGATCACGTAGACGCCGGCGACCACCTGGGGTGCGTCGACGAAGGGACCGTCGCTCACGCCCTCGGCGCGAATCGAACGGGCCATGTCCCGCGGGGTGAACGCGAACGCCGCGCGGAGCGAGCCGGATGCGACGAGCGCCTCCGCATGCCCGTCGGGCTGGGCGAGGTCCTCCTTGGTCGCATCGAGGTCGTGAGCAGAATCTCCGGTGTAGATGAGGACGGCGTACTGGGGCATCGTGATATCTCCTTTGATGGATCGAACGCGGGACCGAACAGGATTCTACGGAGGCGGAGAGCGGGCACTACTACCGGAGCCCTCGAAGGACGGCTTCGACGGCGAACTCGAGCTCGGCCCGCGAGTCGGAGGTGTCTTGCCCGGCCGCGTCGGCCATGGCCGGATAGCGATCAGCAATAGCCTCACCGAGCCACTCCGGGGGCGCCGACTGGCCTGCTGTGGCTCCGAGTGTGGAATATGAGCGGATCAGGCTGTCCAACAGAAGCGCCACGCGGAGCGGGTCGGCATGCACGTCGTCGCGGATGCTGCGCACGAGCGCGTCGATCCAGGCATAGGCGCGCGGCTGGGTGGGCATCCGCGTCGGTCGAACGTCCGAGAGCCACGCGTGCTCCGCATATTTCTCCGCAAGCGACGTCACCCAGAAGCGGCAACGATCTCGCCAATCGGACCCGGTGATGTCCGGCGGGTCCCCGATGGCTGAGTCCACCATCAGCTCGACGAGTGTCGCCTTGGCGTCCACGTAGCGGTAAATCGCTGTGGTAACGATGTCGAGTCGCTCTGCCACGCGGGCCAGGGAGACCGCGTCCAGGCCGGCCTCGTCAGCGAGGGATACGGCTGCCGCAGTCACTTCGGACAGCGTCCATCGCGCCTTCGGGCCCCGTGTTGTTGCCGGCTCGAGCTCCCAGAGTTGCCGGAGTGCCCGATCTTCTTGACTGTGCATGACATTCACTGTAGCGTCTCTACCTGTGAACGACGTTCACAGTAAAGGAGCAACCATGACGACCGTCCTCATCACCGGAGCATCCTCCGGTATCGGCGCCCGCGCCGCGTCTCTCTTCGCCGCCAGCGGCGCGACCGTGTTCGGCGCCGCGCGCAACACCGCGGCGATCGAGAAGCTGGAAGGGGTCACTCCCCTGGCGCTCGACCTCACCGACGGGGCTTCCGTCGACAACGCCGTGACCACGGCCCTGCGCAGTGCTGGATCCATTGACGTGCTCGTCAACTGCGCAGGGTACGGCGAGTTCGGCAGCGTCGAGGAGACGACACTCGCAGACGCACGCCAGCAGCTTGAGGTCAACGTCCTCGGAGCGGTCGGACTCATCCAGGCCGCGCTCCCCTCGATGCGTGCAGCACGATCGGGCCGAATCGTGAACGTCTCCTCACTCGCCGGCGAGTTCGCCGCCCCGTTGGGCGGCTGGTATCACGCCTCGAAGTTCGCTCTCGAAGCGCTCTCGGACTCCCTGCGCGGAGAGGTCGGACAGTTCGGCATCGACGTCACCCTCGTCCAGCCGAGCTACGTCGCCACCGACTGGCACGACACCGCGATGATCCACCTGGAGCGCTCCTCGGCGAACGGACCGTACGCGGCGATGGCATCAGCGATGCGCGCGTACTTCTCCAGTCCGGCGCTTGCCCGACAGATGTCGTCCGTCGACGCCGTCGCCGAGCTCATCGTCAAGGCGGCCCTGACGCCGCGTCCGAAGACCCGTTACCGCATCGGTCCCGGCGCGGACATCGCCGTCGCCCTCGCAACCCTCCTTCCCGACCGCACCTTTGACGCCATGACCCGGAAGCAGTTCGGGTACGCCTGAGCTGCGCTCCGCCCGCCGCGCTGACCCGGCCTGACCCGTACCCTGGCATAGACCGGACGTGGTGATCAGACCGGGCGAATCCCTCGAGAAGCAGGACGAATGACTTACGTGGCCGCAGTGCTCGTGCACGTCTCCGATGTGGACGCCGGGCGAGCGTGGTATCAGCAGGCATTCCCGGAGGCGAAGGCCATGACGAGTCAGCCATCCGGCTTCCCCTATTTCCAGATCGGGCAAACCCAGCTCGAGATCGTGTATGCCGACGAGAAGGTGGCGACCGGCGCCGCCGGCAGCGTCGTGTACTGGAACGTTGAGGATTTCGCGCAAGCGCTGTCATATTTCGAGTCGCTGGGAGCGGAGCTCTATCGCGGACCGATGAAGATCGATGATGAGCTCTGGATGTGCCAGGTCCGCGACCCCTGGGGGAACTGCATCGGTCTTCGAGGCCCGGACCCGACTGTCGACGTACCGGTCAACTCCTGAGCTGACGCGCGCGGCCGGTCACGCGGCGCCATGGAAGTGGCCATCGACGCGGATCTCCTCACCGGTGGTCTGTGTGTTCGCGCGGCCTGACGATCGCCGGCGCCTCCTGAGGCTTCCCGGTGGGCGTCAGATCGAACTGGATGCGCTGCGCCGTGACTTCGGGAACGCGATGGTCTCGCCCTCGCCGAGAACGATGACCTCGCCCGACTCCAGCGTCACGGTGGTGCCTGTGCTCGTGTGCTCGATGCGCGCGATCGCGCCATCGACCGTGACTCTGCCCACATCGGGGGCCGCCAGGGTCGCCGCGCGCTTGTGCGTCACCTCTGCGGGAGGTGGGCCCGCCGGTGCATCCGGAACGCAGGTCCTGCACCGCCGGTACCGACCGAGCCGAGGCAGGTCCTCGAGCGTGACGTACATGGCGCTGAAGTACGTGCGCTCGACCTCGTCAGTCCGCACGAGAGCCGTGCCGTCGTCGTAGGACTCAAGGACCGAATAGCCGCTTCCATTCAGCTCCTCGCGCAGATGACCATCCACCTGGTGCTGGATGGTCGCGCAGTCTTCACGATGAAGAACATAGGGCGGCTCGCCGTTGCGATTCAGGACCAGCCTGACCGGCTCTGTTCCAGCCACGAGTCCTACTCGTCGATCCGCTCAGCAGCATCGAGGAATTCCCGATCCAGGGTCTTCGTCGCGCCCAGCACTTCCACGCCGAGCAGCACGCCTTCAGCGTCGAAGTCGAGCACGACGGAACCGCCTGTGCTCTCGACCTCTACATTGCGGACAGAGCGTCCCGACGCCGTCTCGGGTGCGAGGGAAATGTATGCCGCGTCTACTTCGGCATCGAACGTGGTGCGCATGAGTGGAAGCCTACGGCGAGGGTATGACACTCGCGCTGTCCCACCCGAGATAGCGGGATGCCTCGCCCGAGCAGAGGGGGCGCTGGGTACGCGACATCCCGCCTGAGGCACCCCCGTGCCTCATCCCCCAGAGTCCGGACGCCCATGGCCCCCACCACGGCCGTACCGGTATCTCAGCATCCCGGACCTTGGCTCGCGAAGCAAAACGATGACACGTCACAGAAGCAAATCTGCCAGCCGAACGGGCAACAGCTGCCGATAGTCACTCTGCCGGGTGTCGCACGGAGCTCGATGACGAGCTTCTCTGGCCCGCCCCTTCTGATTCTCAGCATCGGGCATACCTACCTGGATTGCCGCATACCCCCTGCGCACCGCAGGCCGAAAGGAAACACATGAGCGACACCAACCACAGGGTGACCGTCCACACCTCGGGCTCCTCGCGCCTGCCGCAGCTGCAGTTCGGCTTCACCGGCGGCGCCGCCGGCTGGCTCGAATCGGCATCGGAGCCTTCTTGACCACCCTGATCACGCTTGGCATCTGCTACCCGTGGGCGGTCGTGATGACCTACCGGTGGAAGACCAAGCACACCTGGATCAACGGTCAGCGTCCGCGCTTCACGGGAACGGCCCCGGGCCTGTTCGTCCACTGGATCAAGTGGTTCCTGCTCTGCGTCATCACGATCGGCATCTACGGCTTCTGGGTCTACCCGCGCCTGCAGAAGTGGATCGTCGAGCACCAGGAGCTCGACCCCACCAGCTGACGTTGCCCTCACGCGCACGTCGAGGCTCCGTACGCCAGGTCGTCAGCGCCCAGTCGAGGGATACTCCTCGATCCGCCAGTCGTCACGCCATTCGATAACCGGGTGAGGGCCGTCGAAGCGAATGGGTAGCCACACATAGTCGGCGATGGCTGTGTTCTCACCGAGGCCCGCAGCCATAGCGGCTCGATCGGAGCCTGCGGTCGCCGGCGGCCCCTCTCCTCGAGTCATGGCAGCGACGACGTCGTAGACGTTGGGCGTGTCCTCGTCGAGTTGAGGGAGCCACCGGTCGGCCATGGCGATGTACAGATCGGAGCGGGTGGGGTGGCGGAAGATGCAGCTGATCTGCGAGCGGAAGGAGGTGCGTGTTGGGTCTCCCGGATGCGGGTCGCCCAGCACCGTCCACGGACCGTGGTAGTCCGGCGCCGAGGCGATCTCGCTGAAGTTCGGAAAGTAGCCCGTGGACCCAGACGTGACGAGGTAGTGAATCCCTGCACGTTCGAAGTGGGCGGGCGCCTCTCTGGTGAAGGGCGGGCCGGGGTGCGGGAAGTGCGACGAGTGCTCGCCCGAGACGTCGGTGTAGTCGTCCGTGAGTTCGGCGCAGATCAGGTCGGTGTGCACCTTCTCGAAGAAGTAGTATCCCTTCGAAGTGTGTGGGTCCACGACCAGATCGAAGTCTCCGGCGCTCATGCCGAGGGGTTCGAGGCCCGCTCTCACGATCTCGTATGGGCCGAGGAATGCGTCGGCGGTGAGCACGGTGGATGCCTGGGTGTCGTGTGCGCCTTCCCCCATCACTTTGAGCCAGCACACGTATTTGCCGGTTGCCTCATTGAAGATGATGTGCGGTCGGTCCATCTTCTGGGCGGGATGCAGTGGTGATGCCGGATCCTCGATCACCGGCGGGATAATGAGCCCGAGGTCCTCCCAGTTGTACAAGTCGGTGGACGAGTATGCGCGCACACCCCAGTGCCAGATGCCGCTGCCGGGCGTGGTCTTCTCCTTGTTCTCTCCGTACCAGTAGAACGTTCCGTTCTCGTAGTGCATCGAACCGCCGTGCGCCTGGATCCGATCGCCTTTGGTGTCGAGCCATGTCTGGCCTGGGCGGATGCTGTCGTTCATGGCCATGGGACGAACCCTTCTGTTGCGACGTTCCACGAATCAGGGAAGCCGTTGGTGGCGAGCAGAGAGACGGCGGCGAGGAGCGAACCGTTGCCGGGGAGGTAGAGAGGGAGGATGGAGCCCATCTGGCTGTTGTGGCCGACCAGGGTGAACTGGTTCTTCGCCTCGTCGCGGAGGAGTGCGTCGACGGCGAGGTCTGGTCGGTCCAGCCGGGATGCCGTCATGGCCAGAACCGGGAAGTCCCAGCCCCATGCGGTGGCCCATTCCCAGGTTTCGAGCACGTCCTCCAGAGTTGACCTCATGATGTCCGGGTCGATGATCGGCGTTCCCGGCACGACGCCGAACGCTGCGAGCAAGGAGGGATGGTCGTCGCGCCGAAGGAACGGTTCTGTGGCGATGGCGGTGTAGCGCCCGTCCTGGACGTTCGGAAGAGCAAGGCCGTCCTGTACCTCGGACCACTTCGCGTCTCGGGGGGCACCAGCCCGTTCGCGCCATTGCTGGGCAATCTCCAGCCCCCACCACCACGAGGCGAGCTCGTAGGTCGGGTCTTCCGTGCTCGTCACGTCATAGAACTCCTGCGCCGGCATCAGCGGTGGCGACAGGTGGAACCGGTCATCGCGTCTCTCCGCGAATGCGGCCATGAACTCGGCGGTGCCGTCGACAAGATCGGCGAACTCGCTGACAAGACTGATGCGTTTGTCTGGAGAAGATGCCCGCCAGACGAGTTCCAGCAGGTACAGCAGATGCGGTTGTTGCCAGATAAGGAAGGAGCCGATCGGGTCGGGGCTTTCGCGTCCATCCGGTCCGACCTGTTTCGGCCAGCGGATCCCGGGGTATCCCTGTCGTTCGGCCGTCGCTCGCGCTCTCCCCGAGATCGCTCGGTACCAGCCGAGGCTGCGCTCCAGCAGCTCAGGCCTCCCCCAGGTTGCGAAGTGCGCGGAGTGCCAGAAATGCATCTCGAGATGCGCTTTGCCGGACCATGAGTTCGTGATGAGGCCCGTCTCCGACGGCGGCATCGCGCCTGACGAGTTCACCGCTGTGAGGTACTGAGAGAGAACGATGCGGCGTTCCAGCTCTGCCGCACGGGGGTCAGATGTTCCCTCGAAGTCGATCGCGGCGCCGGAGTTCCAGAAGTGCTCCCACTCTGCTGATGCCGCTGCAGTGACGGCATCAAAGCTCGGAATGGCGACCGGCTCACGATCCGAGTATCTGACGACCAGTTCGAGAATCTCACTGTCGGCCCGGACGTCGAATTCGTGCGCACCGGTCTGGCGAATGCTGCCGCCGCTGAAGCCAAGATCGACGCGATATCGAGTCGAATCCAGTGCTCGGGTGACCGTAGCGCCGCCGTCAGTCACTTCGAGAGTCGAGGTGTGACGCCCCGGCGCGCTCCAGTCGGAGGTCTGGAAGAACCCGGGATGCGCGTAGGGAAAGCGCAACGTCGCTTTCAGCCGGCCAGCGGTCAAGAGGTCCGACTGGATCCGGAATGCGACGATCGCGTCGTCGGGAGCGGCGACCGTGCGCACAGTTACGAGTTCGCCGTCGTAGGTGAACGCCGAGTTGATCGACCCGGACCACAGATCGAGGGTCTGTCGGGTTTCGTCGAGCATGTCAGGCTGCGCATCACCATCGAACACAAGCCCGATGCGGCCGAGGTCCAGGCGCTGAGGGTTGGCGTTGAGCCAGGCGCCTGGACGATTCTCCTCGCTGACCTGGCCGCGCATGGCACCTTCCATATCGTGGCGATCCGGGTATCGGACCAGGCCGCGGCGGGTCTGATGCTCGGACATCGCATCCTCGAGGACAAAGCCCTCGGGGTTGGGCATCTCATGCCAGCCCCATGAGGTCATCGTCGCGGTGTTGATCGCGGTGCGTCCCTCGCTAATCGCGATCGTCTGGTCGTGAAACTCCGTAAAAGTCTGCATGCCGGTGATATCGGCTGTGTAGGCGAAGTCTCCGTTGCCGACTGTGAGGACGTGCTCCGGATGAGGGCTGGTGATCGTGATGTTGTGGCGACGTACGACATTCTTGCGGTTGATGTGGTTCGGCATCTGGTCGTTTCTCGTTTGTAGCGGGCGGTGCCGGGCGGGGAATCGCCGCCCGGCACCGATCGTGCATCAGCGGAGAGGGTGCATCCGCGGGGTCACTTCGATCAGTCGACCGATTTGACGCGGAGCACCAGGAACCCTCCGATGATGGTGAGCACCGCCGACGCAATGTAGAGGATGGCGTAGTTGTTCTCGCCCGCGGAGGTCGATCCGATGAGGATCACTGCCGAGGCAACGAACGGTGCAAGGCCCTGCGGGATGGTGGTTGCGAACTGGGTGATGGCGAGGAACCGACCGGCATCAGTCTTTCGTTCCGGGAGAACATCGAGCACGAGCGCCTGATCGACGGCGGAGAAGACTCCGATGCCGAGGTTGCAGATGAACATGCCGACGATGAGCAGCGGCAGTGCCGGTGCGAAGAAGACGATCACCGAGCCAAGCGCGAACAGCCCGGCACCGGCGAGTACGAACGGCTTGCGCCTGTGCAACTTGTCCGAGAGGAAGCCGCTGCTGAGGGCGCCACCCATGGTGCCGATGAGACCAAGGAGACCGACTGTTGCTACAACTCCACCGATCTCCTCAACAGGCATCGCCAGACGCTGCGCGAAGAAGAATGCGGTGAAAGTGGTGCTGAGGGTGAGGCCGAAGTAGAACGCGAAGCGTCCAGCCCAGTTCCAGGAGAAGTCCGGGTAGCGCTTGGGGTTGTAGACGTACTTCGCAAAGACAGAACCGAATGAGAGTCGATCCCCGAACGTCATCGAGCGACTGTCTTGTTCACGGTTCACGAGGAGGAAGAGCGGGATAAGAATCAGCGCGATGACGCCCGGCACGAGGAACAGCAGGTACGGGTTGGCGGCGAGTCCGCCGCCAAGGATGGCGCCGAAGACAGGCGCCATCTGCGCAGCGACGCCACTCAGTCCGGCGACCTTGCCTCGCTGGAACTCCGGGAGTCGATCGGCAGCGATCGCGTTGAGGGTGTTGAGAACCGTCTGCAGACCGATCTGCGCGGTCGCCCAGCCAGCGCCCAGAACGATAAGCGTCGGGCCCGCGGCCATGATCGTCAATCCGATCAAACCCACGGCGAGGCCGGCGAGCACCCAAGGTGCGCGGCGTCCGATACGAGTGCGGGTACGGTCGCTGAGCTGACCGGTGAGCGGGCCCGTCACCACGGCCGCGAGAGATCCGATGCCCAGGATGATGCCCAAGGAGGCTTCATTCCCCGGTGCAATGCGGTTGACTTGGATGGCCAACGCAATGGCGATCGGAGTGACCAGCGCGATGTAGGCGCCGAACACTGCGAGCGTGTTGAACAGGATCCATCCCTTGCTCACCTTGGGCAGGTCGTCAAGGGCTGCCGCGCGGGCATCGATGCTCGCGGTATCGAAGTCGGGAAGCTCGTTCGTACCTGCCTCCGCGAGCGGGAAGACGCTTGCTGGCGGGATCGTGGGTTGCTGGTCGGGGGTGCTCATGGAGACTCCATCGTCGGTGTTCATTGTGTCGGGTTTCTGGATAGGTCGTGGTTTGACCGATCAGGTCACGGTGAGCGTCACTTGCACGGGTGGGCAGCCTTCGGCTTCGGCTGTGACTGTGACGCGCCCCGCTTCCGTGGGGCGGATGATCGCGATCGCCCGCCCATCAAAGGTGTGGTGCCGGTCGGCCGTGAACGACTCGGCCGTCGTCGGGTTGCCGCTGCCGAGTGCCTGCAGCACCCCGGCTCCTTCGACGGTGACGGTGACCGGCCGATCGAGGGTGTTGTGGACGATGCCCGTGTCATCGGTCAGGGCGAGGTCGATGTAACCGAGATCGGGACTGCTGACGGTTCGGTTGACTCCAACGCTGTGAGGATTTCGGTTCTCACGGGAGGATGGTCAACGTGCCCAAAGCATTTCCCA
The DNA here is from genome assembly GCF_050434165.1 of Microbacterium sp. ZKA21. Taxonomy (NCBI): domain Bacteria; kingdom Bacillati; phylum Actinomycetota; class Actinomycetes; order Micrococcales; family Microbacteriaceae; genus Microbacterium; species Microbacterium sp. ZKA21. The sequence goes on from NZ_JBNPVV010000005.1 coordinate 302,623, forward strand.
AAGAGTTC